>NZ_JBSXOF010000015.1:0-394265 GCF_056859315.1 Methylophaga sp. F-2
CTGACGGATCCCCACAAATAATCTAGTCATAAACTGGCACCTGCATCAACAACTGTATTTTTTTATTCGCTGCTTCCCACTCTCGTTTTTTTAATCGTAATCGTCGGTCTCGAAATGCCCTCAATCCAATATATTGATAGGATAAAACAGACCGTGTTTTAATCGAATTCGCTTGATAACCAAGATGACTTTTCGTCAGTGTCATGACCATTCCCAGCAAAAATAGAACGTATTGAGCTAGCATGGCAATCAGTAATAAAACACAGAGATAATTTAACTTACGGGTTTTGCTTACATTAAAATTGAGCCCTGTTTTTAAGTCTCGAAAGCTTTCTTCAATTTGCATTCGTGTTCGATAGAGTTTCACTATCTTTTTGGTATCTCTTACTTTATTACACGTTAATGAAGTGGCGAGTAACCAGGGCTCTTGTTCACGGCTGGCATTAGAACGTGAGTTGGAACTGGCACGTGAACGTTCCCCTGTTGCTGTGAGCTTTTTACGGCCTTTGCTTATTTGTTTATAAACGACAAGATGCGTTATAAAGCTGTTCTTGCGTCGCATCCTATATTGGCCTAAATACTTTTCTCGTGTGGTGGCCTGTTGATAAAGTTCTCGCGTTAAAAACCAGTCATCCTCCTCGTGTTGTTTACACATGGTTTTGTTTCTAACCCGTCCAACATAATCCCAGCCTAGGGAAGTAATGAGCTGAAACCACGGTACTCGGAACCCCGCATCGCTGACGATGATAGGTTTAATATCAACCGGCAACATGGCTTTGAGTCTTTCCATAAACTGTTTATGAATAGTGGGTTTGTCTTTTTCAGCTACGGTATAGATTTGCTCAAGCAGGGTCAGTGAGCGGCCATCAATTGCCACTGATGCCCGTAATAAAAAATGTTGTTTGCGTGGATCTAAATCAGACCAGTCGACCAAAATAACAGGATGAGTTTGTTGACCAACTAACCGCATCGCCAAAGCCGAATATATGGCTCTGCTTTCATGATAAAGATGAGGATTACTCACGAGACGCATACTACGTTTTATTTGATGTTTCTCGCTTGTTTTACTATCAATATTACGGCCAATAGCGGTAATGGATAGTTGACTACCTGACAGTACACTACTCAATACCGCACATAAACTGGCTCGTCGAACTTTATGCATGCTGGGCGTGACATCGTTTAAGAATGTATTCAGAATAGTCTGGGCTCTCATGGTATTTCCTGATTTGATAAGTGTGGTAACTGATCCGATCGTTAAATATCATGAGAGTTCCTTTTTTTGATTTTAACTCATTGTTTTTAATATGCCTTTCGTGGGGATTGGTCAGTGGCTGCCCCCTTGATTCTCTGATTTTTAAAATGGGATTTCATCAATGGTAACGTCTAGTGAGAGCTCATAATCAAAGTTCCCTTCAGATGTAACTAGACGAACTACACTTCGACCTGTTACACGGTATGAATCCTTCAATTCATCTCCTTCTATTGCCCAAGCTAGCATTTTATTGGCCTCAAACTTTAATTGCGCCCAAGAATTTTTATGTAATTTTCTTAATGGTGGCGTCAAAAAATGTCTTGCACCAAAATCTGAGATGTCAGAGTCAGTTGTTGGGCATTCGCGCCCATCCTGAATCAATGTCCAGCCTTTACCTGAATAGAAATATATTGCTTCGATGTCTGCAGAAGGTGTGCTTGAATCGTTGAGAAGGTCAATCTTTATTTCGACCACACCTTTAGCAAAATATTTCGTTTTTTCTAGGTTCCCATAGATTTCCTTGAGAACAACTTTAACCCTACTTGCTTGCACATTTGTTATTTCATTTTTTGCCCAAGCTAGTTCTTCTGCCAACCTCTCCTTAAGATTGCTTATAGAGTCACCATAGACGATATGTCTATGGTGTTTTAAATCAAAAGGAATGTCAGAAGCATTATTAGTCATCAGGACACAAAGTTTGCCCATAGCGTGTGCATACCCAACCTCGTAAAAAACATTTGGATTTTGTCCTGACATGTCAGCAATGACAAGGTCGGCTGCTTTTATTTGTCTATATATCCTTTCTAATATTCCTTCTTGAAAAATCTGCTCATCTACCCTTTCAGCTTTAATGTCCAGCTGAGCTGCCGTATCTTTGACACCCAATTTGTATACATCATCAAATGTTTCATTAAACGGCATTAGAACGAAGGCAAATATGTTTGTGTCTGCTTTATCCATAGGAATCCTCTTAAAGCTAACGCCAATGTAGCAAATTGATTTGGAGGGAGAGCGGAAAACCAATCCCATTAACGTGATTGTTAGGGGTATTATGACAGTAGATCATTAATCCGATGCATATACCACGGCTCTGGAGTTTCAAGTTTAATTTGATGATGAACTACATCTTTACTTGGAAGAGTTATTTCCCAGAGATACCGTTTTTGTATGCCTTCTGAATTCCAAAACTCACCGCTCTCAGGTGATGGCTCAAGAACAAAACAGCAGGATTTTTCTCTTCTGTATTTTTTATTTGCTTCGAATTTACTTGTGCAGGTTAGCAGCACATATGGAATATAATCGTGCGGCATCCCCTTGAGCGACCAAATATCTTCCCGTCGTGCGACTTCGAGCAAGTCGTGTAATTCTAGCCAAGAGAGAGCTTTGACAAACTTTTTTAGTTTTTCATATATGCTATCGATATTTTGAAAAGCCCATTCTTTTGCCGACTCCGCTAAAGCTGGATCTCTAGGAAGATTTTTAAAACAATCATATGGCTTGTGGTTTTCTATTACAGTTGGACAGCCAGAATCCTTGTAGTGTGCAAAATGCGTCTGTTTTTGTGATTTGTCGCCCTTAACGAATACTGACGTGTTACAAATACGACAGCAACCATCGCAGTCTGGACCATATTCAACCATCCACTCATCCATATGAACTGGTTTTTTCGTTGGATCACTTGGATGGTAAGCGTACACATTCATATTCGGGGCCTCCTACGTCTAAAACTGCGCTTTACGGCTGTTACACGGAATATGGAATAACATTATGGATAGCTTTATTTCTCTGATTTTATTGTCTGTGGAATGAAGATATTTCAGGGGTGGGGTAACGACCATGACAAGCACTCCATTTCTTATCTCGTTAAATCCATTTGCATAACTCGCCGCTATTATTGAAAAGCGCATGACGCAAAAATATCAGCTCTCACGAATAGTACAACGGTCACTTTTTCTTGTCGATTAGTGACTCGATATAAATAAGCCCCGATGGTAAAAACCTATCAGGGCTTAATTCAGCATCAAATGTCACAAACGAAATTTTAATAAAGCCTTGGATTAAATGCTTGCCGTAATACACGATGAGCTATAGTGACGGGTAAAGACATATGATCTTCCCCTTCTTGCAGGTAATAGGCACTTCGGAAACCATAGGCTGACAGGGCTTTCATTCGGTCTGCCAGCAGCTCAATATCCTGCCGTTCCTGCACATCATCACCCTCTGCCACTAGCAGATACAAGCTTTTATCGACCACTGAGACTTCATCGGTTTTAACCTGTTTCATAAACGTTTGCTCATGCGGCATGAGATAACGATGTGCCCACCACAGGCTGGGGCTGGAGACGATGTAATGTTGAAACAGGGTTGGCTGGGTGTACAGCGCATAAAGGGCAAACATGCCACCGAAAGAGTGACCATAGAGTGACTGCCGTTCTTGGTTAATGTCATAACGACGAGCGATTTCAGGCTGTAAGGTGTTTTTTAAGAAGTCGATAAATTCGTCTTGCCCACCTTGTGGTGGGTCATTCACTTCTTTGGGTACAGGGGGTGAAAAGTCATAAGAACGTCGATAAAAATCAAACGGCTTATCGGTGGGGTAAGCCACCGCTACAATCAGTGTGTCGGCATAGTCTGATTCCATTCGTTTAGCGTCATGAAAGGCAGCAAACACGGAGTTACCATCCAGAATATACAACACCGGCATAGGCTCATCGGGAGTTTGGTTTCCAGGCAAGCTCACCATAATCTGATAATCCTGTCCTGCTTTGTTTTTCAGGGTGAATTGCTCAGAGGCTGGTAAAGAAACGGGTTGAGCCACTACCTGCAAAGGCAGGTAGCAGCACATGACGATGAAAAAACTAAGTATCTGTCTTAATCTCAACATCAGACTTACCAGTTGTAGTTAAAGCTGGCGATGACTTTACGACCAATACCGCGGTAGCAATAGCCATACTCACAGGTATCGTATTCGTTATTGAACAAATTCGTGGCATTGATAGCGACGGTTGCACCGCGAACCCACTGCGTCAGGTCATAAGAAGTGCGTGCATCAACGATGGTGTAAGCGCCATTTTTCTGCGTATTATCACTGGTACTATATGACTCACCAACCCAACGTACACCACCACCTACTTTCCAATTCGTCGTCATAGGGTAGTTTGTCCATAATGAGGCCATGTGTCTCGGTATGCCGACAAACTGTTTACCTTCATCGCCATCATTACTTTTTGTCACTTTGGCACTCTGATAGGTATAACTAGCAACAAGTTGTAGGCCTGACTCCCATTGAGTATTCGCTTCTAATTCAAGACCTCTAACCTGTTTCTCACCTTTTTGAATCTGGTTATTGATGTCATTCGGGTCTTGCGTCAACACATTTTGTTGTGTCAAATCAAAGACGCTGGCAGTAAAAAAGCTGTCCAATCCGACTGGCTTATATTTAAGCCCAATTTCCCATTGCTCACCTTCTGTTGGCTTGTACTGCTGACCATTTACGTTACTACTAAAAGTAGCAATATATGAGGTCGCATAGCTGATGTAGGGACTAATGCCATTATCAAAGGCGTAGAGTAAACCGGCACTGCCGGTTGTTTGTTGATCATCCAGGCTTTTTCGCGTTTGGGCTAAATAATCATGCGTTTCTTTTTCAACCTTGTCATGACGCAAACCAAGCGATAAGCGCCAGTTATTAAGCGCGATTTGATCTTGCACGTACAGCCCGACCTGCTCACCTTCATTTTTATCGTTTGAGATCAATGTCGATGGACGAGAGATAGACTGACGGTAGTCAGGGTTTAACATGTCGATGGTCGGGGCATCGCCATAGGCGTATCTGACACGACTATTTACTTGATAGTAGTCGAGCCCAGTTAATAATTTATGACTCAACATGGCCGTAGAGAATTGGCTTTCGAGCGACGTATCCATCACCAGATTATGCATATCCTCATAGACACCATAAGCGGTTCTATCGAGCGTATGACCGTCTGCGTTTAAGGTGCCATCTGCATACTGATTTGTTGTATCCACATAGCTATAGCGAGCATTCTGACGTAAGGTAAATGTGTCATTAAAACGGTGCTCAAATTCATAACCCACAGATGTTTGCGTCTGTAGCAACTTATCGAAATCGACATCGCCACCCCAAAAATCGGTGACATGCTCACCATCAATGGCGAAAGGTCGTGGTGAACCTGCTGTTTCATAGCGTTGACGTTGTGCCAACAATGTCAGGCTGGTGTCATCATTAGGACGCCAGGTTAATGAAGGGGCAAAATACAGATTGTCGTCTATCACGCCAACAATGTCTGAACGACTTTTACGAGCCAGCCCGACAACGCGATAGGTCCATTCATCGGTGTCACCCACTTTACCGGCAAAATCAAACTGCCCTTGGTAGTGATCATCGGTCCCTGCTTGTACTTCTACTTCATGAATAGCTTCGGCTGTTGGGCGCTTGCTGACACGGTTGACCAAACCACCTGGGCTGATTTGCCCGAATAAAACAGAGTCCGGTCCTTTAACGACATCAATTCGCTCCAAACCATACGGCTCTGTGCGTAAATAAGATAGCCAGCCAGAATTCGACTGACGTAAACCATCCCGATAATCAGCATCAGTGGTGACATCAAACCCGCGAATTGTGATCTGATCAAAGCGTGGGTCATAACCTGAGTTACCTATTCTTACCCCTGCGACATAGGCCACGGCATCTTCAACGGTTTGCACTTTACGGTCTTTAATTTGATCCGCTGTGACCACCGTGACGGAACGAGGCATTTCAATCAGTGGTGTGTCCGTTTTGGTGACTGAAGCACTACGTGTCGCTAAATAACCTTCTACCGGACTTGTAGCTGTTTCACTCACGCCATCAGCATCGATATTGACCACCGGCAAATCCACGCCAGCTTCTGAACCATCTGTGACTTGTTTTACGGTGTAGCTGGTGGCGGATGTTTTTATGGCAACTAAACCATGAGATGACAACAAACGTTGCAAGCCTGTCTGTACATCGACACTCGCTACCAGGCCATTGCTACGTTTGTTCGCCGTGATTTGCGAATTCACGGACAGATCAATATTCGCAGCTAGAGCAAAGCGGTTTAATACTTGATCAAGTGGCCCAGCAGCAATATTAAATGCCTGAGTGGAAGCTTGTGATGTTTCAGCATGGGCTTGGTCTGAGACGGTGATAACCGCTGAGCCAATGGCTACCGCCATCATTACGCTTAAGGGTAAAACTTTAAAAACGTATCGACTCTGGCTAGATGTTTTCAGGTAGGACATATCAACCTCTTAGTGAATAAATTGTCTTTACCTGTACTTCGATTGAACAAACAAAAACCCATAAAGAAATTTTCATTTTTTGGAAAATAATTTTTAACACTATGAAAACACATTGGTTTTAAGAAAAGTAAACCTACCTAGTAACGAATAAATAACAATGTCACAGGAAGATTTTCAGATATGTAAAAAAACTTGATCAGCAGGTCTTTAAACGATAATGTATCTCATTATCAAATGTAAGTCATTGTTTTCTACTCATGTCTCAACACAATATTGAAACCTTATATCGGGAGCACCATAGCTGGTTACATCGCTGGCTGCGTGGCCGTTTGGGATGTGAGCACAGTGCGGCAGATATCGCTCACGACACCTATATTAAGGTGATGCTGTCTAATACGATTCCGACAGATGATCAGCCGCGGCGCTATCTCACTCGTATTGCCAAAAGTCTGGTCATTGATCTGTTTCGGCGGCGACAAATTGAGGCGGCTTATCTGGAAACTGTTCGCCACCTTCCAGAACAAGATATACCCAGTGAAGAAACTCAGCATATTGTGGTGGAAACTTTGCTGGAAATTGACCAAATGCTGCAAACCCTGCCGAATCATGTTCGCCAGGCGTTTTTAATGAGAAAGCTGGATGGTATGAGTTATCGGGAGATTGCCGCCGTCATGAATGTTTCAGTTTCTTCAGTAGAAAAGTACGTGGCTAAAGCATTAACCGCCTGTTTTCTGCATAGTGTGAAAGTGCCATCATGAGTGCATCACCGCACCCAAGCTCAGACATTATCGAGACGGCGGCGTCATGGATGGCCAGATTATGGGCAGAGGATGCCAGCCCTGAAGATAAACAGGCTTGTGAACATTGGCGTCAGCAAAGTTCAGAGCATGAACAAGCCTGGCAAGTCTTAATATCCATGTCTGAGCGGTTTGAACGCTTACCCCAACATGCTGCCAACAGTGCTTTACTGACATCGAAACAGAATAGTCGTCGCCAGTTTTTACAGTGGGTGGGAATATTTATTGGCTCAGCCAGTGTGGGCTTTGGTATCCACAAGACGGATGTCTGGCAACAGGCCATGTCAGACTACAGTACCGGTATTGGTGAAACACGAGAAGTGCACTTGGCAGATGGCAGTCACTTGCAACTGAATACCGATACGGCTATTGATGTTGTGTTTAATGGCAAACAACGCCTGATTCATCTCAATCAGGGTGAAGTGTTTATTTCTACGGGTCATGCAGCCGAGTTTGTTAATCAGCCATTTATTGTGATGACGGCACAAGGTCAAATCGAAGCGCTGGGCACACAATTTAATGTCAGGCAAAATGCTAACACCACCGAAGTGACCGTAATTCAAGACAGCGTGTTAATTCATCATGCACAGCAACAGCTCACCTTAAACGCAGGTGAAAGAATTCGTTTTAATGATCATCAACTTACTGAAACAGTGACAGCGGATCCGACCATCACCAGTTGGAGACAAAATAAGCTGGTCGCTGAACAAATGCCGGTGTCGCAATTCATTAATGAGCTATCACGTTATCGCTCTGGCATTTTACGCTGTGATGACGCGGTCGCCGATCTGAAGGTTAGCGGGGTTTTTCCACTCAATGACACGGATAAAGCCTTGCAACAAATGGCACAGGCCCTCCTCGTCTCGATTCATTCACGCACACGCTATTGGGTCACAATTGTGCCGAGAGAAACAAGTCTATGACACAGCCTCTCACAAAAACCGATCCGATCAATCAAGCTTGTATTTGGGCGGCTAGACTCTGGGCAGATGATGTATCAGAAGGGGATAAACAAGCTTTTCACCAGTGGCTTGAAGCTGACCCCATTCATGAAAAAGCATGGCAACAAGTGTTAAACCTGCAACAGCAATTTAACGCGGTGCCCGACAGACATGTCGGCAGCAAAGTTTTACAACATCGTAGTGGTATCAGTCGTCGTCAACTGCTAACCGTGGCTGGTGTCGGGATCGGTGTCGGAGCAATCAGCATGGATCGCTGGTTGCCTTCACAGGTGAATGGCACTTCTTATGTCACGGCCAAAGGCGAGATTCGTCATTGGCAATTAAGCGATGGCACCACATTAGCACTCAATACGGACAGTAAGGTTGATGTTCAATTTGACGCTGTCTCTCGTAAAATCATTTTACTTCATGGTGAAATCTCGATTGATACCGGTAAAGATGCCCGGCCTCTGTCAATTGTTAGTCGCGATGGTGTTATAGAGCCACTGGGAACACGTTTCAATGTGCAGCAATCTGAGTTAGAAACACAGTTAACGGTCTTTGAAGGTCGGGTGAGAATCACACCAACAGAAACACCTGACTTACATACCATAGTTCCTGCTGGTGAAGGTGTTAACTTTTCAGCAGTCCAAATCGCTCAGCCGTTCCAGGCGGATCCTATCTCGAGCTTATGGCAGGAAGGTAAACTCGCGGTAGCAGATATGCCGTTAAATGAGTTTGTCCAACAGCTAGCCAGATACCGCACAGGTATTGTTCGCGTTAGCCCCGAACTCAATCGTTTAACGATTACCGGTATTTTTTCTGTACAAGATAGTGATCGCGTGCTGGAAAAGCTCACTGAAATTTTGCCTGTCAGAGTCAGCTACTTCACTCCTTACTGGGTCAGTATCAAACCACTGACGTCCTAATTTTTCTGTGGTTAACGACTTTCTTAGCTAATCACACCCGTTAAATTTCCCCAATAAAAACAAATGGATAATCACTTCACATGGATCAGCTCGCCTAACAATCAGTTAATGCGAATAATTATTATTACGGGTTTTCACTCCACATTCGGTATTACAAGTACAAACCATATTTACTGACTAATACTGAAGGAACTGAAACATGCCGTTACGTCGTTTCTTGCGACTACCCACTTTATTCATAACGCTTAATATGTGTGCTGCCACAGGTTTGTTCGCCGGTGTCAGCCAATGCGTTTATGCACAAGACAGCAACACGGATGTTCAGTCTTTTTCTTTATCTGCAGGCAGCCTGGATCAGGTTTTACGTCAATTTGGTCTCAATGCCGGTATTGCCTTGTATGTTGACTCCTCTCTGGTCAATCACCAGCACAGCAATGGATTGGTGGGTGACTATAGCGCTCAACAAGGCCTGCAAACCTTGCTGGCTGGCACTGGACTCACTGCCGTTAAACAACCTGACGGCAGCTTCCGTATCGAACCTGTACCCACACTCACCTTATCTGAAGATGAAAGCAGCGTGGATTTAGGCAAAATCGACATTGTGGGTGACACACTACTTTTTACTCAAGACACCATTGGTTACAACGATGTGTTTGATAAAAATATCTCCAGCACCTATGTCGGAAAACAAGAGTTAGAGCGATTCAAAGGTTCATCACCCGCCGATATGCTCAGTGGCATGCTCAATGTTTATAGCGCCGATGCCCGAAACAGTGGCGGGATTGATCCGAATATCCGAGGCATTCAAGGCCCTGGCCGTGTGCCACTCACAATCGATGGTACCGAGCAGGCCATTACTATCTGGCGTGGTTACAACGGTGCCAATAACCGGAGTTATATCGACCCCAACCTCATCGGCAATATCAAAGCGATCAAAGGCCCCAACCTGGAACGTAATGTCCATAGCGGCATTGGTGGTGCCATCGTAGCAAATACGCTCACGGTGGATGACATCCTAAAACCAGGTGAAGCATTTGGCGGTGAGCTCAAACTTGAAGGTAGCAATAATGCCGTGGATGCAAATGTGCCCCGGTTATCAACGGGTCAGTCTTATACCGATATTCCTGGATTCGATCCTGTCGGTGATATCTACGATCCAACGCTTTATGTCGAACCTCATTCTGGTGGGCAAGACTACTTCGCTGACTATGCCTATCGTCTGGCCGTTGGTACGCGTCAGGAAAAATTTGATCTGATGGGGGCTTACGCTTATCGCAAAAAAGGTAACCATTTTGCCGGTAAACATCAGGATGGTTTCTACTCCCGCGGCTCAGATAATCTTCAAGACAATATGATTCCGGACTTGGCAAATATCTATAAGCCAGGAGATGAATTACCCAACACCTCCAGTGAAATGGAATCCTGGTTAGCCAAAGCCAAACTCAAATTCAGTGATGTTGAGAGCCTGTCATTCGGTTATAGGGATACCTCTACCACTTATGGTGAAATATTCCCGTCACGTATTTCATGGGA
The DNA here is from genome assembly GCF_056859315.1 of Methylophaga sp. F-2. NCBI lineage: Bacteria > Pseudomonadati > Pseudomonadota > Gammaproteobacteria > Thiotrichales > Piscirickettsiaceae > Methylophaga > Methylophaga sp. F-2. The sequence goes on from NZ_JBSXOF010000015.1 coordinate 10,742, forward strand.
AAGAGCCGTCGATGAAGGCGTACCGCAATGGCCTTTAAGTGAGGTCAAAGCAAAAGCCTACAACCTCGAATACGAACTCAACCCTGAAACCAATCGCTGGGTCGACTTTTACGCGAGTGTCTGGAGAACGGATACCGTCAGTGATACCTATACCGGTGGCGGTTACCCCAATGAACCTTATGACCGAAATGCTTCTGGTGATACTCGCTTGCGGAATACGGCAATCAGAAATGCCAAAGAAGATCGTAAAGGCGTCACCTTAAGCAATACCTTTGCTTTGATGGATAACCTTGATCTCACCGTAGGCGGTCGTTATCAACATGAAAAATTACGCTCAGATGATCAATACGGTGACCCTGAACTAGACAGTGTTTTCAGAATGTTTCCCAAAGCTGGGCGTCGTCAGGAAAAAGAGATGAACTTCAACTTTGCCTGGAAACCGACACACTTTCTTAGTGTGGATGCCGGTATGCGTTATTCCTCTTTCTGGACGTTTGATGATTTTCGTAAAAGCCAATTGGATGCAGGTAACACCAGCCTCAATAGTTATGCGCCTACGATAGGAAGAACCATCCACGTTGAATATGACAAAGTGATTACTCAGGCTGATGTCGATCCAGAAATACAGAATTGGGAGGATAACCGTGCCTTCTGGGAGTCAATGGGCGCTGACGTAGACGCATTCATCCAGCAGATTCAAGATACTGTAGGTACAACGGAAACGGCATCCTATGAGAGCGTCTGGAAAGTCGGTAAAGATGGAAAATATTATAGAAATAATCACCCCTGTTTAACGATAGAAGCCAATGTGACGGCATGTCATAACGGGGCGCAGGTCATTGGTAATGTGCAAACCATTAAAAAGGTGAAACACCTCAAAGGGGATGGCTGGGCTCCGGTTCTGTCGGTTGCGATGGATCTGAATGACGATAGTCGCATTTATGCTCGTCATAGTCAGGCTTATCGTTTCCCCAGTTTATTTGAAAATACCATTAGCTTTTCAGCCTCACTGCCCAATCCAAATTATGAGTTAAAACCAGAGCATATTTATAACTATGAAGTGGGTTATGTGCATAACTTGGCAGGGGTTTTTGATGCGGATTATGCCGATATCAAACTCAGCTATTTTTATAACCGTACTGAAAACGTTATCGAACGTGATCCTAATAGTCACTTCAGTAATTTGGAAAAACAAACACTGGAAGGCATTGAGTTTCAGGGACGCTATGACAATGGCGGCTTTTTCACCAACCTGAGCCTTGCTTATAACTTCGAAAATGAAGTCTGTGATGAATCATCTGCTGTTGTATTAGATTACCGCTCCACCAGTGATTGTGTTGAAGATGGCTTTGTCGGCGGATACCTGGTGAGCATGGCTATGCCGGAATACACCGCTAACTGGACGTTAGGTGGGCGATTTTTCAATCGTAAATTAGAGCTGGGAAGCCGTGTCACCTATTACTACAAACATCAGGACAAGTTTGAAAGTAATTATCGTGATCCTTCAGACATCACTTTCTTCGCTAATACGCCACTGTCATGGGACACCATCCTATTATTTGATGCCTATGCCAGCTACCAGTTAAACGATGACATCAGTGTAGAGCTGACCGGCACCAATCTCAGCAATGAATATTACATCGATCCGATGAGTCGTTCTGCCATTCCAGCTCCAGGACGCACATTCAAACTCAGCCTCACGGCTAAATTTTAATCATGAGACAAGGAGGTGGTTTCTCAAAAAAAGCAGTGTTACCGAATAACTAACTATTTTTTAAATACGAGGACAATATGATGAAAACATTACAAAAACTATCAATTCTTGCTTTAGCTTTAGGTCTAAGTGGTATGGCTCATGCGACAGAATCAGGTCAAAGCTATTTAGGTGATATAACTGTGGGTGGAATCACTAGTACTATTCCTTCACACCCTGGAACCATCGGGGCACCAGGTGTTGGCGTTACTGCTTTTTATGGTGGTGCAATGGTAAGTTTCTCAAACCTTACCAGCATGGTTAGTGCTGATGGCAATGGTATCTACACCATTACACCGGCCATGATGCCGCCTTCTCACGCATCTCTGGGTAATTTTGATTTCGCTAAAGTATCAGGACAGGAAGTCTATTTTGGTGAATGGTCACAAAATGGCACCACAAACGATCCAACCCGTGTGGTTTATTACTCAGGTGATGACACAGGCACCACTATGCCAACTACTGGTACAGCGGCCTATACCGTTAAAGGTATCAACAATTACAACGGCTCTAACTTACTGACCGGTACGCTGAACGCTAACTTCGGCACTGGCAACCTATCCGGCTCAATGAGCAGAAGCGGTCTAAGCATTGCTATCAATGCATCAATTAACAGCACAGATGCCAGCTTCTCAGGTGCCGCTTTAGCTAATAGCTCAACTATAGGTACTACTGAAGGTCACTTCTATGGGGCTGATGCTGCCGCTTTAGCAGGGATTGCTAAATTTACTAACCGTGATTACGACACTGCTTTTGGTGGTGCTAAATAATCATTGTTAGTTCAAGGATGAAACATGGCCAGATGCTTCCGGGCATCTGGCTTTTTCCTTTTCATGAGTTTCAACATGATGTTTGATGTATACCGATCTCACCACTATCCCACTTCAGGATGGATAGCGTTTTTATGCCTTATGGTTTTATGCATAAGCAGCCCGGATAGTTGGGCAGATGATAAAGACACCTCACTTCGCTTAAATCAGGGCATTGAGTTACGCGCTGATCAACAAGAGCAGGAAATCCTGAAAGATGAGGATTATCTACGAGGAGAACGCCCCAGTTTAATCATCGATGGTCAGTCATACACCGTTCAGCGCAACAGTAATGATGTCGGCCGTGCCTTGTATGTGTCATTGCAGAAAAAACAGTGGTCGTCGGTGAAGTTTTTTCTGCAAGAATATGAAGAATTTGCTGATGCAGATCCTATGCTGCTCGCCTATGCACGGGGTGCTATTGCCCGGATGGAAGGTAATCTGGAACAGGCAGAAACTGAATACCGCCAGCTTATCGACTTAAAACCCGACTTTTTGCCCGGTCAGTTAGAACTCGCACGCGTGCTATTTGAAAATAGGAAAGATGTAGAGTCAGATCAGGTGTTTGGCAGCATTCAACAGACATTAAATCCTGCCGATGCACGTCAGCAAGGCGTTAGCACCACGGTAGATAGTTTTTTACAGGCTTTAGATAAACGCCAGTCATGGCAAGGTTCCTTTTCCATTGGCCCAACCTGGGCCGATAATTTGAACCAATCCTCCGAAAGCTACAGTTGCTTACTCTATTTTGGCAATGTCTGCTTCTACGAACGCGAGACACCCGAAGCGGTGAAAGCACATGGCCTGGATTACGAAGCCACACTGAATAAACGATTTGCTTTATCAGGCCATCATGGTGTGTTTTTCCGTTCATTATTATTTGGTCAAAGTTATAAAGATCATTCTGACTTCAATGAAAGCCAAATCACCTCACAGCTAGGCTATAGCTATCATGCTCAACGTGATCAGTTTTCATTCGCCCCTTCTTTTGATTTCTCACGTTATGGTCAGCGCTCCATGTACGGTGCCTGGGGTTTACATAGTGAGTGGTTACATTATGTGTCTGATCGTGTGCTGTTTAAACTCGAAGCCGACTACAAAGATCAGCAGTATCGACAAGAAGACTATGCTGCTTATAACGGTGATATCTGGTCAGCTTACGCCACCGCCTGGTATGTATTTCCTCACCGCTGGACTGTCTTTGGCGGTGTGGACTGGACGCAAAAACAGGCTGAAGTGGACCCCTATACCTATCAGCAAATAGGCATCAGAGCTGGTCTGTCCAAAGAATTCAATGAAGACATTAACGCCGTGCTTTTTGCCTCTGTGCGTCAACGCAAACATGATGAATTTAATGCCTTACTTGGTGAGCAGCGTGAAGATATTGAGCAAAACTACACACTTATCGTGCGTTTCCCCGGACTGAGTTTTTATGGGCTGGAACCTAATCTCACCCTGAAACATCGAAAAGTGCATAGCAATGTGAACTGGCTTTATTCCTATGAACGTAATGCTGTGAGCCTCCGACTTGAGAAACAATTTTAATCGGGAAGATTTATGTCACGCATCCTTTTTTATCTGTTTTTATCGTTTTATTCTCTATATGCCAGCGCTGCCGATAATAGCTGGCAAACTCTACAAACACAGGCGACTGACGCATTTAAAGCAGAAGATTATCAAACAGCTGAAACAACCATAAAACAAGCGATTGCCATTACAGAAAAAGCTGATAATGGGGCGGCCTATAAAGCCAGCAGTCTTAATTTATTAGCCTTTATTCAGGAGGCACAAGGTCAACATGAACAGGCAATGACAAGCTTATCAACCGCGGTGAGCTTGGCAAAACAAGTCCTAGCCTCACCAGATGAGCAAATAGCCACCTTATTATTTAATCAGGGCGTATTACTGCAAAAAAATAATCAGTTAAATAAGGCTGATAGTGTGCTGGATGAATCCATAGAACAGTTCCAGCTCAGTCAGAGTGATGGTGGTGGTAAATTATGGCAGGCTATTTTATTAAGAGCGCAGATCTTAATATCACTTGGGAAGCAGCCACAGGCATTAAACCTGATTTCAGACACATTATCCGACGCAACGGATAAAGCAGATATCCCGTTACCGTTATCGATAGAAAGCGATTTAGTCCTATTAGCGGCTGATATCCAGCTAAATGAGGGTCAGTTATATCAAGCGATCACCTCGCTTGAACACATGAAAAAGAAGCTTAGTCATGACACAACATCAGCAGCCGAGAATTTGCCAGCATTGCTGAGTTTACTATCCAAAGCTTATGAGAAATCAGGCCAAGCAGATAAAGCAGCCACCACCCGAGAACAATTTGTTAAATTACAAAATCAGGGCACACCTTCCATGACAATGGTGATGCAACTGAATGAGTTGGGGCTATACCAACAACAGCGAGATAACCTAAAACAAGCTGAACAGTATTACCAACAAGCCTTATCGCAACTATCCGCTTTGGGCAAACAACAGAGCATCGAACAAGCCACTATCTTAGGTAATCTGGGTAGCATACAACTGGCCCAACATAATGCTAAAGCGGCTGAAGCCTCATTAAAACAAAGCTTAGAACTGTACCAACACATTCGCGAACATCCGGTGCAAACCGCACGTATAGCGGGCTATCTGGGCACGCTGTATTACAACAAGCGAGACTTTGCTAAAGCCGAAACCGCTTTCTTAACGGCAGTAGAAAACTTACAAAAAACGACTCCTGAAAATGATGACAGTTTATTGCTGGCGCTACAAAATTTACAGTCACTCTATATCGCCTGGGGTAAATCTGAAAAAGCGGCAGCCTACAATCTAACCATCCAGGACCTTAAACAAAGACTTCAATAAAAATCAGCGGATACATTACGGAAATTGGCAACTGCTTCGGTATATCAAATAACACAGACTTTTATTTACAGGATAAACCGATGACAGATCAACTCACTCTTTCAAACGCCTTACGCAGCGAAACACATGACTTACATGAAGTACTGGATAAGCGTGTGATGCAATTAAACCCGTTTGCAGATAGCGAACATTATCGGGGCTTTCTGCGTATGCAATTACGTCTTCATACTGCAGCAGAACCGCTGTATCACAACAGCAATCTCTTAAACTTACTGCCTGACCTCAGCGGTCGCAGCCGTCTTAATGCTGTTTTAGCAGACTGTGAAGATGTTGAATTAAATAAAACGCTGCTGAGCGAAGATCAGCGTATCGCAAGCTATATCAAGATTTCAGATGAATATGAGGGGCTTGGTTGGTTATATGCGTTGGAGGGCTCAACACTGGGCGCGGCGATGTTACTCAAACATGTCAAAAACCAACTGAACTTATCTGAAACCTTTGGTGCCAGCCACATGGCAGCACACTCGGACGGACGCGCCACTCACTGGAAACAGTTTAAAGCGATGCTAGACCAACTGGAGTTAACTCCAGCACAACGTGAAAAAGCAATAACAGGGGCAAAACAGGCTTTTATTTTTGTCACTGATGCCGTTAACGATGTAATGATAGATGATGCTATAGCGAGTTAAACCATGGTTATAACGTTATTGTGGCGCTTTTTCGCACTGATTTTTCTCGGTATTGCCTTCGCAGGCGTGATATTACCGGGCTTACCCACTACCGAGTTTCTATTGATGGCGCTCTGGTGTTCGGCAAAAGGCTGGCCACAATTACACCACTGGTTATTACATCACCCACGATTTGGTCACATGATTCAGCAATGGCAGCAACATCGAGCAATCCCCCGACGCGCTAAAGTGATAGCTCTAGTGTCGATGACGATAAGCTGCTGTTTACTGTTTTTAAGTGGACTGCCACTGTGGTTGAAATGCCTAAGCTCAAGCATGATGGTGGCCGTGTTGTACTGGTTAATTACCCGGCCAGAGCCATCAAATGATACAGAAGTTAGTCAGATGAAATTGAAGCAGTAAGACACGCCTGTAAGCCTTTGGCGATATATTTTTCAACCGAGGAGACAGACACATTGAGTCGCTCGGCAATGGCTTTGTAGCTCATGCCATCCAACTGCCTCATCAATAAGGCCTGACGCACATTGGCAGGCAGACGATGTAATAAGCTATCAATTTCGGTCAAGGCTTCTATCATCAACGCCTGAGTTTCAACCGAATGGGCTGTGTCCTCGGGTTGTTGTTTCAGATAGTCCAGATAGGCTTCTTCCACACGCCGACGGCGAAACACATCAATAACCAGCCCTTTGGCAATATGTGTGAGATATTTACGTGCATCTTTTTGCTCAGGTAGCCGACCACTTGTGAGTATTCGTAGATAGGTATCCTGAATCAGATCAGCCGTGGTCTCTGGACAACCCATTCGCCGCTGAATAAATACCGATAACCAACCACGGTGCTCCAGATACAGATTCTCGATTGTGGCTGTGTGGGTGGCACGCATGATGTTCTCCTTAAAATAGCTATATTTACAAATCTTAACGAGAATCATTATCATTTATTAAGTTTTAATTAGCAAGTCTTCCTTTAGCTTTTTCCTTTTTAATCAATTGCTAATCATAATTTAAACACCATTCACCAATGCCACTGTTCTTTGAAACCGGGCAAATTTCCCGTCTTATATGATGATTCTTGGTCGCCCTATTCATCTATGCTAATGTCTGCCAGATTCATCCATTCATTAAAGACACCATCATGAGCAGACTCTATAACGATAAACATCGGGCCCTTCAGGATTTATTCAATAGCCGAGACATGGCAGACCGGGTAGAAGAAGTCGCGCTTGTCACCGAAGTAGACGAGATGGCCCAAGGCTTTATCGAAAGCCGCGATATGTTTTTTCTGACGACGGTAGATGAGCGTGGTCGGCCAACCGTGTCTTATAAAGGTGGCGAAGCTGGCCGCTTTATCAAAGTGCTGGATGAAAAAACGATTGCCTTCCCCAGTTATGACGGCAATGGCATGTATTACTCGATGGGGAATATTCAAGGCAACCCTGAAGTGGGTTTATTATTTATTGATTTTGAGAAACCACATCGAATTCGTGTGCAAGGTAAGGCCATCGCCTCAAGTGACGATCCACTTATGGGAGAGTGGAAAGAAGCTGAAATGATCGTTCGGGTAACAGTATCTGAACTGTGGCAAAACTGCCCGCGTTATGTTCACCGCTATCAGAAAGTCAAAAACTCCCGTTATGTTCCTAAACAAGAATGCAAAACACCAGTCGCCGCCTGGAAACGCGTTGATATGATGCAAGATGTGTTACGTGAGCATGAGTTAAATCAAGTCGCCGATGAAGGTGGCACCATGCCGATTGAAGAATGGATGGGTTATATTCAGTCTGGGGATGAAAGAGCATAACGTCTCAGCAACTTGATGCTGAAAGCAAAGTCCAAAGATGCATAGCCGTGATCATATTACACACTATGAAGATCACCATTCAGGTAAGTTGAGCAGGAAAGGTTTTAAATTAATGAAAAAAGTGGCCTTGTTGATTGCGTTTCTGTTGCTCATCATCGGAGCCTTAAGCCTGATGCCATCCAATGCGACCATCACCTACAATGGCGAGCAAGTTACTGGCCCCTTAAAACATCTCATCGAAGCCGGTGGCATCGTTTTTGTGCCCATACTCTTACTTTGTATGGGTATATTATTAGCTTTTATGTTCACAGGCATTGGGCTGATCATTTTGGGGTTTCTGGTTTTATTCTGTCTGGTCTCTTTTTCTATGGCTTTCCCGTTTCTTCTGCCATTGCTGATCCCTTTATTCATTCTCTGGCTCATCTTTGCACTCACACGCAAAGATAAAACTAATAACGCCGTTAATTCAAAATAGAAAACAACGTTATCTGTCTAATTAATAAATAGGTCTATCAATGACATAGCCATCAAATTGATGGCTATGTCATCTCTTTCTAGAAGTCCAGCGAATAACCAATGGTTAATGTTCGGCCACGGCCTTTAAAGTTACGGGTATCTGAGCCATAACTGGTTTGGGATGAGTAGCTGAAATAATCCTTATTGAGCAGGTTTGTTACTCCAGCATGGATCTTACCGGTAGAGAGTTTATACGCCATAGTGGCATCAATCAGGCCATAGGCTTTGAACTGTTCTTCATCATCACCGGCTTCTTCGTCGAAGTTACGATCAAAGTTATAACTGGCTTGCACAAATGAGGACAGTTTTGGAGTCCATTCAGCCTGCCAGCTGGCAATTAATCGATTGGGTGGAATATTTTGGCCATTCAGATCGGTATCAACTTTACCGTCATCATCACTGTCATAACGTCCCCGGATATAGGAATACGCCAAGTTTAGCTTGTGACCATCGTTTACTTTCCAGCCTAAGTTGGCTTCGGCACCGTTAATTTCTTGTTTTTCACGGTTAACCATATATTGGGTATTATCTGCATTCGCCGACAGTCTGGAACCTAAGTCCGAATCAGATTCATAATAACTGACCTCAAAATCGACTGAATCCCAATTTAGTCGGATACCTACTTCTCTATTCGTCGTAATGATCGGTTCAAGATCAAGCAATCCGTCTACCGTTGCACCAGCGACATTTACCTCACGTAACACCCGACCAACATCCGGCATCCCAAAGCCTTCTGAGTAATTAGCAAATACACTCAGCCATGACAGTGGACTGACAACAATCCCACCGTTAAACAATGTCTCACTAAAATCGGGACTGCCACCTTTTACATCGGTACTACCTTTGTTATAAACCGTCGTAAAATCATCCACATCTAGTTCTGAATGTTCATAACGAACACCGGCATGTAACACAACCGCATCAATAGGCTGAAATTGTAACTGTAAAAATGGTGCATAGTTTTTATATACCACTTCAGGTACATAACTTCGGTTTGTCATAGCCAAGTTCTGTGAAGAGCTATCCTCAAGCAGATCAAAGCCCGTTGTAATTTTTAATTTGTCATCCAGCAAACCATCTTTCACTAAGGTGAATTTAGCCCCTTTTTTCACCGATTCAATTTGGGTTTGATCAATACTGTCAGGCGCCAATATCGGATCATAAAAACTGCTAGATCCTAGTGCACCAAACAATGCTTCAAACTCTTGTCTGTATGCCTGGGCGGTAAATTCCATCCCAGCTAAATCATAATTTTGGTATTTCATACTGGTGGTTAACACCCGATTGTATGGCGCCTCACCGACAGGGGTTCCTCTAACTGATGTAGTCGGTTCACCTTTTTCAATATCACCATCAACGCTGACATAATCGTTGCCACCTTTGACCTGATAACGGTTGAGGGAAGCTTCTATGTGCTGATCATCGTCTATCCAGTAACCCAGCTTGGTGAACAAGTCATAACTTTTCGAGTTCATAATGTCACCCTGTACATTATCTACTCCAATTTCGGTGCCATCCGCATCCAGAAACACACCTTGTCTTTCATAACTCATACCAAGCGTATATTCAAAATCATTTTTGCTACCGCTCAGGTTGTAATCCGTGCGATACCCTGAAGTTTCATCACCAAACTCACCGGTAGGTGTCGTCATTTGCACATTCATGCTTTGTTTGAGTGTGTCCTGACTTGGGCGACGAGTAATAAAGTTGATAATGCCGCCTGTCGCACCTAAACCATGAATGGCACTGGCACCATGAATCACCTCAACGCGTTCGACCATGGACATATCAATGGTGTGGCCATCACGCTGGCCGTCACGCAGAGGATTACTTTGCGGGATTCCATCAATCAGAAATAATGGCGAACGACCACGGAAGGTTTCACCACCACTGGTGAGCTTCTGACGACTTGGCGAGAATGAAGGCAACAAGTTACTCAGAATCTGAGAGGTGTCACTACTCATCTCCATTTGCTGTTCAATCTGCTCACGATTAATCACTGTGACCACTTGTGGCGAATCTTTTAGTTGGGTGTCAGAACGTGTTGAGGTGATCAACATATCGTCTAATTCAACACTTTGTTTTTGTTTGGGTGTGACGGCAACAGGTGCTGATTTTTTGCTAATGGAATAACTGCCATTGGCTAATAAGGTCGCCTGTAAACCAGTATCAGCTAAGAGCTGAGTGATTAACGTGGATGGTGCGGCCGACCCCTGAAATCTGTCGGCCTGAATACCGGCGACGACATCTGGGCTAAAAGAGACAGTAATCCCACTTTGCACAGCAAACTGATTGAGGGCTGATTCAAGTGAGCCGGCCTGAATATTAAAGCTTTGTTGTTGAGTCACACTATCTGCATGACTGATGTTGATAATAAGATCGGTGCTCACCAAAGCCGTGGTTAGCATTCCTGCCATGACGAGTTGTCGACTTAATGGCGATAAGCTTAAGGGTAAGAAAGAGGCGTGTTTCATTCTTGGTCCTGTTAATTAATTTAGATAATACGGTTAGCGATAACGCTCTTATCTAACAGGCCGAACGAGAAACCAGAATCGTTAACCCCCTTAAACAAAAAAATAGTCAGGCAGGTTCAACTTGCGCCCAATAGCGGGTGAAATAACGGACTTTAACAGGTAGGGTACTACTGAGATTTTCTAATACAGATGACGTATTGTTGATATTAAATGCCCCGGAAATACGCAGAGAAGCCACGGCACCATCACAGCGCAGTGCCCCTTTATGATAGCGAGCCAGTTCATTGATAAACTGATCCAATCGCCAATTACTGACAATCAACATACCCTGTGTCCAGGCATCCATATTCACTGGCATTAAATTTAACGGGCTATGTTTTAATGCATCAAAACTCATGCAATGTCCTGCCTGGACTTTGACCGCTTTATTGGCTTTTTCGGACTTCACTTCCACAGCATGTTTACTGACACCGACCCAGGTCTCTCCATCATTACATCGAACCTGAAACCGGGTGCCCAGCGCCTTCACTGATCCTTGTGCCGTTTTTACAATAAAATTTTGCGATGGCAAGCCTTTGCCAGTCTCAATAATGACTTCACCACGGTATAAGGTTAACTCCCTGACATTGTCACTGAAGTTAACGTCTAAGGCGGTACTTGTATTCAGATACACTTTGCTGCCGTCAGCCAGCTCTATGGTTTTACGCTCGCCTGTACCCGTGCGGTGTTGTGCAACCAGACTCGACAGTGCTCTCTGTTGATAAGCCATGCCTCCAGCACTTCCCACGGTTAATACCACGACCAGTGTTTTGATTAACTGGCGGCGCGAGTGACGCGCTTTTTCCAAGGTCTCATGTCTGATTTCAGTCGGCACTAATTGCAATTGTTTTTGTAAACGTTCCACCCGTTTCCAAGCATCATAATGACGGCTATCAGCTACAAGCCAATCCTGATGAGCTTGGTAGATGACATCTCCGGGCTGTGCATTGCGAAGATCCACAAACCAACTGGCGGCCTGAGTCAAAATATCTTCATTCAGCTTCATCGTTTAATCTTCGATCAGTAACAGACACTGCGTCATGGCTCGAATAAAATGTTTTCGAACGGTCGTTACCGACACATTCAATTGCCTGCCAATTTCAGCGAAGGTCAACCCGTCCAGCTGGGCCAGCAGAAATATTTGTCGCCCCCGCTCACTCATCGTATCTAGCATGTGTTCGATCTGTAATAAGGTGTCGATAATGAGATGATGCTGTTCCGCAGAAATACTGTGTTGTTCTGGCTGAACTTCGAGCGCGTCAAGATAGGCCTGTTCAACGGTGCGGCGGCGGAAAAAGTCGACCAGCAAACCACGTGCAATACTGCTTAAATATGCTTTGGGTGAGTTGAATTCATGCTCACGCCCCTTCATCAATACCTTGATAAAAGTCTCCTGCGTGAGATCTTGAGCTTGCTCAACATTATTTAATCGAGAACGGATCCAGTTCTGAAGCCAATGATGATGCTCTGAATAAAGTGATTCCAGTGTTTGCACAGCCATTATTAATAGAACTACTTCACAAGTGATAATGAGATACATTATCGTTTTGAAAGTTATTTAGCAATAGTGGTGTTATCTGTGCGTTTGATTTTTAAGGATTATTTTTAATAAAAAAAGCTGTAGCCATTCACTTCTAACTTGGCTCGCCAACCACTTTAAGTTTAGTAGCAATAAAGTCTTTATGAGAGACATAGAGCAAACTGGCGAGCTTACGAATCACGTGTTCTTCAATATCTTGTAGTTCATGATCAGCCCAGGCTATTTGCCAAAGCATTTCGATGAGTTCGATTTTCTCTTGTTCGTTATATTGCTGATTAATACCGGCTGTGAAGTGATAAAAGTCAGTGGCTTCATTGTGTGCTGTTTCTGCTTCGGCAATCAATTTCTCAGCGTCGCTGTCTTCGACATCAAATTGACTAGCGAGGATCTGCCGCAGCATGGCCTTTTCAGTCTCATGCTCTTCATCATCGACCGCAATAATTTCAATCATTAATGCTACCGCCGCCAGCACTTTAGACTGCTGTTGATTCGCTAAATAGACATCGGTGTTATCACCCAAGGTAGATGAAAACATTTGTTTTAATTTTTCGATCATAGTTATCTCCTGCAAGCAAAACCGACTGCCAGCAGTGAAGTAAAGTTCATTTCTTATTGGATGGGCTTACAATGACAGCAGCTTGATAACGGGGTTTGCCGTAACCAATCATACGGTTAAATTCTTTATGTGTAACGGGAATATAACCACTATCTGTCACGCTTTTATTATCATCCCAATCCACATCCGGATCATGGAAATACACAAAGGTGTCAGAAACAGACACGACCAGAATCCAATGGGGGGATTTACTTTGATTCAGACGATATGAGCTTATCAAGACAAGCGCCAGTGACCCTTTAGATAGATACTCGCTTAATAACGACGCATCAACTGGTGCTTTGATTTGTTGAATATCAGATTCAGCTATTTTTTCGATAAAATCTTGGTGCACACATTCAATGACCGACTTCTTTTCCTCGCTACGTACGCCATTGATAAAAGGAATGTCATCTGAGTTACAAACCAAATTGGTTTTCAGACCTCGCTGATTGGCTGCTAAAGCCAAGCCCTGAGGACTACAACCGCCATGACCGGATGTCATAAAAATCGTCGTGGCTTCCCGCCATAGCTGTAACTCAAGCTGGCGAGTGAGCGCTAGCTCACTATCCATACTTTTCATCGCCATCATCAGGCAAGCAGGCCCACAGGTAAAGTCGGTTGACTGAGAGTAATGTGAAACTTCAGGATGAGTCACTTCTGGTACATGATGCAGCACTTTCATCATGCGGATAGCATCTGCATGATCCTCATAGAAGTCGCTGACAATATCAAACGGCTGATACCCCAACTTCTCATATAGCTTGATAGCGCCAAAATTATCAGGACGAACTTCTAGACGCAGAAAACTTCGACCGTCATCCAGTGCCTGCGTCTCGGCTTCCTGCATTAATTTGGCAGCAATACCAGCTTTGCGATAATGAGCATCAACCGCTAATGAGTAAACACGGCCAAGCGATGTGCCTTGTGAGTAAAGTAACAACACATAGGCCACCAACTGGTCGTTGCTTGTGGCCACCAGCAACAAATTGTGGCCTTTTTTGATCATCCATTTGAAGCTGCGCCTTGAAATACGATCTGTTTCAAAGCACGCTTCTTCTAACTTGCTGAGCGCGTTAACGTCATCAAGCGTCGCCTCGCGGAGTAAAAACTCAGCGGGCGTTATGGTTAGCATGTTCAGTGAGTCCATCTAATGCCATTTCGATAACCTGGCGGCCACGGAAAAGAACCAGTTCCTGCCATTGTTTTTGATCGGGGCAGAAGAAATCCTGCATGGCATGTTTTACATCCATGGTGGCATCATCAGACCAGTCAATTTTGCCTTTTTGTTGTAGTTTTTGATCATCAGATAACACCTGCAACATCTGCTGAGTACCAAACGTGCCGAACTCCAGCGTTAAGAAGCACACGTTATCACCTTGTTGATGCCAAAAGTAATCATGTAAACCTAATTTGGTACCTGAACTCGATGTACCTAGTGACGGTTCGGTGACCGTTGCACCAAATAACTCGACCGCATATTGATGCCCCTGACTGTCGACAGGGTGATCGCAGATAAGCTCACCAAAACCGTAGGGGCCAAGACCACTATGAATATCAATCACAATCACTTGTTTACGTTTAGTAGGCTTAATTTGTGCTGCCAGCTGCTCAATAAGTTGACGTGACCATGTGGGTTCTTTGCCACCGAAGTAAGGGGCTGATGGTTGCTCGTATTGACCTTCAGATAGTAAATCAAATTTTTCTCTATCTTGGGCCACGGTGGCGATATCCGTTTTACCCTGCTCAAGCTCTTTCCAGATTTCAGCACCTTTCGATGCTGGCAGCTCACTGTCAAAATCAACAAAGTTACGATTGAGATCAATACCTTGATCATCACCACGGCTGGCCCAGGCAAACCCCCAAGGGTTAATGGCATGAACAAGTATCACACACACATCGGGAGGAAGACGACGATAACGCGTGACAAAATCGGCTTGAATCGCAGAACCAGCACCACCTTCCACACCATGCAACCCAGACACTAACACGATGATATTTTCTGCTTTTGGATTGCCCGCCCAAGCGATGTCACAAAATAGCTTTTCGTTTTTAGGGCCTTTGAGTGGATGAGGATGATGCGTTAACCTTTCAATAATCGAGCTGGTTTCAACATTATTGATGAATTTATCTCTTGCGCTGGAATAGCGCTGCGAAAATACGCTTAAAACTGCATCTGCATACATTTTAACGGGCCTCCTGTGCAAAATTTTCGCGAAGGATATGTGAGTTTTGCCATTTTGACCAGCAAATAAA
Organism: Methylophaga sp. F-2; assembly: GCF_056859315.1. NCBI lineage: Bacteria > Pseudomonadati > Pseudomonadota > Gammaproteobacteria > Thiotrichales > Piscirickettsiaceae > Methylophaga > Methylophaga sp. F-2. The sequence goes on from NZ_JBSXOF010000015.1 coordinate 26,075, forward strand.
AAGGGATGCAAAATTTTTTATCACATCCCCTGTCTATTCACTTTATGATTCGCTTTTAAAAAGCACCACTATGCGACCAACAGTAAGGACAAGCCATGACTAAGCACTTGATAATAGTTGAAAATATTGACGACTGGAGTCCTTACTTCCCCAGCGAGCAAGTAATTGATGTCGATACCTATCTACAATCCCTGTCGCAAAATACACACTCACCTGCGCAAATCCTTAATTTATGCCGAAGTCTGGATTATCTCAGCCGCGGCTATTATTGCTCGATGGTGGCTGAAGCACGCGGTCATCGTGTATTACCCGGTCTACGGACGATTAACGACCTGTCCCGTAAAAGTCTTTACGCCTATGATCTGTCGGACTTATCCACACAATTGGATAAGCAGCTCAGTACCACCTCAGCCGAAAGTTTTGTATTAAAAATCTGTTTTGGACAAACGCCCGTCACCTCATTACAAAAACTAGCCCGACAAATATTTGAACAATTCCCTTGCCCGATTCTGGAAGTCGAGTTTAGTTTTAACGCACACTGGATTATCAGCCAGATCAAAGCCGGTGCGATTAATAAACTGACTGAAACAGAGCAAGACTTCTTTGCTGAAGCGCTGGATAGCTTTAGTCATCGCTTATGGCGAAAACCAGCCAAACGCCGTCAATTTCGTTACGACATGGCCATTTTACATAACCCTAAAGAAACGATGCCACCGAGCGATATGGCCGCATTGAAGAAGTTCATTAGCAGCGGTCGCCGTATTGGTATTGATGTGGAACTGATCACGCCGAAAGATTACATCCGTCTCGCTGAATATGATGCCTTGTTTATTCGTGAAACCACGGCCACACATAATCACACCTATAAGTTTGCCCGTCGCGCAGAAAGTGAAGGCTTGGTGGTCATTGATGATCCAACCTCGATCATTCGCTGTACCAATAAAATTTATTTAAAAGAACTGCTATCCGCCAACAATCTACCTATGCCGGATTCACACCTGCTATATCGCAATGATACGGCTGGTCTGGACAAACTGTGTGAGACAGCGACCTTCCCATTGGTAATGAAAATCCCTGACGGCGCTTTTTCAAAAGGTGTGATTAAGGTGAACAACGCGGATGAACTTCGCGAGCAAGCGCCCGCCTTCTTTCAGCAGTCGGCTATTATTCTGTTACAGGAATTTATGTATACCGATTATGATTGGCGTATCGGTATGTTTAATAACAAACCTATCTACGCCTGCCAGTACTTTATGAGTAAAGGACATTGGCAAATCTACAATCACAACACCAAGAAAGGCACATCCAGTGGTAAATCTTCCGCTATCCCTATGAGCGAAGTTCCTGAAAAAGTACTGAAAATTGCGACAAAAGCCGCGAAGTTGATAGGAAATGGTCTGTATGGCCTCGATATCAAACAAAGTGGTAATCGTATTGTGATTATTGAAATCAATGACAACCCCAGTATCGATAGTGGTGTTGAAGATAATTATCTCGGTATGGCGTTATACGATGACATTATGCGAGAGTTTTTAAGGCGGCTGGAAGAACGCCGGGCTGCCAGCCATTAACCTGCTGTTACAAACAAAAAAGGCGCTGAAATTCAGCGCCTTTTTTGTTTAACAAGCCGTTTCTAGCTTAGAAGCTATAACTTGCCCCGACATGAAGGTAACGTTTTTCACCAACGAAGTAGCGATAGCCATCAGGGTTTACACCAGGAATTGGTCTGAAGTCAGCACGTTCGGCATATTCAGTATTAAATAAGTTTTGAACTCTTCCATATAGTTTTAGGTTTTCAGTTAATTGATGCGAGGCATGAAGATTAAACACATCATGTCCATCATACTTAGCAGTATTCCCATCATTAATGTAATACTCACCCATATGTTCCCACTCTAACTCAGCACGACTTTTTGGCGTGAAATTCCAACCCAGTCTGACATTTGCCATCTGTTTAGGTGCTGTTACCAGATAGTTGCCGCTCTCAATGGTACTGTAGTCATCTGAGCTTGCTCTGTTGAAATCATATTCATGTTTAGCAAAGGTTAGATTAGCCGCCACATCGAACTGACTGTTAAAGGGATAGAACATACCGAGTTCGAGACCCGTATGTTTAGTCTTGCCATCATTGACGTTGATATCGTTGCTATCCGTAAAGAAATAATCTTTCTTTCTCATATGATAGGCAGTGATTTCATACTGGAACCCTTCCCCAACTTTTCTGACACCGACTTCGATACTGTCGATTTGTTCAGAGTCTGCTCGATCACCATTATTGTTCTGAATTCGATATAGATCGGTTGTCTGAGGAGCACGGTTACCTCGAGCATAGTTAATAAATGCAGAAGTATCATCCGTTAACTCTTGTACTAACCCTAATTTAGGACTCAGATTATTAAACGAGTCATCGCGTGATTCAGGGCGATAATATCGACTTGTTATCACACCAGATGTTGTATTGTTAGTGTAGTCGTATTTGGTGTATTCATAACGTACACCTGCTATTAGGCGTGTTTTATCTAAGATTTGCCATTCAGTATGGGCGTATGGCGCAATAACTGTTGCATCAACGTCATAATCATAATGCACGCCTGGTATGAAGCCTCTGACCGTGGTTGAATTATTTTGGACTTCTTTTAATTGCCCTTCTGTGTACTCAAAATCAGTACCCAAAATGATTTTATGACCACCATCCAGCTCTTTTGTATAGGAGCTTAACAAGCCAACACTACTGTGTTTATTGCTCTCAACTGGCTTACCCGGAGAGAGGAAATGCATCAAGAAATTCATCTCAGTATGTCGAACATAAGGTGTCAGCGTGAATGAAGATGTATCACTTAATTCATGAATCCACTCAGTAGATAAACGATACGACTTGGCGTCACGATAAGCTTCAGGATTGGGATTTTGACGAGACAAGCTTTCATCTTCATAGACCTTATATCCCGTAATATAACCAGCAGTTTCTTGATTCAGGTTGGTGTAGCTGAATAAGGTCTTGAAACTATCAACATCACCCAGATAATCATGTCTGAAACTGACTTTCTGCTGGTCATAACCTGAGTCACTGACATAACCTCCATCTGTAGTGCCATTCACGCTCAAACGGTAACCATGTCTACCAACGGTGTCACTTATCGTGGCTTTAGTTTGATATAAGTCATGTGGACCGATTGAGAAATCAATCTGACGTTCTAAGTCCAAAGAAGGCGCACGACTCAATACGTTTACCAGGCCATGAACCGCATTAGAACCATATAACGCACTACCCGGTCCGCGAACGACTTCAATACCTCCCGCCTGCTCATAGTTGACTTCAAATAAGCCATTCACATTGGCAAAACCAGCAGCACGAAGTGGGATACCATCTTCAAGAAATAGGAATGAACCTGCGCCTGCACCACCGGTCAGTACAGGTGAACGGATTGAAGTCAAATGCTCTTGACCATTACCGTGCTGAATATTGACACCACTAACGCGATTAAGAATTTCACTGATATGATCTGGTCGCACAAGATCGATTTCTTCTTCTGATACTTTGCCAGTATTCCCGGCTTGCTCAAGTAATGGTGTCTCAGAACGCGTACCTGTCACCACCATGCCACCAAGCGAAACTTCTTTATCACCCATTTCTTCGGCAAAGGCGGGTTGCCACATTGTAGTCGCTGCAGCAGCCACCATTAATGTGAGTTGTTTTTTTGAAAACATAATCCAAATTCTCTCTTGTAAATGATCATTAATCCCGTGATTGGGGAAAATTTTCCCATACAGAAGGTTTTAATACATCAGAAAAATCCCTAAACCCATTGAAAATAGACATTCAAATCCCCAATTACATGATCAAGATCAATTTCAGGTACATAATCCATTTATGGAATACAAAGACTATTACAAAATTTTGGGTGTCGGCCGTGATGCTTCTCAGGACGAGATAAAGAAGGCCTATCGGAAGCTGGCCAGAAAATATCACCCCGATGTCAGTAAAGAAGCGAACGCTGAAGACAAATTTAAAGAAGTAGGTGAAGCCTACGAAGTCTTACGTGACGAACAAAAACGTGCTCAGTACGATCAATTCGGCAGTAATTACCGTCACGGCCAATCATTTAATCCGCCCCCAGGCTGGGATGATCATGCCGGTTTTGGTGGTGGCAACTTTAGCAGCTTCTTTGAAAACATGTTTGGCGGCATGGGAGGAATGGGCGGCGGCATGGGAGATAACTTCTTTGCCCGTGGTGAAGATGTGAATGCCAAAATTACTATTTCTCTGGAAGATGCATTTAACGGTGCCACCAAAACAATTCGTCGTCCTGCCGGCGCCAGTCAGTCAGGCACGATTAATGTAAAAATCCCGGCAGGCATTGCCTCCGGTAAGAAAATACGCCTTTCAGGCCAGGGTAAATCGGGCGGTGGCGGCAAGTCCGGTGACTTGTATCTTGAAGTAAACATTGCACCACATCGTCATTTCCGTCTGGAAGACAAAGATGTGTATCTGGATTTACCTATTGCGCCATGGGAAGCGGCTTTAGGTGCCAAAGTTACCGTACCCACCTTAGCAGGAAAAATTAATCTGACCATTCCGGCTGGTGCTCGTAGTGGTCAAAAAATGCGGCTGAAAGGACGTGGATTACCGGGCAAAGAACCTGGCGACGAATTTGTGGTCTTGCAGATAATGGTGCCGCCTGCTGACAGTGATAAAGCGAAAAAGCTTTACCAGCAGATGGCAGAAGAAATGGCTTTTAACCCGCGAGAGTCGCTGGAATAATTTTTATCGGGAGGCGTTGTGAAGTTCAGCTTTAAATCATCCATTGTTTGGTTAGCCGCATTTGTTTTAATTGCCCAGGTCGCATCTGCAGCACTTCCACTTAACTGGTTTTCTGATAAAGGCGAGATGCCCTCTTTGGCGCCAATGCTTGATCGCACCAAACCAGCTGTGGTCAATATTGCCACGAAAAGTGAAGTCAGAGTTCAAGACAACCCTTTTATGAATGACCCTTTTTTCAGGCACTTTTTTAATGTGCCTGATCAACCCAGAGTCAGACAACGCCAAAGTTTAGGTTCTGGGGTCATTATTGATGCCAAAGAAGGCCTGGTCATCACCAATAATCATGTGATTCGTGGTGCTGATGAAGTCACAGTGTCATTAAATGATGGACGGACCTTCCAAGCTGAGATCGTTGGTAGTGATCCTGCCACCGATGTAGCACTTATCAAAATTCCTGCTGAAAACTTATCTGCCTTGCCACTGGCCGACTCAGACTCGCTTCGTGTGGGTGACTTTGTTGTGGCGATCGGCAACCCTTTTGGTCTGGGGCAAACGGTGACCTCTGGTATCGTCAGTGCACTAGGCAGAAGTGGCCTCGGCATTGAAGGTTATGAAAACTTTATTCAAACTGATGCTTCAATTAATCCCGGTAACTCAGGTGGTGCCTTAGTTAACTTGCGTGGCGAGCTGGTGGGTATTAATACCGCTATTTTCTCACCGGGCGGTGCCTCATCTGGCAATATCGGTATCGGCTTTGCCATTCCCAGTAATCTAGTCAAACAGATCACTGATCAACTGTTAGAGCACGGTGAAGTTCAGCGTGCCTATTTGGGTGTGCAGATGCAGGATATTACACCTGAGCTGGCTCAAGCCTTTAATATCCAATCTCAACAAGGTGCCGTTGTCAGTCATGTTATACCTGACTCAGCTGCTGCTGATGCTGGCTTAAAAGTGGGTGATGTGATCACCGCCGTTGATGGTACGCCACTAATGAACGCTGACAGTCTGAGAAATACCATTGGCTTGATGGTTGTCGGTCAAACAGTCAAGCTCGATATTATTCGAAATGGTAAAGCAAAAACCATTAAGGCAACGGTCAAACAGACACGTAAAACCGCTGCTGATGGGCTAGTACATCCGAAACTATCTGGTGCGACCTTTGGTGATATTGAGCAAGACTCACCTTATTACGGGCAAGTAGAAGGTGTGGTGGTTTATTCAGTAAAACGTGGTAGCCCAGCCTGGCAAGCCGGTTTGAGACCTGATGACATTATCACTTCAGTGAATCGCCAGCCGGTATCATCACTGGAACAGTTCAAACCGATGGTCAGCGACGCTAAGGAATTATTATTTAATATCATCCGTGGCCGACGTGCGATGTTCTTATTACTGAAGTAAGCCAAATCCATTAAGGAGCCTGAACACTTCAGGCTCCTTTTTTAATCTCTGGTCAAATTAAGCTTTTGGGTGAAAACATAGACACCATTCGTAAATAATGACCACTCTACATGTATTTCATCATCACTCGGTGCATCGATTGAAATCATATATTCCAGATAACGCACACCCGCGTCAGGACCATTAGACGCATACTCTCGCTGATTGGCTTCAATATGACGCCCGTTCACACTTAGGGCATATAAACTTTCCGTATTAATCAGCCCCAGAGTATCTGAACGACTGATTCGTTCAGCAGGAAACTCTTTTTCTAAGCGGGCTTTGAACAAAACAATGCTGCTTTCCTCTACATCCGCTTCAACATTCATGTTTTTATGAAGTTTTTCAGGGTTAGCATCTGAGCCTTTACAGGAAATTTCCTCGCCAGTCCCTTTCCATTTCCCTTTAAGTTTTTTCAAGAACTGCAGCTCTTCAGCGTTCTTATCCACACGCAGACTCTTGTCATTATTACGATACTCATCCTCCAGTGACTCAGATGTCGGTGAAGCTTGATAACACTCATAGGCGGCCGCTACTGGCGAATGTAAACACCAGCCCAAAATCAACATCAGAAGACAATATTTTTTCATTGCTGAACTTCCATTTATCACGTTATGAACTAGGATCAAATGCTTTTCAGTGGGGGTTGTCAAACTAAACTGACACATTGATGGCGTTTAAAGTGAATTTGCTAAAGTAGAAAACTCATCCGTATATTGGGTGTCATTAGCAGAAGACTCACTGACTATTAAATAAATAGTCACTCTTCACCAACCAATAAACAGGATCTTAAGTCTAGAACAATGGAATCTATCTATCAGCAAATCATCAGCCGTAATCCGGGAGAACCAGAGTTTCACCAAGCCTTATATGAAGTGCTTGAAACCTTAACCCCGGTATTAGAACGTCATCCTGAATATCACGAACAAAAAATTATCGAACGCTTATGTGAACCTGAGCGACAAATTATTTTCCGTGTTCCCTGGGAAGATGATGATGGTCAAATCCACATCAATCGCGGCTTTCGTGTGGGCTTCAACAGTTCGCTTGGCCCATACAAAGGTGGCTTACGTTTTCACCCAAGCGTCACGCTGGGCACCATCAAGTTTCTCGCTTTTGAACAAACCTTCAAGAATGCACTGACGGGTCTGCCTATTGGCAGTGGTAAAGGCGGTTCTGACTTTGATCCAAAAGGTAAATCGGATCGTGAAGTTATGCGCTTCTGCCAAAGCTTTATGACTAGCCTTTATCGTCATATTGGCGAATCAACTGATGTGCCCGCCGGTGATATTGGTGTGGGTGCCAGAGAAATTGGCTATCTATTTGGTCAATATAAACGTATTACTCAACGTTACGAAGCAGGTGTTATTACCGGTAAAAGTCCAGGTTGGGGCGGCACGCTCATTCGTAAAAAATCGACAGGATACGGCGCCGTATTCTTTTGTGAAGATATGCTCAGAGCAGTTCATGGAGAAGAACTAAAAGATAAAATTGCTCTGGTGTCGGGCTCGGGTAATGTGGCCACTTATGCGATGGAAAAGCTCCGCGCTTCAGGTGCAAAAGTCATTGCTTGTTCTGATTCGGGCGGTGTCATCATCGATCAAAACGGCATCGATGTGGATGCCATTATTCGTATTAAAGAAGTCGAAAGACAACGAATCTACACCTATCTCGATAGTCATCCAGATGCTGAGTACATCGAAAACGGGAATATCTGGGACATTCCCTGTGATATCGCCATGCCCTGTGCCACCCAGAATGAACTGGAAGCCGAAGATGCTCAAAAGCTGGTCGATAATGGTTGTTTAGCCGTATGTGAAGGCGCCAATATGCCCAGCACCCCGGAAGCCATTAAGATTTTGCAGAAAAATAATGTCGCGTTTGCTCCCGGTAAAGCAGCCAATGCCGGCGGTGTCGCATCATCAGCTTTAGAAATGCAGTTGAATGCTACGCACAGTAGTAGCTATGAATATAGTGAAGATCGTTTGCATGAAATCATGAACCATATTCATAAAACCTGCTGTCAGACGGCTGAAGAGTTTGGTGAGCCACATAACTATGTGCTGGGCGCAAATATTGCCGGTTTCAGACGTGTGGCGAATGCAATGTTGGCGTTTGGTCTTATATAGAAAAATGGGCCAGTCCAAATTAGGCTGGCCCATTTGTTTAAAACAATTTCTTAATGCCTGTCACAATGGATAACACAATCACTCCAGCAATTAGGCCGACACCACCGTTAAATAACACGGGCATCATAAGCTTCATCACTGCGCCCATCGATGTATTCAATACCTCTAATAGGTGGTGTAAAAAAGGTAACCCATGCACCAAAATACCACCACCGACTAAGAACATGGCGATCATTCCTACTACTGATAGAAACTTCATCAACTTCGGTGCAAGAAATAGAATGACCTGACCCAGCTTGCGCTGGAAACCATCAAACTTGCTACCGCCCTGACCATACTTAATTAAGGCCAGACCAGCATCATCGAATTTGACTATGCCAGCTACCAGGCCATATACGCCTGAGGTCATCACAATGGCTATCAAAGACACGACAACAGCTTGCGTTAGAAAAGTCTCCCCCTGCACAACACCAAGAGCAATCACAATAATCTCAGCAGACAGAATAAAGTCTGTTCTGATCGCCCCTTTTATTTTTTTGCGTTCATAGGCTTTGATGTCGACGTTTTCATCTGTGGTAGCTGCGGCCAGTTTTTTCTTATGCTCGTTATCACTTTCTTCATGTGGTAACCATTTATGAGCCAGCTTTTCCATACCTTCGTAACAAAGAAACAAACCACCGAGCATTAATAAGATGGTTACACCAATGGGGAAAACAGCACTAATAACTAAAGCCAATGGCACTAAAATTAACTTATTTAAATACGAGCCTTTGGCGACGGCCCACACCACGGGCAACTCGCGTTTGGGGTCTACCCCAGTTACTTGTTGTGCATTGAGAGCGAGATCATCACCTAACACACCAGCTGTCTTCTTGGCAGCGACTTTTGTCATCAATGAGACATCATCAAGTAACGATGCTATGTCATCCACCAGCGCTAATAAACCGACACTTGCCATCTTGTCTATCCCAATAAAATTTTGTTGCAATAGCCTATGTGTTTAGCGGACAGCTGTCTATGAGCTGCTAAATTGCAAGCAAGAAAAAGCCACGACTCTCATCATGGCTTTCATGTTATGAACAGGGGTTATTAGGCTTCGACTTTACGTCTCACTAAAGCAAACAGGCCTAATGCTGGAGCCAATAACCACACGGCCGCAGGAGCAGTTACTGAAGATAGGCTTGGGGCTGGAGCGTCAAAAAGCTGAATGATCAGGTTCGAAGGCATCGTACCTTGATTCAATCGACCACCGAAATTTTCAATAATTGATGCAAGCCTTGTTGAGTCATTCGCAAAACTTGCAGAATTTGTAAGTGATAAATCAAAACGTTGCATGGGAATTTCTACCGACGCAGCTTGAGCTGTACCGATATTCATCAACAAAAATGTTGTCGCTAAAAGTATTTTTCTCATTATTTTAGTTCCTTCTTCTTGCAGCCCAGCCCTCTTATTTTTGGTAAGAACTGTGGCTTTCCATAACCTGGCAACCTGGCTCACACCAGACTTGGTGTATTTCAAAATCACTTTGGCATTGTTTTCGAGGAGAAACCTCAGATAAATTTCTGCAAACATTAAAGTCGGTTTAATCAAATAAATGCTGAGTCAGCATGCATAGAGCTGGCTTTCCGCAAAAACATAAAACTGACCTAGGCTAGCTATAAAAGTTCATGAATAAGTGACATAAACGCTTGGGCAGCTGGGCTCGGCCCTTGCGACCAGATCATATAGAGAGCGCGTTTTGGTGCCTCTTTTATCGGTATCGCTTTTATACCAGAAAAGTTTGCTGCAACAGGCTCCGGTACAATGCCATAAGCAAGGCCGCGAGCTACTAACTGTTCGATCAAACTGATGTGATCAACCACAAACTTTACATTTGAAGACAGCCCAGCACTGAGAAATGCCTCATCGGTCTGACGTCGAGCACTGCTATCTTTAGGGTAATTCACCATCGGCTCTGAGGCCAATTGGTGAAGAGATAATTCTTTATGCTGACAAAGGGGGTGACTCATTGGCAAAACGGCAACAAGCGCTTCTTCGGCTATACGAATATATTCATAGCCTGATAGCACTTCATCCAGCCAAAGACCGATAAAGGCAACATCCAAGCGATGATTCAACACATCGGCAATTAGTCGTTCACTGCCTGCGGTTTTTAAGCCAACCTCGACATTAGGATAACGCTGATGGAACTGGGCTAATGAGGAAACGATATCCACCGCTGTCATCGCTGAAATCATGCCAACATTCAAACGACCTGAGACAAGCCCTGAAGTCGCAGTTACGTCCACATAGATTTTCTGTACAGCGTCTAAAGTCCGTTTTGCCTGCTCAACAAACGCCTGCCCAGCTAGAGTTAAAGAGACTTTTCTTGATGTTCGTTCAAATAAGACAACACCCAGTTCTTCTTCCAGTTTTGCAATCTGATGGCTTAACGCTGACTGAACCGTATGACACCGCTGTGCCGCCAGAGTAAAGCTGGACTCTTCAGCGATAGCGACAACATATTCAATTTGCCTGAGATTCATTTATCTATCTCTTTTTAAGATGACTCTTATGATAACAATACATTTGAATCATCAATATGAACACCGCATAGTATGCCTAACTGACTTAGTAAATGATCTTTATGACAAAGCAACAAACGGTATTAACTCAAGGTCTGGTTTTACTGATGGCAACGGCCACCGGTATTGCCGTAGCAAGTAATTACTACGCCCAACCGCTACTGGATACAATCGCTTCTGAGTTTGGGCTAAGCCACTCATCAGCCGGCAATATCGTAACTACGGCACAGCTCAGTTATGGCATTGGCTTACTATTTCTGGTGCCTTTGGCGGACAGGCTAGAGCGCCGCAAGCTCATCATCGTGATGAGTCTATTTGCCACTATCGGCTTGCTTATCAGTGGCTTTTCAACCAATCTGCCATGGTTATTACTTGGTACTGCGATAACCGGTCTCAGCTCCGTTGTTGCTCAAGTTTTACTTCCATTGGGAGCAACGCTGGCCTCTGACCAACAGCGTGGCAAAGTGATTGGCACCATTATGGGTGGATTATTATTAGGCATACTGCTAGCTCGGGTCGTTTCCGGCGGTTTGTCCAGTATGGGTAGCTGGCGTTATATCTATTGGTTTGCATCTGTAGCTATGTTCATCACAACATTAGCTTTAGCTCGCTTTCTACCGTCTTATCACAATAACAATGATATGAGCTATCGGCAGATATTGGTGTCTGTGTTTGGTTTATTTGTGAAAGAACCTATACTCCGTTATCGCTCAATTCTCGGCATGTTGTCATTCGCTCTTTTTAGTATGTTCTGGACGCCTCTTGCCTTCTTATTAGCCAAGCCACCTTATGAATATAGCGATGCCACCATCGGTTTATTTGGGCTTGTCGGCGTAGCAGGAGTATTTGCTGCCACATGGGCAGGAAAGTTAGCAGATGCTGGTAAAGGTGATCTGGGTACACGGCTGGGTTTACTGAGTTTATTAGTGAGTTGGGTAATTCTTTTCAATGCACCAATCTCACTTGTTGCTCTTTTAATCGGCGTATTACTTCTGGATTTAGCAGTACAGCTAGTCCACGTGAGTAATCAAAATAAGATTTATGCTCTACATCCAGACATTCGCAACAGACTTACCTCTGCATATATGACTTGTTATTTTATTGGTGGTGCATTTGGTTCCTGGTTTTCTGTGATGCTGTATCAACATTATGAATGGACGGGTGTAGTGATGGGTGCAACGGGGATCGCACTGATTGCCTGTATTCTGGATTTCACGGTGCGAAAGCATACTCTGAAGTAAGCACTTACAATGAATTTAATACTTGGTTGTTTAGATATTAGATGACCATAAATACAGACTCGCTTGTTTAGCCAGTATCGAGAGCGAGTAAACGGAATCACAGGCTCTGGCAGCCGCGCCATAACAAACATGTAGCGGTAATAAATGTTCTTCTCTGGGGTGACAGTAGCGTGCATGAGGCGCCTCTTGCCATTGTTGGAAACGTGCCCTTCTCTCTTCTTCAGTCATATTCTGACTGGCGCAAGTTTGCATCAGCCAATCTTCAAAAGATTGATTCATTTGTTGATGCACTAGATCCTCTTTTGTGAAAAATGCGCGCATATTATGGAATGAAAAACCGGAGCCAATAATTAATACATCTTCATCTGCACAATCAGCAATAATCTCACCGATCCTTATATGTAGATCTGGATCCAACCCTTTCACTAAAGAGACTTGAATACAAGGAATATCAGCTTCGGGATACATAATCATCAAAGGCACAAACACCCCGTGATCGAGTCCCCTTTCATCCTCTAACTCAGCATCGATATGCGCTTTTTGTAGTGTACACACTATTTTTTCTGCTAACTCAGGTAGGCCATTACAAGGATATTTGAAGTTATAAGACTCTTCAGGAAAACCATAATAATCGTAAAGTAAATCCGACTTTTTTTGATGAGTTACCCTGACATGGCGGGCTTCCCAATGTGCACTCACCACAATAATCGCTTTTGGCTTTTTGATCCGTTCAGTAATTTGAGTGAGCGTCTCCACCAACTGATGATGCGTTGGATCACCTAATAAAGGTAAAGGACCACCGCCGTGTGAAATAAAAACAATATCCGCCATCACTCAACCTCAATAAACCATTTTGGCTTCATTCTGCCAAAGTCTGTTCTGATGGGTGATTTCAAACGTTTAGCTGAATCAATCACAATAGCATCGTCGCCTTGGCGTATAAAAATGGTCCAATGCCAGAAGGCATTTCCCGCTTTTTCATGCCATTTCAACGCAATTAGTGCTTTTTCAGGTAATTTATCCCATGAATCAAAAGCTGTTTGTTTCTCGCTGGCAGAGATATTTAACGCAGATAATAACTGTCTGACATGGGCCGTTTCAGACCATAATGTTTTATCCTCAGCATAAATGCCGAGCGAGTTTGCAAGTTGCTTAGCCTCGGCATAACTTATCTGAGCAAGATTAGCGCAGGCGGCGATACCACAGCCCGTAGTCTCTTCCTGCACTATTGCCCAGTAGTTTGACTGTGAATTCATGTCGTTGTCTTATCAGTCTTCATCAGGGAGATAATGAGCATAAGATCGGCACACCTTACCTGATGGACCAAAGTGTAGAACCTCAGCTGAAATACCACTGATACCATCGTAAATAAGTGTCAGGCTGCCCGCACCACATAAAATATGCTGAAGCTTAAAATGTAATGACGGATATTTTTCCAGGCCTTTCGCCCAGTAATCACCTATCACTTTTCTTCCCTTAAGCTTACCCGAGGGTTCCCCCATTAATTTCACAATCAACGGTGACGTCATTTCAAAATCATCATCATAATGCGATAAAATTTGCGTCAGATCGTGACTATTCCATGCCTCAATCCACTCATGTGCAAATTGCTCAGCAGCGTTTTTATCCATCAGCTATTCCTAAAACAAAAGTTACTGACCTATGAAGTAGCTTGGACAAAAATGATAGAAGAAAAATTGCTCTGTCAGAATAAACAGGGCAATAAATGTATGAATTAGGCTTTTTTAACAAACTCAGATTTGAGTTTCATCGCGCCGATACCATCAATTTTACAATCGATATCGTGATCACCACCTACCAGACGGATATTTTTCACTTTGGTACCCACCTTCACCACCGCAGAAGATCCTTTTACTTTCAGATCTTTAATGACTGTGACGGTATCTCCATCCTGCAGAACATTACCGTTTGAATCACGAATGACACCTTCATCAACAGACGCATTACTCTCAGCTTCCTGCCACTCATGGGCACACTCAGGGCAGACAAACATGGCTTGATCCTGATAGGTGTATTCAGAACCACAGGCAGGACAATTAGGCAGATCGCTCATAAAATTTCCAGATAAACAAAAGGGTTATTCTAACCGATATCAGACCAAAAACCTGATTTATCTGCATAAAAAAAGGCCCCTTTTCGGAGCCTTTCATTCTCAAACAATACTATTTAGAAATGATAGCGAACATTACCCGTAATGTTACGACGCTCTGCATAACCACAATCTTGTCCGGCACCACGACACCAAGCTGTATACACTTCATCGGTCAAATTATGTGCATTAACGGTAAAGTCCCAGTTTTTATATGTATACCCTACCATTGCGTCTACAAGAATTTCTGATGGAATATATGGTGTACCGAATCTACCAGTTCGACTACCCAAGTAACGTACTCCAGCACCTAAACGCCAATCAGTTCCTATATATATTTTGTTCCACCATGAAGCATTTCGTTCAGCAACTGATGCAAGACGGTCTCCATTGCCATCATCAGCATGAAGTTGAGTATAAGCTACCTGTGTTTCAAAATTGTCCCAGCGTTTGTTAGCTTGAATCTCCCAACCGTCGACAGTGGCGCCAGTTTGAGAAACCCCGCCAGGTGTTGAACCCTGCTCTACACGATTTTGTTGAGTAATATCAAAGTAAGCGGCTGTGATAGCTAAACTACGGTCATCTGATAAATATTTAACACCATATTCACGCTGCACACCCGTTGTCGGTTCTAAGGTCCCGCCAGCCCCATCAGTACCCAAGTTCATCACAAAGGCTTCGGTATAACTGGCATAAGGTGAAATACCATTGTCGAAACGATACATTAAACCTACCCGACCTGTATTCACTTTCTCATTACTTTCTGTGTCCGGACCGGTCTCGGCTAGAGAGATATTTTTTGCCCAGTCGTGGCGTAATGCAGCTGAAACAACTACTGGACCAATCTCCATTGAATCGGCTACATAAACACCGGTTTGTTCAATTCGATTATCATCGAGATTAGAGTAAGAAATAACGCCACTTTGTAAATTACCGTATTGCGGGTTGTAAACATTAATTGTGCCACCCAACCCCAATCTTAAGTTACTATCATACCCATAAAAATAATTATCTTCTTCATAGGTGGCTTCCTGGCGATCTAGTCCAAAGACTAAGGTATGTTTCGTCATACCCAAATCAAAAATACCTTCCAGCCTTGCATCAAAATTCAGTGCACGCACCTCTTTATCGACCGTGTAGATAGTGCGATTTACGGTACCGTCCGCTGCCGGCACAGATGGAATATCGACCCAGTGTTCACGAGTCCAGCTTTGTGACTCTAAATAACGAGCAACGGCAGAAAACTTCCAGCTGTCATTAAAGCGATGATCAAACATTGTCGTAAATGAGGTCATCTCGGTATCGTATTTATCCCAGCCAGGTTCCCCAACGAAAGTATCAGTATCGATATGACCTAATGGGCCGTCGTATAAAGTACCTACTGAGGGTAAAAACTGGGTTGAGACAACGCTATCTGTCTTCTGACGAGTAAATAACACAGATAAATTCGTATCATCATTAATTCGCCAAGTGAGTGAAGGCATAATTAAAAAACTATCATCATTTACATGATCAACCTGTGTATCACTATCACGCGTAACACCCACAAATCGATACAAAAGTTGACCATCTTCATCAACCGGGCCAGTCACATCAACACCCAATTGTTTACGATTATGAGAACCATATTGCGCCCAGACTTCACCTTGCTGTTCAGCTTTAGGCATTTTTGAGTTCATATTCACAATACCGCCTAAGTCACCTTGACCATAAAGCGTTGCTGAAGGACCTTTTAATACTTCAATGTTTTCCAGTGCATAAGGGTGGATACGCACGGTATTGTAATAACCATAGTTGTAACGCAAACCATCAACATAGGATGACGGATCTAGTCCTCGAACTTTGGCTGAATCAATACGCGTATCAAAACTGCCGCCAACATAGATACCGGAGGTATAACCTAATGCATCCTGAATCGAGTTAGCCCCAAGATCTTCCATGAAATCATCTGATATCGTGGCAATAGAAAAGGGTGTATTTTCTGCTGAAACACTCATTTTCCCAACCTGGGGTTCTTTTTCCAGATCAATATAACCATTCTTTTGTTTATATTGACTCGAGGTCACTTCCACGCGAGGCAAATCAACACTGTCTTCAGATTGAACAGGTAAACTCGCCAGAATCAGGCTGCTTAACAATAGAAAAGAGGAGCCAGGCCGAAGAGCCGTGCTATTGACTTGTTTCATATTAATTTTCCGTAAACTAAATAACAATGATTATTATTTATATTAATTTACGGAATTTAACGTTTTCTGTCAAAGTGAAATATGACTATTACAAAGTTGAGCTCGGTTTTGTTAACTGATGATTGCTCGCCTACGATCTATTTAGGTCTTCTCAAGCTGACGCTGTCTCTTCTATTTTTCAGCCTTGCCTGCAAACACCTTATCTTGTCCTATTCAGCCAACTGAGGTCTTTGCTCAAGGACGGTAGCACTGACTAGCATAATTTATGGTGTATTTTGTCTGCAAATAAAAATAGTTCTCATTATAATGTAGACTGTCTGTAAATTTATGATCTGAGTCGCAGGTGAAAGACACTATGAATCATCCAAGCTCTGCCATTGACTATTTATATGTAGATAATCTCAGCTGGCTGAGACAATTGATATATCGACGTATGGGCTGTAACGAATTGGCTGCTGATTTAGCACAAGACACCTTTCTACGGCTATTACGCAAGCCCCAAGAGTTCGATAGTCAGGAAGGTATTCGCGCTTGGTTGAGTCGGGTTGCTCAGGGTTTATGTGTGGATCATTGGCGCCACCAGGAAGTGGAAAGAACCTGGTTGGAAACCCTTGCCGCGCAGCCCGAAGTTCATGCTTTATCTGCCGAACAACAGGCCATCCTCGTTGAGACGATATATGAACTTGATTCCATGCTGAGCAGGCTGCCAGAAAAAATTATGCAGACCTTTCTGTTATCGCAGTTGCACGGCAAAACCTACCGCGAAATTTCTTCCGAAATGGGCATCTCAGAACGAACCGTAAAAAATTATATGGCAAAGGCAATGTCACTTTGCTTACGTGTTCAACTTGAATTAGAAACCAGCCAATAAACTGAAATGAGCCAGTTCAACGTTGAAAATGAATTACCAGACTTCGACATACTGGAAGAGGCTGCCAGTAGGTTTGCACATCTGGAATCAGCAGAAGCCACTGAAGAGGATCACCAGCGTTTGAAAGCATGGCTGTCAGAAAGCCCTGCCCATCAACATGCCTGGCGTTATGTTGAAAAAATTAGTCAACGCTTTTCCATTATTCATCAAGAGAATCAAGTAAATAACACTTCTAACACGCTCTCAAAATTACAGCAGCATACACTTGGAAGACGTGCCCTGCTGCGCAGCCTGTTATTTGCCGCTGCAGTAGGTGGCACCGGCTTAGTCAGCTGGCAATATCCACCGCTGTCTTCTATGGCTCGGGCAATGCGTGCCGATTACCGTACCGGCATTGGCGAGCAAAAAGACATTATTTTAGCCGATGGTAGTCATATTTGGCTGAACACTAACACAGCCATCAATATTGACTATAACCAGCAGCAACGACATATCGAACTTGTTCAAGGCGAAATCCTGATAGAAACAGCCCCGGATCGTCAGCAGCGTTCTTTTTGGGTTAGTAGCCAACAAGGTCAAATGCAGGCGCTTGGCACACGTTTCAATGTCTATCAACAAGCAACAGAAACCCAATTAACGGTTTATGAAGGCCGCGTTGCAGTGAAGACTAAAACACAGCAGCACATTCTGGCTGCAGGCAAACAGGCTATCTTCGCTGATACCGGTGAACTTCGGCTATCAAACGCGAACATTCAGCAAAGTGCCTGGATTAAAGGGGTGATTGTTGCTGATCAAATGACGCTGGCTGAACTCGTCGAACAGCTTGGTCGATACCATCGTGGTCATATTGGGGTTTCCCCGGATGTCGCCACTTTAGCCGTTGTTGGCAGCTTTCCTACCCAGGATCAAGCACGTGTTTTATCGATGCTAACAGCCTCTTTACCCATAAAAGTTCGCTCACTCTCACCATGGTGGGTCAGTATAGTGCCTGCGAATTAATTATTAAAAAATTTGCCCTTTTTTCAGACTCATTCGTTTCCTCTGTTAATAACAACCTTAAAGAGGAACACTATGCCTGCTAAACAACGTTTCATATCATCAAGCCTCAAGGCTTTACCGCTACTCATCATGCTGGCATCTACTTCTGTTATGCCTTCAACAGCTATAGCTGATGATGTAGCCGAACAACAAACAACCCCAGCAAAATTAATTCATTTTAATATCCCGGCAGATAATTTAAGTAAGAGCCTGAACCTTTTTTCAGCTCAGTCAGGTATTTTCCTGAGTAGTGATGGTGCTCTCACAAAAAGCAAAACAAGTGCGCCGGTTAATGGTCAATATACGGCTGAACAAGCCTTGCAAGCGCTTCTTGCGGGTACACAGTTATCTTATCGTTTTATTGATGCTAACACTGTGACGCTGCTTGAACAGCAACAACAAGAACAGGCTGTACATGATTTAGCCCCGCTTGTTGTTATGGGAACGGACCTTAATCGTTATGAATTCGATATCGCCGGCTCTGCGACTGGCTTTGATACGGACGTGAATGAGTTGCCTCGTTCAGTACAGGTGTTACCAGAGCAGCTTATTCTGGATCAAAACGCCACTCATCTGGATGATGTGTTACAAAATGTGGCGGGCATTACTCGTGCTCATGGTTTTGGTGGCGTTGAGACTCAGGTCAATATTCGTGGATTTACCAATAACCGTCTATTTGTTGATGGAAACCCGGTGAGTAACCGCCATAACGTCGATGTAGCCACCATTGACCGTGTGGAAGCCATTCTTGGGCCAGCCTTTGCATGGTCAGGTCAGTCCCGGTGGTTTAATTAATATCATTACTAAAAAGCCACAAACCATTAAAAGCAATAGCCTTCAAGCTGATTTTGATGAACATGGCCGCCGTAAACTGACCTTGGACAGCACCGGACCACTGAATGATGTTCTCCAATATCGCTTGATTGTCGCAGGTGAAGACTCAGAAAGTTTCCGTGAAACACAAACTGTAACCGGTGATCATCGTGCTGATATCAGAGGCCTGACTATCGCACCTTCATTTAGTTATACCCCGGATGCAAACAATACCTTTACCTTGAGTTTATTACACGTTGATCAAACATTACCGATTGACCGTGGCACGGTTGCCGTCGCCGATGCCAGTGGTGAATTGCACATTGCGAATCTTCCAGAAGAGCGACGACTGGGAAGTCAGTTTGATGAGCGTGACAGCACAGAAAAACAAATTCAGTTTGATTTTGACCATGAGTTTGATAATGGCTGGAAAAACCAATTAAAGCTGGGTTATTACCAGAAAAAGTTTGATGATTACCAGGCACGACCATTACGTGGACTGAATGATAGCTGGACTTTAGGTACTGGGCCAGTTGATATAAGTAATCTATCTGCAATTAGAACTTCCGCTAATGGCGCGGCTGTACAAGCAAACGGCCTGCTGATTCGTACGGCTGATTCCAATCTGGATGTCACAGAAGATGACTTCTTTATTTCTAATAGTCTGACCGGTGATTATCGTTTTGGCGATATTGATAATACACTTTATATCGGTGCAAACCTGCACAAACGCAATATCCGTCATACTGATGGGTTTGCCATGCAAAATATATCCGGTAGCCTGTATGCACCCTATCTTGATGTGATTGATATCTATAGCTCAAATAACCCAGCCTATACTAAACAATCACAGACTAGCGTCAGTAAAAATGATGCGGAATATACCGAGTACGGACTGTCTATTCAAAACCTGGCTTATTTGACTGACCGCCTGAATCTACTAGCAGGGCTTCGTTATGATCGGTTTGAAATTGAACGTAATGACAAAATTTATTACCAACAAGGCGCCAACCTACTCTTCACTAAACTCGATGATCCTTTAGCAGTAAATATCAAAGGCGATAATCATAATGTGAGTGGTCAAGTAGGTCTGTTATACCATCTCACCGATGCCTTTTCTGTATATGGTTCCTGGTCTGAGTCATTTACCCCTAACTACCCTGATGTCACCGCAGGTCAGATCAGTGGTGAAAATAGCATGGCACCGGAAGAAGCCACGCAATATGAAGTGGGTATTAAATCGAGCTTTTTGGATGACAAAGTGCGAGTTACGGCTTCGCTGTATCAATTAACACGTGAAAACGTAATGACATTCGAGAACCTGCAAGCCAGACTCAACGGGGAAGAAGAAACCAAAGGCGTCGAATTAACCACGACCATGCAATTTATACCTGGTCTGAATATTCTCGCCTCTTATACTCATATGGATAGTGAAATTATCAACGATAATGATGATACAAAAACGTTAGAGGGTAATAGCCCATACGGTATTCCTCAAAACAAAGCCCGAGTTTGGGGCTCTTATGAGTTTCAACAAGGCATATTAAAAAGTTTCGGTTTAGGCTTAGGTGCAGAATACGTCGGAGCTCGTTATGGTGATGATGAAAATAGTTTTAAAATACCGAGCTATACCATCCTCGATACTGCAGCCTGGTATTACATTCCGATGGGGAAAGACAAACAGTTACGCTTACAGGCAGGCATCAAAAACCTCACCGATAAAACCTATTATCCAGCAAACTTAGGCAGCCCATATCGTATCAATGTTGGTGCACCCAGAACCGCCTACATCTCAGCACGACTGGAATTTTAAAAGGTCCTTGGTGAAAACGAGATAAGCTAAGCAAAACGGCAGGCACGCTCCCTCCGAAAAAAAGGAAGCGCCCTGCCGTTTTTTATGGTTTCAAACAGCCGTCGGTTCTATTCACTATGCCATAGCATCCGTTAACTTGTTATAAAAGCCCATATTCTTTTGATACTGCTCAAATGAAATCATACTGTGGTTATATTGATACTCCACACTCTCAATAATCTCTGAAACCGCCGCACCATAATCATAGTCGGGGCTGGCATAAGGGTTAACCCAATTAGGGTCACCTGGTTCACGGCCAATATTTGCTAACCCTACGGCAAAAATCATGTGAGTTGGAATGTCCATAATTGATAGCCCATCAGAGGCTTCTTCCCAAGCGGCTTTAAATGAAACCGGGGCATTGTCCGGAGGGAAAGTAAGCATATTACCCTCACCAATTGTGGTTAGGCCGTCATTATTTAAATCTCGTGTATGGCCGGGAGCAGTCAATAGATTAGCCGCCCCTTCATCAGATAACACCGAAATGTTAATAGGCTCAGCCAAGCTATGAGCCTGCCTGACTATATCCAGTTCATCAGCAGATAAACTTCTCAATGCCGCTTTCGGATCATTGGTCTGCTGCACTTTTTGCAGAATACTCTGGAAGGTTTCTACGGCATCATCCGACATTTTTCGTTGATGCATTAGGGCAACCGACTTATCTGATAAGGTGGCAATATTTGCCGTTACATCTCGTGATGATTGGCTTGAAATGGTCATTTTATGTCCTCGTCCTGGAGTTCAATGACAAATTTGCAATCTCAGTGCCAACCCTCTTCAGTTTATGTCGGCAGACTTGGCAGGGATGGCGTCCAGATACTTTAAAACAAGATCGGGGTTATAGCTGCGGATTACATGCTTATTCACTACTAATAGTGGTACGCCTCTCCCACCTAGCGCTTCAAAATTACGTTTGGCTTGTGCCGACTTTTCAATATCCAGATCATCATAAGCAATATTTCTTCGTGCCATAAAGGCACGCATTTTTGCACAGTAACCACACCATTCTGTGGAATACATCGTCACATAAGTGGCGGGTAAATAAGAGTAATCTTTAGGCGGATAAAGGACATCTTTTATCGTAGGCCACTGCTGGAAGAGTAAAAAAACAGCTACAAACAGCAGAAACTTTTTCATTGAATCACTGGCACTTTAGCCTGCCAGCTCGCAGGTAAACGTATCACTAGCTGGTAACGGACTTTGTGCCAAAAACCTGATAAAAGTAATAAAGAAAAACCAATAAAAACACCAACATAAGCAAAACTATCTCCAGCCAGACCATAGGTATCTAATAGTTTCGTTAATGCCACCAGCACATAGACTAACGCAGATACCATAAATGCCCGGCGATCGATCACCAATGACACCAATGTCAGCAGAATATAGAAGCCCATGATCAAAGCCAGAGTCGCACTGCTATGTTGACCATCAAAGATACCTAAAGTAGAAAATATCGGATGTACAATCAGTGGGGCGGCGGTCAGATGTAACCAAAAGGCAACATCGGATTTACCGGTCACGCGTTTTAAATCTGCCGAGTCCCATTGCATAGCCACCATAAATACCACCAGGCCACCGCCGAACATTAACCAACTCAAATAGTTCTTTAATATCGGGAAAAGAGAAACCAACAGCGAGACGATAAAGACAACTGCAGATGCTGTGCCAGCAGCGACCGTTATCGGCACTTTAAACCGCTTCCAATGACACCATGCTGCAATAGCGGCAATCGAACCCGCCAGCATAAAACCATTCTCTGAGGGTAAACCCAGCGCTAAAACAACGGCAGCAAATATACTGCCGACAAAACTCACTAACAAAAAGATACCGGGCAGCGCCATTTTTCGTTTTAATACAAAAAACTCAGTCAATCCCCAGGACAATACAGCCACCACCACCGCAGCTAATGGTGCACTAATGCCTTGTAAAACCCAGCCCGTGGATAACAATAATAAAGCACAGGCCATCAATACAAAGATATCGTTAAAACTGGACACTAGTTTGAAATCTTCTTCATCTGCAAAGTGGGTATTACGCCGTTGCAGTGCATCTTCGCGGAATTGTTCAACAGCTGAAGCAGTAAATATTCCTTTCTCTACCGCTTGTTCCAGATCATTATCGGTGTACATTGTTTTCCTTCATTGTCGCGCTGGCTTCTGCTCTAAAGCTGAAAATAGACTACTCAAATCGATTACTGAGTGGCTTGTTCATCATAGGCTTGCTGGGCTTCGATAACATGCTCGATATTGCCTTCCGACCAATTTCTTATGCCCTCCAGCAATTCAATCAACGTTTTTCCAAGTGAGGTTAATGAATATTCCACTTTCGGAGGCACTGTCGGATATACCTGACGACTCACCAAACCATCTCGCTCAAGTCCACGTAATGTCTGGGTCAGCATTTTCTGAGAAATACCGTCCAGTTCGCGCCGTAACTCACCAAAGCGTTTTGTTTCTTCAGCAAGTGCACCAACAGTGAGCACTGTCCACTTATCAGCAATACGATCGAGTACTAAACGGGTCGGGCAGTGTTGATTATAAACATTCCATTCAATCATAAATCATTGTTTCTCTTAATTAGTTACTTTTTTGTATGTATATAACTATAAAGTGCCTTCTTGCGGAAAGATACTGTCAAACATAATATTTGTCCTGTCAATGAAATGCAACTAAGAGGACATCATTATGCAACGCTATTTCTTACACATTCTCATAATAACAACCTTACTTTTTAATGGAGCAAGTGCCATGGCTGACACAGCAACTAAAGCAAACTTAACCTTACTGAGCAATTTTGCTGGCGAGGTTTTTGTTAATTAAAGATCTATCAAACCTCAATAAATACATGAAAAAAGATTATATTCAGCATAATCCAGCGGTATCACAGGGCAGTGAAGGATTTAAAACGTTTTTCAGTAACTGGTTCACAGCTATTCCGGACTTTAACTACGAGTTAAAAAACATCATTGCAAATGATGAGTATGTTTGGGTATACGGCACATATTCTGGAACACATGATAATGAATGGTTAGGTATTCCAGCGACACATGCCAAGTATAAGTTTGATGCGATTGATATTTTCAGAGTCGAAGATGGTCAATTAGCAGAGCATTGGGATGTTATGGACTTACATACCTTATTCACTCAGTTACAAGTTAAGTAATCTTATAAAAAAGCAGGGTCTGGGCTCTGCTTTTTTCTTTTTTTAATTAAGTTTATTAGCGACTAATCTATTTCGGCCTTGCTGTTTCGCCTCATAAAGTAACTCATCGGCTTTGGCTAAAATTTCTAGCTCATTCATTCCCTGGGGATGTAGGCTGACCAGGCCAATACTGGTAGTTAAGATCGGCTTGGTAGGTGAGTGTTCATTTACAATCTGTAATCTCTCTATTTGTATGAGCAATTCTTCTGCTAATTTTACCGCTTCCGTATGCTCGATATCTGTCCATATCAATGCAAATTCCTCACCGCCATAACGTGCGCACAGATCACCTGGTCTTCGGCAAAAATCACTCAACACGGCAGAAAACTCGACTAGTACCTCATCTCCCTTTTGGTGACCATAGGTATCGTTAAGTAATTTGAAATGGTCAATATCCACCATGGCTAGGGTAAAAGGTGTTTGAGATCGTCTACAACGACGCCACTCTGTTTTCAGAAAGGTATTGAAATATCGGCGATTGGCTATTTGTGTTAACGCATCTGTTCGAGATAATGAGCGCGCCAGATCTTCTGAGCGTTTTCTCTCTGTAATATTGTGGTGTGTGAGTAGTAAGAAGTCCGCATTTTGAAAATGGAACATGACAACACGTAACATAAACCAGCGTTTTTCAGTCGGGCTGTGACAAGGATATTCATAATAAAACGTCGGCTCCTCACCATGAAGAACAGAATAAATCCCCTTACTGACGTCTTGTCCCATCTTGTCGCCATTTCGGCCTGAGGTATTACAAACGTCTAAGTAGTTCAACCCTACCCAGTCGGTGATTTCTGAGCCATTCTGTTCAGCAAATGTATTCCAGTATTGATTACAAAATACAATCTCTCCCTGCCTGTCGAGCACCACAATTTGCTCAGGCAATGAATCTAGAACCGTTTTAAAAAAATCAGAGTTTTCAATCACTCATATTGCCCTCAATACTAGCTCAGGGTTGTACCGAGACACACATGGCAGTTACCTATCAGCAAGATAATGAGATAGTAGTCTTAGCTTTACGAACGCACAACGCCTCTGGGATATTAGGGGCGTCTTTATTAGCATGAATTACAACCAACCTTTACGTTTGAAATACAGGTAAGGTGCCATACCCGCAGCAACCATCAGACCAATCGCCATGGGATATCCATAGTGCCAATCCAACTCAGGCATCACATGGAAGTTCATGCCATAAATACTGGCCACCAGCGTTGGCGGTAAAAATACTACCGCTGCAATAGAGAAGATTTTAATAATCTGAGCTTGTTGAATATTGATAAAGCCCTGTGTCGAGTCCATCAGGAAGTTGATTTTATCGAACAGAAAGGTGGTGTGAGACATCAAAGTCTCTAAGTCGCGTAAAATTTCATACAAGGTTTCACGAGACTCAGTTGCCTCACGTAAATTTCTGAGCAAGAAGGAAATATCACGCTGGGTATCCATCAGACAGAGACGGATTTTTCCATTACTGTCTTCCAGTCTGGCCAGTTGGCTGATGCAGTCTTCCAGATCAGCCGCTTCATCTTCCAGCACTAAATGACTGACCCGTTCCAATTCACGATGAATATCTTCCAGATTATCGGCATGGTTTTCGACTTTCTGTTCCATCAGGGTAATCAATAACTCACGTGGTGTTTTACAGCTAATTTGCCCGCGACGCGCACGCATTCGTAACAGACGGAAATCACTCAGCTCACCATCACGAATCGCCACCAGCCGATCTTCCTGCAAGATAAAGGCAACAGAAACTGTGTGATGTCGCCCCTCTGAATACCCCAGAAATAGAGAATGCACGTGCAGACCATCCTGATCGGTAAAACAGCGTGCAGACGCTTCGATTTCTTCGACATCATCGACATCAGGGACTTCGTCACTAAACAATGTTCCGAGTAATGCGCGCTCATCATCGTCGGGTTCAAGCGCATCAATCCAATCAGCTTCTCGTAATTGGGAAGCAGAAATATCTCCTTCAACAGGGATTTCTTTGATCAGACCTTGTGCGATTTTGTACAGACGAAGCATGCGTACTCCTCATTGCTTGTATTAAGGCGGGTGAGAGAGAAGCATTGTAACGTAATGCATGCTTAATGCCGATGACTTATCTATTTATCGCAACTTAAATAACTCCTGATGGAATTGGTCCGCTCGAAAGCCATGTTTGATAAAGTCTTTACGGATAGCCTCACCCAATGCCGGCGGTCCACAAAACCAGATGCTGGCAATACGCCAATCAGGCACTGTTTCACGGATACGCTCGGCATCCAGTAAGCCATCTTTTTCATCAATCAGTAAATGTAAGTTCACCTTTGATGCTTCTACATCGGCTGATAGCTTTTCTTTGATGGTATCGTTGATATGCATCGTAGGATGAAAGAAATCGATAATTTTACCGTCAGGCTGGTCTACCAGTCGTTTCATGCGGGCAATAAAAGGCGTCATACCAATGCCAGCTCCCACCCAGATTTGGCGTTGTTGATCATCATTAAAATCAAACTCACCATACGGCCCTTCCATGGTGATCGGCATGCCAATAGTTAAACGTTCACTCAAGCGACTAGTGTGATCGCCCAAAGCTTTGATAACAAATCGTATCAAACGGGTATCAGGATCCCAGGCAGAAGCAATCGTATAAGGATGCGGCCCTTCTTTTTTATCCGACATTGCAAAGGCAAACTGCCCTGCTTTATGCCCAGGCCACCCTTCATCCATTCTCACCGTCACTTCCATCAAACGCATGTCTTTATGATGTTCAAGAGAAGTGATCTCACCATTAACTTTACGTTTGGCGCCAACCCGCTCCAATAACACCCATATCGCAGAAAATGTTCCACTTGCCAGCAATACCGCCATTAACCAACCAATCGGTTGAGACCAGTAATCGAAATTGAGCAAAATAATGGCATGAAAGACAAACAATAAATACGTAACAGCCAACAATGTATGTGTTTTAGCAAACCAGCGATAAGGGAAGCGCTTAATTAATGCTAAAACGATCAGCAATGCAGCCGCGTAAAAAGCCCACTCACCAATGGTTTCCGCCAGCCCTCGCTGTGAACGAAATAACCCTTCCCAAAAACCCAAGTCCGGACCATTTCCTCGAGGTCGACGCTCTGGTCGTTCAAGCCAGCCCCAGCCGACCATCCACTTGGTACCTTTTGCGAACCACCAATGCGACACCGCAAACACTAATGCACTAATCCCCAACCACTTGTGCAGACGGTACATTTTATCCAGACCATTAAAATACGGCTCAACCCATTTCGGCCTGAGAGCAAGCAACATGGCCACGCTCATCACCACGATGGCAATTACACCGCTATATTGAACAAATACCCTGCGAAAAGAAAAATAGCTGAAGGGATCAGGTAACAAGGTATCAGCCAATAACCACAACCCTGTGGGCACCAACAAAATTATCAGTAAGGCATATTTAATCTTTTTCATAAAACTCAATCATTCGTTAAATCAATCGCGCGAATATAAACGAGGCAAGGTTAAGGGAACGTTAACAAGAACCATTATTATTTATAAATTATGTAAATGCATTGATCTAAATCAGACGATTCACTCAGCAAAATAGCGTCAGCTTTATTACAATGGTTCAATTCACGCATCAGCGTGCTCAATAGAAAACAACATAGGATCGACACATGAAAGGCAGCCCAAAAGTTATTGAGTTACTCAATACTCTACTCGCAGGCGAACTGACGGCTATGGATCAATACTTCATTCATTCACGTATGTATGAAGACTGGGGCCTGACTCGCCTCTATAACCGCATCGCCCATGAAATGCAGGACGAAACCGAACACGCTGACCAAATGATCAAACGTATTCTGTTTCTGGAAGGCATGCCCGACCTGACACATCGCGAACCACTTCATGTTGGTCATACCGTCAAAGCCATGCTGCAAAATGATTTGGATTTGGAATACGCCGTCGTCAAAAACCTGCGTGATGGCATTGCGCTATGTGAAGCAGAAAAAGACTACGAAACCCGCGAAATGCTGAAAAAGCAACTTGAAGATACCGAGTTGGATCATACCCACTGGTTAGAACAACAACTTGGCCTGATTGAGAAAATGGGTCTGGAAAATTATCTACAAGCCATGACACTGGCGGAAGCGGAGTAATTCTCGGTAGGCTGGATACGCTCTCCAAGCTCGCCCATTTCGCCTTGGTGGCAAGTCAGGGAAATGCTTGCCCATTTCCCTAACAACCCTAGGGAACCCGATAGGGCACCCCACCGTGCTGGCCTACGGCTCCACTGCGTTGCTCACTTTATCTGGTGATTGGTCAAAACTCCCTTCGGTCAGACAATAACCAATCATGATCCAGATAAACCTCTGCTACTCGTCAGCACAAACGGGGGATTTTGGGAACAATATCGAGTCTGGAAAGTATTGAGGTGCCCTTTGCGCAGCCGAGCATCGGAAATCAGTTTGGATCAAACACGACAAGTGTCTGAGCGCAGCGAGTTTTCGTCGTGTTCCAAACTGATTGAGAAGCGCAGGGAACCCGATAGGGCAAGCTTTGGGCTGGCCTTTTTTGGTTCGTTTTTTGGCCACGCAAAAAATGAACGCCCCAGCGGCAGCGTGTGAAAGAAAGTAAAACATCATCAATATAAGAAGGATTGTTTTAGATTTATAAGCCATTAGTTTCGCCTTGATGGCGAGTCAGGGAAATGTTTGCCCATTTCCCTAACAACCCTAGGGCACCCCACCGTGCTGGCCTACGGCTCCACTGCGTTGCTCACTTTGTCTGGCGTCTGGTTAAAACTCGCTAACGCTCAAACACTAACCAGCCGTTACCCAGACAAAGCTGCGCTACTCGTCAGCAAAAACGGGGAAATAGGGATCGCTCTTCGTCCCGTCTATTGCCGCTGAAAATTCGCTTTATTTTATGGATTAAGTGGACACGTGTTTGAGCGCAGCGAGTTGGTGTTCACGCCATAAAATACAGTGAATTTTTAGAGACAAGGCAATATCGGGTGCCCTTTTGTTTGGTTCGTTTATTTTGGGCATGCAAAATAAATGAACGCCCCGCGGCAGCGTCTGAAGTTGAATAAGATGAAGGTTCTAATAATTTTTACACTCACTCTAAATATTGAGGTTTATCTTAAGTCTAAAAGCCATTAGTTTCGCCTTAGTGGCGAGTCAGGGAAATGCGTGCCCATTTCCCTAACAACCCTAGGGCACCCCACCGTGCTGGCCTAAGGCTCCACTGCGTTGCTCGCTTTATCTGGTGATTGGTCAAAACTCCCTTCGGTCAGACACTGAACAATCATGATCCAGATAAACCTCCGCTACTCGTCAGCACAAACGGGGATTTGAAAAACTCCCCTTCTTACTATTGATCGCCGCTCACAATTAGAGCCTTATTAGGTTTCCCCAACCACACTTGAAAACCTCATCATTAACCCCATTTAACTCTCACCCAACTGAAACAAACAGTTTCCACTAATATCAGTAAATAATAGCCACAAAGCTAAACGAAGAAACCATGAGCAAAAAAGAACTCTTATATCGTGTCGAATTTATTCAAGCCGGCCAACGTTACGAACTCTACGCACGCGAGCTCAGCCAAGGCGGTTTATTTGGTTTTATCGAGATAGGTGACTTCGTGTGGGATACCCACACCTCGGTAGTATTAGATCCCAGCCACGAAAAACTCAAAGACGAATTTGCTGATGTGACTCGTACCTACATTCCCATGCATGCGGTATTAAGAATTGATTCGGTGACAAAGAAAGGTTTAGCCAAGATCACCGAATTTGATGGCAAAGTCACCCACTTCCCCAGTCCGATTTATACCCCAACCAATAAATAGAATGACTTAAAAAGTAGGTTGGGTTTCACAGGTTCAACCCAACCTACGCGAGTTAATGCTGTCATTATTTCGCCTTGATGGCGAGTCAGGGAAATATTCGCCATTCCCTGTGACTCAACTGCAAGCAGGTTGCTTCGCAATTCAAAATCGTTCCCGAAGATTTTGTGCATGCCCATTTCCCTAACAACCCTAGGGCACCCCACAGTGCTGGCCTGCGGCTCCACTCGTCATAACATTGATTCAGGCGGTCGGCTAAAACTCGCTTCGCTCACAAATTTGTCTGGAACAAATTTGGACGCCGAAGGCGCCCAAAGGGTGAGTGGCATGGATGCCACGAATCAAACACTAACCAGCCGTTACCCAGACAAAGCTGCGCTACTCGTCAGCACAAACGGGGAAATAGGGATCGCTTTTCGTCCCGTCTATTGCCGCTGAAAATTCGCTGTATTTTATGGATTAAGTGGACACGTGTTTGAGCGTAGCGAGTTGGTGTCCACGCCATAAAATACAGTGAATTTTTAGAGATAAGGCAATATCGGGTGCCTTTTTCTTTGGTTCGTTTCTTTTGGGCAAACAAAAGAAATGAACGCCCTGCGGCAGCATGTGATTTTAAATCAAGAAACTACCCGTTGGGTTTCGTTCCTCAACCCAACCTACCGTGCTAAATATTTAACTTTGAGGAAGATTACTTTTGAAGAAACCTTTTATCTGCGAGAGTCTTGATCAAAGACTCTTCACTTTGAAAGAGTGTAAAGTGATTAATATTAAAATCATTTAGATTCTTTAACATTTCACTCCTCAAACTGCCAGGAATAACGATCTTAATCAGTACATCCTGTTCAATAATGCTCGGTCGCTGAGTTTGATTATCAAAAACTGATTCATGAGAGCAAAAATAATGTCTTTCTCTCTCATAATCCCATTGCGTTGCGACTGTATACCAAGCCTTTTGAGCGAAATGCCTTTTATGAGTTCTAACAAATGGGCCTTGTAACGTTATTTTTGGTTTACTTCCCAATCCACCCTTTACACCATGCGGCCTCTCTATATAACAATATATTGCTGCTGGCTCAGTACATCGTTCAATCAATGCAAAGTATGCCGCAATGAATGGTGATTCTGACCAATCTAAAAGAGGCGATGGGTAACCATGATGTCTTAGATATACCAGATACTCATATGCTGGTATATCTACTTTAAAATGATCAATATTGTCATTTAGGTCTTTTTGGAGTTCTTCATGAGTCGGCAACTTCCAATTTTTTTCTGTAAATGCTTCTATTTCATGTGACTGCTGAATAGCACCAAAAACATAATCAAATACATGAAACTGTTTTTTCGTGGCTCTTTCGAGAGTTGTTTCTAACTTCCAGTTAGTGTTTGCCTGACCTCGAAACAAAATAAGATTATTACGTTCGTATCTTTTTCCGTTATCTAGTTCTTTTATTGTCTTCGAATAAATACTACGAACTTCATCTATAGCTTTTAGAAAGCCTTTCCATGTTCGTATATGTTTAGTAATCATTATGATTTCTTCTTCACCGGCCTCTGCCACCCACTAACCGTCTTCTGCTTAGACACCGTCAAAGTTAAAGCCTCCGAAGGAGCATCCTTCCGAATCGTAGACCCAGCGCCAATAGTCGCCCCATCCTCAACCGTCACTGGAGCAACCAACTGCGTATCCGACCCCACAAACACCCGATCCCCAATCACGGTACGATGTTTATTCGCACCATCATAGTTACAGGTAATGGTACCGGCACCGATATTTACATCAGCACCCATATCGGTATCACCAATATAACTTAAATGATTGATTTTAGAACCTAATCCGATATTCGCATTTTTAATTTCAACAAAGTTACCCACTTTGGCTTTTGCAGCTAAACGGCTACCCGGACGTAAACGGGCATAAGGACCTACCGAACAGTTAGTACCCACTTCAGCATTCTCAATAATGCTATTAGGCAGAATTTCAGCCCCTTGATGAATGATGCTATTGATGATGATGCAGTTGGCGCCGATAGTGACATCATTTGCCAGCGTATTATTGCCTTCGAAAATCACATTCACATCAACGGTAATATCTTGTCCAACCGTCAGTTCACCACGAATATCAACACGAGCGGGATCACGCATGGTGACACCTGCCATCATTAGTTCTGTGGCTTTTTTCTGCTGATAATAACTTTCCAGTTCGGCCAGTTGTACCCGGTTGTTTACACCAGCCACTTCCTGCTCGTCTTCACAGGTGATGGAGTCGATCTCGATGCCTTCTTCCACTGCTTTGGCAATCAGATCCGTCAGGTAATATTCACCTTGGGCATTATTGTTATCAAGTTGAGATAAAGCCCCGTTTAACCATTTTGCTGGAATACACATAATGCCGGTATTCACTTCGTTGATTTCACGCGTTTCTTCGTTGGCGTCTTTTTCTTCGGTGATCATCAGCATACGTCCGGTGACATCACGCACGATGCGGCCATAACCTGTTGGATCATCCAATACCGTGGTCAACACTTTGAGTGTATTAGCATCACCTTCATGAATTAGTGCCTCAAGGGTGTCTTTTTCTATGAGAGGTACATCACCATATAACACCAGGACTTGGTCACTCTCCTGATAAAAGGCTTTGGCCTGCTCAACAGCATGGCCTGTTCCCATTTGCTCTAGCTGCATAGCGGTATCAATACCTTGTTGCTGCAGATAAGGCACGACGTCATCTGCACCACTGCCACAGACCACAGCAAGTTGGCTGGGATTGAGTTGTTTGGCGGTATCAATCACATGTTGGAGTAAAGGTTTGTTAGCGAGTATGTGCATGACTTTCGGTTTAGCCGATTTCATGCGAGTGCCTTTACCGGCAGCGAGGATGATAATGCTCAGGCTCATAGGGTGTTCCATATTGGTGATAATGGGGTTAAGTTTAGCAGACAATAGATAAAAAAAAGGCCGTCACGAAGACAGCCTTTTTTATTTTTTACAGTGAAAGACTAACGTCCTTTACTGTTCGATCTCAATCGTTCGATTGCACGCAGTTGCGCCATTGCTTCAGCCAGTTCTTTCTGAGCTTCTGCAAAGTCACGTTTCGCTGAGCCGTCATTGATGGCTTTTTCTGCATCAGCTTTCGCTTGTAATGCAGCGGCTTCATCAACGTCAGCCGCACGTAATGCGGAGTCAGCCAACACAGTTACAACGTGTGGTTGAACTTCCAGCATGCCGCCAGAAACGTAGTACTGCTCTTCTTCGCCGTTGTCTTTTAAGACACGAACTTCACCTGGTTTAAGGCGAGTCAGCATAGGTGTGTGACGTGGGTAAATACCCACTTCACCCAACACAGCTGATGCAAAGACAGCTTGTGCCAGACCTGAAAAGATCTGTTTCTCTGCGCTTACGATATCAACATGGATAGTCATAGCCATGTTTACCTCCCAGGGGATTAGTACTTCTTAGCTTTCTCGACAGCTTCTTCGATGCTACCTACCATGTAGAACGCTTGTTCTGGTAGTGAATCGTAGTCGCCATTCAGAATGCCTTGGAAGCCAGCAATCGTGTCTTTCAGAGAGACGTATTTACCAGGTGCACCAGTAAAGACTTCTGCTACGAAGAACGGTTGTGACAAGAAACGCTGAATCTTACGAGCACGTGCTACTGTCAATTTATCTTCTTCTGACAGTTCGTCCATACCCAGAATCGCGATGATGTCTTTCAGTTCTTTATAACGTTGCAATGTACCTTGAACGCCACGAGCCACGTTATAGTGTTCGTTACCCACCACTAATGGATCTAGCTGACGTGAAGTTGAATCTAACGGATCGATTGCTGGGTAGATACCTAATTCAGCAATTGAACGTGACAATACAACAGTCGCGTCTAAGTGAGCGAAGGTCGTTGCTGGTGATGGGTCAGTCAAGTCATCCGCAGGTACGTATACCGCTTGGATAGAAGTGATAGAACCTGTCTTAGTTGACGTAATACGTTCTTGCAGAACACCCATTTCTTCAGCCAGTGTTGGTTGGTAACCTACCGCAGAAGGCATACGACCTAACAACGCTGATACTTCAGTACCGGCCAAAGTATAACGGTAAATGTTATCAACGAAGAACAGTACGTCACGGCCTTCATCACGGAAAAATTCCGCCATAGTCAGACCAGTCAACGCAACACGCAGACGGTTACCAGGTGGCTCATTCATCTGACCGTAAACCAGTGATACTTTGTCGATAACGTTTGAATCTGTCATTTCATGATAGAAGTCGTTACCTTCACGAGTACGTTCACCTACACCCGCGAATACTGAGTAACCGCTGTGCTCGATCGCGATGTTACGAATCAGTTCCATCATGTTAACGGTTTTACCTACACCGGCACCACCGAACAGACCGACTTTACCACCTTTAGCGAATGGGCAAACCAGGTCGATAACTTTGATACCTGTTTCCAGTAATTCATTACTGGCTGCTAATTCGTCAAATGACGGTGCTTTACGATGGATACCCCAACGCTCTTCTTCACCGATGTCGCCTTTTTCGTCAATAGGATTACCTAAGACGTCCATGATACGACCTAATGTTTTTTTACCAACCGGTACGCTAATCGCTTTACCTGTGTTGGAAACTGCTAAATCACGCTTCAGACCATCTGTTGTACCCATGGCAATTGCGCGAACAACACCGTCACCTAGTTGTTGTTGAACTTCCAGCGTTAAGCCAGCTTCTTCAACCAGGAGGGCGTCATATACTTTAGGCAGGCTGTCACGTGGGAATTCCACGTCGACGACCGCGCCGATAATTTGAACAATCTTTCCAGAGCTCATCTCGCTTCCTCTTAATATCTTCTATATCAGTTATACCGCAGCGGCACCTGCAACAATCTCGGAGATCTCTTGCGTAATCGCAGCTTGTCGAGCTTTGTTGTAAACCAATTGCAAGTCATCAATAAGATCACCTGCATTGTCGCTCGCATTTTTCATTGCGATCATTCGAGAGGCTTGCTCACAGGCAATATTCTCGACAACACCTTGGTAAACTAATGATTCGATGTAACGAACGAGCAGGTCGTCAAGTACATCTTTTGCATCAGGTTCGTAAATGTAATCCCAGTGATGGGAAAGCTCTTCGCTCGGCTTCTCAGGCTTGGCCGGTAACAACCGTACAATTTTGTTTTCCTGAGTCATGGTGTTCACGAACTCGTTATAAACAAAATATAGGCTGTCAATCTGACCTTCGTTGTAAGCATCCAGCATAACCTTAACAGTACCAATCAGTTCATGCGCTTGTGGCGCATCACCTAATTGCACTTTCTGACTGACAAGGTTGACGGGCAGTCGTTTAAAGAAAGTAGACGCTTTCTGGCCGATAGCACAGACATCTACTTCCAAACCTGCATCCAATTTTGTTTTGATATCTTTCAAAACGGATTTAAACAGGTTGTTATTCAGACCGCCACAAAGTCCGCGATCAGACGAGACCACAATGTAGCCAACACGTTTGCTTTCTTCACGATCTTGTAAGTACGGATGTTTGTACTCTGGATGTGCAAAAGCTAAATGCTGAATAACGTTGTAAATCTTGTCTGAATAAGGACGTGTCGCTACCATGCGATCTTGAGCCTTACGCATTTTACTCGCTGCAACCATCTCCATAGCAGAAGTAATTTTCTGCGTATTTTTGATGCTGCCAATTTGAGTCCGTATCTCTTTACCGCTAGCCATGACTTATGCTCCGATTACCAGCTACCAGTTTTTTTAAAGCTCTCAATTGCAGTTTTCATTTGCGCTGCAATGTCGTCATTAAAGTTACCGGTTTCGTTAATAGTTGCCATCAAGTCAGCTTGGTTTGAATGCATATTCGCTAATAAAGCGGCTTCAAAGTCGCCCACTTTATTGACTTCAACATCATCCAGGAAACCTTCGTTAGCTGCGAACAGCGATACCGCCATTTCAGCCACTGACAGAGGTTGATATTGTTTCTGTTTCATCAGTTCAGTAACACGTTGACCACGGTTAATCTGTGCACGTGTCGCTTCATCAAGGTCAGAAGCAAACTGAGCGAACGCTGCCAATTCACGATACTGAGCCAAGTCTAGACGAATACCGCCGCCCAGTTTCTTGATGATTTTCGTCTGAGCTGCACCACCAACACGAGATACTGACAGACCCGCGTTAATCGCAGGACGGATACCTGAGTTGAACAAGTCAGTTTCAAGGAAGATCTGACCGTCAGTAATCGAAATAACGTTAGTCGGTACGAACGCAGATACGTCACCCGCTTGTGTTTCGATGATAGGCAATGCAGTTAATGAACCTGTTTTACCTTTAACAGCACCGTTAGTTTCTTTTTCAACGTAGTCTGCGTTAACACGAGCAGCACGTTCTAACAGGCGTGAGTGAAGGTAGAAAACGTCACCAGGATAAGCTTCACGACCAGGTGGACGACGTAACAACAGAGATACCTGACGGTATGCCCATGCTTGTTTAGTTAAGTCATCATAAATGATCAGAGCATCTTCACCTTTATCACGGAAGTACTCACCCATCGAGCAACCGGCATAAGGTGCAATAAATTGCAGCGCAGCAGAGTCTGATGCAGAAGCAGCAACGATGATGGTGTGATCTAAGGCACCGTGTTCTTCTAACTTACGAACAACGTTAGCAATAGAAGATGCTTTTTGACCAACAGCCACATAGATACATTTAACGCCTGTACCTTTTTGGTTGATGATGGTGTCGATAGCAATCGCTGTTTTACCAGTTTGACGGTCACCGATAATCAGCTCACGCTGGCCACGACCGACTGGAATCATAGAGTCAACTGATTTCAAACCAGTTTGGATGGGTTGATCAACCGATTGACGAGCGATAACGCCAGGCGCTACTTTCTCAATTGGAGAAGAGCTTTCTGCATTGATATCACCTTTACCATCAATTGGTTTACCTAGTGAGTCAACAACACGACCTAATAGTGCTTCGCCTGTTGGTACTTCAAGAATACGACCAGTACATTTAACTTTGTCGCCTTCTGAAATGTGTTGGTAAGCACCCAGAATAACGGCACCTACTGAGTCACGCTCAAGGTTAAGGGCCATACCAAACGTGTTACCTGGGAATTCAAGCATTTCCCCTGACATCACATCTGCTAAGCCATGAATACGAACGATACCGTCGGTAACACCGACTACGGTACCTTCTGTACGCGCTTCAGTGGCCCCTTCAAAGCTTTCGATACGCTTTTTGATCAGGTCACTGATTTCTGCTGAATTCAGTTGCATCTCTGTTTCCTCTATAAACGGGCCGCTTATGTAATAGCGTTGGCCAGTCTGTTCAGTTTACCCACGGCAGAACCGTCGATTACCATATCGCCTGCTCGAATAATTGCACCACCCAGTAAGCTTTCATCAATGGTCGTGTTTAATGTAATGTCACGGCCCAGACGTGCTTTCAGAGCGGCAGAAATTTTTGCGGCCTGCTCTTCCGTCAAAGGACGTGCTGAAATTACATCAGCAGTCATTAATTTTTCAGCTTCTTCACGTAATGCTTCGAAGAGAACGGTAATATCTGTCAGTAATAACAGACGGTTATTTTCTGCCAACAACAACAGAAAGTTGCGTGCATCGGCTGTCATTGCATCGCCAGCAATCTCTGCCAACAAATCAACAGCCTGCTCGTCACTTACTGCAGGGCTAGTGATAATGGATTGCATTTCTGGTTCTAAAACACATTGTGCTAAAACCGCAAGCAGGTCAGACCACGCCTTCAACTCGCCTTTTTCCTGCGCGATAGAAAATACCGCGTTGGCATAGGGACGAGCGATGGTTATTGCTTCTGCCATCCTAACATTCCTCTAGATTTGGCTAACCAATTCGTCAAGCAAATCGGTGTGTGCCTTTTCATCAATTTCACGGCCGACAATTTTACTGGCACCAGCCAGCGCAATACTGCCAACTTGTGACTTCAACTCGTCACGAGCACGGTTTGCTTCCTGTTCAATCTCAGCTTTCGCCGCTGTCAGGATTCGCTCACCTTCAACACGGGCATTGTCTTTTGACTCGTCCACAATTTGGTTACCACGTTTAGTTGCTTGAGCAACGATTTCATTCGCTTGCTCTTTCGCTTCGTGGATCACTTGCTGTGCACGTTTTTCAGCCAACTCTTGCTCATGTCTACCACGCTCTGCAGCTGCCAGACCGTCAGCAATTTTCTTTTTACGCTCTTCAAGCGCTTGCATGATAGGTGGCCATACATACTTCATGCAGAAGGCAATGAAGATCGCAAAAGCGATCATCTGGCCTATGATGGTTGCATTGATATTCATGCCTGTACCTCTAATTTATCGCTAATGGGAAGTTATAAATCTTAACCAGCCACTGCGAACAGAACGTACATAGCCAAACCAACAGCAATCATAGGTACCGCGTCAACCAGACCAGCAACCAGGAAGAACTGTGTACGTAACATTGGAACTAATTCAGGTTGGCGAGCAGCAGCTTCTAAGAAACGACCACCTAATAAACCAACACCAATAGCCGCACCCAGTGCGCCCAAGCCGATCATTAAAGCACCAGCAATATAAACTAAACCCATATCCATTTTTTTCTCCTACAAAAAGTAAAGACTAAAAACAAAAAGTTAAAAACCCAACAAACATCAATGATGTTCTTGATGTGCCATATCCAGATAAACCGTTGTCAGCACCATAAAGATAAATGCCTGTAACGTGATAATCAGAATATGGAAAATCGCCCAGCCGATCTGTAACAGACCAGCAAAAGATCCCATCACAATACCTGCGCTATACATAGTCGCAATCAGGATGAATACCATTTCACCGGCATACATATTGCCGAACAGTCGTAAACCTAACGAGAATGGTTTTGACAATAATGTAACGGTTTCCAGAATCAAGTTAATTGGCAACGCCCATTTACCAAAAGGCTGGAAGGCTAATTCACCCAGGAAACCACCTGTACCCTTAATCTTAAAGCTGTAGAACAGCATTAAGGCAAACACTAACAACGCCATGCCTAATGTGGCATTTGGATCAGTTGAAGGTACGATTTTGAAGAACACATGATGCGGATCCGCACCAAACATTGCTGCAGCACCTTGAGCCACCGCCATCGGAATCAAATCAACAGGCAGTAAGTCCATTAAGTTCATCAGGAATATCCAGACGAAGATGGTCAGTGCAAGAGGAGCTACAAGGTTATTTTTACCACCGGAGAAAGACCCTCTCACAGTGTCATCAATGAAGTCGATAATCATTTCAGCAAAGTTTTGCATGCCGGTAGGGATACCAGCAGAAGCTTTTTTAGCAGCGCTGCGGAAGAACCACATCATCAGAGCGCCTAATAGGAGAGACATAAACATCGTATCGACGTTAATTGCCCAGAATCCCATTTTAGCGGCTTCTTCTGCTGAAGTTGCAAAGCCCCAGTCGCCGTTCGGAGCCCAAACGCCAGGCTCAATTTGTACTTGTTTCTGACCAAACGTCAGATTTTGAAGGTGATGCTTGATGTATTCTGATGTAGTAATTGTTTCACTAGCCATGTCGGTTTCAAGCCCGGTTAGTATGTCCCATAAACAACATCATCTGTGTCGCTGTAAAGCCAAGCATCAACGCTACAATATTCATCTCTAACAAAATAATGCCAGTGGTAAACATTACAATCGTATTCAGCCAGCGTTCAGCTACACATCTGTATGCTCTACTTAAATTTCTCTCGGCATCTGCTCTTGCAGTCTCCACTGCTCGCAGGATATGCCAAATCATCAAGAGCGTATTGATGATTGCAATGATGCTGCCAAAACCAGCCGCAATTGCGCTCTCAAAACCACTTGACCAAGAGGCGAAAAGTACAACTAGTGCCCACATGGCAACCTGCCACCACACAACACGTTTGAGTGGTTGCAATCTAGTTAACTGTTCCATTTTTTCCACTTGGATTTAGTCTTTGCGTTAAGCAAATCATGGCATTATATAGACGTATACTTAGCCGGGTCAACGACAATTATCGACTTCAATACGATATTCACTACTCATGTCAGGATACAGAATCCTGACTATTGGAACTAAGTTCTCAACTTAGATCATCGGCTATCCTAGCTATATCTTAATCTGTACTCAGATTGATCCATTCTCTAGGCAACTTCCTGTGTTAGTCTCGTTGGTAAAGCCAGTCCTTTCGGGGACAGTTTAAATTTCTCACAATGTGCCAGATAAAGTTTTTTCAGTTCTTCTTCACCCATCAGATTGCCAGCTTCATCACGATAACTGATATTCCCAGCCACGGGCTCACCCTGCCATCTTTTTTCAATGGCTGTACGCTCACTTTGTGTTTTGAACCAAGTAATAAACTCATTGGCTTTTGCCAGTAAACGATAGCTTGATGCCCAGGCATTAACTGCCATCGTATAGTAATAAGGCTGTTCCGCAATATTGCCAGGAATAATTTCAATCTTGTTATACCATGGACTGGCCGGGTTTTTACTGGCCCAGTGATAAATTGGCAGATCGACGCCAAACGCATCTACAACACCATCAGCAAGACAGTGATGTATTCTGGACTGATCGGAATAAGCGATTAAATTCTCCAACATCACCTTTCCATTAGGTTTATTTTCATTACTGCTCCAACGCACTCCTCTATGCTCTAATAAATCGAATGCCGCCGGGTCATTAATGATGCCTAATACTTTACCGTCTAAGTCATTAACACCATTGATTCGCTTATCCCCTTTTCTTCTTGCTAACACCCAGTGAAGATAAGTATAGGCTTCTGAATAAGCCACATTGTCGTACTCGGCTGATGGCGGCAATGCACTAATAACAATATCTGCCGGCGGTTCACCAAATTTCTTACCTGCTGTGAGTAATTCGGTGCACATGTCCCACGGTGCTTCGATAAATTCGCACTCTACCCCGAGATAACTAGCAAATGCTTTAGCATAATCGATATCCAAGCCCTCAAGTGGTCCGCCTAATTTCTCGCGAAAAGATAAACCAACAAAATTGGGTTCAACAGCAACGCGTAATTTTCCACGATTCAAAATATCATCCAGCTGATCGTGGGCGGCATCAGGCACCAGATACAATTTTTTTAAGGTATTATCAAAAGCCCCTATCGCTTTGTCGATATTGGCATTCTGAATATCGATCTCATCCAAACCAGAACTCATCTCTTCCACAACATCATTAATGATGCGGTTTTTACCCTTTATACGCTCCATGGAACCCGAGCTTAAATCCAGCGTTTCAAAAATGACGGCCGTGTTATTCATGACAAGTCGGAGTTGATCACTGATCGATTGGAATAGCTGCGTTAATTGTGCCGTAGCAGCTTGTATGACCTCGACGAAATTGTCGAGCCGTTGCTTATTGGACTGGCTGATATTTTGTAATTCATCGTTGACCACTGTGAAATCAAGCTGTTTAGCTGCTTGCTGAGCCTGTTCCATGGTCACAGAAGCAAGTCGTCTTACTTCATCGGCCACAACCGCAAACCCCCTGCCATGTTCTCCCGCCCTGGCAGCTTCAATCGCTGCGTTTAAGGCTAGCAAATTAACGCCTTTTCCGATTTCTAAAATACCGTCTAACACGTCGGTAACATTATGAGATTTTTCGGCAAGCGTCTGACTGATCTGCTCCATCGCTTCACTAACCGAGGTGTTTACCTCTTTTACTTCAACATCAATTTGTGACTGTAAAGCACCTACCGTTGAATTTGAGCTGTTTAGATAATCATTTGCCATATTCAGTTCAGCATCGAGCTTGCTTGTTCGCTGACTGATTTCAGATAAAAAGTTGTCTTGTACTTCCAAAGCACGAAAAATCTGGCGTGATAATTGGGATGTCTGGGAGCTGACTAACTGCAAAGCTCGATAGAACCGTTTTTCATCTTCACTAAAAGCCACCTCTTCAACAGGGGCTTCCATCACTTGTGTATCATCCAGTGACTGTTTAGAAACAGGATTGCTAAGAATTCTTCTTAATAAACTCATTGGCTAACTTTCCAAATACATAGGCATATATTTGGTTTATGCAATAGCCAGTCCAATCTCTGGTTATATTTCCTAGACTTTGAAAATAGCTAATAACGATCAGTTAAACCATAAAAAGTAAGCGCACACTCACATTTAAGCCTCTACGATTCAATGGATTTATATATAAATCTTTTTTTGAGGATGAAGTTGTATTTAACAAGACTTATTGCTCATCAACCGTGGTTAACGCACCACAGGAATGCAAAGTTTCATTTTTGTGCATTTATTCTGTAAATTCTGAAAACAAATCCATTATGCCCCAATCTGCTTCATCAGATTTTTTAACTCATCAATGTTGGCATAATCAAAGACAAGCTTACCTTTACCATTAGCTCGATGTTTTATGCTAATTCCTTTGCCTAACTTATTGGCAATTCGCTTTTCTAGCTCTTCGATATCCGCTTGCACGACAGCTGGCTCAGCTTTTTTCTCTGGTGAAGGCTTTAGAATGCGTCTGATCAGCTGTTCTGTTTCTCTGACAGACAGTACCTTTTCCACAATTTGCTTAGCCGCTTCTGATTGAACAGTGCCTTCAAGCCCTAGCAAGGCTCGGGCATGGCCCATCTCAATATCGCCATTTTCCAGCATACGTTTAACATCATCATTCAGATTACGTAATCGCAATAAATTAGTCACCGTAGCACGAGACTTACCAACCGCTTCAGCCGCCTGCTGATGGGTCATTTCAAACTCTTCACGTAAACGGAATAAGGCATTAGCTTCTTCCATCGGGTTGAGGTTTTCACGCTGAATATTTTCAATCAAGGCCATGGCAATGGCACTTCTGTCAGAAACGTCACGAATTAAGACAGGTACTTCCACAAGCCCTGCCATTCTGGATGCTCGCCAACGGCGTTCACCAGCCACTATTTCATATTTACCTTCACCGATAGGGCGAACAACAATTGGCTGAACCAGTCCTTGGGCACGGATAGAGTCGGCCAGTTCTTCCAGAGACTCTTGAGACATATCAATACGTGGCTGATATTTGCCCGGCTGAATCATATCAAGAGGAAAATGTTGCAAACTATCATCTAGATTTGCGTTTTCTTCCTGATGAACATCCGCAAGCAAGGCATCTAGCCCTCGTCCCAAACCTCTTTTTTTACTCATTCTCTATCAACCTTGTCATTTAGCACTTTGCTTTTGTCGTCGCATAAATTCACTGGCTAGCGCCATGTAAGCAATCGACCCTCTAGAGGCCCGGTCATAATTCAATACAGGTAATCCATAACTCGGCGCTTCAGCTAACCTGACGTTTCTTGGAATAATCGAGTGAAAAACCTTTGCGTCAAAATGGCTAATCAATTGCCGAGAAACCTCATTGGCAAGATTATTCCGAGCATCAAACATGGTTCTCAATAATCCGGTGACTTCCAGATTGGGGTTGGCTCGCTGTTTTACCCTTTCAATCGTTTTCAGTAATGACGATAAACCTTCAAGTGCATAGTATTCACATTGAATCGGAATCAAAACACCCTGTGCTGCAACCAACGCATTGACGGTAAGCATACTCAATGAGGGCGGACAGTCAATCAGAATGTAATCATACTTATCACGTGTTGACTCAAGCGCAAGACGTAAACGATGCTCTCGCAGCTTAATCTCCAGTAACTCGACCTCAGCCGCCGTTAAATCAGCATTGGTTGGCATGACATCAAAGCCAATCTCATCGGGTCGAATAATGGCATCAACTGCACGCGCCTCAGCCATGATCACTTCATAACTGCTGTTTTCTATCTGATTTTTATCCAGCCCGCATCCTGTTGTCGCATTTCCCTGCGGGTCAAGATCAATGAGCAAGACTTTTTTACCATAATCGGCCAGTGACGCTGCCAGATTAACTGTTGTGGTCGTTTTACCCACTCCCCCTTTCTGGTTGGTCACCGCAAAGATATCGCCCATACTTAGTCTTAATCCTTGATAAGTCTTACTAAATGTCTTTCACCATCACACTCAGGCACGTTTAAAGATATGACATCGTGCAAATGAAAGTCTGTAGATTCAAATGCTAATTCTTCTTCTGGGTAAGTGCCTTTCATCAGCACTAATTTGCCACCCTCCTCACAATGAGAACCGGCAAGCTGAATGATGTCATCAATACTGGCAAATGCCCGAGCCGTGATAATAGCAAATTTAGGTAAAGATACCTGTTCTACACGCCCATGCACAACCGTGACGTTATCTAAGGCAAGTTCTGCTTTGACTTGTTGTAAAAAACGCGTTTTTTTTGAGTTACTATCAAGTAAGCTGACCCGCGTTTGCGGTTGGCAGATAGCAACAGGCACACCAGGTAAGCCTCCACCGGTACCTACATCTAATAATGATATTGATGTGATATAGGGTAATACTGAGAGACTATCGATAATATGACGAGCCATCATTTGCTCCGGCTCGCGAATGGATGTCAGGTTGTATACCTTGTTCCATTTATGTAACAACATCACGTAAGCGACAAGTTTCTGGCATTGTTCGTCGGCTAACGTTAGCCCAAGTAACTCACATCCACGCTTTAACTGGT
This sequence comes from Methylophaga sp. F-2, assembly GCF_056859315.1. Taxonomy (NCBI): domain Bacteria; kingdom Pseudomonadati; phylum Pseudomonadota; class Gammaproteobacteria; order Thiotrichales; family Piscirickettsiaceae; genus Methylophaga; species Methylophaga sp. F-2. The sequence goes on from NZ_JBSXOF010000015.1 coordinate 70,663, forward strand.
TTAATAGACTTTGCTCAAGCATTAACTCGCTTCGCTCATTCCGCTACGCTTTAAATGCACTAATAATAGTGAGACGGCGGCGGGCGTCACACCTGAAATTCGTGCAGCCTGACCTAAATTTCCTGGCCTTGCCTGTTCTAGTTTCTCACGAACTTCATTAGACAAACCACGAACGTTTTTATAGTCCATATCCAGTGGCAATTCCGTGTTCTCATGGCGTTGCAAACGTTCGATCTCATTTTGCTGACGATCAATGTAACCCGAATATTTAGCCTGAATCACCACCTGCTCAGCTACATCATCAGCAACATCTTGCTCTTCACCCATCAAATCAAGCAGTCCTGCATAATCAACTTTCGGGCGTCGCAGTAATTCTTTTGCTGAAGCAACTTTATTCAGTTTCTCGCCTAAGACTTGTTCAGCTCTTTCTTGATCCACTTTTTCCGGTACAAACTTGTAACTGTCCAGACGAGCATTTTCTTTGGCGACAGCATCCTGCTTCTCATTGAATACCGCCCAGCGCTCGTCATCTACCAACCCTAGTTGACGGGCAATTGGTGTCAGGCGAATATCCGCATTGTCTTCGCGAAGCATTAAACGATATTCAGCGCGGCTGGTGAACATGCGATATGGCTCGCGGGTGCCGGAGGTAATTAAATCATCAATAAGTACGCCCATATAGGCTTCATCACGACGCGGATACCACTGTTCTTCACCACGCGCCTGTAAACCCGCATTGAGACCAGCAATCAGACCTTGTGCCCCAGCTTCTTCGTACCCCGTTGTACCATTAATCTGACCGGCAAAGAATAATCCAGCCATGTGTTTGGTTTCTAACCAGGGATGCAGATCACGTGGATCAAAAAAGTCATACTCAATCGCATAACCTGGTCTGGTAATGTGCGCATTTTCCAAACCTTTCATGGAACGGACAATTTCATATTGCACATCAAACGGCAGGCTTGTTGATATGCCATTCGGATAGACTTCACCACATTCCAGACCTTCTGGCTCCAGGAAAATCTGATGGGACTGACGATCAGCAAAACGAACGACTTTATCTTCAATTGAAGGACAGTAACGTGGACCAATACCTTCAATTTCACCGCTATACATCGGGGAGCGGTCCAGATTATTTCTGATCACATCATGAGTTCGCTCATTGGTGTGAGTAATAAAGCACGAGATTTGGCGAGGATGATGCTCAGTTTTACCTAAGAAAGAAAAAACAGGGGTCGGTGTATCACCCGGTTGTTCGGTCAGTTCTGAGAAATTAATACTATTGATATCAATACGTGGTGGTGTACCGGTTTTTAAGCGATCAACTCTAAAAGGTAAAGCACGCAGGCGTTGGGATAAAGCAATAGAAGCAGGATCGCCAGCGCGACCACCTTGATGATGTTGTAAGCCAATATGAATTAAACCGCCAAGGAAAGTCCCCACAGTTAACACAACGGCTTTAGCTGAGAAACGTAAACCCGCTTGTGTCACGACACCAACAACTCGATCATTTTCCACAACAAGATCATCGACTGGTTGCTGGAATATATATAGGTTGGGTTGATTTTCCAGGTAAGCCCGCACTGCCGCTTTATAACGAATACGATCGGCCTGAGCACGTGTCGCTCTTACTGCTGGCCCCTTGCTGGAGTTCAATGTACGAAATTGAATACCCGCTCTATCAGCGGCTTTTGCCATAATCCCGCCCATGGCATCAATTTCTTTGACCAGATGACCTTTACCAATGCCACCGATTGCTGGATTACAACTCATTTGCCCCAGTGTCTCGATGTTTTGCGTCAATAGTAGTGTCTTCACACCTTGACGTGCAGACGCTAAAGCCGCTTCAGTCCCGGCATGACCACCGCCAACAACGATGACCTCGTAATGATCCTGGAAACTCATATCACACCAACAATCTAAAAAATAAAGAGGGTAATTTTAACATGCTGTTAATAATGTTTGCCTATAATTCAAACGTTTATCTTACAAACCACTGAGGACATTATGGAAAAAAACCGTGGCATTAAGCGCTTACTCTTCGCTCTGGTCTACTCATGGCAAGGTCTCATCTCAGCCTTGAAACACGAAGAGGCCTTTCGTCAGGAGTTTTTTGCGTTTGTTTTTTTAACCGCTATCAGCTTTTATCTTGATGTCACCGCGGTCGAACGGTTACTGATGATTTCCAGTGTTGTTTTAGTGATGATCGTTGAAGTATTGAACTCGGCCATTGAAACTGTTGTTGATCGTGTCAGTACAGATAAACACAAATTATCTGGCCGAGCTAAAGACTATGGTTCTTTTGCTGTGTTAATGACCATCTTGATTGCTACTGCTACCTGGCTGACTATTTTGCTTTAGCATCCATTCTATAAGATGCCACCATTAATAAGATGCCAAACACAATCATCGGTAAACAGAGAATTTGGCCCATCGTTAACCAGTCAAACGCTAAATAGCCATACTGAGCATCAGGAATACGAACAAACTCGATGATAAAGCGGAAAAATCCATATCCCAGCAAGAACAAACCAGAAACCGCCGCTTTCGGTCTCGGTTTAGAAGAGAACCACCATAAAATGATAAACAACAAGACACCTTCTAATGCCGCTTCATAAAGCTGTGAAGGATGTCTTGGTAATGGCCCTGCACCTGGAAAAATCATGGCCCAGGGTACATCACTGACTTTTCCCCATAATTCACCATTAATAAAGTTACCAATGCGACCGAACATCAAACCGATCGGTACCATCGGTGCAATAAAATCACTGATCTCAAAAAAAGATTTCCCGGTTTTTCTACCAAACCACCAAAAGGCTGTCAGCACACCCAGTAAACCACCATGGAACGACATACCGCCCTGCCAGATTTTGAACAGATTCAGTGGGTTTTCCAGGTTAGTCTGCAAGTCATAAAAAATGGCATAGCCTAAACGACCACCGATAATGACACCGACCGCACCATAAAAAAGTAAGTCTTCTAATTGTTGTCGGGTCCAGTCTGTTTTATTTACACGGTAAAGACCTAACAACCACACAAACAAAAAACCAAATAGATACATCAACCCATACCAATGAATGTGCAGAGGGCCAATGCTTAAGGCGATAGGATCAATTTGGGGATATGTCATCTGTGTCACTCTATGTAAAGTACAGCAATCATACCAATTCAGTGCATATAACGCGAAAGATAAAATCTTATCTGCACCATTTTGGACAAAGCGTCAAATTTATCGCACCAAATTGATCACAATCATTCGGTTAATGCTATCCGTTGACTATCTATATCTCTGTTTTATATAAAATTTGTAAAGTTGGCACACATTCTGCTCTTGTTGTTGTAGTATGAATACAAAGTGTTGCAAAAGACCAACGCATGGATTCAAAAAAGACTAATAAACATTTTAAAACCGAGGAGTAACACCATAATGAAATTACGTACAATTTCGGCTCTTACACTAGCAGCGACATCATTATTTGCTGCATCATCAGCAATGGCTTGGGAAAGTGAAGACGGTCAGCACTCAACCAGTGCTAGCGTTACATTAACAACAGACTACATTTTCCGTGGTATTTCATTAACAGACGAAGATCCAGCTATCCAAGGTAGTTTTGATTACGCACACTCATCAGGTCTGTATGCTGGTACTTGGGCATCAAATATCAGTGACAGTGCTGATAGCAATATTGAAATTGACCTTTATGCTGGTTTCGCTAATGAGTTTGGTGACACTGGTATTGGCTACGATGTATCAGTTGTTCGTTACACTTATCCTGGTCAAAACAGTAATGACGAACTTGATTACACAGAATACTTAGGTTCTCTTTCATACAGCTACTTCACTGCAATGATTGGTTACACAAACAATATTCAAGGTGGTGATGGTAAAGATGCTGATGAAATCTACTACAACCTTGCGTTTGATTATGAACTTCCATACGGCTTCGGCTTAAATGCTGCAATTGGTTACACTGACTCTGATCGTAATGATTATGACAGCACTTTATCTGACAGCTACATGGACTACACAATCGGATTATCAAAATCATTTATTGGTCTTGACTGGTCTGTAGCTTATGTTGGTACAAACAGCGATGGTGAAGACTTTGAATTAGGTGATGGAACATCTGACGATCGCTTCGTAGCTAGCGTTAGCGCATCATTCTAAACTTCTCACAGCTACCCCCTCGATGTTGAGGGGGTAGATTTTCTACAGAAGGAAATACGCTTATGAAACAAGTTGTAGCAATTATTAAGCCCTTCAAGCTTGATGATGTCAGAGAGTCTCTCTCAGAAATCGGTGTACAAGGATTAACCGTTTCAGAGGTAAAAGGTTTTGGACGTCAAAAAGGCCACACCGAACTTTATCGTGGTGCTGAGTATGTCGTTGATTTCTTACCTAAGTTGAAATTGGAAATCGCCGTCGATGACGATATCGTCGAACAAGTGATTGAAGCCATTATCAAAGGCGCCAACACTGGCAAAATTGGTGACGGTAAAATCTTTGTTTATCCATTAGAGCAAGTGGTCCGTATTCGCACAGGCGAAACCGGTCCTGATGCACTGTAAGCTTGGGGAGAAAATAATATGGAAAATCAAATTTTCGAACTCCAATATGCCATGGATACCTTTTACTTCTTAGTAATGGGTGCTCTTGTCATGTGGATGGCCGCTGGATTCTCAATGTTAGAAGCCGGTCTGGTTCGCGCAAAAAATACGACTGAAATCTTAACCAAAAACGTGATGTTGTTTGCTATTGCCTGCACAGCTTATCTGGTTGTTGGTTATGACATCATGTACGGCGGCGGTATCTTCCTTGCTGGGATTGATGGCGGTGACACATTAGTTGCAGATGCCTTAGCATCTTCTGCTGAAAATGGTTTTGATGGTGGTTCTGTTTACTCAGCTGCTTCAGACTTTTTCTTCCAAGTTGTTTTCGTTGCAACTGCGATGTCTATCGTCTCTGGTGCGGTTGCTGAACGTATGAAGCTGTGGGCATTTGCTGGCTTTGCGATCGTCATGACTGCGTTTATCTACCCAATGGAAGGTTCTTGGACATGGGGTGGTAACGATGTCTTAGGTATGTACAACCTTGGTGACCTTGGTTTCTTAGACTTTGCCGGTTCAGGTATCGTGCATATGGCTGGTGCTGCTGCAGCTCTTGCAGGTGTATTGTTACTTGGTGCTCGTAAAGGCAAATACGGCCCTAACGGCGAAATTAACCCAATTCCAGGTGCTAACTTACCAATGGCAACATTAGGTACATTCATCTTATGGATGGGTTGGTTCGGCTTTAACGGTGGTTCAGTTTTAAAACTAGGTGATATTGCCAGTGCCAACTCTGTTGCTATGGTATTCCTGAATACCAATGCTGCTGCAGCTGGTGGTGTTATCGCTGCCCTTATTGTGGCTAAAATCATGTTCGGTAAAGCGGACTTAACTATGATTCTTAATGGTGCATTAGCCGGTCTTGTTGCTATCACTGCAGGTCCTGATACTCCATCACCATTAATGGCGACTATCATCGGTGCTATCGGCGGTATCATCGTTGTCTTCTCAATCGTCTTCTTAGACAAACTGAAAATCGACGATCCTGTTGGTGCGATCTCTGTTCACGGTACCGTTGGTCTGTGGGGTCTGTTAGCAGTGCCTTTAACAAACAGTGATGCTTCATTCTCTGGTCAGTTGATTGGTGCAGCAACTATCTTTGTCTGGGTATTTGTTACCAGCTTGATCGTCTGGGGTATCCTAAAAGCTGTGATGGGTCTGCGTGTCTCTGAAGAAGAAGAGTACGAAGGCGTTGACTACGTTGAATGTGGTATGGAAGCGTACCCAGAGTTTACTAACACTGGCAAATAAGCCACTTAGGCAAACTCAATAAATAAAAAGGGCAAGTATTCATTACTTGCCCTTTTTTATTTTTGCGATATCAATAATAGCTACTGATGGTACTTTTCACTTAATCGATGTACAGAATCAACGAGTCTTGCCATATTCTCTGGGTTCACCGATGGGTGAATACCATGACCAAGGTTAAATACATGGCCTGTTCCGTTACCATAAGCTTCAAGAATCGTACTCACTTCTTGTTCAACACGATCGGGTGATGCATATAAAACGCATGGGTCCATATTGCCTTGTAACGTCACCTTATCACCGACACGCTGTCTTGCTGAACGAATATCTGTCGTCCAATCCAGTCCTAATCCATTCACACCGGTCTCAGCCATCCATTCCAGCCATTGGCCACCACCTTTGGTAAACAGGGTCACAGGAACTTCTCGTCCTTCAGATTCTTTAATCAAACCATTAACGATTTTGTCCATATAAGCTAGTGAGAATGCTTTGTAATTCTCAGGACTTAATGTGCCGCCCCAGGTATCAAATAACATAATAGCTTGAGCACCCGCTTTAATTTGAGCGTTTAAATAGTCAATAACCGACTCAGCCAATACATTTAGTAAAGCATGCATTTGATCTGGTGCATCAAACATCATGCCTTTTACTTTTGCAAAGTCTTTACTGCTTCCACCTTCCACCATATAACACGCCAGAGTCCAAGGGCTGCCACTAAAACCGATAAGTGGTACTTTGCCATCGAGTTCTTTTCTGGTCAGACGTATCGCATCCATCACATAGCCAAGAGAATCTTCCATATCAGGTACTGCAAGATTAGCTATATCCTGTGCATTTTGAATTGTTTTAGAAAACTTTGGCCCTTCACCCGTGACAAAATGCAGTCCTAGACCCATCGCGTCAGGTACAGTTAAGATATCTGAAAAGATGATAGCGGCATCAAGGTCATAGCGTCTAAGTGGTTGTAAGGTAACTTCACAAGCCAATTCAGGGGTAGAACAAAGCGTCATAAAATTGCCCGCTTTTTGTCTGACTTCACAGTATTCAGGCAAATAACGACCCGCCTGACGCATGACCCAGACCGGGGTTTTGTCTACCGGTTGCTTTAGTAATGCCCTGAGATAACGATCGTTTTTTAGACTGCTCACAATTGACTCCTGAATAGCTGGACCTGTTTTTAAGAATGATAGATATAAAAAAGGCTTCATCATACAGGAAGCCCTATCCCTGTATGAAAAAGCCTTATTGTTTAATGATGTAGATCAGTGATTATACGTCTAAGAAATCCAGAATACCTTCTGCTGCCTGTCGACCTTCCCACACCGCAGTAACAACCAGATCAGATCCACGTACCATATCACCACCGGCAAAAATCTTTGGGTTAGTTGTTTGGTACTTAATGGCTGCTTCAGCCGGTGCCACAACACGGCCGCCGTCATCAATCGAAATATTAAATTTCTCAAACCATGGTGCCGGGCTTGGACGGAAGCCAAACGCAATAACAACGGCATCAGCAGGAATAATTTCTTCACTACCAGGCACGGGTTCAGGACGACGACGACCACGTTCATCAGCTTCGCCTAAAGCAGTTGTAACAACTTTTACGCCTTCTACTTTACCATTACCCACAATTTCTACCGGCTGACGATTCCATAAAAACTGAACGCCTTCTTCACGTGCATTGTTTACTTCTCGGCGTGAACCCGGCATATTTTCTTCGTCACGACGGTAGGCACAAGTCACACTGGCAGCATCTTGACGGATAGAGGTACGGTTACAGTCCATCGCTGTATCACCACCACCTAATACAACCACACGTTTGCCTTCCATTGATACATAGTCATCGGAAGGAAGACCTAACAGGTGCTTATTGTTCGCGACTAAGAAAGGCAGTGCTTCGTAAACGCCGGGCAAGTCTTCCCCTGGAAAACCGCCTTTCATGTAGGTATATGTTCCCATTCCCAGGAATACGGCATCGTATTCATCAATTAAGGATTGAAAATCAACATCTTTACCGACTTCTGTGTTTAAGCGGAATTCAACGCCCATGCCTTCGAGTACTTCACGGCGACGCTTCACAACTTGCTTTTCCAACTTAAACTCTGGAATACCAAAGGTCAGCAAACCACCGATTTCTGGGTAACGGTCAAACACAACGGGTTTGACACCATTACGTACCAGTACGTCAGCAGCCCCCAAACCAGCTGGGCCAGCACCGATGACGGCAACACGCTTACCAGTATCTGTCACATTAGACATATCTGGACGCCAGCCTTGCTCAAGCGCAGTATCGGTGATGTATTTTTCTACAGAACCGATAGTCACCGCACCAAAACCATCATTTAATGTACATGCACCTTCGCACAGACGGTCTTGCGGACATACCCTGCCGCAGATCTCCGGCAAGGTGTTAGTCGCATGAGATAGCTCAGCAGCTTCTTCTAAATTGCCTTCACTAACCAATTTCAACCAGTTAGGAATATAGTTGTGAACAGGACATTTCCATTCACAGTAAGGATTACCACACTCTAAACAGCGGTCTGCTTGTTCTGCTGAAGAATCGGAGTCAAAACTGCCATAAATTTCGCCAAATTGTTTGATCCGAACGTCAGCATCAAGCTTCTTTGGGTCAAAACGCCCCACATCTAAAAACTGAAATGTATTTTTTGCCATAATTATTATCTTAGTCTCTGGACTTATGCCGCTTTAGTAGCAAGTTTTAACAAGCCATCGATTGCTGCTGCTTTAGGTTTGACTAACCAGAATTCTTTAATGCGTTGTTCAAACGCATCCAGCAATTGATGTCCCCACACACTACCCGTTTCACGGACATGATCTTCAATCATACCTTTGAGATAGAGTGATAACTCTGACATTTCAGGGCTGTCGATTCTAACTAGCTCGACCAGTTCTTTGTTATAACGCTCAGCAAACGTATTATCACTATCTAATACAAATGCGAGACCACCTGTCATACCAGCACCAAAGTTCAGTCCTGTTTCGCCTAATACAGCGACAACACCGCCAGTCATGTACTCACAACCATGGTCACCAACACCTTCTACTATGGCCGTGGCACCTGAGTTACGAACAGCAAAACGCTCACCAGCACGACCCGCAGCATACAGCGCTCCACCTGTTGCACCATAGAGACATGTGTTACCAATGATGCTGGCTTCCTGTGTTTCAAACTCACTTTCAGGCGAAGGATAAATGACAATCTTACCGTCAGCCATACCTTTACCAACGTAGTCATTGGCGTCACCTTCCAGATACATTTCAAGACCACCGGCGTTGAATACACCGAAGCTTTGACCTGCAGAACCGGTCAATTTCAGACGGATAGGTTTATCAGCCATACCATAGTTACCATAAAGCTTGGCAATTTCACCCGATAAGCGCGCACCAATAGAACGGTTAACATTGCGAACCTGGTAGCTAAACTCACCACCTGTTTTATTAACAATGGTTTCTTTAATATCCGCCACCATTTGTTCAGCCAGTTCACCTTTATCATAAGGTTCATTTTTAGGCTCTAGACAGAACTGCGGTTTGTCAGCCGGTACACCTGCAGATGACAACAACGGCGCTAGATTCAGGCTATGTTGTTTGCTTGTCTCACCTGGCAATAACTCCAGTAAATCTGTACGACCAATTAAGTCCTGCAGACTTACTACACCTAATTTAGCTAACCACTCTTGTGTTTCACGAGCAACAAACTGGAAGTAGTTCATTACCATTTGTGGCAAGCCAATAAAGTGCTGTGTACGCAGCTTCTCATTTTGTGTTGCAACACCCGTTGCACAGTTATTCAAGTGACAAATACGTAAGTATTTACAACCCAGCGCCACCATTGGTCCTGTACCAAAGCCAAAGCTTTCAGCACCTAAAATCGCCGCTTTAATCACATCAAGACCGGTTTTCAGACCACCGTCTGTTTGCAAACGGACTTTGTCACGAAGGTCATTAGCACGCAATGTCTGATGTGCTTCACTCAGACCTAATTCCCAAGGTCCACCAGCATATTTCACTGAGGTCAGCGGGCTTGCACCAGTACCACCGTCATAACCAGAAATAGTAATCAAGTCAGCATAAGCTTTGGCCACACCAGCAGCGACTGTACCCACACCCGCCTGTGATACAAGCTTCACAGAGACCAGCGCATCTGGATTGACTTGTTTTAAGTCAAAAATCAATTGAGCAAGATCTTCAATTGAATAAATATCATGATGCGGTGGCGGTGAAATCAATGTCACACCCGGCACTGAGTGACGTAATGTGGCAATCATTTGATTAACTTTGCCACCAGGCAACTGTCCACCTTCACCTGGTTTAGCCCCTTGCGCTACTTTGATCTGCAGCACTTCTGCATTAACCAGGTAGTGAGGCGTTACGCCAAAGCGACCTGAAGCAATCTGTTTGATTTTTGAAACGCGTTCATTACCAAAACGATCCGGATCTTCACCACCTTCACCAGAATTTGAACGGCCACCCAGTCTGTTCATTGCCACAGCAAGGGCTTCATGCGCTTCTGGAGATAATGCACCCAATGACATACCCGCACTATCAAATCGTTTCAGGATATTGCTGATATCTTCAACCTGATTTAATTCAAGTGGCTTATCAGCCAGTTTGACCTTCATTAAGTCGCGTAACACCATTGGTGACCGATCATTAACCAGTTCGGCATAGGCTTTATAATCATCGTAGTTACCACCTTGAACCGCTTTCTGTAAGGTCGCAATAACGTCTGGATTGTAGGCGTGATACTCACCACCATGAATAAACTTGAGCAAACCACCCTGACCACGCTTTTTACGTTGATTCCAAGCCAGTTTTGACAGTTTTTCATCATCTGATTGAAGGTCAGCGAAAGTCGAACCACTGACGCGACTAGTGGTGGCTGTAAAGCATTTATCAACGATACTATCGTTTAAACCAACCACTTCAAACAACTGGGCGCCACGATAACTTGCAATCGTGGAAATACCCATTTTTGAGGTAATTTTAAATAAGCCTTTATTGATACCTTTACGGTAACGGCGACACAATTCTGCACGATCCAAGTCTCTAATTTCATTGGTATGAATCATGTCGTTCAGGCAAGCGTAGGCAAGATATGGATAAATCGCCGTCGCACCATAACCTAATAAGGTACCGAAATGATGTGGATCACGTGCTGTTGCCGTTTCTACAATGACATTAGCGTCACAACGTAAACCAGCTTGAATCAGACGCTGATGCACTGCACCCGTTGCTAATAAAGCATGAATTGGCAATTTATCTTTGGCAATATCACGATCACTGAGCACAATCACCACTGTACCGTCAGCAACAGCTTTAATCGCTTTATCACAAAGCGCATCTATAGCGGCTTCAAGACCGACAGCAGGATCATAGTTCAAGGATAAAATGATTGACTCGTATTCAGCATTGTCTTTACCCATTGCCAATAACTGGCGGAACTGGCTCTCAGACAATACCGGTGAATCAACCACAACACGCTGTGCATGGTCTTCACCTTCTTCAAACATATTGCGTTCTTCACCGAAACACGTTTCCAGTGACATCACAATATTTTCGCGAAGTGGATCAATCGGCGGATTGGTAACTTGCGCGAACTGTTGGCGGAAGTAGTCATAAACCGAACGGACTTGTTTGGATAAAACAGGGAACGGGGTATCGTCGCCCATTGAACCAATCGCTTCCTGGCCGACTTCACCTAAAACGCGGATGACCTGATCGCGCTCTTCAAACGTGATATTGAATAACTTTTCATAAACCTGATATTCATCACCTTCAAGTGTTGGACCAGTTTCATCATCAGCCGCATCAGACAATCTTTGCAGATTATTTTCTAACCATTCACGGTATGGCTGAGCAGTTTTCAGCATGTTATCGATGTCTTCCGGCATCAATAACTCACCTGTTTGTGTATCAACAGCCAGCATTTGCCCAGGCTTCAAACGGCCTTTAGCAATAACATCTTCTGGTTCATATTTGTAAACACCGACTTCAGAAGCCAATGTGATATGACGATCTTTAGTGATGATGTAACGCGCTGGACGCAGGCCATTTCTATCCAAGGTACAGGCGGCATAACGACCGTCAGTAGTTACTACACCAGCAGGACCATCCCATGGCTCCATGTGCATAGAGTTGTAGTCATAAAATGCTTTTAAATCAGCATCCATGGTTGGATCATTTTGCCATGCAGGTGGAATGATCAAACGCATCGCACGAAATAGACTCACACCGCCCGCTAATAAAGCTTCCAGCATATTATCCATACTGGATGAATCTGAGCCTGAAGTGCCAACTAATGGACGAATGTCATCCATATTTTCAATCAGAGAAGTGGCAAACTTGGCACCACGTGCCAGAGCCCAGTTACGGTTACCCTGAACCGTGTTGATTTCACCATTGTGAGCAAGGTAACGGAAAGGTTGAGCAAGTCGCCATTGCGGCCAGGTATTGGTTGAAAAACGTTGATGGAAAACAGCCACGGATGTTTCCATGCGTTTGTCATTCAAATCTTTATAAAATACCGGCAGGTACGACGGCATCACCAGACCTTTGTACGAGACAACATGCGAAGACAAAGTCGGGATATAGAAGTCGCTGTCATCGGTCACGGCTTTTTCAGCAAGACGACGAGCAATGTAGAGTTGACGCTCAAAATCAGCTTCAGACATGCCTTCGCCAGCATTTACAAAAACCTGACGCATCACCGGCAGTGACGTCAATGCTTGTTGGCCACAGGCTGATTCAGGATCTACTGGCACATCTCGCCAGCCAAGAACCTCTAATCCCTGCTTAGCTAAGTTCTGAGCAACAGCTTTTTGCGCAAATTCCGCTTTCGCTTCATCTTGCGAAAGAAAAACCATACCCACTGCATATAAAGCAGATAAGTTATAGCCGAGCTCTTCTGCAATGGCTTTGAAAAAGCTATCTGGCTTCTTCAGCAGTAAACCACAGCCATCCCCCGTTTTTCCGTCAGCACCAATAGCGCCGCGATGGGTAAGATTGCCTAAGGCTTCAATTGCTGTTTCGATTAACCAATGACTAGCTTTATCGTCCATCTGGGCGATTAGGCCAAAACCACAGTTATCACGTTCAAATTGCGGTCTATAGAGACCTTGATTCATTTCTGTTGGCTGACTCACGTCACGTACCTTCATATTAGTTAGCGCCGTCACTGCTCACCCGTCGGATAGCCCGGCGGTATTCGGAAATCATCTTCGAGGAGCGTTGACCAAATACGGCAGAAAGGATCATCTATTATAACGATGGATACCTTGCCATTCAATTATTACGATACCTTCCTTGGCAAAATATGAGCGTTAAATTTTCCTATTTTCAATAAAATAGCTAAAATGCACTGTTTTTGACGAGAACAACGGAACGATCATGGACAAACCCTTAATCGGTGTCGTCATGGGCAGCAACAGTGACTGGCCCGTTATGCAAAAAGCAGTTGAGCAACTAGAAGCATTTGGCATCAGCTATGAAGCCAAAGTTGTTTCGGCTCATCGCACGCCAGACTTATTGACGGAATACGCAGAAACGGCCCAACAGCGGGGACTCGCTTGCATTATAGCAGGTGCAGGTGGCGCAGCGCACTTACCTGGTATGCTTGCCGCTAGTACTATCGTTCCTGTTTTAGGTGTTCCAGTCCCATCCAAGTATCTTAAAGGTCAAGACTCACTGTTATCGATTGTACAGATGCCTAAAGGCGTTCCCGTCGCCACATTTGCGATTGGTGAAGCTGGCGCAGCTAATGCGGCATTGTTTGCTATCGCCCAACTCGCCGTGAATGATGCTCATCTGGCAGCGAAACTGGATGCGTTTCGCAAAAAACAACACCAAACCGTTGTTGAGATGACCCTACCTCCCCAATAGTACATGGATAAATAAAGCCTGTTGATTATTTTTTAATCAATCTCAAGCGCTAATTACCGATAATCAAATACAACGCTTATTTTCGACTCGCTAACATTAAAATGAGGTCAATGATGAATACACAGATTTTACCCGGTTCAACATTAGGTATGCTGGGTGGAGGTCAACTTGGCCGCATGTTTACCTCTGCTGCTCAAATCATGGGGTATAAGGTTGTGGTTCTCGATCCTGATCCACAAAGTCCAGCTGGTGTTATTGCTGATCAGCATATCTGTGCTGCTTACGATGATGAAAAAGCATTAGATGATATGGCAAAGCTGTGTGCTGCCATCACTACTGAGTTTGAGAACATTCCTGCGCAGACATTAGCTTTTCTTGAGCAAAAAACTATTGTTCATCCATCATCCAAAGCCTTGGCTTCAACACAAAACCGTAATGTTGAGAAAAACTTCATCGCCTCTCTCGGCATTCAAACAGCGCCTTTTTTCGCCATCCGTCAGCAACAAGATATCGCAGAAGCTGAAAAAGTCATTGGTTTTCCAGCTATCCTCAAAGTAGCGACCTTTGGTTACGATGGCAAAGGCCAAATCCCTTGCAAAACGATTGAAGATGTTTATGCCGGATTTGAAGCATTAGGTGAAAAAGAGTGTGTTTTAGAACAACGAATTGATTTGGATAAAGAAATCTCTGTGGTTCTGGCCAGAAGTCAAACCGGCACCATTATTAATTTTCCAGTTGCAGAAAATGTCCATGTGAATGGTATTTTGCATACAACCACAGTCCCCACCTCCGTCGCTGCTGAACAAGCGCAAAAGGCCATTCAAATGGCTAATGATATTGCTAAAGGACTAGGTTACGTAGGCACGATGGCTGTAGAGTTTTTTGTCAGTCAATCAGGCGAAATCATTGCTAATGAAATAGCGCCCCGCCCTCATAATTCAGGGCATTACACACTTGATGCCTGCCACACATCACAATTTGAACAGCAAGTTCGTATGTTATGCGGCTTACCTGCCGGAGATTGTGACCTGATAACCCCGGTCGTTATGGTGAACTTATTAGGTGATGTATGGGGTAACAGTCAGCCTCACTGGGAAACCTTACTATCAGAAACAAATATCAAACTGCATTTATATGGTAAACAAGAAGCACGACCTGGTCGCAAAATGGGACACTTCAATGTTCTGGCTGAAACCGTTGATCAAGCGATGCAGCAAGCCGACACTTGTTTTGAAAATTTAAAAGCAGATTGATTTGACGACTAAACATAATCATATTTCCATCAGTTACTGTACACAGTGCCGCTGGTTACTGAGAGCCAGCTGGATGGCACAAGAACTGTTGACAACATTTGATGATGAAATCACTTCACTGACGTTGATTCCGGCAACAGGTGGTCTTTTCGAAGTGCGAGCGAATGATGAACTACTATGGTCGCGAAAAGAACAAGGCCGCTTTCCTGAGATTACAGAGTTAAAGCAACTGGTGCGTGATATCATCGCTCCTGATAGGTCTTTGGGTCATAGTGATAAGAAACCAAGCTCTGATATTCAATCTTAAGACGAGGTGAAGACTATGCGTGCAGATAACACCTTTATGCACCTACTTCTTAAAGCGGGCATTTCCATGCTGCTCACGCTTTTTTTGCTGGGCTGTGATAGTACAAATACAACAGCTCCACACTCACCCAAACAAAACGAAGCAACAGAATTAAGTAGTAAAAATATTAATGAATACGCCAATGAAATGGCCAACAGCTACATAAGCATTCAAGAACAACTACTTAAACACTATCAGCAAGCAAAACAGTCCAACAATACTTATGACTTTATTCAGTACCGTAACCATAAATGGACACCTGAATATATGTCAATGAAGATAAGATACAGTCGCGATTTTGAACACAATAAAGCGTTTTTAGAAAAACAGCCAAGTGCCCCTTTGTTTGCTATCTATGAGAACCTGATTTACATCGGTCTGGATCTGAAAAATGGTCTGCTGGAAAATGACGAGGCCCGCCAACAGAAAGCCTTAGAAGAAGCCGAAAAAGCCAAACAACTAGTGATTAGCATCCAGCAACAACTTAAATAAGTTATCACCGGATGAGTGATTTAGCTTTCAACTTTCTCTGAATAATCACAGTCTTTCTGTGGACAGACTTTCTCTGTACCACGACTTTTAGTCGTTTTTAGTGTCAGAATCGGCCAGCTACATTTCGGGCAAGGTTCTTTCAGTGGCTCATTCCATAAAGCGTAGTCGCAATCAGGATACTCTGAACAAGAGTAAAAGACTTTTCCTCGACGTGATTTACGCGTCAGAATCTCGCCTTTATGGCATTGTGGGCATTCAACACCAGTGTTGGCCGGCTGTTCCAATGATTCGATATGTTTACACTTAGGATAGCTGGAGCAACCAATGAATTTCCCATAACGTCCAGTTCGTATCCATAAATCAGAGTCACATTTTGGACATTTCCTGCCCTCAACCACCTCAGGTTCATTATTAGTGGTTTCTTCACCATCAATATTACGGGTGTAATCACACTCTGGGTAACCAGTACAGCCAATAAAACGCCCACTCCGGCCAAGACGGCTGGAGAGTTTTTTACCGCATTTAGGACAGTCTTCATCTAGCAGTTCTTGTGTCACATCACTGCGTTGAACTTCTTTATCCTTGGTTTCGACTTGTTCTTTAAACGGTCCCCAGAACTTTCTCAGTAATGGCACCCATTCTTCTTCGCCTCTGGCCACCGCATCAAGTTCATCTTCCAACTCAGCGGTAAAGTTATAGTCGACATACTTAGTAAAGTGATCGACAAGAAACTTACCCACCACACGACCCACGTCAGTCGGATGAAAACGTTTATTGATAATTTCAACGTATTCACGCTGAACAAGTGTAGAAATAATGCTCGCGTATGTTGATGGTCGGCCAATATCGTGCTCTTCCAGACTTCTGACCAGGCTGGCTTCACTATATCTGGGTGGTGGTTCAGTAAAGTGCTGCTCAGGTCTGATCGCTTTTAATTCAACAACTTGGCCGACTTCCATCGGAGGCAGCAGTTTTTCGTCTTTGTCGCTGGCGGCAGAATCATCTTTATCTTCCAGATACACACTCATAAAGCCTGGATTGACTACCGTCGAACCATTTGCACGGAAAGTATTACCTTTACCACAAGCCAAATCGACAGCAACCGTATTCAGGGTTGCATGAATCATTTGACTCGCCATAGTACGTTGCCAGACAAGTGTATAAAGCTTTAACTGATCGGCAGAAAGATAAGCTTTCATATCTTCTGGCGTTCTAAGCACAGAAGTCGGACGTATCGCTTCATGCGCCTCTTGCGCGTTTTTTGATTTCGTTTTGTATTCTTGTGGTTTTGCAGGAACCATTTTCTGGCCGTATTTTTCTGCAATGAATCCACGTATTTCATCTAAAGCTTCTTGAGCCAAGGTGACAGAGTCAGTACGCATATAGGTGATTAAACCAACCGCGCCCTCTCCGGTATCTACACCCTCGTATAACTGTTGAGCAATGCTCATAGTACGCTGGGCACCAAAACCTAGTTTGCGTGATGCTTCTTGCTGTAATGTGGATGTGGTAAACGGTGCTGCAGGGTTACGTTTGCGTTGTTTTTTCTCAACATTGGAAACCAGCAACTTACCTTGTGCGGCTTTATCTAATGCCTTTACAACCTTTGCCGATTGCTTTTCATCCGTCACACTAAACTGACTGAGTTTCTCACCTTCGAAATAGGTCAGCTTGGCCTGGAAATCGTTTTTATCAGCACTCGCATCAGCTTCGATGCTCCAATACTCTTTCGCAACAAAAGCTTCTATTTCAAGCTCACGCTCAACGATCATTCTCAACGCTGGACTTTGTACCCTTCCTGCAGAAAGTCCGCGTCGAACCTTTTTCCAAAGCAGTGGAGACAGGGTAAAACCAACCAGATAATCCAAGGCGCGTCTGGCCTGCTGTGCATTAACAAGCGACATGGATAATTCACGAGGGTGGGCAACGGCGTCATTTACCGCTTGTTTGGTAATTTCGTGGAAAACGACACGGTGTGTCTCTTTGTCTTTCAGAGCGCCGCGCTTTTTCAATAACTCATACAGATGCCAGGAAATGGCTTCCCCTTCTCTATCAGGGTCAGTCGCGAGATAAAGGGCATCAGCTTTTTTCATCGCTTTTACAATCGCATCGACATGCTTGCTGTTACGGTCGATAACTTGGTATTTCATCTCAAAATCTTTGGCAGTATCAACCGCCCCTTCTTTTGGTAATAAATCACGCACATGACCATAAGAAGCTAAGACTTCGACATCTTTACCGAGATATTTTTTGATTGTTTTCGCCTTGGCTGGCGACTCAACGATGACTAGTTTTTTTCCCATTTTCCCCGATACCAAAAACCTACGCACATATAAACAAAGCCCGTTGAGACGGGCAATGTTGAAGTTTCTTATTCTATTTTTAGTCTAGTGAACGATGGCTTCCATGTCTTCAAAGACCAAGTCTTCCATCCAGGCAAAAGCGACTTCCCTTCCAGGCTGATAAAACAACACCATCAGCACAACCCACTTAAGCTGATCAAGGTCAATCTCTTCTGTATCCAGCGCCATCACTCGTTCGAGCACGATCTCCCGAGTTTCGACGTCTAAAACGCCCACTTGTTCCAGAAACAATAAATAACCTCGGCACTCCACATCCAACCGTTCCAGCTCATTGTCACTGAACACGCGCATTGTGGCGTGCCGTTTGAGAGGTTGATCAGCGGCCACGGTCATATTATCTAACCATTCCAGCGCTTTATGAATTTCTAATTCCTGAAAACCAACCTGCTCTAATTCAAGCTCTAACACTTCATTATCAGGTTTATTTCGTTCTTCCGTATCGATGTAGGTTTCAAATAGATATAACAACACATCAATGACATTTTCTTTCATCTGACTCTCTTTAATAAGCCTGGTTCAGGAACCCGTCCGAACATAACGGCTGCCGGGCAATGACTCAACCACGCCCTCTAGCTCAAGTAATAACAGCATGGATGAAACAGCATCAGCCGTCAATCCAGTATTTTCTATCAGGCTGTCTATGGCAACTGGGTCAAATCCAAGATGATTAAGCAACACTTGGTAGTCACCGTCTTTTTCATGTGTGGATTCTGTTTTGTCTTTAGTGTCTTCATGTTGAGTCTTGATTCCTGCCAGCGCACCCAACTCTTCAATAATATCCTGCGCCGTCTCTACCAGCTTTGCCCCATCCCGGATCAACTGATGACAGCCTCTGGATAAAGGGTTATGAATCGAACCGGGAATAGCAAAAACCTCGCGTGACTGCTCCATTGCCATTCTGGCTGTGATTAGAGAACCACTTTTTAATGCGGCCTCAACCACCAGGGTTCCTAGCGATAATCCACTGATGATTCGGTTTCTTCTCGGGAATAGCTCTGGTCGTGGTGAAGTACCTAACGGAAACTCTGACACCATCGCACCGTTTTCTACAATATCGTAGGCTAGTTGACGATGCTGGGCAGGATAAACACGATCAAGACCTGTAGCAACAACCGCTATTGTTTTCCCCTTGCTCAGGGCGCCCTTATGTGCGGCAGCGTCGATCCCCATTGCAAGCCCACTCGTCACCACTAAACCGCCCTCAGCCAGGTAGTGAGCAAAGTCATACGCCGTATTTCTGCCTGACGGCGATGGGTTTCGGCTGCCCACAATCGCAAGCTGCCAGTCGTTTAATAATGAAACATCACCTTGAACATAGAGTAAACAAGGTGGATCGGTAATTTCTTTGAGCAAACTTGGATAGCGTTCATCTTCAATGGTCAGAATGTAACGGTTATCTTGTTCCAACCAGAGCAAATCTTGCTCAACTTGTTGCCAGTCGGGATGGCGTAACTTCTCTACCAGTTCATCATTGAAGCCAGTTATTTGGCCTGGGTTATTTAATATGTATTGCGGATTGCCATACTGTTGCAACAGTTTTTGATATGTTACCGGGCCAATCCCTGGCACTCGCTGTAGAGCAATCCAACAAGCTAATTCACTGTGCTTGTTAGCTATCATTCCGCTGAATAAGTCCTTTTATTGGGCGCTTTTCACTTTGTCATACACATGCATAGCACGGGTGGCTTTCATAACAATGGCATAACTGACTTTGTCGTATAGTTTGAATACCATAGCTTCACCAGCATGTTCATCAGGTAATGTCACCGTGTCCTTGCGATCAACTGACACTGAATCTTTTAACGTTTCCCCAGCTTGATAGACGGATAAAACATTTCCTGTTTGCAAGCCATCGCGCTTGCCTAAACTTAGAACAACTATCTGATATTGCCCTATTTGAGAAACACCATCAAAAACAGAAATGATACGTCCATCTAACGGCTTATCAGGGGCACGAGGAATGAAATTAAGATCAAAGTCGTCATCTTCGACTTTTAATAAGCGATCACCAATTTGAATTTCTCTGTTTGTGTAGGTCAAGCTGACTTTGGCCGGATCCCCCTGAGTCATTGTTTCAGCATCCCCCAGATAGATTGCTTCGTATCCTAATACTTCGCCAGTGTCAGGATCTTTATATGCTTTGCCACCCTTGAAAAGACTATATGTATTACTATCCGAGTCTGTGATACCCCTTACGTAAACATAATCGCCCGCGCCTGAGATAAGACGTTCATCGGCACTGGCAACAACATAAGGTGCATCATTGAGTACTTCATCGCCCACTACGCGAGGTTTGGATAAAAATGGGCCAATTGCCGATAGCGGAATAGTCAGGATGGGTTTATCTAAAATCGTTTCTCGAACCTCAGGCGACAGCTTCACACTACGCTTACCACGATTAATCTCAATGACCGGTTTGCCATCACGATAACTGAGAGATAATTCATCACCAGGATAGATCAGGTGGGGATTTTCAATTTGCGGATTCACATACCAAATATCAGGCCAGTGCCACGGATATTTTAAGAACATGCCTGAAATATCCCATAAGGTATCGCCTTTTTTAACCGTATATCGTTGTGGATGGTCTGGATTAAGCTCCACTTCTTTGGCCAGCAGAGGGTTACTCAGCAAAACAAAAATTAAACTAATCGCTATGCGCTTTATCATCGAACCATCCTCATGGACCTTAATCTTGCCCCAATCCTGTAATGGGCAACTTTAAATAGTGTGTTATATGCGGTATGACTAATCAAGTATTGCTACCAGCGTCAAACTTAATCATTTTTAGACAACAAGTAAACTCCGGCAAGTAATTTGAGACTCAGCGCTGAAACTAGTCATTGAGTCTAACTGTCGCATTCAGCACAAGGATACCGGGAAAAAACTCAAAAAAATGTTAACAGGCTCGGTTTATGACGCCATAGCTGGTTTGCTTAGGTTTTGATTCACCGTCACCAATGACTAATCGGGATCAAGCAAAATTCATTATATTTTCAATAAGGCGCTGGCAGACTACAATATAAGGTTTGTAAAAGCAGTAAATCATCCTGACAGGTATTACTCATGGCCATTTTAAATATTCTCCATTTCCCCGATCCACGGCTGCGCAAAAAAGCTGAGCCCATAGAGGAAGTGACTGATGACATCCGTCAACTTGCCGACGACATGCTAGAAACGATGTATGATGCGCCAGGAATAGGTCTTGCCGCCAATCAGGTGAATGTACAAAAACGCCTGATAGTTATCGATATTTCTGAAGACAAATCAGAACCACTCATCCTTATCAACCCAGAAATACTTGATAAGCAAGGTGAACGAGAATATGAAGAAGGCTGCTTATCCGTGCCAGAGGCCTATGAAACCGTTGTGCGTGCTGACACAGTAACCATAAAAGCAGTGAACCGAGATGGTGAACCTTTTGAATTTTCTGCCGAAGGACTTCTGGCGACCTGTGTTCAACACGAAATTGATCACCTCGATGGTAAATTATTTGTTGATTATCTGAGTAACCTAAAACGCGAACGCATAAAAAAACGCTTAGAAAAACACCAAAAACAAAAACTATAAGGATCTTGGATGCGCATTATTTTCGCCGGTACTCCGGCTTTCGCCGCAGAAACACTGAAAGCTTTAATCAATACCGAGCATGAAATTTGCGCCGTTTATACCCAGCCTGATCGCCCCGCAGGTCGTGGACGTAAATTAACAGCCAGTCCTGTTAAACAACTCGCTCTCGAACATAATATTCCGGTAGAGCAGCCTGTTAACTTCAAAACCGATGACGCGATACAGACCCTAGCCGGCTACCAGGCGGATCTGATGATCGTTGTTGCTTATGGTTTATTGTTACCTCAAGTCGTTCTGGATACGCCCAAGCTTGGCTGCATCAATGTGCATGCCTCTCTACTTCCCCGCTGGCGTGGCGCAGCGCCTATCCAACGAGCTATCTTGGCCGGCGACAAAGAATCCGGTGTCTGCATCATGCAAATGGAAGCCGGCCTTGATACCGGCCCCGTTCTTTCTGAAGCGCGTTGTCCAATTACCGAAGAAGATACTGCCCAGGTACTTCATGATCGTCTCGCAATATTGGGCGCCACAACCTTAGTTGAAACTCTCAAGGATATTGAGCAACGCCAACGCAATGCCAAACCACAAAATGACGATCTGACAAGCTATGCCAGCAAATTAGATAAAAAAGAAGCCGATATTGACTGGCAACTTTCAGCTCAAGATATTCTTCGTAAAATCAATGCCTTTAACCCCTGGCCTGTAGCGCAGACGATCTGGCACGATGCCATTTTTCGTATATGGCGAGCACAATTAGTGAAAGAAGAAACACGGCAACCAGCAGGTCAAATTATTAAGGTCGATAAAGTCGGGATTGATGTTGCCACCGGCGACGGTGTTATTCGCATCACTGAGCTACAGTTACCCGGTAAACGTGCGATGTCTGTGCAGGATTTCCTTAATGCAAACACCATGAAAGTTGGCGATCATTTTGGCTAAGCCTAACCCCACTAAAGGTGCCCGAACGAATGCTGCACTCATTTTGAATGAAGTAGTCGTTCAGCAACGTTCTCTCAATACGGCCTTAGCTCAGTATTTGCCTCATGTTGATGAAAAAGATCGTGGTTTTTGTCAACAGCTTTGCTATAGCAGTTTGCGTCATTACCCGACTCTGCAATTTATCGTCCACCAGCTGATAAAAAAACCCTTTAAAGCTAAAGACAAAGATATTGAGCAACTATTAATACTCGGTATTTTACAGTTACGTTTTTTAAATACACCGGATCATGCCGCTATTTCTGAAACAGTGGATGCCAGTAAAAAACTGAAAAAAGTCTGGGCGGGTGGTTTATTAAATGCCTGCCTGAGAAACTATCTAAGACAACAAGAACAGATCGAACAGAAGCTGTTGGCAAATGACCCAGCTAATTACGGGCATCCAAGCTGGTTACTCTCACAATACCAGCAAGACTGGCCTGAAAGCTGGCAAGATATTACCAACGCTAATAATAAACAGCCCCCGATGATGCTCCGGGTTAATCAGCAAAAAGTTTCACGTGAAGCATATCTTCAGCAGTTACAGTCTGAACAGATTGCTGCCTCAATTATTGAAGCCACCGACCAGGGTATCTTGCTGGACCAACCTTGCGATGTATATAAACTACCGGGATTTGAAGAAGGTTGGGTTTCTGTGCAAGACGGCTCAGCCCAACTAGCCACAACGATTCTGGATATAAAGCCAGGACAGCGCGTGTTAGATGCCTGTGCTGCGCCCGGCGGTAAGACATGCCATATTCTTGAAACCTCTCCTGAAAATGACGTCACAGCTATCGATATATCATCTGATCGCTTACTGCAAATTCAACAAAATACGGATCGGCTTGGTTTACACGCCACATTAGTTGCTGCCGATGCCGCAGACACCAACCATTGGTCGAACGGACAAGCGTTTGACCGCATCCTTATCGATGCACCCTGCACGGGTAGTGGTGTCATTCGCCGCCATCCGGACATAAAACTACTACGTCATCCAGAAGATATCGATACTTTGGCCAGTAAACAACAGGCTTTATTAGATAATTTGTGGCCACTGCTGAAAGCCGATGGTTTAATGGTTTACACTACCTGCTCTGCCTTTAAAAAAGAAAATGAGCAGCAAATTGAAGCGTTTCTACAACGACATCCAGATGCTGAAGAAGTCAAACTCTCTTCGACACCAGCGACAGCTAGGCCTTTCGGCTACCAGAGACTGCCTGGTGATGATGTTATGGACGGTTTTTATTATGCCTGCCTTCGCCGTAAGTAAGCGTCTATTCCTGTCTCTTTTCTTATGGTTGTTTATTCAAACATCAGCCAATGCCACTGTTTTTAGCGTCAATAACCCGGTTGTTCATCCCATTGGTAATGCCTATGTGCTGACGGCTCAAATTAATTACCCATTAACACCACGAGTGATTGAAGCCCTGCAAAATGGCGTACCCATTACCTTTTTGCAAGAGTTTCGGCTAATTGATGCTATGCCAATATTGGGCAGCTTCTGGCAATGGGAAACCACCTTATGGGAGAGCACTCTGAGCTATGAGCTTCGTTACCACGCATTATCAGAGCAATATATTGTGGAGTCACTCGATACTCATGAACAACAAAACTTCCCTAGTTTGAGTGGTGCTCTAAAAGCCTTGGGCGATATTAATGCGCTCTCGCTGCCACCAGAATATACCGAAGATACGGAAAATCTGATTCTGGAAATTCGCAGTGGATTGGATCTCAATGCCTTACCAACTCCAATGCGTCCTGGAGCCTTAATCTCTGACAAATGGCAACTCACCAGTCCATGGGTTCAAGCAGTATGGCTATAAGTCTTATCAAGCGACTTAGCTCAGGTACAGCACCATACTTCTCTCTCGCATTTTTACTGCTTGTTCTCGCCTATTTGCTAAGCGCGGCTACTCAAGATAGTTCACGGCTGAATGACCTCTTTCTGGTTATCTTTGGTATTGGTGTTGCCTGTCTATTATTACTGGTGGGCATTCTTGCTCGCAGCCTCTTTCGTTTATATCGCGACTTTAAAAAACATGAGGCGGGATCGCGGCTTACCGTCCGACTGGTCAGCCTGTTTGTTTTATTGATTTTAGTTGCCACATCGATTGTTTACGGCTTTTCGATTCACTTCCTGCATCGTGGTATTAACAGCTGGTTTGATGTCAAAGTAGAACAAGCACTGAATGATTCACTGGAGTTAAGCCGTACCGCTTTTGGTATCCGCATGCGAACCCTGCTACGCCAAACAAGGATGATGGCTGGTGTTCTTAGTGAACTACCCGATAGCGAGCTATCACACAGCTTACGGGATTTAACGCAATTGAGTGGCGCACTGGAGCTTAGTATCTGGGCAAGAGATGGACAACCGATTGCGTCGAGTATTGAAAGTCCAACTATTATGGTACCGAACAGACCTAACGATACCATCATGCATCAGCTGCTTCAGGGTGAAGATTATATCGGCATGGACCCCTCAGAAAATGACAAGCTCCAACTGCGGGCCGCTGTCAGAATTCCACAAAAGTCTGTCTTAGCCGAAGAACGAATTCTCAATGTGTTGTTTCCGATCAATGATCATTTAAGTGAGCTCGGTAAAACCGTGCAAGATGCTTACTCTGATTACAAAGAGTTAAGTTATCTCAGAAAACCTTTAATTACCGTGTTTACACTGACCTTAAGCCTGATTGTGTTTTTAACCATTCTGGTGTCTATCTGGTTTGCTATCTGGATATCCCGACGTATCGTCGAGCCGCTACAAGAACTAGCGCAAGGTACACAAGCGGTGGCTTCCGGTAACTACAATATGCAACTGACGGCCTCAGGCCACGATGAAATTGGCTTCCTGGTTCGCTCGTTTAACCAGATGACACAAAGGCTAACCCATGCCCGCAATGCGTCACAGCGTAGTCATCGCTTATTGGAACAACAAACAAGTTACCTAACTACCGTCCTTGGCAGCTTATCCAGTGGCGTGGTCACCGTGGATAAACGCCTTTATCTGCATACAGCCAATAATGCCAGCAGCAAAATTCTCGGTGTTAAGCTCCAGCAACGTCTGGAAAGCCCTTTATCCAAGCTGGCTGAAATTAACAAAAACATGAAAACGTTCTGCGAAATGATCGAACGTTGCGCTGTCAAAGGTATTGCCTGGGAACAACAGGTAGAACTACAAAAACAAAACGGCAACCAAACCTTAATTTGCCATGGTACTGAATTACCCAATAATAGTGGCTGGGTTATCGTCTTTGAAGACATCACTACACTGCTACAAGCCCAGCGTAATGCCGCTTGGGGGGAAGTGGCACGGCGTCTGGCTCACGAAATAAAAAATCCTTTAACACCGATTCAGCTGTCAGCGGAACGTCTGCAACGAAAATACGCAGCGATTGTGCCCGAGGAGCAGGTCGAAGTGGTCGATAAACTCACCAATACCATCATTCAACAAGTTGAAGCGATGAAAGAAATGGTGAATGAATTCTCCGAGTATGCGCGCACGCCGGCATTACAATTACAGTCCTATGATATCGGTCAACTGATTCGAGAAGTGCTCACCATGTATCAGAGTAATCCGAATCATCAGTTCACGCTGTTAAACAGTCCGGAAAGTGTGGCGGTCAAAATTGATGTCAATCGTTTTCGGCAAGTCATGCATAATTTATTGAAAAACGCTATCGAAGCTTGTGAGGACGCTCAACTTCCTGTCGATATCGTTATCAGTTACCATCCACTTACTCACCAACAACGTCGTTGGCTTGAAATTTCTGTTCGGGATTACGGTCCTGGCATCCCCTTTTCTATTATTGATAAATTATTCGAACCCTACGCCACGACGAAACATAAAGGCACCGGGCTTGGCTTAGCTATCGTTAAAAAAATGATCGAAGAACATGGTGGTGATGTCTGGGCGGAAAATCTGGATCCAGAAGGAACGAGTATAATTATAAGATTGCCATTGGAGGAGTCTCCGTCGTGAGTAATGACAAACCCCTGATTCTTGTTGTTGATGATGAGCCGGATATTCGCGAGCTAATCAAAGACATTCTGGAAGACGAAAACTATGAAGTCAGAATTGCTGCTGATGGGCAGGAAGCACAACAAATTTTTAACGAACAACAGCCTGATCTGATTCTGCTCGATATCTGGATGCCGGATATCGATGGTATTAGCTTGTTAAAAGAATTCAAACAACAAAATAAAAATGTCACTATCGTGATGATGTCCGGCCATGGCACGATAGAAACCGCCGTAGAAGCAACGCGGCTGGGCGCCAGTGATTTCATTGAGAAACCGCTGTCGACGGCCAAACTTCTGCGCGGTGTTGAGCAAGCCCTCGAAAATAGAGCAAAACAAGCCAGCATACAAAAAGAACTGGCACAGATTCCTGTGGGTAAAAGTCAGCAGATAAAATTATTGCGTGAACAAGTTGAACGCGTTGCGAAACATGAAATGCCTATTCTGCTGGTAGGTGAGCCTGGGGTGGGTAAACATTGTTTTTCGCATTATTTACATAGCCTGGGTCAATTCTCAGGCGGTAAATTTATTGAATTAAGCCCAGAAAGCTTTCCATTAGATAGCCTGAAGATTACCTCATTAGCTAAAAATAACTGTTTGTATATCCATGACTTGGCCTTGCTGAGTGATGAAGCTCAGGCACTGTTATTACACCTGTTGGAGAGTCATAAATTACAGCAGTGTCAGCTGATTTGCGCTACACAATACTCCTTACAAAAAGCCGTCGATAACGGTGACTTTCTGGAGAGCCTGTTGTATCAACTCAATAGCATCACTCTGGTAGTACCACCACTTCGTGATCATATTGAAGATATTCCAGAGCTTGTTCATCACTTTGTTGACGTACAAACCACCCGCTCAGGCCTACCATACCGTCGTTTCACTGTTGCCGCACAAAACCGCCTCAGGAACCATGAATGGTCTGGCAATATTCTTGAATTGAAAAATGTCATCCAACGCTTATTAGTACTGGGGAATGGTGAAGATATTGATGTCGCAGATGTCGATCTTGCACTCGCCTCAGAAGCTGAAGCTATCGAAAATGGTGATGAAACTATTAACTTTGAATTACCTCTGCGTGAAGCCAGAGAACAATTCGAGCGCATTTACCTTTTACGTAAATTACAAGAAACAGACGGCAATGTAGGTAAAGCGGCTAAACTGGCTGGCATGGAAAGAACACATCTTTATCGAAAGCTTCGCTCTCTTGGTATAGACACCAAACAGATTTAGGAATCGACTATGAAAATTCTGATCCTCGGAGCCGGTCAAGTCGGCGCTTCTGTGGCGGCAACATTGGCTCGCGAAGACGATGATGTCACCCTTGTCGATACAGACAGCACTAACTTACTCAAACTGCAGGATCATTACGATATTCGAACGATTCAGGGACAAGCCTCTCATCCCGATGTGTTGGCCCGGGCCGGCGCTGAAGATGCTGACTTGATTCTAGCGGTGACCAACAGTGATGAAACCAATATGGTGGCCTGTCAGATTTGTCATACGCTCTACAACACGCCCACCAAAATTGCCCGTATTCGCTCAACAGGCTACCTGTCGACGCCACAATTATTTGATAAAGAAAACCCTCAGGCGATTGCCATTGATATGCTGATCAGTCCTGAGCAAATCGTCACGGAATATATCCAGCGACTTATCAGCCATCCTAATGCTTTACAGGTATTAGATTTTGCTGAAGGTAAAGTGCAGCTTGTCGCTGTAAAAGCTTTTCATGGCGGTCTGTTGGTCGGGCATCCACTGCGTGATTTACGCAAACATATTCCGAAAACAGAAACCCGGGTTGCCGCTATTTTCCGTGATGGTCACCCTATCACGCCCACCGGTGACACTACGATTCAGGCCGATGATGAAGTTTTTTTCATCGCCGCCACCAAAGACATTCGTGCTGTCATGGGCGAACTGCGTCGTCTGGAAAAACCCTATAAGCGTATTATGCTGGCTGGCGGCGGTAATATCGGTGCCCGCCTGGCAAAAGCCTTAGAAAATGATTATCAAATCAAACTAATCGAAGCCAACCCCGATCGCGCTGAGTTCTTGTCAGAAGAGTTGAGCAACAGTATTGTGCTGTTAGGCGATGTCGCCAATGAAGAGCTGTTACTCGAAGAAGAAATCGATAAAGTCGATCTGTTTTGTGCCTTAACCAATGATGACGAGGCCAATATTCTCTCTGCCATGCTGGCAAAACGACTTGGTGCCAGTAAGGTTTTATCGCTGATTAATCGGGCAGCCTATGTGGATTTGGTAGAAAGTGGCAGTATTGATATTGCCTTATCACCTCAGCAGGCGACTATTGGTAGTCTACTTGCCCATATTCGTCGTGGCGATATTGTCGCCGTTCACTCCCTACGCCGTGGTGCTGCTGAAGCATTGGAAGCGATTGCTCATGGTGATAGCAGTTCCTCTGTCGTTGTCGGTCGCCGCATTGATGAAATCGACTTACCGCCGGGTACAACCATTGGGGCGATTGTACGGGGTGAAGAAGTGATTATTGCTAAAGATGAGACCATTATTGAATCTGAAGACCACGTTATTTTGTTTTTAGTGAATAAACGCTATATAAAAGAGGTCGAACGTTTATTCCAGGTTGGCTTTACCTTCTTTTAGGAGTGCTATGGAGTCTTCATTACAAAACCATTTTCTGATTGCGATGCCTACTCTGGCCGATTCATTTTTTTATCGTTCGGTCATTTATCTCTGCGAACATGATAAAAATGGTGCTATGGGCCTGATTATTAATCGACCGACCCGTGTCATGTTAGAAGAACTCTTATCTCACCTTCATATTGAGAACCCCTCCGAAAGCATAAAAAACACACCGGTTTTATTTGGGGGACCGGTACAAAAAGGCCAGGGCATGGTGATACATGATCAGGCTCAATCTCCCTGGAAATCGAGTCTGCAATTATCTGACGATGTTATCTTAACCACATCCACTGATATTCTTGAAGCCATTGGTACCGATGAAGGCCCATCTAATGCCCTGGTAACCCTGGGTTATGCCGGTTGGTCCGCAGGTCAGCTAGAAGAGGAACTCATGGAAAATAGCTGGCTAACTGTTCCAGCCAGTCATGAGTTATTATTTACCACACCAGCCGAACAGCGCTGGCAAGCAGCCGCTAAATCTATCGGCGTTGATATTAACCTGATGTCTAACTTTGCAGGCCACTCATGAGTGCAGCCAGGACCTTACTTGGTTTCGATTTCGGCATGAAAAATATCGGCATTGCCGTCGGTCAGGAATTAACGGCCACAGCTAACCCGCTGACCGCAATCAAGGCACGTGATGGTATTCCGGACTGGTCGCAAATAGAAAAACTGCTGAAAGAGTGGCAACCCGATCTGCTTATCGTCGGTCTTCCTCTGAATATGGATGGGACTGAACAAGAAATGACGGCCGCCGCTAAACGGTTTGGAAATCGACTGAATGGTCGATTTAATATTCCAGTGGAATGGCAAGATGAAAGACTGACAACATACGAAGCACTAGACCAAATGGGAATCCGCAGTAAAATGGACTCTCGTCAACGCAGTGACGTCGATCAGTTATCTGCACAACTCATACTTCAATCATGGCTGAACCAACAATGACCATCGCACTGACCCAAAATCAAGTTCAGAACCTGCTCAATGATATGGCAGCAGATATTCGCGATAAATTCGCGGAAAAACAACCCTTACTCGTCGGTATTCATACCGGAGGCGTATGGGTAGCTAAAGCCTTACAGGATATTCTGGGTAAGGATTTTTTCGACGCGCCACTCGGCACCCTTAACATTGCCTATTATCGGGATGATTTCACCCGCATTGGCATGCACCCTCAGGTGACACCATCGGATTTGCCTTTTAGCGTAGATGGCCGTCATCTGATTCTGGTTGATGATGTGCTGCATAGTGGACGCACCACTCGTGCCGCTCTCAATGAGATTTTTGACTATGGCCGCCCAGCCAGCGTCACGCTGGTGGTTTTGGTTGACCGCAATGGGCGTGAACTGCCTATCCAGGCAGATATCATCGGAAAAACCGTTGAAGTCGCCAAAGGCCAACATATCAAACTCACTAATAGCTCAGGATTACAGTTGGAATATCGAAACAAAGGCAAGGCTGAATGAATAACAACCAATTGACGGAAAGCGGTCAGCTACGCCACTTCCTCACGATTGAAGGACTAAAAAAGCCACTACTGACGGAAATTATGGACCGGGCAGAGCAATTTTCAGGCATCACCAATCGTCAGGTAAAAAAAGTCCCCATCCTGCGGGGGAAAACCATCGTTAACCTGTTTTTTGAGAACAGTACTCGTACCCGTTCTACCTTTGAACTGGCAGCAAAACGTCTGTCTGCCGATGTCATGAATTTTAATATCAGCACCTCAGCCACTTCAAAAGGTGAAAGTCTGCTGGATACCTTGCACAACCTTGAGTCGATGCACACAGACATGTTTGTTGTCAGACACAATCAAAGCGGTGCCGCTGAATTTATTGCCCAACATGTCTCACCTCACGTCAGTGTCATTAATGCAGGTGATGGCTGTCATGCTCATCCGACACAAGCCATGCTGGATATGTTTACCATTCGTCGCCATAAAAAAAGCTTCCCTGATCTGCGGGTGGCGATTGTCGGTGATATTTTGCACTCACGGGTGGCACGTTCACAGATTCAAGCGTTATCAACACTTGGCGTTGGTGAAATTCGTGTTATTGGTCCCAAAACCTTACTGCCTGCCGACTGCCAAACGCTCGGCGTGCATGTGTATCACGATATGGAAGCGGGCTTAGAAGATGTTGATGTGATTATTATGCTACGTCTGCAACTTGAACGTATGCAAGGGGCTTTAATCCCCAGCGCCAGGGAGTATTTTCACTGCTTTGGGCTAACAGACGACAAACTCAAACTCGCGAAACCGGATGCCATTGTGATGCACCCAGGTCCAATCAATCGAGGCGTCGAAATTGCCTCTTCGGTGGCTGACGGCCCGCAATCGGTCATATTAGAACAAGTCACTCATGGTATCGCCGTCAGAATGGCTGTCATGTCTATGGCTATGGGTGCACAATCAGAACAAAACGAGCTGCCAGCATGAAAATTCGTATAAAAAATGGCCGTGTTATCGATCCTGCAAGCCAGTTTGATGCCCGCCAGGATGTCTATATCAGCGATGGAAAAGTCATCGCTATCGGCGAGCAATTAGATGGCTTTGAGGCTGATAAAACCATTGACGCAACCGGTTTAATCGTTTGCCCCGGGTTAATTGATCTCAGTGTCAGATTACGTGAGCCGGGACAGGAACACACAGCCACTATCCTCACAGAAACCAAGTCAGCAGCCGCTGGTGGCATCACCACGGTCTGTGTACCGCCCGACACGGCACCGGTGATTGATAATCCCACTGTAGTTGAACTCATTGAGGATCGTGCTAAAAAATCCGGTCGCAGCATGGTATTGACCATGGGCGCAATGACGCAAAATTTGAACAGTGAATTATTAGCCGAGATGGCCAGACTAAAAGCCGCTGGTTGTGTCGGAATCAGTAATGGACTGTCTCCGATTAAAAATAGTGTCATCTTACAAAGAGCAATGGCTTATGCTGCCACACTCGATATGACGGTTTTTATCACGCCTGCCGATCCATGGTTACAAAGCCAGGGTTGTGTACATGAGGGCGCAGTTAGCTCACGACTTGGTTTAGGAGGCATTGCAGAAAGTGCTGAAACCATTGCTGTCAGTCGTGATTTGATCTTAATCGAACAAACCGGAGTGCGTGCTCACTTTCATAATTTATCCACAGCTAAAGCGGTTAAATTAATTCGTGATGCACAAAATAGAGGGTTACCGGTAACCGCCGATGTCAGTGCCCATCATTTACATTTATCCGAGCATGATCTGGGTAATTACGATGCGTTAAGCCATGTATTGCCGCCATTTCGCAGTATCCGCGACCGAGAGCAACTGCAACAAGGTGTCCGTGACGGTGTTATTTCAGCGATATCTTCCCATCATCAACCACTTGATAAAGACGACAAATTAGGCCCCTTCGCAGAAACAAAACCTGGTATTTCTGGTCTTGAAACCTTATTACCATTAACAATGAAGTTAGTAGAAGATGACGAGGTTAATTTGCACACCGCTTTAGCTGCTCTAACCTGTAACCCGGCAGACATTCTGGGTATCGACTCAGGACAGCTTAAAGTTGGGGCTACTGCCGATATCTGCTTAATTGATCCTGATTCTGAATATGAATGCCAACCGTTAAACTTTGTCAGTGCCGGTAAAAATAGCCCGTTTGAAGGCTGGTTATTTAACCACCAGGTCAGCCATACTTTATTTCATGGTCGCTTAGTTCATGAACGAGATTAAGAGTTAAAGGAAACAAGATGAAATCAATAAAAATGGCTTTATGCTGCGCCACGTTAATTGCTGCATTTTTCATGATAACCGCCTGTAGCCCAGAAGTAGGCAGCGAAGACTGGTGCCAAATGATGAAAGATAAAGCCAAAGGCGACTGGACTGCCAACGAAGCCGCTGACTTCACTCGTTACTGTATTTTCCCAAGCAATGACAAATAAACTCTACGCGCTGGATTTTGATGGTGTTATCTGTGATAGCGCTATAGAGACTGGCATAGCAGGTTGGAAGGTTGCCCTGAAAGTATGGGCAGATATGCCAACTGAGATGCCTGATGATTTACTGGAAAAATTCCGGCAAGTGCGTCCAGTCATGGAAACGGGCTATGAGGCCGTGCTTATCATGCGACTGCTGTATGAAGGCATGTCTGCTGACACACTCATGTCTGCATTTCATCATCAGATTGAAGCGTTGATGATCCGCGATGATATGTTTGTCGATGAACTGAAAGAAGTCTTCGGTAAAACCCGCGATGAATGGATTAGGGACGACTTTGATAGCTGGATTGCTATGAATCCATTATTCGAAGGTATTGCTGAAAAACTTCGGACCATTCCAACGGATAATCTAGTGATTATCACCACAAAACAAGAACGCTTCGTTGATCATATTCTCAAAGCGAATCAGATTTCACTGCCAATAGCACAGGTTTATGGCCTGGACAGAAATATGAGCAAACAACAGATCCTCAGCGATCTGCACGCCGAAAAACCGGATATGGAGATTGTTTTCATTGAGGATAGACTTCCAGCACTGATAAATGTCATCACTGAAGACGGTCTGGATGATATCAAGCTCTATCTGGCGAGTTGGGGCTACAACACCGCTTCAGATAAGGAAAGTGCAAATAATATCGACAGAATCTCTGTTATCCAACTCTCAGACATGGCACTACTTTGATACAAATTTAGTGCTGGTGAGGAATCTTATTGTAGTGTTTGTGTGGCGTATCGTGATTTTCATCAAACCACTGCTGGGCTAACTGACTGGCTTGCTGTCTCTGCTCTGCACTTAACGCAGCCGCCACAGCTGAACGATAGTAATGGGCATCTTCATGTCCGCTAGAAGCGGCTAAATCAAACCACTTATAGGCTTCGAGAAGATTCTTCTGATCACCATCACCACGCTGGTTCATCAGCCCCAAATAAAACTGTGCATTTCGGTCCCATCCCTTCGCGGCAACATCAAACCAGTGTCTTGCCATTAAATTATCCTGACTGCCCCCTAGCCCTAGATAACTCATAAACCCCAACATAAATGCTGCCTCAACACTATTATTCTCTTGGGCTTTTAGAAACCAGCTTTTTGCCTGTACATGATCTAAAGCAACACCATCCCCATCAAATAACATTTTTGCTACACGATATTGTGCATTCGGATAACCAGATTCTGCTGAGCGTTTAAACCAAGAATAAGCCTGTTTTGTGTCCTGCTTAACACCAGAACCACTTAAATAGAGAAGCCCAAGATTGAATTGGGCCTGACTATGTCCTTGTTCACCGGCTTTTTCAAACCAGTCAGCGGCAGCTTTGAGATCTTTTTTGACACCCTGTCCATTCATTAACATGGCACCGACATTAAACTGAGCCACGGCACTGCCTCTTTCTGCAGATTTTTTAAAAAGTTCAAAGGCTTTCTTTTGATCTCTCTTTACGTCTGGCTCATTCCCTGTGTAGTAAAGCATTCCCAATGCATAAGCCGCTTCATCATGGCCTTTTTGCGCGGCGATATCTAACCAGCTCATTGCAGAATCATAATCTGGTTGGCCCAGCTTTCCTGATAGCAGTAAAGCCCCGAGATTATATTGGGCTTCAATATTTCCCTGCTTGGCAGCGGCTAACCAATTTTGCTGGGCAGCCTGATAATCGCCTTTTTGCGCCGCATCCATGCCTTCGGAAAAACTATCAGCATGTGCTGTAACGAAAATATTGGAAACGATAAGAAGCACTTGTAGAAAAAACAAAAACATTTGTTTCAAATTTTATCCTTTTGAACCGATAAATATAGACATAAAAATCTAATGAGCAATGCTGAGAAACCTTAACGAAAATATAAACTATCTCACATTAGATCATGTGTTTTTTACAAAAACATACATATAATATTTTCCAATCTCAACAAAATCTATTGGACGAGATTTGGTAACGGAGCGGCATCATGGTCAAATTCTTTTTACGTTTTACGTTCTTTTCTCTTCTTTTAGTTTCATTCTCCGCTAATGCTGGTCACTTGTTTACCCAAGGCTCAAGTAATACGCCTATCAACCTGAAGTCAGGTCAAGGTATTGAAATAACCCAATTATCATACGAAAGCGCTGGAGCAAGTGGGCTTGTTGATATTCATTTTCTGGGTACTGGAGTGGATAATAATGTTTCATGGTCAGCTGGAGACAGTTTAAAAGTAACCATCGGCTCATGGAGTCAAACTTTTAGCTATGACACTTTAGCAACTGACTTTTCGAATGTTACACAATCAGCATCATCGTTTAGAGCAACTGACCCCACGCTAGCAGCCGCCAATATTACCCCTTCTGGTACAACTACTTTTACTATAGAAGCGACCTCAGGTCAGTTCACCTTTGATGGCTACCGTATTTCCGTAAATGGTGCGAGATATAATGGCTCTAATTCAGGCCCTATCGATCAATCTCAAGTTGTTTCCTCATCTACTTTTCAGTCCAACGCCGGATCAAATCAGAAAACCGGGGTTGGGCAACACTTAGATCAAATTAGTGGCAACGTTGGAGGTAAACTCGATGATTTCATCACACTGCTCGCTAGTCAAACACCAGAAAAGCAACAGGAAGTTTTAAAAAGCATCTCACCGGAACAAAGTCAGGCATTAGGTCAATCTGTTAATAATACGGTTTCCGGAAGTTTCGACACCGTTCAGGTACGCCTTGATTCGCTCAGGCTGGGTGGTACAGATGTCCAAAACCTGAATCATTCATCAGGTTTATCCTCCGGTGGAGTTCTTGATGGCATATTAGAGCGCCATGCTTGGGTTAAAGCGCTTGGTGGGAAATCTAAACAAGATAGTGAAGATGGTTTTGCCGGCGCAGACTCGCGTTATCACGGTGTAATGGGTGGCATGGACTTTACCAATAGCTCAGATCTCACCCTAGGAGCGGCGTTTGCTTATGCTCGTACCGATGTCAATATGAATGATTATCGTGATGGTGATGGCGCCGATATTGATACCTATCAATTAACGGCCTACTTCAATCAATCTTTTGAACGTTTTTATGTAGAAGGCATGCTGACTTACGCCTATCAGAACTACGAAACCAAACGAAATACTCATGTTATCGGTGTAGCCAAAGGTGACTTTGATGGTGATATGTTTGCTGCAAGACTGGTGTCAGGTATGCCACTCTATCTTGAGCAGTTTACTGTCACGCCTTTTTTTGGTGTTGAAGCTTACCACACCAGACAGAGAGGCTATACGGAGAAAGGGGCTGACTACCTTTCTATGCACATAAATAGTAATGAGTCTAATCGCTTCCGTTCACTTGTGGGTACAAAAGTGAGCAAAGAGTTTGAATTATCCGACGGCAGTATCTTAACGCCGACACTACAAGTAAGCTGGCGTCATGAATTTAAAGAAGATGGCATCAAAACTACATCATCATTCTTGGGTGGTGGTGGTCAGTTTGAGAGTGTTGGTCAAAATGTCGATCGTAATACTGGCAGTATTAGTGGCCGGGTTAACTGGGCAAAAACAGATAGCCTGTCACTGGGTGTTGAGCTAGGTGCAGAAGCCTCTTCCGGTTATCGTGCCTATAATGGTCAGCTCTATGCTGACTGGACTTTCTAATCATAAAACAGTAATGATAAAGGCACCTTAATGGTGCCTTTTTCGTTTATAGCGTGTACTAAATACAGATATGAAACGCCGAGATATAATAAAAAGTGGGGTTGGTTTGGGGTTATTTTTACCCTACTTCTCTTTACCAACAGCTTTGGCCAACTTGTTATCTTTTCAGCAAACACGCACCCTTGTAGCCTTCATCGACGCATTAATTCCGGCTGATACAACACCTTCCGCTTCACAACTAAAACTTCATCAAACCTTGTTACTTCACGCTAAAGAAATAAAAAACTATCCTGAGCTGATTCAGCTTGGTTGTCAGTGGTTAGATAACCAAGCGGACCTCATTAATCAACAGCCGTTTCTTCGTCTTAGTGTTGAACAACAAAACCTTATTATAAAAAAAGCAGCAAACAGTGATGAGCTGAGTATCCCTGCACAATTTTTTACTCACATTAGGCAGGATCTGTTTCGTTTTTACTATGCTAATCCAGCCAGCTGGTCAGGATTAGACATTTCACCACCACAACCGACCGGCTATTTAAGCTACTTCAGACCGTTACTTAATGAATAACGCCACACCCTATTATGATGCCGTCATCGTTGGCTCCGGGGCTGGCGGAGGTACTGCTGCCTGGTATTTAAGTCATCATGGCTGGAAAGTGCTTGTAATTGAAGCTGGACCATATTTCCACCCTGAAAATGATTATTTAGCTGCCACTAGTCAGTGGGAGTCACCCTTCCCACAAAAAAAACTTAGCCAGGGAAATTATAGCTATGCGGATATGCAATTACTTTCTGAAAAGAATGATGATCTGCGTTCATGGAATCATATTCAAGGGAAATTAAACAAAACGGATCGTCGTATCCCATTTGGCTATCAGCATGTCCAAGGGGTTGGTGGTAGCTCACTTCATTTTAGTGGTGAAGCACACCGTCTGAACCCTCGCTCAATGAACATGTTTTCAGAATTCGGACTCTCGGCTGACTGGCCAGTTTCATACAAGGAACTAGAACCCTTCTATAATCAAGCTGAGCAACTGGTTGGCGTAGCAGGCTCGACCACCGATAACTCACGTCCTCGTTCCCAACCTTATCCACAAAGCCCTCATAAACAGAGCTATAGCAGTCAGCTTTTAAAAAAAGCCTTTTCAGAAAAAAATCTGAATCTGATAGAAAACAGTGTCGCGATACTTAGCGCCAATAAACAAGACCGACCAGAGTGCAATTATTGCAACTGCTGCCTCAAAGGTTGCCCACGCGCTGACAAAGGCAGTATTGATGTGACATATATACGAATGGCAAAGGCAACCGGACGCTGTGATATAAAAACCGGCTGCTACGTCACACAAATTGAGGCTGATAAAAACGATAAAGTAAAAGGTATTTACTATATCGACAATGATGGCGTTGAACACTTCATTTCAACACCACATCTTATTCTTGCTGCTGGTGCTATAGAAACCCCCAGATTATTACTAGCATCTGGAACCAAGGACGCAAAAGGTCTTGCCAATGAATCCGGCCAAGTTGGAAAAAACTTCATGGAAACCATTTTATGGACATCAAATGCCATTTTAGATGCTCCACTTGGCAGTCATCGTGGCCTGGCTGTCGATAGTATTTGCTGGGACTATAATCAGCCTGACAGTATTCCGGGCATTATTGGCGGCTGTCGTTTTTCGCCTTCTGTAGCTGAATCAGATCTTATTGGTCCAATTAACTATGCTCAACGAGTAGTTGCAGGCTGGGGACTAGAACACAAACAACAGATGAGAAAACAGTTCGGTCAGGTATTATCGCTGAGTGGTATAGCTGAAAGTCACACACACCCCAAAAGTTTTATCGATCTCGATCCAAGTATCAAAACCAGACATAAACAACCAGCAGCAAGGATTCACAGTTATATTGATGAGATGACCACCAAGCGTATACGGTTTATGGCAGAGATATGCAGAGACATCCTAAAACATGCTGGAACCACGGATATTTTTGAAGAATTTAGTTGCTACGATATTTTTAGTAGCTCTCATGTGTTTGGCACCTGCCGGATGGGTAATGACCCAGAGCAGTCTGTCGTCAATCAATGGTGTCAAAGTCATCGCTGGAACAACTTATATATTGTTGATGGTAGCGTGTTTCCAAGTTCAGGCGGTGGTGAGTCACCCGGTCTTACTATTCAAGCAATAACCTTACGAGCAATGAAAAAACTACATGAAACCAAAAAAAGCACTTCGCGGTAATCGGTCCGGTTATATTCTGTCTGAAAGCCTCGATTTTTGGATGACAGGCGGTGTATCCATTGTTGTGATGTTTTTATTGTTGGTCTATATCTTTTTTACTAGCGTCCCACAATCTACAGCTAACATTACCAGCATCTTAGGCACTGCCATTGTGCTACAGCTACTCATTAACTGGCCCCATTTCATGGGTGCTTATCGACTTATTTATACTCCAAAAAGTAATATAAAACGCTACAAGTCAGCCACTATTTATATCCCATCAGTACTTTTATTAATCTTAATAGTTGGGTTAGTCACCAGTGAGCCAACCGAAGGAACTGTATCGCTATTTTCTGTGAATCAGGATGTCACCTATTTTTGCTGGCTCGTTGCTGCCTTCTATCTTGCTTGGCATTACACCGGACAGGCTTGGGGGATGATAGCGACTTACAGCAAATTGAGTCAGTTGACGCTGAAAAAAAGTGAACGGCTTACACTTCGTTTAGGGCTAAGAACCTTGCTTACATGGCATGTAATCTGGGGAGCTCAGGATCTACCTGCAGAATGGTTTGGTGGTGTTTTACATGCCAATATTGATATGTTGCTGAGCTTGGTCAATATCGCTGCTTGTCTTGCCTTTTTTGCCTCATCGATGGTGTGGTATGGCGTTTATCTTCGAACAAAGCGAATTCCAGATAAACGTATACTCGTCTCGTGGTTATCGATTTATTTATGGTATTTCGTATTATTTTTTATGCCAGAAGCATACTTGTTGGTACAAGCATCTCACGCATTACAGTATCTACCG
This sequence comes from Methylophaga sp. F-2, assembly GCF_056859315.1. Classification (NCBI taxonomy): domain Bacteria; kingdom Pseudomonadati; phylum Pseudomonadota; class Gammaproteobacteria; order Thiotrichales; family Piscirickettsiaceae; genus Methylophaga; species Methylophaga sp. F-2. The sequence goes on from NZ_JBSXOF010000015.1 coordinate 110,700, forward strand.
TTTCCAATGCGTGTTGAGTTAAACCGTCGACAAGCAAATTTAGGTGATATCAAACAATTTGCATTAAAAGCCTGGGCTATAAAATATTACGTATTGCTGCTCAGTGCCGGTATCGTCTTTTTTTACTTTCCGGAATTTATCTCTATCGAAAACCAACAATTTACATTTGCAGTACTGGTTTCAAGCTTGATAAATATTCATCATTATTTTGTTGATAGCTGTATCTGGCGGATTAGCAATGCAGAAGTCAGGCATGAACTTTTCGCTCATTTAGAAACAAAAAATGTGAAATAAACTTGGGGAAAATAGGTAAGGAATAATGGCGGAGCGGACGGGACTCGAACCCGCGACCCCCGGCGTGACAGGCCGGTATTCTAACCAACTGAACTACCGCTCCACTATCCTTCTTGGCAGACGAAAAAACGTCTGTTGGCCGAAGAAGCGAGAGAATATACAGCAATTTTTACAAAGGTGTTAGTGTTTCATGTAAAAATTTTTTCTCTCACCTTTAAATCGCTCTTAATCCTTTTTATCCCAGTACGCTTTTTTGGCTTTTTGAAGTTTTTCATAGCCAGCCAACAGTGCATTATGACGTTCAAAGCCATGCAGGCTCAGACCAGGTGTATGTAATTGATGGAAAACTGTTTTTGCATCAACGATAGCGATGCCATCTTGCACATTTTGCTCACCGTACATTAAGGCCAAATACTGCTGATAGTCTTTATATTCACGCTCATCATCCCATTTGATGTCCAGTAACGCTTTTAAGCAGCGATAGAAGCGTAATTGCGCCTCGTCGCCTTGCCCCAGCGACAAACACCAGTCCACCCACTCCAATGCCTGCTCATCTTCCAAAGCCAAACACAACATCAATTTGATTTCACCTAAGCGAATGGTTGACCACAAAGTGCCAGGGTCAGGCGCTAAACCGATAAACTGAGCAACCGGTGTATGGTCGTTATAACCACCATCTTCCAAAGCCACTAATAACTCTCTCCACTGCTCTTTGGTACGAAATTTCAGTGATAATAAGTCTTCGCGAAATAAGGCGCCTTCATTATTATTTTCCCAGAGCAATTCATCCACTGGATAGATATCCGACATCCCTGGCACCAGAATACGGCAAGCGTAGACATCCAGATGCTCATAGTCGGCAATATAGATATCAAACCCCATCTCATGAATGATATCGGTCAGATAAGTAAACTCATCGCGGGTAGGCGCATCGTGATCCCAGTCATAGAATTCGTAATCTGGCGCATCACGAAAAAAGTCATAGGAGACATAACCACTGGAATCTATAAAGTGCATTTCCAGGTTTTGTGGTGATGCCACCTCTTCCATGTCAAATGTCGGTGGATGGAACACATCCAGTTGGTCCAGACTTCTACCCTGAAGTAATTCGGTGACCGTTCGTTCCAAAGCCACTTCAAAGCTGGGATGGGCACCAAAAGAGGCAAACACAGAACCATCTTTCGGATTAATCAAGGTCACGTTCATCACAGGGAACTGACCACCTAGTGAGGCATCAGCCACTTTTAGGTGATAACCATGCTCCTCAAGCTCTTCTAATGCGGCTTTAATTTTAGGAAACCGGTCGATGACATACTGTGGCACTTCGGGTAAACAAATCCCTTCAGCGATGATATGGTTTTTGACATAACGCTCAAACACTTCAGATAAACCCTGAACACGAGCCTCATTCTGGGTATTGCCTGCAGACATACCATTGCTGACATAGATATTACCGATGATATTCACCGGGAAATAGAGGGTTTCGTAGTCACGCTGACGCACATACGGCACCGCACAGATGCCTCTTTCACCAGCACCGGAGTTAGTATCAAATAATTTCTCTGGTGTCAGTGTTCTTTCTGGATCAAAGTGATCCCATAAGCCTTCATCTAATAAACCTTCAGGCATCTCATCATCATTGGAAACAAACCAGCGCTCATTCGGATAATGCACAAAGGGTGCCTGGCTATGCTGCTCACCTAAATAAAAATCAGCAAAAAAGTAATTACAGCTGAGGCGCTCAAAATACTCACCCAAGGCACTGGCTAAACAGGCTTTAGCAGAGCTGCCTTTACCATTGGTAAACATCAACGGACAGGTTTTATCCCGTATGTGTACAGAATAAACATGACTGACCGGATTCAGCCACGAGGCTTCTTCCACATCAAAACCAAATGCCTTTAGCTTTGCTTGCATGGTCGCAATACTGGTTTCCAGATCACGATCTTTACCTTTAATAAATGTTTGCTCAGTCATCATTTCTTCCAAAAAATAACCCCCTGCCCGGTACGAGCAGAGGGTTGATTGACATCATCAGCTGTTTCTTACATTTTTTCAGCGGCAGCAATGGCTTTTTTCACCAGACGTGCTGCTGCACCTTTTGCATCAGCCGCTTTGATTTGATCCAGATTGACAGGGTTACCCACAATAATGGCCCCTCCCATGCCAGCACCAAAGTGAGGCGTGCATTTGTAAACATAAATCCCTTCAACCGTGAAGGTGCGCTGATAGTTTTCACCCATTTGTGAATGCCATGCTTCAGCACCTTCTGGAATCAGACCTTCCAGAGATTGGGTGTCATGTGTAGGCATATTTTCCCAGGCGACTTTATCGCCAGGTTGAATTTGAATCACCAAAGGCTCGTACTTCAGACCGACCGCAGTCACGATATGTGTTTTTGCTTCGGCAGAGGCTTGTTCTTGTTCTGCAGGAGCCGCTTCTGCTTGGTCTTGTTCAACCGGCGCTGTCGCTTCTTCAGTCGTATCCGGTTCTGCTATCGCGCCTTCATCTACCACCGTTTCAGGCACAGCTTCATTCGCATCTTCCATATGCTCGGTAACTGTCTCATTCACCCCACCGACTTCATTTTGTGCCAGTGGCTGTGTTGATTCATCTTTAACTGAGGCTGGTGCAACAGCATCATCAGACTTATTAGATGAGACATTGGCGTAACGTTCTTTACTATCGTTAACAAACACTGTGGAGACAGCCGCCACAACAAAGATTGCTAGTAACGCAATCACAATAGCAATTAAAATCGATTTTTTCTTCATGATTCCTCCTGGATAAAAATTCATAGGTGAATGATAACATTCTCAACTAACGATTTAGTGTAGAGAAAACAATATTCTCATTAAAACTCTGTCATAATTGCATTCATAGAACTCGTCGTTACCTATTTTCATGGTAAACAATAAGTTCTATGTGTTAACAGACGTTCTGGCATCACCTCCGCTTTTACATCACTTCTTGTCGATGTAACAAAACCGTGACTGTTAACCTTATCCAACGACACACGCTGAATAATGCGAAGACGCTGTTTTCACTATAACGCTTTATATTGAGTAAATTATGACATTTTCCGAGTTAGGCCTCATTCTGCCACTGCAACGTGCCGTCACAGAATCAGGTTATACGACCCCTTCTCCAATTCAAGCCAAAGCCATTCCTGCAATCATGCAGGGTAATGATGTGATGGCTGCTGCCCAAACGGGCACAGGTAAAACTGCAGGGTTTACCTTACCACTTCTGCATAAACTGTCTGAAGGCAAACCAGCCCGCGCTAATCAGGCTCGTGCCCTTGTATTAACACCGACGCGTGAACTTGCCGCCCAAGTTGAAGAAAGCATTAAAACTTACGGTAAATATTTACCATTACGTTCAGCTGTAGTGTTTGGTGGCGTTAAAATAAACCCTCAAATGATGCAAATGCGCCGTGGGGTTGATGTATTAGTGGCCACACCAGGACGTCTTCTGGATCTTTACCAACAAAATGCGATTCGCTTTGATGAACTGGAAGTCTTAGTACTGGATGAGGCCGATCGCATGTTGGATATGGGTTTTATACACGATATCCGCAAGATCATTAACGTCTTACCACAAAAGCGCCAGACCTTAATGTTTTCGGCGACATTCTCTAATGAGATCCGCGAGCTGGCAAAACGCCTGGTTAAAAACCCCGTTGAGATTTCTGTTGCACCGGCGAATACCACCGCCAAGAAAGTGAAACAGTGGATCATTCCTGTTGATAAAAAACAAAAACCTGCATTACTCAATCAACTCATTCAGGATAACAACTGGTATCAGGTGTTAGTGTTTTCAAAAACAAAACATGGCGCCAATAAATTAACTAAATATCTAGAAGATCACGGCCTGAAAGCTGCGGCCATTCATGGCAATAAAAGTCAGGGAGCAAGAACACGAGCGCTGGCTGATTTTAAGTCCAATACGATTCAGGTATTAGTTGCTACAGATATTGCCGCAAGGGGATTAGATATTGATCAACTACCTCATGTCATCAACGTTGATCTGCCCAATGTGGCTGCTGATTATGTTCATAGAATAGGCCGCACAGGTCGTGCTGGTGCTACTGGAGAGGCCATCTCACTAGTCAGTGCTGACGAAATTGATCAACTCAAAGATATCGAAAAACTTATCGGTAATAAACTGGAACGAGAGTATATGGATGGTTTTGAGCCAACGCATGACGTACCAGATAGTTACAGTATTAGCAAAAAAGCTCCCTCTAAACAGAGACCGGCAAAACGCCGCCCACCAAGAGCGAACACGGACAATGCAACAGCTGCAAAGCGACCTGCGCGTCGTCCGCCACGGGCCAAACCGGCCAATAGAACCAATAAAAAACCACGCTAGATCTTCAACAGCAGACGCAAAGTTAGCTCTTTGCGTCTTTTTATGACCCCATGCTCACCAAATCAGCATTCAAATAAGCTTCAGAACATTACCTCAACAGACCAATACTCTCGCCTGCTATGGCAGAATTAGTAAAAAATTTTTATTCAATGTAACCTTCATTACACATTTCTTAACAAATATTTACGCTTCCGGGAACTAAGCTCTGACTTATTACCTAAGTAAGCGATGAACGTGCTATAACGGAATAATATGAAGAATCATTATCATTTAAAATTAGCCTGTGTGTTTTTATTTGTTTTGTCTGGATTAATGACATCTACAGTTCTTCTTGCTGAAACACCAGTTACTGTTGTATCACCAGAAAAATCAAAAGTAAGTGATAACTTATCACTATCAGGAACACTGACGGCTGAAAAACAAGCGATGTTGTCACCGCGAGTCGATGGCCTAGTTTCAAAGGTATTTGTTGATGCTGGCAGTAAAGTCAAAAAAGGCGACTTATTACTGGAGCTTGATCCCGCCTTATCTAAACAGGTTTTGGCTCAGGCAAAAGCCGCCACCGCTGAAGCACAAGCAGCACGTAACGAAGCGCAGCGACTTGTTGATGAAGCCAAAGGTTTACGAGAAAAAAACTATATCTCTGCCAGTGAAAATGCCAGTCGATTATCGAATCTGAACCTCTCAGAGGCAGCGCTTATGGCTGCCAAGGCAGCAGAAGCCTCAGCACAGGAACAGCTAAGTCGCCATCGTCTCCCCGCGCCGTTTTCGGGTGTTATCAGCGCTAAGCTTACCGAAGTTGGTGAGTGGGTTAACCGAGGAACCACTGTACTTGAGCTGGTGGCTACCAATAAAGTCAGACTGGATGTCAAAGTACCTCAGGAACGCTTTTCTGAAATCAACAGGCATAGTCAGGTAGAAGTTATCCCAGATGTTTTTCCTGATGAACGCTTCAAGGGTACGATCAATGCCATTGTACCAGTCAGTGATCCACAGGCTAGAGCCTTTTTAGTACGTATTCTTATTGATACCGGTGATATCAGCTTACTGCCTGGCACCTCAGCAAAAGCCATTATTGGCTTGAATGACAATCAACAGAAACAACAACGAATCATTATCCCTAGAGATGCATTACTTTTGCACCCTGACGGTGGTTACAGTGTCTTTGTAGTAAAAGACGGTGTTGCCAAACGCCATAAAGTCCACATCGGCACCCAAAGTAGTCAGGGCGTTACCATTTTGTCTGGCATCACTCTAGACGATAAGGTTGTTACGCGTGGTAATGAGGTATTACGTGATGGGCAAAGCATTACCATCGTTGAATCAGCACAATAATCAGGTCTAGTTATGCTTGAAGCCCCCATCAGAAACGGAAAGCTGCTCACGGTTATCGTTCTTATCATAATGGTACTGGGCATTGCTGCCGCAAAACGTATTCCGGTACAGATGATTCCTGATCTTGATGTGCAAACCATCAGTGTGGTTACCGGCTGGCCTGGCGCGACACCACAGGATATTGAAAAAGAAATCCTCATTGAGCAGGAGCGCTACCTGCGCAGTGTGCCCAACCTGACCAGAATGGAATCACTGGCAGATACAGGCGAAGCCAGCATTGAGCTGGAATTTCCTTTCGGCGTTGACATCAATCAGACCTTAATAGAAGTATCCAACGCCCTTAGTCAGGTATCTAACTACCCTGAAAATGTCGATCAGCCACGCCTGTACAGCAGCTCTTTCTCAGAAAATGCGTTTATGTATTTTGCTGTTACACCGCTGCCTGGTAATCCACTGAGCCTTGATATGGATATGGTCACTGATTTCATTGATGACGATGTCAGACCGCGTATGGAACGTGTTCCTGGTGTATCCGAAGTTCAACTTCGTGGTGGTGCTGAACGACAAATACAAATCCACATAGATCCCGCTAAACTGGCACAACGCGGTCTATCGTTAACTGATGTCAGAGACGCCATTCGTGAACGTAACAGAGATACCTCAGCCGGCGATCTTGACGATGGTAAGCGCCGTTACTTTATCCGTACCGTAGGTCGTTTCAAAGATGTTGAAAGCCTTCGAGAATTGACTCTGGCTCATCGCAATAATACGGATATCAAACTTAAGGACGTAGCAGAAGTCAGGCTGGATCATTATGAAGTGCGAGGTTTGTCGATAGTCAATGATGAAGCCGCACTGACCATGGCTGTTAAGCGTGAAACAGGCTCAAATGTCATTGATATCAAACAGGCCATGCTGAAAGAAATTGATGAAATCCGCCAGGATCAACTTCATCCTAACGGCTTAACTATTTCCCTGATAGGTGATGACGTTCGTTATGTTCAAGCCTCTGTAGAAAAAGTCACGCAGAACCTGGCCCTGGGCGCCATTCTTGCGACGCTTATTCTGTATTTATTCTTACGTTCGGGCAGAGCCACCGTTATCGGCCTACTCGGCATGCCCGTATGTACGATTGCAGCCTTTATCGGTTTACTCGCCTTTGATCGCACGATCAATGTGATCTCTCTGGCAGGGATTGCTTTTGCCATTGGTATGACCGTGGATAACACCATTGTGGTCCTGGAAAGTATTGAACAGGCACGTCGACGAGGATTGGATCGGATCCAAGCGGCCATTACTGGCGTAAAAGAAGTGTGGACTGCGGTACTGGCCTCCAGTATGACCACGGTATTAGTGTTTGCTCCGGTGTTATTTGTTGATGAAGAAGCAGGACAGCTTTATTCAGATATCGCGATTGCGATATCCACAGCTATTTTAGCCTCTATGCTATTTGCTGTCGCCGTGGTGCCTGCTGCCTGTGCCCGAGTTGGCTTTGGTGATGATCGTGATCATGGTGATGATTTAAAACATCCTGGCCCGATTTTAAAAATGGTCAGCTGGCTCAATACCTCACCTTTAAAGCGCTTACTCTCCATTGTGATTATTTTTACCAGCACCATGGGCGCTGGCTGGTATCTGCTACCACCAGCTGAGTATTTACCGGAAGGCGAAGAACCCAAAGCCTTCAGTATGATGATTGCCCCGCCCGGCTATAACATACCTGAGATGCGTTTATTGGCAGATGACATCCGCCAGCATTTAAGCGAAGCCTTGCATGCCGATCCACAAAAGTTTGATAACGGTGAACACAGCTTACCAGCACTTAAATATTATTTTCAGCGTATTAATCCAGGTTCGATATGGATTCTGAGCGAACCTGTTCGTCCACAAGATTTACAGGCGATGATGGATGCACTCACATCAATGTTTAAAGAATATCCGGGAATGCGTGGTTTCTCGAACCGAGGTTCAATTATTTCCAGTAATCAGGGCGGCACGCGCGCTGTTAACCTTGATATTTCCGGCGCCGATCAGGAAAGCCTCTACAGCACGGCTGAATATGCAATGAGACGTGCTGAAAAGCTGTTTGGTAACCCTCAGATTGAGTCTGAACCTTCAGCGCTGTCTCTGGACCAACCGTTGGTCGAAATTCGTCCGAACTGGGATCGGCTAGCCGAGATCAATATGTCTGCAGATGATTTTGGTTATACGGTAGCCGCATTAAGTGACGGTGCTTATGTCGATGAGTTTTTTATGAATGATGACAAAATTGATATGTTCATCTTTAGCACCGCCGGACAAAACCAAACCCTGTCATCACTGGCTAATGTGCCTATCATGACGCCACAAGGTACGGTTTTACCCTTAAATGCGCTGGCCAATATTGTTGATACGGTAGACAGTGATCAGTTACGCCGTGTGAATGGCCGTCGCACGGTCACCTTACTGATTATTCCACCACGAGAAATTGCACTGGAAACAGCGGTGAACCAGGTTCGCACCCAAATGCTGCCAAATATGCAGGCTGAGGGAGAAGTAGCTAAAGGGGTTTCTATCAGTATTTCGGGTGCTGCTGATCAGTTAGATGCTACCCGTGAATCTTTATCAGGCAACCTTGTCATTGCATTAATTCTTATTTATTTGCTGTTAGTCGCTATATTTAGTCACTGGTGGTATCCATTACTCATTCTTGCGACCGTGCCCTTAGGTATTGCTGGTGGTATTGTCGGCTTAGCAGCAGTCAATGCCGCCGGGCCATTACTCAACCTGTTTGGTCTTCCAGCGATTATTCAACCATTCGATATGATTACCATGCTTGGTTTTGTCATTTTGCTGGGTACTGTCGTCAACAACCCTATTCTGATTGTTGAACAGGCGCGAAGGAATTTAGAAGATAAAGCAGTATCCGTGCGTGATGCCGTCAATCAGGCGGTTGCCACTCGCTTGCGTCCAATCTTGATGTCAACCGCCACTACCGTGTTTGGCCTGGCACCTTTGGTCTTTATTCCAGGTGCAGGGACGGAGCTTTATCGCGGCGTCGGTATCGTCGTGCTGGTTGGCATTTTATGTTCAATGATCGTCACGCTGACCTTTTTACCCAGCTTGTTAATCACTGTTTTAAACTGGGCTGAACGCTTCTCCGTTAAGAAAACAGAGATTAATGAAGCAACGACGAGAATGTAACTAACACCACTTGTTCTATTTGAATTTATCTCAATGGTTTGCTGACCAGATAATGTGGACCGATGCCGGAAATCATAAACTCCTCGGAAGCCAGCGTATAAGCTGATCGGCGATAAAAACCGATTGCCGTACTTCTGGCATTGGCCCAGATGAGGGTTGCTCCCTGGGATTTCGCATATCGCTCCGCAGCCGTCAGTAAGGCGCTTCCAACACCTCTGCCTCGGTAATCCGGTGCAGTTGCCATCGCTCTGATTTGATAGCTATTGCTCTGCTTCAATAAAGGATTATCGTTGAGATAAACCGATACTATTCCAACGATATTCTCGGTTTGATCCACGGCAGCAAAATGTCTTGTGGTGACAGCATCATCGCCCTCAAAGACACATTCAGAAAGCGGTTTACCTGGGCGCAAAACCTGACTTCTTAAAGCATGTGTTTGCTGTGAAGCTATTTCTCTAATTTCCATATTTCTCAACGACAACGGCAATAGGATGATGACTATCAAAAATAAACATAATAAAGGCATCCATTAAACGGCGTGATTATACCTTTTCAACACCAGAGTGAAGCCAAGTGACCAGAACAGCCAAAGCTAAATTATGCTGAAAAAAACGCCTCTGTTGTCTGATAACAAGAGAGGCGGATAATTCAAAAGTCGATGCTGGTTGAAATGGTAAATGTGCGTGGTGCGCCGTAAGCCATGCCGCTCCAGGTATCCACACCTGACCAGTAGTCACGATCAAAGACATTATGGATACCGGCACGAACGGTCACGTCTTTACCTGCCACCAACAGATCATAACGAGCACCTAGGTCGAGTCGGGTCCAGCTGGGGATTTTCTGAGTATTGGCCTGATTAACATATTGTTCACCGGTGTAAATCAAATTTGCCGTCCAGGTTAAAGCTGGCAGCATGGGCATATCCCATTCAGCACTAATATTGGCCTGACGTTCAGCGACACCAACAGGGGTATTACCTTGGGTTGCCGGGTTATTGGTTTTATTTAATTCTGCATCCAGTAACATCAAACCACCTAATAGCCGAACATCTGGGGTTAATTGTCCAAACACATTCATTTCGATGCCGCGGTTGCGTTGTTCACCTGACACAGATGAGATATTGTTCACCGTCTGATAGCTGGGCTTTTCGATCTGGAACAAACTCACTGTTGATGTGAACTCACCAAAATCAATCTTAGCACCCACTTCATATTGCTTGGTTTTATAGGGTTCAAACACTTCCCCCGCATTGGCTGAACTATCGTGCGCAATATCGCCTTTACTCAAGCCCTCACTGCGATTGGCGTAAAACGATACATTTTCCCAGGGTTTAATGACTACACCCACCATCGGTGTTAATGCACTTTCATTGTAGTGTGTGGTGACGGCACCAGTACTGGCATTGAAACTGTCTGATTCCACCTGTTGTCTTCTGACACCAAGGGTCAGTTGCACTCTGTCATCCAACGCAGACAAGGTATCCGCTAAAGCTATCCCTGTTAATCGACTCTCACTGACTCTAGGTGCATTATGCGGATTAGCGACCACAATCTCTGCCTGATCGGTCGGTGAATAAAGATTATTTAAATAGGATGAACTGGCATTGATCGTCGCTTTTTCGAGCTGATCGCGATACTCCGTTAATTGCACAGTCATATTGTGATTTATCGCACCCGTATCAAACCAGCCTCTCAAGCCAGTGCTGACGGTATATCTATCCACATTAAAATCGGCATTACTTGGTGTTACGCTGACATCACCCGATGCATTGGTAATGCTGGGATAACCAAATAACCGGGATACACGGGTTTTACCACCGCCGATATCTGCAAAAAAAGTTAATTGGTCATGGATATCGTATTCCGCTTTGAGCAGTAATGACTTGTCATCTACCTTCGACCATTCCCAATCCTGAGTAATATTATGTTCACCATCCGGCGCTGACGGCACATCAACACCATTGGCTAACCATAAATGACGTAAGGGGGCATCCAGATCCTCTTTTTGATGAATAAGATCGGCTGTCATCCTCAGTTTTTTACCCTGATAATCCAAAGCTAATGCCCATGACTCGACTTCGCGTGATTGATTTTCACGCTCGGTATTACCATCACTGACCGTACCGTTAAATCTAACCCCAAATTGATCGTCATCACCAAAACGTCGACTCAGATCAAGATGGCCTTTTAATTGGCTGTCGGAAGCATAAGATGCGGTCAACCGCGTTAAATCCTCATCCAGAGCGCGCTTGGGAACGATATTGATACTGCCACCCACACTACTATCTGGTGACATTCCATAGATCATCGATGCCGGGCCTTTTATGACTTCAATTCTGTCCACATAATCTGCCAACACCCGGTAATTAGACGCCACACCATAGACACCATCAAAGGCGATATCACCTGAGTTACCTTCATTCATAGCAAAACCACGAATACGGAAAGAATCCAGCATGCCACCACTCACATGTGCTGTTCTGACGGAAGGATCAGTTGATACCACATCGGCTATGGTTTCGGCCTGTGTATTGTCGATAAAATCACTGGTAAAGTTGGTCATATTAAACGGCGTGTCCATCACATCACGGTTACCCAGGATACCGACACGACCTTGTTTCGCGACCTGTCCCCCAGCATATTTATCAGTTTGTAAGGACTTTTTTACTTTTTCAGCGTTTATATCAATAGCGCTTAAAACAACCTCATCCTCTGACACCGCTTTAATAACAAAGCCTGTACCGGTATCTTCCGCCTGCAGCTTATGTCCATCTAATAACATCTCTAAAGCGTTCTGCGGCGTATAAAAACCTTTAATCGCTTTTGCTGATTTGTTTTTCACCAGATCAGTATTCACCACGATGGATATCTCTGTCTGGCTGGCAAGTTGGTTGAGACTACTTGATAAAAGACCTGCCTTAATATCAATTGGCTTTTTCTGACTCTCTGCCGCCGACACAACGGAAAGCCAGCTTAATAAAAACACAACAAGGCTATAGCGAAACCCGGCTGTTGAAAAAAAACGATAAATAAACATGAGACTCCCTTATTTCATTTGTCTTACCTACTCTGACGAATGACATAAAGAAATCACCACCTTTAACTTCATTTATGTTTTTGGGACAACAGTAATAGCCGTCCACCAGGGAGTGATATGGGTGACTTTTAGCGGGAATGAGTCTGCTAATAAGGCTAATGCCGCCTGCGGATTATCAAGTGGCAACACGGCCGAGACATGATAATTCTCTAACTGCTGAGCATCAAAATAGAAATAGCCCTTATGGAAACGGTTCAGAATAGTAAGCACCTCAGTTAACGGCATACCATCCACCATCAACTGGTGTTTATTCCACATCAGACTGGCATCATCAACACTAAAGTCAGAAACCTTACCCAAATGTTCAGCATAAACACGAATCTGCTGGCCCGGCTGAAGGGGCTTAACATCACAGCCTCGTCGCTGACATGTGGCTGCTACAGTGGATTCGATCACTTTCAGTAAGGTGTAATCGCTACGCTTATCCACACTAAACTCTGTACCCAAAGCCGTGAGACTACCGTGTTCTGTTTTGACGACAAACGGTCTTTGTGGATTTTTACTTACCTTGACCCGTATTTCTCCCTTTAATAAATGAATGGTTCGCTGGATATGATTAAAATCCACATTAATAGCACTATCACTGCTGAGCATAATTACTGAGTTATCTGCCAGGGTGTAGGATTGCCAGTCACCGACGGATGTTTGTTTATCAGCCATCATCAGCGTGACTTTATCTGGTAGCCAAACAAACATTGGGATAAAAATAACCATTAATAATACAAAGGTTTTTGCTAAGGTCTGCCAGGAATGCTGATGATATGCTTTGCTGGTTGAGACTGATAACGCAGCCTTTGATGCCGACCGGGGAAACTGTTGGATGTCACCTAATAGCGCTTGTAACTTATCCACCGCCTCAGCATGCCGAGGATCCTGATTTTTCCAGTCAAGGAAGGCTTGTTTTTGTGCTGTTGACGGTGGGGTTTCTTCATTTGACATCAACACAACCCACTCCGCAGCTTGGGTGGCAATACTTTCTGAATCTGTCATTTAAGGTGATGAACTCGTGACCATTAAAAGATTTCTGTTTCAAACGCCTGCTGACAGGCGACTAAACTCTGAATCAGATACTTCTGCACCATGGTGGTGGATACACCCAGTTTTTTACCAATGGCAGACTGGGTTAAACCATCAATATGCCTGAGAATAAAAGCCTGTCTGACGTGGCTAGGTAAGGTTTCCAGCGCCTCAGAAATTCTACTAAGTGCATTAATGGCCAGATAAACATCTTCTGTTGATGGTATTGGATCTGCATCATCCAGGCTGAGTTTTAACTCTTCTAAATAGGCTTGTTCTAATAAAAAGCGGCGACGTTTATCAATCAATAAGCGCTTGGCAATCGTCAACAACCAGGGACGAGGTTCTCTGATTTGAGTTAAGTCATTTTGTTTGCTGATGACATTCACAAAGGTGTCATGGGTGAGATCGCTGGCGTTTTGCGAACAGCCTAATTTTTTACTTAACCAGCCCGTCAACCAATAGTGATGATTTTCATACAAAGACGCAATAAAACTGTTTTTATAGCTCGGCTGATCAAAAACAATCTGTTTATTACTCGACATATTAAACGGCTGAACCATATATAGATATTAATGATAACTATTATCATTTAAAAACTATCCCTTATGCAACCTTTTGTTTTTAATAAAAACCGTTATCTGAGTTAATATGAAGCGATTATTGCATTGAGTAAGATATGAATTATGTGTAGAAGCAAGCGGATGATCTACATTGAATAGATAAAATAACCAGAGATAATGATAAATAATGAAAGAGACAGGAAAGATTAACTATCTTGAAATTCCATCGTCGGATTTAGATAAGACCAAAGCTTTTTTCAGTCATGCATTTGGCTGGAAATTTATTGATTATGGTCCTGACTATATCGCCATTGAAGACGCCGGCATTGATGGTGGATTTTATCGATCACCACTGGTCGCGACACCAGAGTCAGGTAGTGTATTGATAGTGCTCTATAGCAACGCTCTGGAGGAAACACTAAAAGACGTAAACGCCGCTGGTGGTCAGATTGTCAAAGACATTTTCGCTTTTCCGGGAGGACGACGTTTTCACTTCACCGATCTCACTGGTAATCAATATGCCGTATGGTCTGAATAAACGATAACCTCCGACAAACTTATGATTCATCACGCCTTTTTAAATAACTGCCAAACTGAAATATCAAAAAACCAATCAACGATAACACGATAGCAATTTCATACCTTCTGTAAGCCACGGAAAGACCTATCGCACCCGTTAACCAAATACCGGCCGCGTTAGCGGTACCCATCGCTCTACCAGATTCTTTCACTATGGCACCACCCCCAATAAATCCCATACCGGTAATCACGCCATACATGACCCGCGCTTCAGCATCACTTCCCTGATAAACATCCATCGCTACCAACATAAAGGCACAACAGGCAATAGACACCAAGGGATAGGTTCTTAACCCAGCACCGCCGCTATCTACATATTCACGATTAAACGCAATAGGCAGTGCGAGCATAAACGCGATACCTATCTGATATAAATTAAACCAAACCTGATCAAAATTAATATCGGGCATAAAAACATCTCTTAAAGGCAGAGTGTCACCATGCCATTAGCAGGCGATCTATTTCAATGATTTTTGTTTCACAAAGATCAGATCATCTGTATCGAACCCCGCCGCTTTAGCTCTATTAATAAAGCGTTGCTTCACCTCTTCAGACACATCCGGAGTCCGTGAAAGTAACCACAGATAATTGTGATTTGGGCCTGAAACAAAGGCATAACGATAATCATCTTCTAACTCAAATACCACATAACTGCCATAAAAAGGCCCAAAAAAAGAGACTTTAAGATGTCCAGTATGTGGACCTTCGACAAAATAGGCTTTGCCTTCGGCCTGTTTCCACTCCTTATCCTCTTCCGAGTAACCGCGGTTGATCACTTTAACGCCACCATCCCCTTTTAAAGAGTATTGCGCTGTAACATTACTTAAACCACGTTCAAAGCGATGATCAAGTCTGGCTACTTCGTACCAGTTGCCGAGATAGCGGTTTAAAACAAAGTTATCTACAGGTGTGACGCCTTTGGGTGTGCCTGTACAGGCTACGACGCTCATAACTAACAAACAAAGCATGCCGATTAGCCGCATATATCACCGTCCTCTCATTATTTTTATGGCTGAAGCAATATGTGTACGACACGAATTGACGCTATTGTTTCCCTTAAAGAAGAAATAAGCTGATGGATCCTAAAAGGCAGTGATTGCTTTCACACCAATATAGATGGCACTAAATAAACCAATCAAAAAAACCAATGAACGATAGGTATCCATATCGAGAATATAAAATAAGGGATGAAAAATTCTACTAAGTAAAAATAAGCCGGCTGGATAACTAAAATCAGCTAGATTAAGTCCAGAGGCATATGCCAGTAAACTCATAGCAGAAAACAGAGTCAATGACTCCCAGGCATTGTGTTGGGCAGCCATAACACGTGCACCCAAGCCGGTCATATGTGCTTGCTGTGATCTCGGATAATGATTATCAAACTTGCCAAACTGCCTGTAACGGCAATAACCACCTAACACCGCCAGTAACATCGGCAAAATAGCCACGATAAATAAGACCCATAAAATAAACGGCATACATCTACTCGCTTTGTTTAGAAAATACGGTGTTTAATGCGTTTAATAACGCCTGTTGAAAACGTTCAGGTTCCTGAATCTGTGGCGAATGACCTAAATCATTAAACAATATCAAATGTGAATCAGGAATCGCTTTTGCCGTTTTTCTGGCTAATACGGGGTAGTTGCCCAATTGTTTTTTGATATCGTCTGGCACAAAGGCTTTACCGATAGCAGTATTGTCTTTCTCACCAATAAATAGCCATGTCGGCACTGAGAGCTGATCAAATTCATGTACGACGGGCTGCGTTAAAATCATGTCGTAATGAATAGCAGATAACCAGGCTGAGTCTTCTTTATCCGCCCTATACTGTATCATCAGCATATCGACCCACTTCTGATAATCATCACGCCATTGACCCGCGTAGTATGTTTTTTGTTGATAGGCTCTGGCGCGCTTTGTTGTTAGTGTCAGTTGGTTTTTATACCAGTCTTTAATCGACACATATGGCACGCCTTTAGCTAACCAATCTTCCAGACCGATTGGATTCACTAAAAATAAAGCATCAACATTATCTGGATACAGCAAAGCATAGCGTGTTGCCAGCATGCCACCCATTGAGTGGCCGACAATGACAGCTTTTTCAATACCCAGTTTATTTAATAAATTCCAGCTATTGGTTGCCAATTGATGGAAGCTGTATTGATAATCAACTGGTTTTGAAGATTTACAAAACCCTATCTGATCCATTGCTATAACCCGATAACCAGCTGCCGCTAACGCTTTAATTGTCTCCCCCCAGGTGGCTGCACAGAAGTTTTTACCATGAAACAATACAATCGTTTTCCCATTAGCTTTGGCTGTCGGTTTTATATCCATATAAGCCATTTCCAACTGCTTTTTCTGGCTGGAAAGAGGCATAAACTGAACTGGATATGGGTAATCAAAATTCTCTAATCTAAACCCCGTTTTATTATTTGCTGAGACAGAAGAACTGATCAATAACAGCGTAACAATAAAACTAATGGCATGGCATATCTTCATCATGACTAACTATTTACCTGCTTCTTTGTTGTTTTTGGCTAAATATCATTAATATTAGTGATATTTAGCCGCCGTGATAAAGAGATTAAAAGACTCACACCAAATCACGACGGCCTGGTAATCTGCCGGATTAATACCTTCTGGTATATCAAGCATAAAGCCGTTAAAGGTTCTGACATCACCTATGTTTAACATCTTATCTTTATTCGCTAAAAAGTCTGTTTTATTCTCAACAAACACGGGTGATAAATATAATTTGTAATCCGGACCGGGAGAAATCTGCCCATCAAACGCTATTTTATTAGCATTAATATATAGCGTACCACTACCGTAATGTAGGGCATCACTTCCCTCAAGATCGCGCTCAAACTGGCCAGTAAATAATGCTGATGTCGCAACTTGACCAATCTCCGTCATGGACGGTTTATCCGGTTGTGTCAGTATGGGTAAAGCATAAATACCTAAGCCAAAACCAAGTACCAACATCATTCCATGCGTTATCAGTAATAATAGCTTTTTCATGGGTTACCCCCCCTTGACCACGTTACTGTTGTGCAGAAAGCGCTTTTATCTGTCGTTTATTGTTATCTATTTCCTGCTGAAGGCTTTTAAGCTGCTGTACATGCTGCTCAACTATCCCACGCATATTTTTCAATAATGCCGGGTCACGAGTGGCGATCATCCCATTTCCTACATCATAGGTTTGATTCTGCAACTCGTCATATCTTGCTTTGTTTTCTTTTTCCAACGCGATTTTTTGTTTTTGCAATGCCCTGTTTTCTTGCTTGAGCATATTTATCTGGTAAATACGTGAATTTTCGTTATATGCAGCGGTTAGCTTGTTTTGTTGTTCAATATCTTGTTTCGAAGGTTGGTGAAGTTTGATTTCGACTTTTTCAGACTGAGCATTACAGGGCTTATCCTGATAATGAACTTGTCCATTATCATGACATTTATAAATGTCTGCCTGAACTGCTAATCCAAAACAAAGACTGATTAATAATAAAAGTCGTGACATCCATTGCTCCTAAAATCCCTTTTATAGCGATAACGCTTACTTATGATAGGAAACCACCCTTTCCACTTCATTTTTTGAGCCAAGAAAGACCGGGACACGCTGATGGATAGTTTCTGGTTGCAGGTCCATAATACGCTGTGTGCCCGTGCTGCTGACACCACCCGCTTGCTCAATGATAAAACTCATCGGATTAGCTTCGTACATCAGGCGTAACTTTCCTCCCTGCTCTGCAATCCGACTATCAAGTGGATACATAAAAATGCCACCGCGTGTCAAAATGCGATAGACCTCCGCCACCATTGAAGCATTCCAA
The DNA here is from genome assembly GCF_056859315.1 of Methylophaga sp. F-2. Classification (NCBI taxonomy): domain Bacteria; kingdom Pseudomonadati; phylum Pseudomonadota; class Gammaproteobacteria; order Thiotrichales; family Piscirickettsiaceae; genus Methylophaga; species Methylophaga sp. F-2. The sequence continues at coordinate 128,974 of NZ_JBSXOF010000015.1, forward strand.
CGCATATTGAAATTCTTTTCACGCACACCATCAACACCCTGAACACATTCATCAATATAACGTTTAACAGGCGACTGCCAATAGCGCTGGTTCGACATATTAATGGCAAACTCGGCGGTATCCTCAGGAATCTGCATATTGGGATGCGTCAAAATAAACTCGCCGACCTCTCTATCTAAGGTAAAACCATTCACTCCAAATCCCGTGGTAAGAATCAGCATCGTGCTCGGACCATACACACAAAATCCAGCGCAAACTTGCTCTGTGCCTTTTTGCAAAAAATGTTCGTGGCTTGGGTTTTTGATACCTTCAGGACAGCGTAATACCGAAAAGATGGTACCCACACTCAGGTTGATATCGACATTACTGGAGCCATCTAACGGGTCAAAACATAGTAAGTACTTACCCTTGGGGTAATCCTCAGAAATAGAGATAATTTCATCAATTTCTTCTGACACCATGGCAGCAAGGTGGCCTGTCCAGTTTAAGTGCTCAACCATGACATCATTGGTCAGAATATCGAGTTTTTTCTGATGTTCACCCTGCACATTATTACTGCTGGCATAACCTTCAAGGCCTAAAATACTGCTACGGTTAACCAGATTCGCGATTTTTTTGCAGGCGCTGATGACATCATTTAACAGCCCGGTTAAATCACCTGTAGCAGAAGGATGAGCACGCTGCGTTTCAACAAGGAATTGATTAACTGATTGTCCGATATCAGACATAGAAGCGTCTCCGTTATTAACACATTAAAGCTATCACCATTTCTAACACGGAGAGAAAAGAAACCCGGCCTGAAGCCGGGTTTTTAAGGTTTAAATTTTAATTAAAATCTCACCCATGCCTATGCCGGAAACATCACCAGCATAACGTTGAACACGTGAAAAAGGTTCAATTTCAGCAAATTTGGTATCAAACTTTTTAAATGACGCAAACATCAGCGGCAAAAACGCTAATGTATGTGAACCACAGTCATTAAAGTTAGCAGAAATACCTTGTTCCGGTGCTGATGTCAGTAATAAAGTGCCGCGTTTCATCGCGTAACCAAAATGCTTACCGACTTTTCCTAACACAGCAATCGTGCCAGACACCATTCTTGAACCACAGTAATCACCGGCATTACCTTCAATGAAGATGTACCCACGACGCATATGATCACCGGTTCGTGCACCTGTATTACCTGTCACGATCACGGTACCACCAGTCATGCCATTTTTATAACCAATGCGTGCACCACCCAGGAAATCACCGGCATTACCATTAATTTTAATGGTGCCACCTTTCATTTCACAGGCTGCATAAACCCCAGTGTTGCCGTTAATAACGATATCACCGGCTGCCATAAACTGACCAAGATAAGCCCCGGCATCACCATCAACCGTGATTTTACCCGTAGCCATGGCATGACCTATATGGTCCAGTTTGTCTGTAGCTTTAGCAAAATGAATATTCTCGACATCCTCACCTTGAATATCAAAAATTTCATCGGTACGGACTTTTTGATTACCGACAACTAAGGTGATCGCTGCAATCTCAGCAGCTGTTTTATCAGCCAGTTTATCCGCTGTTAATGGTGAACAATCCACCCGCTGTGCAGGTGACGTTTTTAACGTGAATGTTAATGCACTCATGCCATAATCTCCTGCAAGTGGAAGTGATATGGGCCTAATTTACCGCCGTAGTTACCCGCACTGATTCGACGAATACCGTTTTCAGCGCCCAAGTCACACACAGCTTGAATACCCACTCGCATCGCTTTATCAATATCTTCTTTGGTTAGGCCGTCAATAACAATTTCCATGACCGATTCAACTTCTGGTGATAAATCACTCTTAGTCTGACCTTTCAGGGTCGGGCAAAAGGCATCATTGGTCGATGCGTTTAAGGCTTTAAATTTAGAGCCCACTTTAGAACCGGACCGTACAACCCCACCAGGGAAAGGCATGATGACGTTTGGAATTTTTCTCATCTCTTCGATAGCCGCTTCACAGGCAGCTAAAGCCTGAGCTTGTGATTCTGCCAATACCAGGAAGTTACCACCACCGACCGAGTCATGCACACCGGTTTTTTCCTGTGTTAAAAATTCACCATCCATCACAGGAATACGCCAGTAGCGTTTGCCATCAATCATTTTTGAAATCTGGAAACCATCACCGAAATAACGCAGGTTTTGACCTAGAGCAATTTCTTTTTCGCTGTTATCCAGACCAGAAAATAAGGCTGAAGTCGGTGAAGTCAAAATACATTGGCCAGCACGTGTTTCTACTTGTTTTGCAAGGCCTTTACCGCCCATAGCAAAGATAAGCACAGAGACGCCTGGGCGACCATCTGGTGTTTCACTTGGATCCAATTCACGCTCAATACCCGCTTCACAACCACAGGCAATAACAGAGGTAGCAAAGCCGGTAAATGCCTGTGCCGAAATCATGGCCCACTTGGCATTTAATGCCGTAATAATCAGCCGAGTGCCTTTCATCGGAAAAGCTTCAGCAAACGTCTCGTCTATAGTGACGCCGTTGATAATCATAACTTGCCTCCTTTTTTCAACGGCTGTACGGTCAAGCTTCCGCGGCCATCATCCACGATTTCATCATCACTGATTTTGAAGTTACCCATCGTCATGGTGTGATATTTATCGAAGTATTCTTTTAATGGTTTTTCAATGCCTTTATCGTATTCAGGTTTGACCACATGAGTCGTCCCCCAGGTGACTTTAACCAGCTCACCATTTTTCACAACGATATTGCCATCTTTAAACACATAATCCGGTGAAGTGAACATTTTTTCACGATCAGCATGATCGGTATACACGGTGATATCCGCTGCAGCGCCTACACCTAAATGACCACGATCAGACAAACCGACCAGTTTTGCTGCACCGGCACGCGTCATAATCGCAATATCGTAAAGACTGTATTCGCGATCTAAAGACGCTAAATGCGTGGCATTTTGTGCTTCCGGATGCAGGGTAGACAGCATATCGTTACGGAATGATTTATCCATCAACAACTTAATCAAATGAGGATAGCTGGTAAAAGGTGCACCATTCGGGTGATCCGTGGTCAGGAATATGCGCCATGGATCATCCACCATCAGGAAGGTTTCCAGACCAATCATCCACTGCAAAGCATTCACAAAACTTTGATCTTTGTATTTGAACGGTACAACACCACAACCACCATCACATTCAATATCCATACACACCCATTTATTGGGGTGGGCATGTTTACTGCCATCAAACTGACGCATATTATCGCCAGAGGCAGTGACTGTCTGGCCAAACAGAATCTGACCCACGTCGACGGTGATATTTTTGTTTCTGTTAATCGCTTCTGCAATCTCTGCTGCACCGGATGAGAATTTAAAGTCACCTTCTGTGCCATAACTATGGAACTGAATATGCGTTAGATGCATCGGCAAACCTTCAATACCTTGAATAGTATCGAGGGTAGTATCTTTATTTCCTGGCACACCAAGATTACAACCATGTACGTGTAATGGATGAGGAACACCCAGTTCCGTCACCGCACGAGATAGGCGTTGTAAAATCTCACGTGGAGAAACGTTATAAAAACTATTTTTCTCATCCAGATCCAACTTACGTTGATTGAATTTGAATGCGTTAATACCGCCAGGATTAACCACTTTCAGACCAATCGCCTGACTGTGAGTTAATGTCCAGGCAACATAGTTATTAATCGCTTCCTGATCTTCATTGGCTGCCATCATGCGTAACAGGAAGTCATCACTTCCCAGCATGGCATAACCACCTTTATCAATAATCGGTGTGTCATGCATTTCCATATGCGCTTGGCGAGCATTAACTGGCATCACCGCAGGCTCAAAACCGGCTGTGTAACCCATTTCGGCATAACGATAACCCGTAGTTAATGTGCTTGGTGCAGCATGGCCACAACCACTTCGCATTAACTCGGTACGTTCAATTAACGATTCCGCATGATCTTCCGGCAACATGGTACGGGCAATATTGACCTTACCACCACCAATATGCGTGTGCATATCAATCGCACCCGACATAATGACTTTGCCACGAACATCAATTTCTTCATCAACTTTACCATCCGCCGGTGCATCAACGATGCGACCATCACGGATATAAATATCTCTCACCACATCATTTTGCCCATGTTCTGGGTCAAAAATGCGTCCACCTGTTAATTTTGTCAGCATATTTTTTCTCCGTTTACAGGGCTTTCTCAACAGCAGTCAGCACGTCATAAGTGCTTGGCAAGCCACTGTCACGTAATTTTTTGAGTGGTAGTGACACAGAACTATCACAGCGGAAAGTACGACCGACATGATCAATACCAGGAACACCCACCGGGATAAAGACTTCAGGCTCATTATCAAATGTCATACCAGAGCGGCCTAAAACAATTGTTGGTGCGTCTGTTTTTGGTGGTGTTAATTGGGTATTGAAACTGGAAATCCACACCAGACAATCCACCTCGCCTTCATCCAACATGCGTTGTCCACGGTTCAAATACGGATCATAGTCGGGCATATTGCGACTGAAGCTGGTTCGCATTGGGTAACCTGCCTGCCAGGATGACACAGCATTCACCGTTGTATCACCATCCTTACCGCCTAACATCAAACCATTGCAACGTGTTTTTTCATTGACCTCTTTGATCATTTCACACAGGTTTTGAATAGTAGCTTCAGCATGCTCCATACTCATTTCAGAACCAGACCAGGTCAGAACAGAATATTTAGCAGCTTTAATTTTTTCAGCCAAATTGGCGAGTTCTGATACAGCAATACCACCAACGGTTTCAGCCTGAACAGATTTACCTTTTACCAGAGCACGTAATACTGAAATCACCTCGGGTAAATCATCTATATCGCAAGGCAGAACAGCTGCTTTTTTACCTGCTGGTGAAGTAGAAGCATCACCTGAAGGCGCCTTACCTAGATAAATCACTTCTCGAGATTCAATATCCTGGCCGAACATACTTTCTTGTGGCCAAACCATGCGTTCATAAAAACGGGGAAAGCCTTTTTCAATATCACTACCGACAACGATAAGTAAATCTACACGATTTCTGACTTCGGTCAGCGTGGTCGTCATATAGCCGGTGTCTTGCAGCACCAGAATATTTTTAAAGGCATTATCAGAATAAAAACTGTCGACTGTTGCTCGTGTCGCATCAGCCACGGCCATCGCTGCACGAGCACCGTTTAAATCAGTAGCCATACCACTAATCAGCGGCTGTTTGCTTGATTTCAGCAAACTCGCGATATGGTTAACTGCTTGTTCAAATGAAACATCCTGACCTTTTATTCGTGGTGAAAGATCGGTTATCGGTGTCTCAAAGCCTGGTTTGGTGACCGCATCGCCATTTTCTTTCACCGTGACAGTATTGCCTTTAACTTCAATGACTAAATCATCGGAAGCAATACCACAAAAAGGACTCACTACATCTTCAAAGATGTGAGCTGCTGTATTGTCCGTCATGTCGGTGTCCTCAATTACTCAAATTACAAAACTGAAATCAGTAGCGCTTGATAATAAACAGCCGGGACCATGACAGTCACGAATTAATTCAACTTTCTATTATCAATTATGTTTGGCTCGCAAAAGTAGTGAGTCAATATTGTTATCACGTAACTGCTTCTGCAATGCATCAGCTTTACTACGCCCAGCAATAGGACCCACCTGAACGCGATGCCACGTATCTTTATTGTCTATAGTAACGCTCTGAACTTTAGACTCAATACCTAATAAGGCTAATTTGGCCCTGAAACCATCAGCGTCACTTGCCCGCTTAAACGAGCCAACTTGCAACATATAACTGACATCAGCTTCAGCAGAGGGTTGCGTTTCACTGCCCGTTTCGCTTCCAATAGTGGCTTCTGCTGCATCTGAGTCATCAGAAGGCGAAGTCACGATAGGCTGAGAACCCTGATTTTTTTTATCCACCATGACTTCCATCTCAGGAAGTAAGGTATAAAAATCAAATGTGGGTTCCACCCCTTCTTTTTTTGCAGGCTTTTGTTTTTGCTTCGACTCGGTTGTTTTTACACTGCCAGACTTATCTGCTGGAACATTATCTTTGAGATGCAATAAAAACATCACAAATGCGCCTACAGCAAAGCTCAATAACATCGGCCCCCATGGCAGGGAGCGTGATGATGAATCGTTACGTGTATTTCTTTTTGCCGCCAATGTTCAACCTCTTACATAGACTCAGGCGCAGAAACACCCATAACAGACAATGCATTTTTAATCACTTGTCTGACTGCAGATACAAGTAATAAACGAGCCTGACTCAATTCCATATCATCCACAATAAACTGATGTGCATTGTAGTAAGTGTGGAAATCACGAGCTAAATCAGTAAGATAATGTGCCAGTAGATGTGGTGTATGGTTTAACGCGGCTGTTTCCAGAATCTCAGGATAACGCGATAACATGCTCATCAGAGCTTCTTCATGAGGCTCAGTCAACTTAGCTAAATGTTGTTTTGCCGCTTCTGCATCCCAGTTGTGTCCACGTTCAGCCAGTTGTCTAAAAACACTGCAGACACGTGCATGGGCATACTGGACGTAATACACCGGATTATCGTTGCTCTGTGATTTGGCCAGTTCCAGATCAAAATCCATATGCTGATCAGCACCACGCATTACATAAAAGAAACGCGCTGCATCTTTGCCAACTTCATTGCGTAATTCACGAAGAGTGACAAACTCACCACTGCGAGTAGACATACCTACTTTTTCAGTTCCCCGGTACAGCACAGCAAATTGCACCAGCAAGACATTTAATTTATCCGCATCAAGCTGCATTGACTCCACAGCCGCTTTAACACGCGGAATATAACCATGATGATCAGCACCCCAGATATCAATGATGCGATCGAAGCCACGTTGATATTTATTGAGGTGATAAGCAATATCAGAAGCAAAATAGGTGGCCTGACCATTATCACGCACAACAACGCGATCTTTTTCATCACCAAAATCTGTGGATTTAAACCACCATGCACCTTTGTCCTGGTAGAGATGACCAGCTTGTTTCAGCATTTCAACAGCTTTGTCTACATCACCGGATTCAACTAATGAACGCTCAGAAAACCACTCGTCATACTCGGTACCAAACTCAGCCAGATCATCACGAATGTCATTGAGGATGGCATTTAAGCCTTTATCAAAAACAATCCGATAATTGGCTTCACCTAATAAGCTTTTGGCTTTATTGGTTAAGGCATCAATATGCATTTCTTTATCGCCGCCATCAGGTTCATCAGCAGGGATATCCTCAAAGACCTGACTGGCAGACAGCAAAAATTGATTTCCATACTCCGTTTTTAACTCTGCGGCGATGGTGCGAACATATTCACCTTGATAGCCATTACTTGGGAAGGTAAACACTTCACCACATTCATCTAGGTAACGAAGCCAGACACTAGTAGCCAGAATATCCATCTGGCGGCCAGCATCGTTGACATAATATTCGCGATGCACATCAAAGCCAGCGGCAGATAACAGACTACTAACAACAGAACCATAAGCTGCACCACGCCCATGACCGACATGCAAAGGACCTGTAGGGTTAGCTGAGACATATTCAACTTGTACTTTTTTACCCTGACCTACCTGGCTTAATCCGAACTTTTCACCCAGCTCAAGCACATCTTTGATGACTTGTTGATTCGCTTCAGCAGAAAGGAAAAAATTAATAAATCCAGGTCCGGCAATCTCGACGTTTGTGACAAAGTCGGTTTCTGGTAATGCTTCGAGAATTTCGGTCGCAATTTGTCGTGGATTCATTTTGGCTGGTTTTGCCAACATCATCGCAATATTTGAAGCAAAATCACCATGAGATTTATCTTTGGTTCGTTCTATCTGAATCTCAGGTAGATCAAACTCTAGAGCATGTTTCTGAGTAAATGAAGATAAAGCCTGACCAAGCAGGTTTTTCAGTTGATTTTTCAACGTTGATGAACCTTGAATGCAATTTGAATAGTGTCGCGCATTTTACCCGATCATCCGCTTGGATTACATCCTTGTTTCGTTATCGTTTTTAGGTGGTAAATATGTTTACAAAAGATCGACTGGATCAATATCAATTGACCAACGTACTTTTCTTGCCAGTTTATGCCGTGAAATCACACTGATATGTCGATCCAATAACTGATGTAAGGGTTTTCGATGTGCGCTACTCAATAATAATTGCGCTCTGAACCGCCCTCCCTTTTTTTCCATAATGGCTGGAACCGGTCCCAAAATCAGAACCTCCTCTGACGCATGTTGATGACATTGTGCGCTGAACTCTTGTAAAAACGCTGTTGCTTGTTCTCTATCAGAAGATTCAGCGCGGATAACCGCCCAATTCGAAACCGGCGGTAATTCCATATCAATACGTTCTTCCAACAAGCTCTCTGCTGTTTTTTTATAGCCGTTTTTGATGAGGTTTTTCCAGAAAATATGCGCAGGTTGTTCTGTCTGAATTAATACCTCGCCTGACTTATCTCCACGCCCGGCTCTGCCAGTGACCTGGGTAATCATTTGTGCCAGATTTTCTGTGGCTCTGAAATCAGCACTATACAATCCCTGATCAGTATCGAGAACACCAACGAGAGTAACATCATGAAAATCATGACCTTTTGCCAGCATTTGTGTTCCCACCAGAATTCGGGCTTCCCCTTGTTTAATATCAGCAATCAGATCTGAAAAAGCGTTCACTCTCTGGGTAGTATCTCGATCGACTCTAATAACCGGTGTTTCAGGAAAAAGTTTTTGCAAGTGCTGTTCAATTTTTTCCGTGCCAGCACCATAACTTTTCAATGACTTTGATTCACATTCAGGACATTCCTCAACTAATCGCTGAATAAAACCACAATGATGACAAAACAAAATATTGCGATGCTGATGAACCACCATTCTTGCATCACAATGTTTGCATTTAGCTTGCCAGCCACAGTCATGACACATCAAAACGGGGGCATAACCACGTCGGTTGATAAACAAAATAATCTGATTACCCGCATCCAAATGTTTTTTGATTGCTTTGAGTAAGACATCGCTAAAGCCATGCTCAGGATTTGCTTGACTGTTATCGACTAAACGTACCGCTGGTAATTGAGCATTACCTGCTCTTTGTGTTAACTCAAGCAATTGAAAACGTTGTTTTTTTACTTGGTACAAGCTCTCTAGTGACGGTGTCGCACTGCCCATGACGATCGGTATATTGTATTTTTGAGCTCTAATCAGAGCGACATTTCTTGCATGATAACGTAAGCCATCTTGCTGTTTATAGGAACTGTCATGCTCTTCATCGATGATGATAAGTCCAGGGTTAATCAATGGGGTGAAAACGGCTGAGCGTGTACCGATAATCACATTTGCTAAACCTTGTTTTGCTAATAACCAGGCTTGTTTTCTTTCTTTATCTGAAACGGCAGAGTTCAGGATGACTATGGTCGTGTTCAGTCTTTTTTTAAATCGTTCAACAAACTGTTCTGTCAGACCAATTTCTGGAATAAGTATTAATACTTGTTTATTGGTTTTTAACACTCTTTCGGTTAGCTCAATATAAACTTCTGTTTTACCGCTACCGGTTATTCCTTCCAATAAAAAGGGCTGAAATTCTTCTTTTTTTTGCCAAACGTTTTCTACAATCTGTTGTTGTTGCTGATTCAGTATTAAATCAACATTCAGTTCATTACTTGGAATGGGTAATTTTGCTTTTTGTTGTTGTGATATCAAGCCTGCTGTTTCAAGCGCTTTGAGAGAACTGCTGACATTCCCTAAATACTGTTTAAACATCGACTGGCTGATACCGTCAGCATAATCTTCTAGTAAATCCAGACACTGCTGTTGTTTTGAACCCATTTTTTTATCGACAGATATGTCTGTTCTGAACCACCACGTTTCTTTATCAAGTTCTGCTGGTTTTCCTGTTCTGAGTAATTTGGGTAAAGCTGTCTGAAAACATTCGCCAAGAGGATGGTGATAATACCGACTTACCCAAAGTAATGTTTGCATTAATTCATCTGGAATTAATTTTTTGTCATCTAACTTTTCTTCGATCGCTTTTAACTTAGTGATATCTGTATCGCTTTTAACTTCGGTCAGTTTTACAACAATGCCGGTGCAGAGTCGGTTGGCAAAGTTTATTTTTACCCGAGCACCTATTTCCCATTCGGAGATAGGTAAGTCTGAGGTGTAATCAAACAATTGTCTGAGAGGACACGGTACGCTAATGTGAAGTATGCAAGTCATTAATTAAACATAAAGAAAGAAAGATATTTTTTTAGTGATGTTAATGATTTATGCCTGTGGATTGTTGGATAGTTCTTATTACAACATATAAATCAGATTGTTATCGATGTTTACACTTGTTGATAACTTTAAAGCTGCGCAGACTAAATCCTGTGGATAAAAACAGGATTTATCCACAGGGAAAGTTATCCACAGCTTGTGATCGATCTTATATGGATCTTATACAGCACTTATTATGAGTAAAATTTACGCCTGTTATTAGGTTAAAAATGTGTTTGGAGAATGAATGAAAATAGCAATGATTGTGGCGATGGATGAACAAGGTGTGATTGGCAAAGACAATGATTTGCCATGGAAAATTTCTGCCGATTTACAGTTTTTTAAACGAACCACCATGGGTAAACCCATTATCATGGGAAGAAACACACATGAATCAATTGGCAGACCACTACCGGGTCGAAGAAACGTCGTTGTGACGTCACAAGATGATTATATTGCTGACGGTTGTGATGTTGTTCATTCATTGGAGCAGGCATTTTCTTTGTGTGAAAATGCTGAAGAAGTGATGATTATGGGAGGAGCATCGCTCTATAAACAATGTTTTCCACTATGTGACAAACTCTATATCACACAAGTCCACACCACCATTGATGGTGGTGATACCTGGTTTCCTGACTGGGATCGTTCTGATTGGAAACTGGTGAGTTCAGAAGACCATAAAGCCGATGAAAAGAATCAGTATGATTATAGCTTTATGCTATTTCAGAAGATTCAGAACAGATGATTTGTAATGCGTGCTGTAAATGTTCTGCAGCTTCGTACCCTAAATCAGTGAGATAACCCCCATCATGTTGGCTGATGAGTCCTTTTTTATATAAATTTTCAGTGGCATCGATCATTTCTTGTCTGGCGTTGTGATGAACTTTAATGCCTGCTTGAGTGCTGTTTAACGGGAATTGAAGTAATACTTCGATTTCTTCTATTAGATATTGTTTGATTGTCATGATCTGAGCCTTTTGCTGTTTTTATGGATTTAAAATAGCATAAAGGGTGAAATTCATTTAGGTATTTGTGAAATATATCGGAATATTTTCTTTTGTATAGAAATATGATGGACTTAGCTAGAATCTAGCCGTTATATAACAATAAAGACAGTAAGGGAGAAACAACAATGGCTGCTCCAGTAATTACCGATAACCCACTTTACCAATTACTACGTGATGGTAAAGTTCAAGAATTTAACCAACGAGTTGCTGCCGGTGAGCAGGTAGATTTAAGGGGATGCGATTTTAGGCACTTAACATTAGTTGGTTTGCTAGCAAAAGGTCTGGACTTTTCAAATAGCTATTTTCGTCAAGCAGATTTGAGGGGGATAGACTTTACCGAATGTGTCAGCATGGAAGGTGCGAGCATTCATGGTGCAAAAATTTCCGGGGTCTATTTTCCTAAACAATTTGAAGCTGAGGAAATTTTACTTTCTTTACAACATGGAACACGAATGCGTTACAAGGCTTAGAGTTCTTGCTGTTTTTTTGGTAAAAACCGTGCGCTGAATAATCCCATCTCAAATAATAGCCAAATGGGGACAGCAAGTAAGGTCTGAGAAATCACATCCGGGGGCGTGAGTAACATGCCCACTACAAACGCCCCCACGATGATGTAAGGCCGTTTTTCTTTCAAGGCCTCCACCGTTGTCGCTTGAGTCCAGATAAGCAAGACAGTGGCAATAGGGACCTCAAAGGCCAAACCAAAGGCAAAAAATAGTTTTAAAACAAAATCCAGATAACTACTGATATCTGTCATCACTGCTACCCCTTCAGGAGCAGCTTGCGTCAAAAAAGCAAAGATCAGTGGAAACACCGCGTAATAAGCGAAAATAATTCCTAAGAAAAATAAAATGGTGCTGGCAAACAGCAGTGGGAATACCAGCTTTTTTTCATGTGAATATAAGCCTGGTGCAACAAAGGCCCACAGTTGATATAACAAAACTGGAACAGCCAACAGAATGGAGATGCTCAGCGTCAGTTTAAAGGGGGTCAAAAAGGGGGAAGCGACCTCGGTCGCAATCATGGTGCTGCTCTCTGGTAATTGCTTTAAGAGCGGTTCGGACAAAAAGTGGTAAAGGTCATTAGAAAAAGGCAGTAAACATAAAGCGATGACCAGTACAACTAACACGCCTTTTAGCAAACGATCCCTAAGTTCAACCAGATGTGATATCAATGGTTGTTGATCGTTATTATCCATCTTTTTTATCTGTCTCTTCGGTGTTTTCTGTTTTTTTCTGGCTTTCTAAGCTTTCATCAATATGAATTGTTTGATTCATATCAGACATGGTTTGATTGGTTTTATTCAGAGCATCTTTAAGCTCTTGTGCCCGAAGCTCTCTTGAAATATCGGTTTTTATGGCGTGCAAAGAAGCCTGGGCTCGCCCTATCCATAATCCTGTCACTCTGATGAGTTTAGGCAGCCTTTCCGGGCCGACAACAATCAGTGCCACAAGAGCAATAACCAAGATTTCCCAGAATCCAATATCAAACATGGCAAATACGCCGATTTAGCTTAGTGAGATGTTTTATCTTTACTATCGCTTTTCTGTGATGACTCATGCGTATCATGGTGCTGAATTGAATCATGTTCACCTTTCTCGATGTCATCCTTGCCATCTTGCACTGAGTCTTTGAAGTTTTTTATGGCACTGCCTAAATCTCCGCCCAGTGAGCGTAATTTTTTTGTACCAAATAATAAAATCACAATGGCTAAAACAATCAGTAACTGCCAAATGCTAATACCACCTAACATGGTTATCTCCTAGTTAAATCCTGGCATTTTATCGCCGCCAAGGATGTGAATGTGCAGATGATCAACTTCCTGACCGCCACCCGGTCCGGTATTGATGATAGTTCTAAAGCCATTATCCAAACCTTGACTCTCTGCAATTTTAGGCAGACTGAGCATCATATGAGCAAGAAGTGAGGCGTGTTGCTGATTAGCGTGATCCAGTCTGGCAATATGCTGTTTTGGGATAACTAACAGGTGGACCGACGCTTTTGGGTTGATATCTTTAAAGACATAAATCAGCTCATCTTCAAAGATCCGGCTTGAAGGTATTTCACCTGCGATAATTTTGCAGAATATACAATCACTCATCATTTACTCCGGTTAGCCTTTTCTTCTAGGCCTGAGAGGCCAAAACGTCTTGCAAGTTCGTCTAGCACCGCTTGAGTATCGATATCATTATGTGCCAGTAAAACAAGACTATGAAACCATAAGTCGGCAGTTTCATAGATGATTTCATCTTTGTTTCCACCTTTACCCGCGATAACGGTTTCTACCGCTTCCTCACCTAATTTTTTCAGGATTTTATCGGTGCCAGCAGCATAGAGACTAGCGACATAAGAACTGTCTGCATCTGCTGTTTTACGTTCAATAAGAACTTCACTCAGTTGTTTGATTATATCGCTCATGAATAGATATCTTTGGGATCTTTTAACACAGGCTCAACAGCTTGCCATTGACCCTCTTGAAGCTCATTGAAGAAACAGTGATGGCGGCCTGTATGACAGGCTATCCCGCCTTTTTGAATCACTTCAAGCAAGATGGCATCGTTATCACAATCCATTCGTATCGATTTAACGAGTTGTTGATGCCCTGACTGTTCCCCTTTATGCCATAACTTTTGTCGGGAACGAGACCAGTAAACAGCATGCCCTTTTTCTGCGGTCAGTTGTAAAGCGTCTTTGTTCATCCAGGCTAAAGTAAGTACTTGCTTGCTTTCAAACTCTTGTGTAATAACAGGAACAAGTCCATCGCTATTCCATTTTACTTGTTCTATCCAAGCTGTCATTTACAGTCTCACCTCAATACCCTGTGCTGCCATTTGTTGTTTTGCCTCTTCAACAGTGTGTTCACCAAAGTGGAAGATACTTGCTGCTAAGACAGCATCGGCATGGCCAAGTTTTATACCATCGGTTAAATCCTGAAGTTTGCCAACACCACCTGACGCAATAACAGGAACGTTCACCGCATCGCTGACTGCTCGCGTCAGTGCCAGGTCAAACCCTGATTTGGTGCCGTCTTTATCCATACTGGTTAACAGAATTTCTCCAGCACCATAGTCGACCATTTTTTTAGCCCACTCAACAGCATCAATCCCTGTAGGTTTACGACCACCGTGGGTAAAAATTTCCCATTTATCAGTTTCGTTTTCAGCAGAGACTTTTTTAGCATCGATCGCTACCACAATACATTGTGAGCCGAATTTTTCTGCCGCTTCGCGAACAAATTCAGGATTATTAACTGCAGCAGAGTTGATGCCCACTTTATCGGCACCGGCATTCAGCATTCGGCGAATATCTTCAACCGTTCTTATTCCTCCACCAACAGTTAATGGAATAAACACCTGACTGGCTACAGCTTCAACAACATGGACCATTGTGTCACGTTCAGCATGTGTGGCTGTGATATCGAGAAAAGTGATTTCATCAGCGCCTTGTTGGTCGTAACGTTTAGCAACCTCAATTGGATCGCCGGCATCTCTGATATCAACAAACTGGACGCCTTTTACGACACGTCCACCATCAACATCAAGACAAGGAATAATGCGTTTCGCGAGAGCCATGGTTAGCTTTAAAACTCCAACGGCGGGTTTAATTTATCAGCCAGTTCCTGACCTTTTTTCAGGTCGATACTGCCTTCATAAATTGAGCGGCCTAAAATAGCCCCCATCACACCCTCGTCTTCACAAGCGCATAAAGATTCAATATCTTCATAGGAGCTGACGCCACCTGATGCGATAACAGGGATTTGAATTGCCCGAGCCAAGTTTCGAGTAGATTCAAGATTAAAGCCCTGCATCATGCCATCGCGGCTGATATCTGTGTAAATAATGGCTTCAACACCGTCTTGCTCGAATTGCTGGGCAATGTCGACGACATCATGATTGGATAATTTCGACCAGCCATCAATGGCGACTTTCCCGTCTTTAGCGTCGAGACCAACGATGATGTGACCTGGAAATTCGGCACATACATCACCCACAAAATGGGGCGCATTGATCGCCTTGGTTCCCAGAATGACGTAGCGAACACCGGCGTGAAGATATGTTTCTATCGTTTCTTCATCACGAATGCCACCCCCAACTTGTACATCTAGCTCAGGAAATGTTTTGCAAACTTCATGGATAACTTCAGCATTAACCGGATTACCAGCAAAAGCACCGTCTAAATCTACCATATGAAGTCTTTTGGCTCCCGCTTCTACCCATTTACGGGCAACGGCAACAGGATCTTCTGAAAACACGGTGTTATCTTCCATTCGCCCCTGACGCAAGCGCACGCAGTGACCTTGTTTGAGATCAATGGCAGGGATTAACAACATAATCTTACTCCGTTTGTTGATGTTGATTAGGACGACTGACCGTCCCAGTTTACAAAATTTTCTAATAACTGAAGCCCAGCACGCTGACTTTTTTCAGGGTGAAATTGAGCAGCAAAGATATTGTCTTTATACAGTGCGGCGGCAAAATCATCAGGATAGGCAGATGTGCCAGCGATAACCTGTTTGTCTTCAGGAACAGCATAAAAACTGTGTACAAAATAAAAACGGCTGTTTTGCTCTATGCCTTTCCATAACGGGTGTGAGCAGGTTTGATGAACCTCGTTCCATCCCATGTGTGGGACTTTGAGTTTTTCGCCATCAGCATTTTTGGCAGGCTGAAATAATTTGACTTCGCCAGTGAAAATATCAAGTGTATTGACGCCATTATTTTCTTCACTATGAGTCAATAAGGCCTGCATCCCCAAGCATATTCCAAGAAAAGGCTTTTCCTGAGCAGCTTGTTTGATAACGTGTTCCAGTTCCAGATGTTTTAGTTCTGCCATACAATCACGTATTGCTCCAACACCTGGAAATAAAACATGGCTGGCAGAAAGAATGGTCTGAGGATCTGACGTAACAACAACAGAGGCATTATTGGAAACTGCTTCTAGTGCTTTTGAGACAGAGCGTAAATTACCCATGCCGTAGTCAATCACTGCTATGCGATGCATGTTAAACCTGTTTATTTACTTAATAATTTATGGCTAATAATTCTTTTAAAAAGATTATAAAGCACCTTTAGTTGAAGGCAATTGTTCTAATGCGCGCTGATCCAGTGAAACAGCCATTCGTAATGCTCGACCAAATGCCTTGAAAATGGTTTCAGCAATATGATGAGCATTGCGGCCTTTTAGATTATCAATGTGTAGTGTAATGCCGGCGTGATTTACCAAGCCTTGGAAGAATTCGTAGAACAGGTCAACATCAAACTCGCCAATCTTATCGCGGGTAAATGTGACATCAAACTCGAGTCCAGGACGACCAGAAAGATCAAGTACAACGCGAGATAATGCTTCATCTAGCGGCACATAGGCATGTCCGTAGCGAACAACCCCTTTTTTATCACCTAATGCTTTTTTTAAGGCCTGACCGATTGTGATGCCTACATCTTCAACGGTGTGATGAGCGTCGATGTGTAAGTCGCCATTTGCTTTAACATTCAGATCAAACAAGCCATGACGGGCTATTTGATCCATCATGTGATCTAAAAACGGAACACCCGTTTCGGCATTGAATTGACCGCTACCATCCAGATTGATTGAAACTTCGATCTGCGTTTCCAGTGTGTTTCGCGCAACTGACGCGCTACGAGTGGTCATTTGATTTCCTGAAAATTAGTAATAAAAGGAGATAATAACTGTTTCGAACAAGGGTTTGAAGCGTTATTATAGTCAACGTTCACTATATAGGATTAGCAATGACCCAGTTAGGCAACGTTACCCCACTATTTCAGGACCTCGCTAAAGTCGAACATGAACATAATCTCGCTTGTCAGGAGTGTTCACTTTATCGTTTATGTTTGCCACTTGGTTTACACAATAACGACTTGATTCAATTAGATAAAATCATCAAGCGCAGTCAGAGTTATTCCCGGGGTCAGCCACTGTTTAGTACCCAGACACCGTTCAATTCTATCTATGTTGTTCGTTCTGGTTCCTTTAAAACAACGGTTTCTGCGGTTGACGGTCGCGAGCAAGTAACCGGATTTTATTTTCCGGGTGAGTTTGTTGGTCTGGATGCTATCTATGAACAGGCTTATCGTTCTAACGCAAAAGCATTAGAAAGCAGTAGTGTGTGTGAATTACCTTTCGATATGTTGCAAGAGTTGGGCACCAATATGCCTCAACTTCAAGTACAGATGATGTCACGTTTGAGTAAAGAACTGTCTGGTGATAAAAGTCTGATGTTTTTATTAGGCAAAAAAACGGCTGAAGAAAAACTGGCGACATTTTTATTATCTATTTCGCGTCGTTTCCAGGATCGTGGCTTTTCTGCACGTGAATTTCAGCTCAGTATGTCACGTGGTGATATCGCTAATCATTTGGGTCTGGCTGTTGAAACCGTCAGTCGGCTTTTTTCGCGCTTTCAGGATGAAGGCTTGATCGATATTCAAAACAAATCTATTTCTTTGCGTGACACTGAAAAATTAAAAACATTATGTGGGTAATTCCGGTAAAAATTGGTAAGCGCTCGCTTTATTGATCCAGGTCAATGCATTAACCCCACACCTCCGTAAAATTCAAACCATGTCTTACAGAACATAGTTTGTCCGAGGAGGAAAAAATGAAAACAACAACACTTGCTGCAGCACTACTTACTACTCTAGGCATGTCTACGCTTGCCGCTCCTGCCATGGCTTATGAAGCAGGTGACTGGTTAGTTCGTGGTCGTATTATCAACGTTAATCCTAATGATGACAGTGGAACACTTACATTAAATGGTGTTGACCAAGGCACAAAAGGCGTTAGTGTTAACTCTGATACGGTTCCAGAGCTTGATATCACTTACATGCTCCATAAAAACTGGGGTGTAGAATTAATCCTAGGTTATTCAAATCACACTGTTAAAGGTGAGAAATCTTGGTCAGCTCTAGGTGATGTTATTGATACTAAAGTATTGCCACCTACTTTAACGCTGCAATATCACTTTATGCCGGACTCGAATATTAGACCTTATGTAGGTGCGGGTATTAACTACACCTATTTCTTCGATGAAGAAGTAGCAGGTAATGTTCTAGACCAGTCTGGTGCAAAAGTGAAACTGGATAGCTCATGGGGTTTAGCCGCACAAGCAGGTGTTGATGTGGCTTTAAATGATGACTGGTTTGTGAACTTTGATGTGAAATATATTGATATTGATACCACTGCACATTTCAAAAATACTGCAGCGGCAGCATCAGCAAAAATTGACGCTGATATCGACCCATTTGTTTGGGGTATTGGTATCGGACGCCGCTTCTAAGAAATTAATGTCCTCGTAGTGCTTGGCCCTCTTCGGAGGGCCTTTTTTTTATCTGTTGATTGGTCTAACTAAGCTTCTTAGATTGATACGTAAGATGAGTAGTAAGACAAAATAAATCACAGCTGCACCCACGATTAATCCAGATAAATGACTGGCTCGCTGTAAAGCATCCCACATTTCCCAGTTTTTATATACCGGATTCAAGGCGAATAAAAACAGCAATAAACCTGAATTCGCGATAATTAATTTCAATGAAAATCGTGCCCAGCCAGGGTTTGGAGAATAAACACCGCGCTTTCTTAAACCTTGATAAAGCAGGCCAGCATTAAGTATGGCTGATAATGATGTCGCTAAAGCCAAGCCCACGTGCTCAAGATAGATCATCAGGATTATATTCAGCCCCATATTACTGATCATGGCAATAATGCCTATTTTGACAGGGGTTTTTGTGTCTTGTCTGGCGTAATAGCCTGGTGCCAGGACTTTGATAAATATAAACGGTAATAGACCTAAGCCATAGGCCATTAAACTCAAAGAAGCTTTATGAGAATCGACGGTTGTAAATTCTCCATATTGAAATAATGTCATTAACAAAGGTTCAGCTAAATAAATCAGCCCTATTGCAGCCGGTGTTCCAATAAGAAACACCCAGCGTAAGGCCCAGTCGATAGTGTCTGAGAATTCTTCTGTGGTCTTGGCTGCATGTTTTCTAGATAGGCTCGGTAAAATAACAGTAGATAAAGCGATTCCAAAAACACCCAATGGAAACTCAACAAGTCGGTCTGAATAATACAACCAGGAAATACTGCCAGTAACTAAAAATGATGCAAGTAAGGTATCCAGTAGAAGATTTATCTGCGCAACGGAAACACCAAACATAGCCGGGATCATCAAGCGGATAATTTTCCTGACACCCTCACTTTTCCACCCCCATTTTGGCCTGGGCAATAAGCCGAGTTTTATTAAAAAGGGTAGCTGAAATAAAAACTGTACAAACCCACCTATAAAAACACCCCAGGCGAGACCTGTGACTGGTTCCTCTAATTTAGGTGATAACCATATCGCTGCTGCAATTAGCGATATATTAAGAAATACGGGGGTAAATGCAGGAATAGCAAACTTACCAAAACTGTTGAGAATTGAACCGGCAAGCGCCGTTAATGAGATAAAAAAGATATACGGAAAGGTGATGGTAAGAAGATTAGCTGCCAGGTCGGCTTTGATTGGGTCTTCTACAAAGCCGGGGGCGAAAATCATGATAATCACAGGTGCGGCAATCATCCCCACAGCCGTTATCATGGTTAGAATAACGGCTAAAGTGCCGCTGGTTTGTGCAATCAATTGCCGTAAGGGCTTATCACCATGTTCTTTAAATTCTGCAAGAACGGGAATAAAAGCTTGTGAAAAGGCACCTTCAGCAAAAAGTCGTCTTAAAAAGTTGGGGATCTTAAAAGCAACAAAGAAAACATCTGCGCCCAAGCCTGCACCGAACATTCTGGCAATGACAATATCTCTTACAAAGCCTAGTATCCGGGATAAAAAAGTCATCACACTGACAACTGCGGTAGACTTGAAGAGTTTTTCGCTCATGTTTTACTCACAACAGGGTTATATCTCGGCTGTACAAGGTTAAATAAAGATGTTTAAGCCAATTAAAAGTGTTAATTCTAAGGCTTTTTTAGCGTTATATCTTGTTATTACACTGATTATTTTAGTGTTGTGGCTAAGCAGAATGGAGTTTACGCAACCAGACAGGCGTGATATTCCTGACAATCTGAGAAAATTTCTTATCTCCCCTCCACAACTGATACCTCAGTTTGTATTGCAAGGCCATGAAAAACAGGTATTAACGAATGTCTCCCTCGACGGCAAATGGAGCTTTGTCTACTTTACACACCTATATTGTGAGCCAGAGTGTACTGTTGTCGTAAAAGTGATGCAGCATTTGCAACGTTTATTTGCTGGTTCCTCAATACAGTTTTTAATTATTAACTTTGGCGATAATACCGACACTGCTTCCCTTTCCTTTCCTGACTTAAAAACCTTTGGCGGTTCATCGGAAGTTATCGAATCTATCACTAAAAGTGTCGACTTTTTATATTTAGAGCCTGAGGAATATGAACACAGCTTGAAAGTTGAACAACAGCATTATATTTATCTGATTGATCCTCAAGGGCGTGCTTATGCTGTATTCAAACCGCCTTTTACTTCCTTAGCTATTCAAAAAATATTTTTTCAGATACGCGACTTTTATGCTCGTAGTGAGTAATTAGTATCTGCTAAAGCATCAGAAAATGTTTTTGCCAGCTGCTCTAAGGTCGCTGTTCTTCTGAAGCTTGGTCGCCATACTAACCCTATCTCACGCATAGCTTGTTCTTTATCAGCAGCTAAAGGAACAAGACGAATGTCTGAATGTATAACCATATCTGAATTTATCGCCATGTCAGGTATAAGTGTGATCCCTAATCCACTGGCCACCATTTCAATCAGTGTATATAAGCTTGTTGCCTGAACGCTTTTACGTTGAGCTGATGCGGGTAATTGGCAAGCACTCAATGCGTGCTCTCGCAAACAGTGTCCTTCTGCTAATAGTAATAATTCATTAATAGGTAATTCATCAGCGCTCAACTTATCCTTATCGGCTAAGGGATGATTTTGTGGTAATGCTATCCAGAAGGGTTCTTTTGCAAACTCTCGATGTGTTAATCCGCGAGTATTGTATGGAAATGCCAATACAGCGACATCGATACTACCTGTTTCCAATTGATCTAACAGACGTTCTGACTGGTCTTCTATTAATACTATCTCAAGATCTGGCAATTGTTTTCTGACAGTGGGTAAGACTTTTGGCAATAAAAAAGGACTTATTGTCGGAATGATGCCAATTTGAATTCGACCAGATAATGGGTTCTTCTCCGATAAAGCAAGGTCAACAAGGTCTTCAGTCAATGATAGTATCTGTTGTGCTCTGCTGGCGATTTCTTCTCCGATCGGGGTCGGTAGTACTTTTCGGTTTGTCCTCTCTAATAAAGACACTTCAAGTAACTGCTCTAAGTCCTGAATACCGGCACTTAAAGTTGATTGTGTGACAAAGCATTTATCGGCAGCATGTCCAAAGTGTTTCTCTTCCACCACAGCAGTTAAATATTGCAGTTGTCTTAATGTCGGTAGTCGCATAATCGATATTTCCGTTTATTATCTTTCTATTGATTTATAGCATAAATATTATATGTGCTAAACCTAGTCTATTACTTTATCGACTTGCAGTAACGCTAATAGTTTTATTATTGTCTATTGACGAGGATTGATTGAGCGCAAACTCTTCAATTTTGTTAAGATTCTTTACTCATAATAACTAGATTTTATTCTCAAATACTCGGAGTTTTAGAATGAAGAAATGGCAATGTATTGTTTGTGGTTTTATCTATGATGAAGCAGAAGGTTTACCTGAAGAAGGAATTGCCCCTGGAACAGCTTGGGAAGATATTCCAGAAGACTGGGAATGTCCTGAATGTGGTGTTGGCAAAGACGATTTTGAAATGGTAGAAATCTAGAAGTTTCTTTTGTCCAAATCAAACGCCTTGATCCTATAGATAAATGGGTTCTATGTACATGAACATTAGTTCACAGAAGTGTTCTATTTATTGTTTTGTCGTAAATGATAACAACATATGAGGTTATTGATTTCTTTTGCTGTTCAGAAATAATTGTTTGGTCGTATAAGATTACTTGTGCTTTCACACCTGACCCTCGCTCATTTTCGTAATATTAGTTCTGCTACTCTATCCCCCTCTGAAGGTATTAACCTAATTCTTGGGGAAAATGGATCTGGTAAAACAAGTATTCTTGAAGCTCTACACTTACTTGCCATGGGTAGATCATTTCGATCGCGTCATCTGAAAAATATTGTCCAGCTAGAATATTCTCAATTTACGCTTTTTGCGCGTTCCTCTGAAATGACACCGGTTGGACTGTTATATGATATCCAGTCAGGGCTGCAAATTCGTTTGAATAATGCCCCGCTTAAAAAGTTATCAGATTTGGCAGTTAACACTCCTCTACAATTTATTTCTGCAAATTGTCACCAGTTTTTTGAGTTAGGCCCAAAATTTCGTCGCAAGATGATCGATTGGGGTATGTTCCACGTGGAACACAAATTTAATTATCACTGGCAAACGTATAAAAAAGCGCTACTTCAGAAGAATGCAGCATTAAAAAACAAAAAGTCTAGAAATGAGACTGAACTATGGAATCAATATTTAATAAAGCATGGTTTAATTATAACGGACTATCGTGAAGCTTATTTAGATAAGCTCGTTAGTGTTTTTGAGCCATTATTCCATAAGCTCTGTCCATCGCTGAGTGACTGCAAGTTTACCGTCAAGTACAACAAGGGTTGGAGTAAGGAAAAATCTTTAGCCGAAATCCTGGATGAAAATTATGAGCGTGATCGGATTATGGGCTATAGTCGCAATGGTCCACATTCAGCCGATTGGACATTACGTATTAATGATGCCTCTGCTGAAGAAATGCTTTCTAGGGGACAGCAAAAATTGTTTTACCTGGGCCTATGCATGGCACAAATAATCATTTTACTGAACGAAAAAGATGTCAAAAACACGGTTTTATTGATTGATGATCTAAGCTCAGAGCTGGATTGGAACCATCAAATAACAGTCATAGATACACTACGAAATCTACCTGTACAGAGTTTCATAACGAGTACAAATAGCGAACTCGCATCATTAATCAATACAGACAAAGAAAAAGTGTTCCACGTGAAACAAGGTGAAATGATAGCTTCATAATGAGACTGTCAACAAACCTGTATAAGTAGTAGAATAGAAGGTTATTCAGCACATCCTCCATTTGGCCAGGAATAGTTTGATTATGACAACGGAAAAAAACAACAACACTTACGACTCTTCGAATATAAAAGTCCTAAAAGGACTTGATGCAGTTAGAAAAAGACCTGGTATGTACATCGGTGATACCGATGATGGCACAGGATTGCACCACATGGTTTTCGAGGTGTTAGATAATGCAATTGATGAAGCGTTAGCCGGTCATTGTAGTGAAATTCAGGTGCGTATACATCCAGATGATTCAGTATCAGTCATTGATAATGGTCGTGGCATTCCTGTCGACATCCACGAAGAAGAAGGTGTTTCTGCTGCTGAAGTTATCATGACGGTTCTTCATGCTGGCGGTAAGTTCGATGATAATTCATACAAAGTGTCAGGTGGACTTCACGGTGTGGGGGTTTCTGTTGTTAATGCATTATCCAAAAAGCTGGCAATGGAAATTCATCGGAATAACAGAGTTTATAAACAAACCTATACACATGGTGTACCCGACTCGCCATTAACAGATGTTGCAGACACAGAGATAACAGGAACAAAAATTCAGTTCTGGCCAAGTGAAGAAACATTCACTAACGTGACGTTTGACTACAATATCTTGGCAAAACGTATCCGTGAATTAGCTTTTCTGAATTCAGGTGTAAAAATCGTTCTAACCGATGAGCGTAATGAAAAGACAGAAACCTTCTTTTACGAAGGTGGTATCACTGCTTTTGTTCAGCACCTTAATAAGAACAAAGATCTGATCCACGAAAATATTATCAAGATATCAGGTGTGCGTGATGATGTTGCTGTCGAGTTATCGATGCAATGGAACGATTCATATCAAGAAAATATTTATTGCTTTACCAATAATATTCCGCAACGTGATGGTGGTACACACCTAGCTGGATTTCGTGCAGCCCTGACCAGAACCTTAAATCAATATATTGAAAGTGAAGGTTTGGCGAAAAAGTCTAAAGTCACAACAAGTGGTGACGATGCTCGCGAAGGCTTAACAGCAGTGCTATCGGTTAAAGTCCCGGATCCTAAGTTTAGCTCTCAAACAAAAGATAAGTTGGTGTCGTCAGAAGTAAGAACAATTGTGGAATCTTATGTGAATGAGTTTTTCCACGATTTCTTAATCGAAAATCCTACCGATGCTAAATTAATCGCCAATAAAATGATTGACGCCGCCCGTGCTCGGGATGCAGCAAGAAAAGCGAGAGAATTGACACGCCGAAAAGGTGTATTAGATATTGCCGGACTACCAGGTAAACTAGCAGACTGCCAAGAGAGAGACCCTGCCCTATCAGAATTATTCTTAGTGGAAGGGGACTCGGCAGGTGGTAGTGCCAAACAAGGCCGTGACCGTCGTACACAAGCGATATTACCGCTGAAGGGAAAAATTCTTAACGTAGAAAGAGCGCGTTTTGACAAAATGATCAGCTCTGCAGAAGTCGGAACATTAATTACGGCTTTGGGCTGCGGTATTGGTCGTGATGAATATGATCCTGAAAAGCTCAGATATCATCATATTATTATCATGACGGATGCTGACGTTGACGGTTCTCATATTCGTACGCTTCTACTGACATTCTTTTATCGTCAGATGCCCGAGTTAATAGAGCGTGGCCATGTTTATATTGCACAGCCACCTTTATATAAAATTAAAAAAGGGAAACAAGAACGTTACGTAAAAGATGATGCTGAGATGGAGCGGTATCTTACTGAAGTAGCATTAACGAATGCGAAATTATATCCGGCAGAAAATGCTCAACCGATTGAAGGTACTGCACTGGCGTCGCTAGTAACGGAATATCAAACGGTCAATTCAATTATTGGTAGATTGTCTAATCATTATTACCCTGCGTTTCTGGATAAATTGGTGTACGAGCCGCAAATTCCAGACATGAATGATGATGCGGCGATTAATGGATGGCTAGCAAATATTGAAGTTGCTTTAAACAAAGGACTGCCGACAGGTACACAATTTAAACTGAGCATCAAACGTCAGGAAAATGAGCCCGTCGGTACCATTAATATTAGCTATAGCAGACATGGTATCAGCACAGACTATCACGTACCGGGTGAATTCTTTGATAGTACTGAATATCAGAAGATTTTGGTATTTTCTAATAAAATCAATGGTTTGTTCGGTGATGGTGCACGGGTTGAACGTGGTGAAAGACAACAAGAAGTCAGTTATTTCTCACAAGCGGTCACTTGGTTGTTAGCCGAAGCCAGACGAGGGCAACATGTCCAGCGCTATAAAGGTCTGGGAGAGATGAATCCTGATCAATTATGGGAAACCACAATGGATAAGTCTAAACGTAGACTACTTCAGGTAAGAATCAATGATGCTATTGCAGCCGATGAAACATTCAATACGCTAATGGGTGATAATGTTGAACCGCGTAGAGAATTTATTGAAACACATGCATTACAGGTCTCGAATCTGGATATCTAAATCCAGGAATCTTTCCTGATTAAATAAGTCATACAGCCGATAGGTTGTGTGACTTTTTTATGCATAAAAGAAAGTGAAGGAAACGGTATGTCCGAAACTGAAAATCAGTATGACTTGGTACAAAGAATCTTGCATTGGCTAATCGCACTGGCGATATTAGCGATGATTGCTATTGGGCTGTATATGGTTCAGCTTCCCAAAGAATGGGAATTACCGCCAGGCCAGGAGAGTGTAAGGGCGTTTTGGTTTTTATTGCACAAGTCACTCGGTATAAGTGTCGCTGTTCTCATTGTGCTGCGCATAGCGTGGCGATTATCACACAAAGCACCACAACTACCCTCTTACATTCCATCGTGGCAACAGCGGCTTTCTGGTGGCGTTCATGGGCTATTATATGTATTGATGGTTGCTATGCCTTTCACCGGATATCTTCAGTCAATGTACAGCAAATACGATACTAAGCTCTGGGGCATTGTGTTACCCAGGCTGGCTGAAGCGGATCCTGATATGAGAGAGTATTTCAGTGAAATACATGAAATTCTTGCATTTACATTGATCGCTATACTAGTCATTCATATCGGCGCAGCAGTAAAACACCGCCTTAGTGGTAATACTATTAATCAGCGAATGTCATTATTTTCCAGAAAATAAATAATGAGGCATCTCGGAATAAAAAAGGCCCTGACAGGGCCTTTTTTTATATCGTTAAGCGAGAAAAGAGGCTTAATGAAGTTTGATTTTAGGATGTACGCTACGTCTAAAGATATGTGATAACGACAGCATCGCTACACGGAAAGGCCCAAATAAGGCTACCTGATGCATCTTATACAGTGACAGATACATGAGACGCGCCATAAAGCCCTCAATCATCAAACTACCTTTGCTCAGGTTGCCCATCAGGTTACCAACAGTACTGTACTTACCAAGAGAGACCAGAGAACCGTAATCATGATATTCAAATTCAGGTGCTACCTTACCTGCCATCCTGTTACGTATTGACTTGTATACAACTGATGCCATTTGATGGGCTGCTTGCGCGCGTGGTGGAACATTTTCATCGTGACCCTGCCATTTACATGCACAGCAATCGCCAATGGCGTAAATATCATCGTCAAGAGTTGTTTGCAGTGTCTGTCTGACAACAAGTTGATTCATCCAGTTAGTTTCAAGTCCAGCGATATCTTTCAGGAATTCAGGTGCTTTAATACCTGCAGCCCAGACTTTTATAGATGCAGGGATGGTTTTGCCACTCTCAGTAAATATGGCCTTATCGTTGACTTCTACGACGCGTTCCCCGGTGAGAACATCAACCCCCAGTTTTGTAAGTTCACTGGTGGTCGCTGCTGATAAGTTTTCAGGTAAACCTGGCAAAACACGGTTTGCCGCTTCGATGATACTAATTTTCACGTCCTGAGGTTGCACTTCATCCAGCCCATAAGCCGTCAGTAAGTGAGAAACCTCATGCAGTTGAGCACTAAGTTCGATACCAGTAGCCCCCGCGCCGACAATCGCGATGTTTAGCTGGCCTTCGTCTAGCGGTTTGCCTTGCGTATGCGCGCGCAGATAAGCCTCAAGCAGTTTATTCTGGAAAGATTCAGCTTGCTTAGTTGTATCGAGGAACAAACAGTGATCGCGGACGCCTTTTATACCAAAGTCATGGCTTACACTGCCGACAGATATCACAAGATAGTCATATTCAAATTCACGACGAGGAATAATCTCAATACCATCGGGGTTGAGTGTTGGTGCAAGAGATATTGTTTTGCGGTTTCTGTCGAGACCATCCATTTTGCCAAGACGGAAGCGGAAACCGCTGGCGTTTGCCTGACTCAGGTATTCAATTTCGTCTTCGTGAGAATCGAGTGTGCCTGCTGCAACTTCATGAAGAAGTGGTTTCCAGATGTGAGTGTGCGTATTATCGACAAGCGTAATTTCAGCCTTGCCCTTTTTACCCAGTTTTTTGCCGAGTTTAGTGACCAATTCAAGGCCACCTGCTCCACCACCGACAACCACAATTTTTGGAATACTGTTAGACATTCGCAAAGGCTCCAATCTGACGCAAAATTACAATGAGTTATCGATTTTAACGTAAAAAACCTTATAAAACCTATCTTATTTTTACTATATCTGTTTAGTCTGGCAAAATTTACACATTAACTTATTCACAGAGAAATGAAATGCAAGCAAGGCCTGAAAAACCTCGTCTGGCTTGGGCTGTTACTGGCTCAGGGCATTACCTGAAAGAGTGTCTGGAAATTGTCCGGGAATTAGAGGATGTGGACTTGTTTTATAGCCGTGCAGGTGAAGAAGTCGTGAGAATGTACGGATATGACCCAAAATCCCAAGTACCAGAGGGACGGGTTTACCGTGACAGAGCGGCCAGTGCGCCACCTGTGGGCCTTTTTTATCGGGGTGATTACCATAGTTTAGTAGTAGCACCAGCGACATCTAATACCGTTGCTAAGATGGTATTAGGCATTTCTGATACCTTAGTGACAAACATTTTTGCTCAGGCAGGTAAGTGCCAAATCCCAAGTATCGTGCTGGCCTGTGACTCTGAGCCGGAGATTGATACACCTGCACCAGATCGAATCGTGCGTGTTTGGCCTCGCAGGATCGATCTTGAGCACACCAAGACGTTGAGAACATTCGAAGCAACCACCGTCGTAGACGATGCTGACCAGCTGTTTGCTGCACTGAAAATACGCCTGAAAGAGGTGGGCTGAGTCCCGCATGTCTGAAAGAATTTTGTTTATCACCGGCAAGCTTGCAGAACCAAGTGTAAATCAGGTTTTACAGGAAATGGCACCCCTGCCATTTGATTACCGGGTACACCAAATTGGTGTGTCGGTGGCGGCGTTGATAACGGATGCGATGATCGCACGCAGGCTTAAAGCAGAAGACTATCAGGACTGTGACGAAATTATCGTACCGGGGCGGTGCCGTGGTGACCTTGAAGCGCTGGGTAAAGAATTAGGTATTAAAATTACACGTGGACCAGATGAAATTAAGGATCTGCCAATCCACTTTGGTCGAGCAAAAAAACGCCCCGATCTGAGCCGCTATTCCGTTGATATTTTCGCCGAAATTGTTGATGCACCAGAACGTACGATTGATAGCATTATCGACCGAGCAAACTATTACCGTGATAATGGTGCCGATGTCATTGATATTGGTTGCTTACCTCAAGAATCATTTCCACACCTTGAAGAAGCTGTTAAAGCATTACATGATAATGGTTTTAAAGTAAGTGTGGACTCACTATCATTGCCGGACTTAAAAAGAGCCGCTAATGCTGGCGCGGACTACTTATTGAGCCTTACTGAAAAAACCATCGACCTTGCTAAAGAAACCGATGCTATACCGATATTAGTTCCAGCTGAACCAGGTTCACTCAAGTCATTAGAGCGAGCGATGGAAACAATGGAACGATGGGGCAAACCGTATATTGCTGACCCAATATTAGATCCTATCCATTTTGGCCTGACAGCGTCTATCGTTCGTTACTATCAATTAAGAGAAAAATACCCTGATATTCCCATAATGATGGGAGTGGGAAATTTAACTGAGCTTACAGATGCAGACACCAGTGGCATCAATGCGATGTTGTTTGGCATTATTTCAGAGCTGAATGTAAGTTGTGTATTGGCTACCGAAGTCAGCCCGCATGCGCGACGAGCTATCAGGGAAGCGGATGTGGCAAGGAGAATGATGTATGCAGCCAAACAGGATAATAGTTTACCGCGAGATTTTACGGCTGACCTTCTAGTTGCGCATGAACGGAAACCCTTTACGGATAGTCGGGATGAAATTATAGCGCTGGCTGAAAACATTAAAGATCCTAACTATCGTATAAAAATTGCAGCTGATGGCATCTATTTGTTTAATCGTGACGGTATTATTCATGATGTGGATCCGTTTGAGTTTTATCCACACCTTGAAGTAGAAAATGATCCTGGACATGCATTTTACTTGGGTGTGGAGCTTGCCAGAGCACAAACAGCCTGGGAATTAGGTAAACGTTATACTCAGGATGAAGAGCTTCAGTGGGGTTGTGCTGTATCGAGAGAGGAAGACGATCTCAGCGAGCAGAAAGAAGAAGGCACCACGATGAAGAAAACAAAGAAACAACGTGCCTGCGGGACAGCTGAGGCCAGTGATACCGCGCGAGAAAGTATGAAAAAAATCGTGCGTGATGAGAAAGCCCCTAAAGTGAAAAAACGACGTACGGCCTGTGGAACGGCAGAGTCCGATAAAAAGAAAAAGGAGCGCCCCTGTGGCACGGCTGACCGCAAAGATTCATGAAGTCATCGTAACAACAAAAAATGCTGATGGTACGGCGCATCATGCGCCGATGGGAATTAGTGAAGTAAACAATTACTTTCAAATAAAACCATTTAAACCCTCAACAACATACAACAATCTGATGAACCAGCGGTCGTGTAGTATTAATTATATTGATGATGTTCGTGTATTTGCTGGGGCATTAACCGGGCATCGACAATGGCCAATATCACCATGCGAAAAGGTGGATGGGCTCTATTTGACGGATGCGCTAAGTCATAGTGAAATCGCAATTCAGAATGTGGATGACGATGATCCGCGTGCATGTTTTTATGGTGCTGTGGTAAATGAACAGCAACACGGCTTATTTCGTGGTTACAACCGTGCCCAAAGCGCCGTGATTGAAGCGGCGATTTTGGTCAGTCGACTGTCCATGCTGCCGGAACAAAAAATTCGCGATGAAATTAACTACTTAACCATTGGCATGGAAAAAACCGCGGGAGAACGCGAGTGGGAAGCCTGGGGATGGTTAATGGAAAAGGTTAAACAAGCAGGTATCGATGTCGAATAACACAAAGTGGCTTGCCAGCGTGCAATCGCTGGAAGAAGCGCAAAGCTTGAACGAGTGTCTGCCAGATATACTCGACATGAAACAACCGGCACAAGGCGCCTTGGGTGCCCTGCCACTGGATGTGGTGAAAAATGTCGTCAAATGGGCATCAGGTCGGTGTTTAACCAGTGCCACAGTTGGTGATTTGCCAATGCAGGTTCAATTCATTGAACCTGCAATTATGAAGATGGCTGAAACAGGTGTGGATTATGTCAAAGTAGGCTTATTTGGCGGCGATGAGCAGGCTGAATGTCTGCAAGAATTAACGCCGGTTATCAAACAACTTAATACACCGGTCATTGCCGTGACGTTTGCTGACCGTCACTATGAAAAGGATGTGATAAAACAGGTATTGCAGACAGGATTTAGCGGTGTAATGATCGATACCGCTGAAAAAAATGGTCGTTCCTTGTTGGATCTTTGGTCCGTTGATGCCCTGACTGACTTTGTAAACGTCGTAAAAGATGCACAACAATTATGTGGTTTGGCAGGTGCATTACGCATTGATGACATTGCTACCCTGCGAACATTACAGCCGGACTATCTTGGCTTTCGCAGTGCCCTTTGTCCAGACCGAAAACGAAATGGAACCTTATCCGTAACATTGGCCAAAACTATCGCGTCAGCGTTACAGTAAACGTTATCAGCAGGCTTTATTGGCAGGACGCCAGTGAAATAGGTCATCATTAAATCGCAAGGAGGCGAACATGCAACTTGTTCAACGTTTTATCCGTGTTTTTTTAATTCTTACCCTGCTTACCTTTAACGGGATCGTTCATGCTGCTCAGGCCATGCCGCCAGTGCAGCTGGCCAGTGTGTATAAGTCAGAAAATGCTGAGCCAATATCAGCCTACCTCGTCAGCGAGAAATTTGATGGTGTTCGAGCTATATGGACCGGCACAGAACTATTGACGCGAAGTGGAAACCTTATTAATGCCCCGGAATGGTTTACTGCTCCCCTCCCTGATGTGTGGTTGGACGGTGAGTTGTGGACAACGCATCAGGACTTTGCCCGGCTCAGTGGTATTGTGAGAACACAAACACCCGTTGATGAGGAGTGGCAACATGTTAGTTACCGCGTATTTGATATGCCTGATAAAAAATTGCCGTTTGAGCAACGTTATCAAAACTACACTCGTTTAATCACTAAACTAGATCTGCCTCACCTCAAAACAGTTAAACAACAACGCGTTGCGAGTGATAGCGCATTACAAGACCTATTACAGCAAAAGCTTGAGCACGGCGCGGAAGGTCTGATTCTACACCTGGCCTCTGCCAAACATCAGGGTGGCAGAACAGAAGCATTATTAAAATTAAAACCTTACGACGATGAAGAAGCCGTCGTTATTGGACATCTGCCTGGTAAAGGCAAATATACCCATCAGTTAGGTGCCTTACGCGTTAAAAATGACCGAGGTCAAATTTTCGCTATCGGCAGTGGTTTATCCGATCAAGATCGCCTAAATCCGCCTGCGATTGGCACGGTTATCACCTATCGTTATCAAGGTTATACCAAAAAAGGCTTGCCACGTTTTGCTCGTTTTTTGCGTATCCGTGACACCGAGCTGGATTAAATCTGACAAATAAGAAGAATTGGCCATGCGTTTGATTTTTAGTGTTCTCAACAGTGATATAAACGTAACAATGTATGGTCGGTTTGTATCACTGTATATGTTTAATTTTAGCTAACGTGAACGGTTTTTTTCACCAGGATAGCTACTATAGGTCTGACAATAAGAACGCAAATAAAGGCCGCTGGCATCGCAATTTTATAAGCATGTAAAACATCACTGATGTAGTGCGAAGACCAACCCTGGTTAACGCCAGTAATAATTAAGCACATTAACATGGCCATAATCCCTGCCATATAAAAAGCAAATACATAAGATGTCAATTTGACGGGTAACTTCTTTGTTTTCATTACTGACTCCTCTTAATTTATGGTGAGAAGTTTAACCATGTTACTGTTAAGTAAATAGAGGGTATAAACTAAATAAATTATTAAGTTAAAGTTAGTAATATTGTGTTGCTTATAGGGAATCAACAGATGGATACGATGCGTGGTGTAGAGAGTTTTGTCAGATCGGTGGAGTTAGGCAGTCTTGCAGCCGCATCAAGAAGGTTAGGTATTAGCGCAGCGGCGGTCAGCCAGAATATTGCGCGATTAGAGTCTGCTTTAGCTACACGTTTACTTACCAGAACGACAAGAAGTCTGGCATTAACAGATAGCGGAGAAGTTTATTACCAGCGAGTAAAAGGTCTGTTGCAAGAGATGGAGCTGGCGGCAGAAGCGGTTTCATTAGTTGATGGTAAAGTGTCTGGACGACTGAAAATAGCCTGCTCTGCAGCCTTTGCACGGCATGTATTAGCTCCGTTACTCCCCATTTTTTATGAGCAGTATCCAGAACTGAGTATAGAGCTTATGGCCAGTGACAGACATGTTGACCATCGGCAGGAAGGCATTGATGTCAGTATTCGAATTCGAGAGCAACTGGATGATAGCCTGGTGGCGAATCGACTTACTACCGTTCCGCTTGTTTATTGTGCTTCCCCTGATTATCTAGATAAAAATGGTGTTCCAGATTCTATTGCTGAATTACGTCAGCATAGATGTTTGCTGTTTAAAATTCCTGTTGATGAAAAAATAGTCGGGTGGTCTTTTATAAGACATGGTGAACGTTTCCAACCAGAAGTCAGAACAGCCATGGTTTGTGATGATATTGATATGTTGGCAAATATCACCGTTGCCGGTGGCGGTATTGCGAGATTAGCGGCTTTCGTTGCAACCCCTTATATTGCTCAAGGAAGACTCATTCCCTTATTTGAAGCTGGCAATCACTCTGAACTTCACGGTGAAGCGGAACCTTTAGATTATTATTTTTGTGTTGCTGATCGTTTTGCAAAAACGCTAAAAGTACGGGTTTTTCAGGACTTTTTACATCAAAATTTACCTAATAGCTGGGATAAGGGGGAGTAGGTACCATTAAGTCCCCTACTCCACCCATCCATTACGCTAGGCTGCCTGAGATTGGCGTAACTCTCTGGCGGCTTCAACCATGGCTTCCAGCGCGGGTTTCACTTCTGCCCATTGACGTGTTTTCAGGCCACAGTCGGGGTTGACCCACAAACGTTCAGCCGGAATTCGCTGAGCTGCTTTTTTCATCAGGGTTTTCATGTACTCCACATTAGGAATATTTGGTGTATGGATGTCATACACACCCGGTCCAATTTCATTGGGGTAATCAAAGGCATTAAAGACATCCAACAGTTCCATATCTGACCGTGAGGTTTCAATGGTGATGACATCAGCATCCAGCGCAGCAATCGATTCAATAATGTCATTGAACTCGGAATAACACATATGGGTATGGATTTGCGTTTCATTCGCTACGCCATTGGCAGTGACTCGGAAACAACGTACCGCCCAGTCAAGGTAGTCTTGCCATTCAGCACGACGCAGTGGTAGCCCTTCGCGTAATGCCGCTTCATCGATTTGAATGATGTTAACCCCAGACTTTTCAAGATCCAGTACTTCATCACGAATGGCCAGGGCCAGTTGTAAACACGTGTCTGAACGTGGTTGATCATCACGAACAAAGGACCAGTTCAGCATGGTGACAGGGCCAGTCAGCATGCCTTTTACAGGCTTATCGGTCAGTGATTGAGCATAATTAATCCAGTCGACGGTCATTGCACGGGGTCGTGCGATATCCCCAAAGATGATAGGAGGTTTAACACAGCGTGAACCGTAAGATTGCACCCAAGCAAACCGGCTGAAGATATAACCATCGAGTTGTTCGCCGAAGTATTCCACCATATCGTTTCGCTCTGCTTCACCGTGCACCAGAACATCCAGCCCAACTTTTTCCTGCTCTTCAATTGCCAGCTGGATCTGTTGGTGCATTTTGGCTTGGTAGGCGGTAAAGTCTATCTCTCCTTTACGAAACAATTGACGTGTTTGCCGAATATCGGTGGTTTGTGGAAACGAGCCAATGGTGGTCGTGGGGTAAAGCGGTAGCTTGACCTTGCTACGCTGTAATTCAGCGCGTTCTGCATAAGGTTGTTGGCGATTTGCCATGGCATCGGTAACTGATTGCAGACGCTGTTGAATGTCACTACGGTGAACTCGCGTGGAGTTTTGTCGATGCGCAATCGCGTTAGCATTTTCGGTTAGTTCTGCTGCAACGGCCTTACGGCCTTCATTCAGCGCGGTGGCGACAATAGCCAGTTCATCGAGCTTTTGCTCAGCAAATGCCAGCCAATCTTTTACTTCAGTATCGATATCCGTTTCGCTGTTTAAGTCGACAGGAACATGCAATAACGAACAGGATGGCGCCAACCAGAGACGTTGCTTAAGACGTATATAAACAGGTTCGAGCCAATCCAGCGTTGCGTTAAGGTCGGTCTTCCAGATATTTCTTCCATTGATTATGCCGATAGATAACACTTTATGTGGTGGTAACCAGTCGACTACCTTAATGACTTCATCTCGAGCATTAATGGCATCAATATGCAGCCCTGCTGTGGGTAATTCACAGGCCAACTGCAGGTTTTCTTTCAGACTGCCAAAATAAGTGGTCAGCAGTAATTTAACCGGTGTTTTGTTTAAAGCAAAGAAGGCCTGGTTTAGTGCATGCTGCCAGTCCTTATCCAGTTCCGTAACAAGGATGGCTTCATCGATTTGTACCCACTCAATACCTTCTTTTGCTAACAGGTTTAACAAAGCTTCGTATACGGGCAAGAGTTTAGGTAGCAGGTCAAGTTTGTTGCTGTCATCCTTGCTTTTACCTAGCCAAAGGTAGCTGACGGGGCCGAGAATAACGGGTTTGGCATTGACGCCTTGCTGCGTTGCTTCTCTTACGTAAGACAGATAGCGCTCAGCATGAAGTTCAAATGTGGTGTCTGCGTCGAATTCCGGGACCAGATAATGATAATTTGTGTCAAACCATTTAGTCATTTCAGCTGCTGCTACAGACGTTTGTTCAACGGCTTTGCTGGTTTGACCTCTGGCGGCTTGAAAGTATTGATCCAGTTCAGACAGTCCACTACGAGCGCGTCGAGGCAAGTTACCTACCAGTAAGCTGGTGTCTAGCACATGATCATAAAATGAAAAGTCGCCTACAGGACTAAAATCCAGCTTTTTTTGGCTATTCCAGTGTTTTTTTCTTAATTCAGTGGCTTGCTGTTCCAGATCAATAAGCGATGTTTCACCACGCCAGTAGGCTTCTAGAGCAAATTTTAATTCTCGTTTCTTCCCTATACGTGGGAAGCCCAGGTTATGTGTTTTTACCATGTTATGTTCCTTTACAAATCGTGGGCCATTGTAAAGTTGATAAGAGATAAGGAATAATGATAATTATTTCTTAACCTATAAGAATATTTCATACATGATTGAGCGTACGCATTTAAAAATTATTCAGGCTTTGGCAGAGCATGGCAGTCTAACGGCGGCTGCAAACGCCTTATATGTCACTCAGCCGGCATTAACTCATCAGATTCGTTATCTTGAGCAGAAGTTAGAGGTTCGTCTTTGGGAGAGACAGGGAAGAAAATTGAGGCTCACCCAGGCTGGCCAACTTTTATTAAAAACGGCAAGGCAGGTATTACCTGTTTTTGAGCAGGCAGAAAATACAATGCAGGCTCTGGCTGATGGTAAGCAAGGGGTGTTAAAGGTGGGGGTGGAGTGTCACCCATGCTATCAGTGGCTAAAAGCAATATTAACGGACTATCTGATCGCGATGCCGAAAATGGATGTAGATATTGTTCATAAATTCCAGTTTTCCGGTTTGGAAGGACTATTAAATCATCACATAGATTGTTTGGTAACACCGGATAAAGTGACACACAAAGATTTATTCTATGCGCCATTATTCGAGTATGAAATGGTGTTGTTGGTAGCAAGTACTCACTCATTTTCTGGACTGGATTATATAGAAGCAGAGGCATTGGAATCAGAGTTATTGATGACTTTTCCCGTGCCGCATGAACGCTTAGATATTTATACTCAGTTCTTACTGCCTGCCAATGTAAAACCACAACATAAAACGATGGAATCTTTAGATATCATGGTACAAATGGCGAGCCTGAACCGTGGTGTGACCGTGTTACCTGATTGGTTGGCTAAACAATATTGCCAGGAAATTCCTGCTTCTATCGTTAGACTAGGACAGCATGGTGTGATGAAAACCTTATTTGCAGCGATGCGGGTGGGTGAACAGACGGTGCCCTATATGGCAACATTTTTAGAAATGGGACAGAAAAAAGGTGCTTTAGGAATCAAGCAGACGAAATAACATCTCACGGATGGTGTTAGGTTCAAAAGGCTTGTTGAGAATGGCTGAGACACCTGCCTGTTCGACCTGACCAAGTCGGGCTTCATTATTTTCTGTGGTTAAGATCATGATTGGAATGGCGTCATTACCCATATCATTTCTGATGTACTGAACCAACTCGTGACCATCCATTTCAGGCATATTCAGATCGGTGACAATCAGGTCATAGTGATTGTCGTTAATTTTATCCAAAGCTTTACGACCATTTTCAGCATCATCAATATGCTGAATCCCCATCGTGCTGAAAATACGCATAATGTGATTACGTGAAGTCAGACTATCGTCAACAACCAATAAGTTCAGCTCACTGACATCATAGCTTTCCAGCGTAATTTCTTCTGGATCAATGATGTCTAACGTGGCCCTTATAGCCCGTTGTAAGTCTTTATGATCGAAGGGTTTGGGCAGGATAGCAATCACCCCAGCCTGACGAACAGGTTCCAGTGCTGCATGCCCTTTTTCACTGGAAATCAGCATATATGACAGATTGAGCTCCGGATGGTCTTTTAACACCGTTTCAATAAGCTCATTGGCCGTCATATCCGGTAGATACATGGCTGTAATCACCAGATCAGGAGGGTATTTACTAATCAGCGCTAATGCTTCTTTACCGCTACTGACGCCATCAATTTTATGAACACCCTCTTCATTCAGATGACGCATGATGAGCTTGAGCTGCATGGATGAAGGTTCAACCAGCAGAATAGATAAATCGTTAGCTGTAAGTAAGGCCATAGGCTTAGTTTCTTACCAAGTCATTTTCGACTTGGTTACGTGTTTGTTGGGTTGTCAGAATTTCAATAATGCTTAATGCAAAATCCATGGCGGTACCTGGTCCTTTTGAAGTAATTATTCTGTCATCGATGACAACAGTTTGATCAATGAGTGATATCTCAGGCCAATCTTCTTGCTTCAATACGCCTGGATAACAGGTAGCACGGTGTTGATTAAGGATCTTTGCATTCGCTAATACCAAAGGTGCAGCACAAATTGCTGCAATATATTTATTAGCATTTAACTGATTTTGTAATAAGGTCGCGATACGAGCATCGCTATTGAGATTGTTCGTGCCGGGCTGACCGCCGGGCAGAACAATCATATCAAACGTCGCTTCTTTGACATCATCTATCAGGCTATCAGCAGATAATACCACTTGTCTGCTGCCGGTGACCTGATGACGCTGGGTCAGGCTGGCTGTCACCACATTGATCCCTGCTCTCCTCAGTAAGTCGATAACGGTGACCGCTTCAATTTCTTCAAAGCCTTCGGCGAGAGGAACCAATACAGTTGACATAAGCTATCCTTTATTTTTTAAGGATGGTCATTCCTTTTAACAAATTCAGTGCTTGTGATAATGCATAATCAGAGACTTCAAGAGGTTGCTCTTTCTCTTTATCCGCTTGGTTCTGTTCAGCATTGGTTTTTTCTTCTTCGTCACCATTGACCAGATGATGAGCCAGATCACGTTCTCTTAGCGGAGTAAATTCTGCGTCTTCAATCGCAGAAATATGCACTGGTTTTAGTTCGATATCCGGAACAATACCTTCTGCCTGAATAGAACGGCCTGAAGGTGTGTAATAACGAGCTGTTGTCATCTTAACAGCAGTGTCATTAGTGAGAGGCATGACAGTCTGCACAGAGCCTTTACCAAAGGTTTTTGTACCCATAATGACCGCACGATCATGATCTTGTAAGGCACCAGCTACAATTTCCGAAGCAGATGCAGAACCACCATTAACCAATACAACTAAGGGAGCACCTTTCAGCATATCGTCAGGAGTGGCGTGGAATTTCTGATCAGAATCTGGAATACGGCCTTCAGTGTAAACAATGAGCCCTTTTTCAATGAAGGCATCAGAGACTTCAACCGCGGCATCTAATACACCACCAGGATTGTTGCGTAGATCTAGGACCAGTCCGTTTAGTTTGCCATCATTTTCTTTTTTCAGTTCAGAGATCGCTTCTCTTAAGCTTTCGCCAGTTCGTGACTGAAATGTTGAAATACGAACATAGGCGTAACCCGGTTCCAGCATTTTTTTCTTAACACTCTCGACTTTGATGATGGCGCGAGTGACATTAATTTTGAGTGGTGTATCTTCACCTTCACGAATGATGGTTAGCATAAGGTCAGTGCCTGGTTTGCCACGCATGATATCCACTGCATCATTC
This sequence comes from Methylophaga sp. F-2, assembly GCF_056859315.1. Classification (NCBI taxonomy): domain Bacteria; kingdom Pseudomonadati; phylum Pseudomonadota; class Gammaproteobacteria; order Thiotrichales; family Piscirickettsiaceae; genus Methylophaga; species Methylophaga sp. F-2. Next base: position 168,268 of record NZ_JBSXOF010000015.1, read on the forward strand.
AGGGTCATTCCTTTTACAGGCGTGTCATCAAGACGAATAATCAGATCACCCGGTTTGATACCGGCTTTTGCAGCAGGCGTATCGTCAATTGGTGTGACGACCTTAACAAAGCCATCTTCCATACTGACTTCAATACCCAGTCCACCAAATTCGCCAGAGGTACCTTCACGCAGTTCTTTGAACTGTTCTTTATCGAGATAGGTTGAGTGAGGATCCAGACCGGAAAGCATGCCGCGGATAGCATTTTCCAGTAACTGTTTATCTTCAACAGGTTCTACATAACTACTTTTAATCCTGCCAAAAATCTCTGAAAAAGTACGTAAGTCTTCAAGAGGTAGGTCCGGTTTTGTTGCTTCCTTGTCAGCAAAAACCATTTGGCCAAATACGAGGGTGGCACCTAAAATTACACCGCTGGTAATTAAGCCGAAATCACGTTTAAAAAAACTCATATTCCTTCCTTAATCGATAAGACTTGTCAGCCTTGTTTCCCCAACCATTTTAGTGGATTTGTTGGGCTGCCTCGATGACGAATTTCAAAATAAAGGCCGGATAGGCCACGAATTCCTTGTTCGCCAGATTGTGCTATAACGTCGCCGGCTTTGACATACTCACCGACATCTCTAAGTAATGATTCATTATTGCCATAAAGAGTCATATATTGATCACCATGATCAATGATGATTAATAGACCAAACCCTCTCAACCAATCAGCAAAAACAACTCGACCTGCTGCTGTGGCTTTGACATCGTTTCCAGTTGGTGACGCAATGACGATACCTTGCCATTTGAGTTTACCAAGATTTCTCGAGCTGCCATAGCGGGCAAGTAATTTTCCATTAACAGGCCATGTTAGTTTACCTGTCAGACGTGGAAAAGGTGTGTTTGGTTTCACAGGTGTTGAATTATTGTTAGGCTTCGCTACCGGAGCTGTTGGCGCTGATTTTTTGCTAAGTGAATCCAGCAATTGCTGCAGATTCCGCTCTTCATCTTTCAGAGACGCCAGACGACTGTCTTGTGTCGATATGGTGTTATCCAGCGCAGCTAACGTGGCTTTCCTTTGTTTGGTTTGTTGTTCAAGTTGAGCCTGTTTTGAACGCTGCTCCGTCAGCATATTCTCTAAAGATTGCTGTGCAAGTAAAACATCGCGTTGCTCGTCGTTGAGTTTCACCAATAGTTGATGAATATTTTCCAGTTCCTGCTGCCTTGCCTGATGGAAGTAGCGAAAATAGGTGCTTCCTCGACTAAGGGTAGACACATCTTTCTGGTTTAACAATAGCTCCAGATAACTGGGTTCTGAATGAACAAAAGCAGAACGTATTTGGCTATATAAAGCATCAAGCTGCTGTTTTTGCTCTTTTTCTTTGATGCCCATCTTTTGACGTAGCGCTTCTACCTCTTTATGTTTACCGTTAATCTGCGCTTCAAGTTTTCGAAGCTGTTTGTTCAGTTCAGAGACTTGTCGGCTTTGTGTTTTTAACTGATCTAGAAGCGCCTGCCGGTCTGCTTTTTTTTCTGACAGATCACTATTCAGTGATTTTATTTCTTTGCGAACATCGTCCAGGCGCGATGCTGAATCTGTTTCAGCATGAACACTGAAACAGAGCAGCAGGCTTAAGCATGCCAGTAGTATTCTCAACGTCACTTGAAAGGCTTATTGGGCTATTACTAAGAGTTTTTTACCCATTTCGTCTGGAATGGTGAGCCCCATTAATGACAACATGGTTGGTGCAATGTCTGACAAAGTCCCCCCATCGACACAATGAGCCTCGCGACCGGCAAATAATAATGGCACGACATTATTGGTATGTGCAGTATGAGGCTGTCCAGTTTCATGATTGACCATACGCTCGGCATTGCCATGATCTGCTGTCACCAGCATTTCGCCGCCCACTTTTTCAATAGCTGTCCAAATTCTCCCCAGACTGACGTCCAGAGTTTCGATGGCTTTCACGGCTGCGTCAAAATTACCGGTGTGGCCTACCATATCGGCATTCGCGAAGTTACAAATGATGACATCGTATTTTGCACTATTGATCGCTTCGACAAGTTTGTCTGTGACTTCTGGGGCATTCATCTCTGGTTGTTGATCATAGGTATCAACTTTAGGCGATGGGATCAGAATACGGTCCTCACCTTCATACGGGGTATCCTGACCGCCATTAAAGAAAAAGGTCACATGCGCATATTTCTCAGTTTCAGCAATACGTAGCTGAGTCTTGCCATGGGCAGATAAGTATTCACCCAGAATGTTATGTAATTTTTCTGTTGGGAAGGCGATAGGCGCAGTGAAGTCTTTTTTGTATTCGGTTAATGTCACAAAGTCAGCAAGCTGAATTTTTCTTGGTAAAGCAAAACCGGAAAATTCAGGATTGATGAAACATTCCGTCAGCTCACGAGCCCGGTCAGAACGGAAGTTCATAAAGACAATGCTGTCACCGTCATTCACTTTTACCGGTGTGCCAATCGTGGTCGCTTTAACAAACTCATCGGTTTCTTCGCGTTCATATGCTGCACGTAGACCTTCAATCGCTGTGTCAGCATGATATTGGCCTTTACCTTCGGTGATGAGCTGATAGGCTTCTTCAACTCGATTCCATCGGTTGTCTCTATCCATCGCATAAAAACGACCGATGATGGTAGCAAGTTGACCTGTTCCTGATTTTTTGAAGCTTTCTTCTAGTTTCTCAATCGCCGCTTCAGCACTTTTAGGTGGGGTATCACGACCATCTAAAAAGGCATGAACATAGACTTGTTTGGCGCCTTGTCTGGCGGCTAGTTCGACCATGGCGTGAATATGTTGTTCATGGCTGTGTACACCACCGTCGGATAATAAACCGAAGATATGCACAGCACTATCGGTTTTTTTTGCTTTATCAACCGCGTCAATCAGCACACGATTATCGAAAAACTCACCATTTCTGATGGCCAGACTGATACGTGTAAACTCCTGATACACAACCCGGCCAGCACCTAAATTCAAATGGCCGACTTCAGAGTTACCCATTTGATCACCCGGTAAACCAACACCTTCACCTGATGCATTAATCAGCGTGTGTGGATATGTTGCCCACATACGGTCCCAATTCGGTGTATTTGCTGCAAGAATGGCATTATTTTCTGCGGATTCACTGTAGCCCCATCCATCAAAGATGATGAGCGCCAGAGGTCTGTGTGTTTGCGTCATTGATAAGTCCTTAAAACGAAAAGTAGTCGGGCTATCTGCTGACTATCCCTTGTCTTGTATGTCATTAAGAATTGATGCCGTGTATTATATGGTGTTTTGTGATGAAATACAGTCACAGGTACTGACGGACAAAATTGTGGCACAAGCTTTAAACATAGATTCTATCGCGATTGATAACGATATCGAACGTGCTGCATTTGCACTGAAAGCGATGTCTCATCCATTACGGCTCAAGATTCTGTGCGCGATTGGTGAGCATGAGTTATCCGTTCAGGATATCGTTGAGCAGGTTGGCACCACACAAAGTAACGTATCACAGCATTTGGCAAAGTTACGTGAAAAAGACATTCTTATGTCACGCCGTGATGCTAATCGTATTTATTACCGTGTGAATGATGAGCGTACTCTCAGACTGATTGAGATGATGCGTGAAGTATTCTGTTCTGCAAAAAATTAATCTGATTTTAAGACAGTTTTAAGGGTTGCTATGGAAAATTTGGGTGAGTTCATCGTTAATCATTGGATATTGAGTGCAGCATGGGTTGTATTGGCTTGGTTAGTTTTTTCTGATGCGATTAATCGTAAACTAACCGGATTACAGCCATTAGACGCTAATCAGTCGGTCAGACTGGTCAATCAGTACAAAGGAAAATTTGTTGATGTCCGGGAAGCAGATGAATTCGAGAAAGAGCATATTACTGACTCGGTCAATCTTCCGTTATCCAAATTAGACGAAGAAATTAAAAAGTTAAAAAATAAATCGCAACCTCTGGTAATTGTCTGCGCTAGTGGTCAGCGTGCACGGAATGCCGCCAAAAAGTTAAAATCAAATGACTTTGAAGAAGTTTATGTAATGACTGGTGGCATTAATGGATGGAAAGAGGCTAAATTGCCTCTGTTTAGTTAATCAAAACAAAATGGCAGGGTTATATTGTGGCTAAAGTAATTGTTTATTCTTCTGCTCACTGTCCTTACTGTGTAATGGCAAAACAGTTGCTGGAGCGTAAAGGCGTGAAATACGACGAAATTCGTGTGGATCTGGATCCTTCAAAAAGAGAAGAGATGATGAAAAAGAGCCAGCAAAGAACCGTGCCGCAGATATTTATCAATAATAAAGCCATAGGTGGCTACACTGATTTAGTTGCGATTGATCGCACTAAAGAACTAGATAGTCTCCTGGCGCAATCTTAAAACAAGAAGGAATAGAGATGGCTGAAGAAAACACAGCAACAGGTGAAGAACAACAAAAACCACGTTTTGTGATCCAAAAAATTTACACAAAAGATGTGTCTTTTGAATCACCTAACTCACCTGAAATTTTTCGTGATGAGTGGCGTCCACAACTGGATTTACAGTTAGGCAATGAATATAACCGTATCGACGATGACACACATGAAATCGTGTTATCTGTTACCGTCACCGCAAAAGTAGGCGATAAAACCGCCTTTCTAGTCGAAGTAAAACAGGCTGGTATTTTTACGCTAACGGGCTATACCACCGAAGAAATGGGACCGTTAGTCGGTAGTTACTGCCCCAATACGCTTTTCCCATTTGTCAGAGAAGTGGTGTCTGATCTGGTGACTAAAGGCGGCTTCCCGCAACTTGTATTGGCCCCCGTCAATTTTGATGCGATGTATCTCCATCAAAAAGAGCAAGTTGAGAGACAAGCTCAAGAAGCAAGAGCAAAAACGACGCATTAATATCCAGGAAACGGCGGTGTCTGAACAAGCCAATTTATTACCAACACTGGTGTTGGGCGCTGGGGCGTGGGGAACTGCGCTTGCCATGGCGATGGCCAGAAATGGTCATGAGACATGGTTATGGGGAAGAGACAAACTACATTGCGCAGAGATGCAAACATCGCGTGAAAATGCGAAATACTTGCCTGGTATAGCGTTCCCTGATGCTTTATCGGTAGTGGATGATGTGCATAAAGCCCTACAAAATTGTGGTCATGTGTTGATTTCAGTTCCCAGTAAAGCCTTTGTAGAAAGCTTGCAAATGATAAAGCCAGAACTTGCAGCTACAACGCCCGTGAGTTGGGCAACAAAAGGTTTGGCTCCTGATACCGGTGAGCTGCTTTATGATGTGGCTCGTTCAGTCTTGGGTGAAAGTCACCCATTAGCGGTGATTTCCGGCCCTTCATTTGCCGCAGAAGTCGCGGCTAATTTACCGACGGCATTTACAGTAGCATCGGAAGATGGTGATTTTGCCAAACAACTGGCGGGTTTGTTTCATAGCCCAACACTGCGTGTCTACACAACTTATGATGTGTTAGGTGTGCAGATTGGCGGCACAGTCAAAAATGTGTTGGCGATTAGTGCGGGTATTTCTGATGGTTTAGGCTATGGAGCGAATGCCCGGGCTGCATTGATTACGCGGGGTATGGCCGAAATAAGACGCTTAGCGGCAGCACTGGGTGCGGAAACTGAAACCTTGTTCGGCTTGTCTGGTATTGGTGATTTGATTTTAACCTGCACCGATGATCAAAGTCGCAATCGTCAATTAGGTTTGGTGATTGGACGCGGACTCAGCGTTGATGATGCTGTTAAGTTTGTCGGTAAAACAGTAGAAGGAATGCATGCTGCACGTGAAGTCATGTTGAGAGCCCATCAGGCTGACATTGAAATGCCCATTGTGGAGCAAGTATGCAAAATTTTGTTTGAAGGGTACGATCCACGAGAATCCGTTCAGGCATTATTATGCAGGGAACAAAAAGCAGAACTCACACCTCCCGTTAATTAAACGGGTTAACTAAAACGAGGAAGAATCTATGCGAGGCATTGTGAAGTACAGCACGGCAGTGACCGTTGCTTTAGCCCTGAGCCTGGGGCTGAGTGGTTGTGGTAACCCACTGAAAAAGTCTGATGATGTAGAAATTTCTACAGAAGGTAAAACCTTATTTGAAACAGGTTTGCAGTACGTCAAAATTGTTGATCGCGATGTTCCGGGTGTGGCAAATGATCACCCCTACTCAATTTCACCAGACACGATGCGTTCAGTTTTAGAATCGCTTTATGTGAATGAAAAGGTGTTGTTTAATCAGCGTCAAAATCCGCTATTTTCACCTGCAGAGTTACAGATTCTAAGTAATGGTTTAGCGAATGGTTTAGGCCGTGCTCAGCCAAATGAAGATGTTACCTTCGTTACATTGGGTGTGCATCAGGGCATGATTGCCAAAGAGCGTCAAAGTGATAGCGGTCGTGTTTTCATGAGTGGTGGTCGCTTGAACATTATCTTCGGTTTGTTACACGAAGATTATCGTGACAAAGACCAATACACCGGTCAGGAAATTGACCGCCGCGTTAACCCACTGTTACCGGGTACCAGAAAGTTTGATTCTGAACCCGCTGTAAGAGTGGCGCTTGATAATGGTATGTCGTATCACATTGATCCTGAAACAGGTAAAGAGAGAACAGACTGGATTGAGATTGATATTCCGACGGTTTTACAAACCATTGCTGAACGTCAAGCTGATTCAAAAGATGCGCTTATCAGTCCTGAGTTGAAAGAAGATATTGCACGTAATAAGCAAGAAACCAGCAATCTTCGTGATGACATGGCAAATATCAAAGAAGTCTTATTTGATATGAGCGAAAAAATGGATAAATTACAAAAAGAACTGGAAGCGTTGAAGAAATAATTCCAGGCATTTATTCAAACATTAAAGGGGCTTTCAGCCCCTTTTTTGTTGCTGTCATTCAGAGTTGATAGCGGCGGTCGTTTATTGAAAGCCGCGCTAACAATTCAAGGTTTTTAGTTAGACTCAACACTTTAAACTGCTGGCCCATCTGGCTTGGCATTAATAACTGCTTCAATCCTGCACTCTGTTGTAACCAGTCAGCAGAAGGCATGTCGGTGTGAAACGCTGCAGCAATATCGGTAATGCCGCCTGCCATCAGAAAGTCGCTTTGCTCATGGAACCCCGCCACATGAAGCCCTTGTTCAAAGGCGATATCTGCCAGTGTGGTGAATTCCGTGTGAGCGGTAATGTCCTGCAAACCAGGCAAATAAAAGGGATCATCATTCAGCTGATGGCGATAGTAGCAGCATAAGGTCCCCTGCTTTCTTTCGTCGTTATAAAACGTGTTAAAGCTATAGCCATAATCAATTATGAAAAAAGCGCCTTTTTTTAGTGACTGGGCAACTGTACGTAACCATTGCTGTGTGGCTAAATGGATTTCGGTTTCGTAAATATCTGTTGAAATATGTGTTTGAAGGCGAGTGCTCTGCTGCTTGAGTTCATCATCAGTCACAGGCATATCTCGCCAGGCAAAATAGTTATTGTTTAGACATACATGACGTTCATATAGCTGATGATCTTTTATTTTGATGAGGTTAACGGGCATGGCATCACATACTTCATTGGCTAGAATGACACCTTCAAACTGTTCAGGTAATTCATCTAACCAAACAAACCGATCTATGTGTTCGGGTAAAAGTTGTCGAATATACTGTTGCTGGCGTTGGCGTAAATCAGCACTGATTTCCAGAATGTAATAAAACTCAGGCAGCTCATGGCTTTTTTCCAGATAGGTCATGATGTCTATGGCGAGTTGCCCACTGCCAGCACCAAATTCAAGAATATGTTTTTGGGTTTTCTGGGCAAAGACATCGATGATATGGTTGGCGATGCTATAACCAAAAAAAGAGCTGATTTCAGGGGCGGTGGTGAAATCGCCCTGCTCGCCAATTTTATGGCTGCCAGCACTGTAATAACCATAACCTGGCGCGTACAAACAGGCATGCATATACTTGGCAAAACTGATTGAGCCACCTTCAGACTGTATTTGCTTTTTGATCAATTTTTTTAAAGCATCACTGTGTTGTTGCGCTTCAGGCGAAACAGTCGATAATGTGTGTTTATTATTCATCGTTGAGGAGTAGCAATTGCATCAGGTTGTATTGGTGACAGGCACCAGTCGTCGAGTCGGTTTGCATATGGCTAAGCGATTCCATGAACAAGGATGTAATGTGCTTGCACATTACCGTACCGAGACTGATGGTGTCCAAGAAATGCGTGAAATGGGTATTCATACCATTCAGGCAGACTTTAACTCCAAACAAGCTATCATGGCGTTTATTGAGGATTGCCAACAACGTTGTGAATCAATAAAAGCGATTATTCATAATGCCTCTTCATTTTCGCCGACAGATGATGATCTAGAAAAAGCTGCTCAGCAGTATGAACAATTTTTTTATGTACATATGATGGCACCATTTTTGATTAATGAAGGACTCAAAAACAAGCTGAAAGGAGACGCTGACAAACCGGCGGATATTGTGCATATCACCGATATCAATGTTGAGAACCCAACACCGCGATTTGATATTTATGGCACCACCAAGGCTGGCCTGCATAATATGATGCTGGTGTTGGCAAAAAAATATGCACCAGCAATCAAGGTCAATGCCGTTGCTCCCGGCCCTGTCTTGTTCACCGAGTCACATTCTGATGAGGTTCGTCAGCAGATGATGTCTGAAACACCACTAGCACGTGAAGGTGGTGCAGAGCCTGTTTTCCTGGCCGTCAAAAGTTTGTTAGACAATCCTTTCCTGACCGGTGTCTCAATTGCGGTGGATGGTGGTCGCCGACTCTCCAAACGATAAAGATCCCACCTGGATTTTGGTGCCATTTTGTATTTGGCTGTTAAGTGGTTGATCACTTAAAAATTTAAACAATTCATCAATTAAGGGATACAGAAAATATTCATCTGTGACTTCCCGAGCCGGGGTATTCAGACCGTCAGGCACCGTAAGAGAGCACAGAATATCCAGATCCGCTGGCCGATCTTTGTGTTTACGGTCAGGATCTTCACGATCACGGCCTAGTCTCATCTCTATCGCGTTACAGATGTCTTTCAGATTGTCTTGTGGCATATCCGTCTCAATAAAAGCGACGGCGTTCAGGAAAAAGTGCTGGCTATTCATGCCTACCGGCGGAATATGCAAAATCCGGCTGATATCAAAACGCTCAAAATGCGCTAGCAACAGAGCGACCATGCTTGAAAAGTTTTCAAACGGATCGATATTGCAGCCCAGTCCAAGTAGGTAGCCGTGTCTTTCCTTATGCATCATTTGCTACGTTCAATCACAATTCGAGCCGTATTTTGACCGTGTAAGGCGACGGGCTTACTCAGCGTCAGTTTGAGTTTGGGAATGGAGAACTCATTGAGTAACATTTGGGCGAGATCTTCAGCCAGTGTTTCAATAAGCTGATAGTCACTGGCCTTAACAAAATTAACTATTTTTTGGGCAATAGCACCATAGTCCAGTGTGTTGCTGATATGGTCTGTTTCCGCAGCTTGACGAATATCCCAGTCCATTTCGAGATCAAAAGTCAGGGTTTGTTGTGTGTGTCTTTCCCAGTCGTAAATACCAATAATGGTGTCGATTTTAAGGTCGTTAAGAAAAATTTTATCCATGTCTCGATCTGTCAAAGGGTGGCAATCATTGATTCGCGACCTATAATGTCGCAACGTTTTTAAAAGGTAGCATCATATCATGCTTGAGACTTATGCCTTACCCGTCATTTTATTGGTGGTCGCTTATCTTTTTGGCTCATTATCGAGTGCGATCATTTTATGTAAGCTGGCAGGCTTGCCGGACCCACGAACTCAGGGCTCAGGTAATCCAGGTGCAACTAACGTTCTGCGATTTGGCGGTAAAAAACTGGCAGCAACTGTCTTGCTGTTTGATGTTTTGAAAGGCGTCATCCCGGTAGCAATTGCACATGCCATCGGCCTTGATATGGTGTGGGTCGCCGCAACAGCATTTGCCGCCTTTTTAGGTCACCTGTTTCCGATCTTTTTTGAATTTAAAGGTGGCAAAGGGGTCGCTACCGCATTGGGTGGCTTTATCGCCCTCTCACCGCTACTGGCCGCAGCAGGATTAGTCACTTGGTTAGTGGTGTTTGCTGTAACACGTATATCGTCTCTATCTGCCTTAGTGGCTGCTGCCCTTACCCCGGTTTATAGTTTGTGGCTTATCGATAGTGTCAATGCGCGTTGGATTATTCTACTGACTGCCTTGTTATTAATTGCCCGTCATCACGGTAATATCCGTCGCCTACTGGCTAAGGAAGAGTCAAAGTCTGGCTAAAGCTAGGGTGGGCTGAGTTCGTTAAGTGGCCAGCGCGGTCTGACAGTGAAGCTCGGTATTTCCTGATGTTTCATTGCTTGATGGCGCATGGCACCAGCAAAAGCAATCATGGCGCCATTGTCACTGCAAAATTGTTGCCGAGGATAAAAAACGTCAACGCCTTTCATTGAATCTAATTTTTGGCGTAATGCTTTATTTGCACTTACCCCACCGGCGACAACTAATCGCTTGTGTCCGGTCTGTTTCAATGCTCTTTTACATTTGATTGCCAGTGTTTCAACCACCGCAGTTTGAAAAGCCAGTGCAATATCGGCTTTATCTTGATCGGATTGCTCTGTTTCCATCCAGGTATTCATCGCAAATGTTTTTAAGCCACTAAAGCTGAAGTCCAAACCGGGACGATTAGTCATAGGCCGAGGAAACACAAAACGATCGGCGACACCTTGTTCTGCCTTGGCCGCAAGGTATGGGCCGCCTGGATAATCCATGCCTAAAAGTTTGGCTGTTTTATCAAAAGCCTCACCTACCGCATCATCAATCGATTCACCTAATAATTCGTACTGGCCAATAGCTTTTACATCCACCAATTGGGTGTGGCCGCCGGACACCAGTAGTGAGACAAAGGGGAAAGCCGGTGCAGGTTCTTCCAGTAAAGGTGACAGCAAATGTCCTTCCATGTGATTGACGGCTAAAGCGGGAATATTTAACGCCCAGGCTAAACTGCGGCCGATTGCTGCGCCAACTAACAGAGCGCCAGCTAGGCCAGGTCCTGCTGTATAAGCGACAGCATCAATGTCTGCAGTGGTTAAGGACGCAGCATTTAATACTTCTTCAACAAGTGGTAATGTTTTACGGATATGATCTCTGGAAGCCAGTTCTGGCACGACACCACCATACTCAGCATGCATAGCGATCTGACTAAATAAGCGGTGAGCGAGCAACCCTTTTTCCGTGTCGTAAATAGCGACACCGGTTTCGTCACATGAAGATTCAATACCTAAAACACGCATTTTTTTCCTAAGCTTCTGCATTAATACCTGACTATTATGCCCTTTTTTATAAATAAAGTGATTTAACTGTTTGCTTTCTGGTGAATATTTCGTACAATTAGGGGTTTCCATACAAGAATTGTTTAGGGAGTTTTTTGAATGCCTGCAGTAAGAGTAAAAGAGAACGAACCATTTGACGTCGCTCTACGTCGTTTTAAACGTGCATGTGAGAAAGCTGGCACAGTTGCTGAAGCCCGTGCTCGTGAAGCTTATGAAAAACCAACTACTGTACGTAAACGTGCCGCAGCCGCAGCCGTAAAACGTCACCAGAAGAAACTGTCTCGCGAAAACGCAAGCCGTATCCGTCTTTACTAAAATCGCTATATTCAGAGACTAAACTAAATATCATGCCTGCAGAAGCCAGCCCGTTAAAAGTTACTATTCAAGACAGCATCAAAGATGCGATGCGCGCCAAAGACAAAGAACGTCTTGCAGTGTTACGTCAAATTTCAGCTGCCATCAAGCAAGTTGAAGTAGATAACCGGGTTGACCTTTCTGACGATGATATTGTCGTTATCCTGACCAAAATGATCAAACAACGTCGTGAAGCATTAGAACAATACGAAAATGCTTCTCGTGCGGATTTGGCGGATATCGAAAAGGCTGAACTCGTGGTCATTGAAGAGTTTATGCCTGAGCAACTCTCTGAAGAAGAAATTGCGCAAGCTATTCAATCAGCCATTGATGAAGCGGGTGCAAGTAGCATTAAAGACATGGGCGCAGTCATGAATGTGTTGCGACCAAAAATTCAAGGCCGTGCTGACATGGCCGCAGTAAGTGGACAAGTTAAATCAGCGTTGAGCAATTAAAACAGCCACGCTGCCGTATCTCATCAAGATATGGTTAATATTTACAGCAAATTTCAGCCATAATAACTAATATGGCTGGTCAAATACCCCCACAATTCATTGATGAGTTGCTAGCCCGGGTCGATATCGTCGATATCATTGATACCCGGGTTGCACTGAAGAAAGCAGGCAAGAATTTGCATGCCTGCTGTCCTTTTCATAATGAAAAAACCCCCTCGTTTACAGTCAGTCCGGATAAGCAGTTCTATCACTGCTTTGGTTGTGGAGCCCATGGCACGGCGATAGGGTTTCTGATGGAATATGATCAGTTAAGCTTTCCTGAAGCTATTCAGGAATTGGCTGATCAGGTTGGCATGACCGTACCTACCACGCAAAATGTTTCACAATCACCCCAGCAGAAAAACCTTTATGACCTGATGGACAAGGTCAGTCAGTTTTATGTCCATCAATTACAAACACATCCAGACAGACAGGTTTTTGTCGATTATTTAAAGTCCAGAGGCTTATCCAAAAACACCATAGAGACCTTTGGAATCGGTATGGCTCCCGATGGTTGGGATAATGTTTTAAAGACATTTGGTTCATCTCAGACACTGGTCAAACAGCTTCTTGATACGGGCCTGTTAATCAAAAATGATGCTGGGCGGACCTATGACCGTTTTCGTCATCGATTGATGTTTCCTATTCGCGACAGACGGGGTCGTGTTATCGGTTTTGGTGGTCGGGTGTTGGATGACTCAACGCCAAAATACCTTAACTCGCCGGAAACACCTATTTTCCATAAGGGCACTGAGTTATACGGTCTCTATCAAGCGAGAAAGCAAAATCGTAAACTCGAACGCATACTGATTGTAGAAGGCTATATGGATGTGATTGCATTAGCCGAACACGGCATAACTAATTCTGTTGCAACATTAGGTACCGCTACCACCCCAGATCACTTGCGACAGTTACTTCGAACAGCGCCCGAAGTCGTTTTTTGCTTTGATGGGGATCGTGCAGGCAGAGAAGCGGCCTGGCGAGCGGCCGAAAATGCCCTTCCTATGTTAGGAGGTAATCAGCAACTTAAGTTTATGTTCCTGCCAGATGGTGAAGATCCCGATAGTATGGTACGAAAACACGGTGCTGAAGCATTTGAGTCAGAAGTCTTACACGCACAAAATTATTCTGATTTTTTCTTTGCATGGCTAACTGAGAAAGTCGAGCTGGGATCAATGGATGGGCGTGCAAGACTTGTCGAGATAGCAAAGCCTTATCTTAAACATGTTCCGGCGGGGGTTTACAGAGATATGCTGGAGCAACGCCTAGCGGAATTGAGCCAGACGAATATGGCAACGCTAAATCGTCATATTGAAAAACCAGCACAGAAACAGCAACGCCCAGCCAAAAAACAAACTATGGCGACAATGACGCCACTCAGGCTGGCTATTAGCATTCTTTTGCAATATCCGATTCTGGCGCGTGAAATTGATGACACATCGTCAATTAGTTCACTTGATTTACCTGGCGTTAATATTCTTAAAGAATTGCTTGAAACTCTTCATGAGCATCCCCATCTAACTGCTGCGGCACTTCTAGAACGTTGGCGTAACAGGGAAAATGGTGCGCATCTTCAGAAACTAGCGCTGCAAAGTTTGAGTCTATCGGCAGATGAACTGAAGTACGAGTTGCTCGGTATTTTTTCGCAACTGCAAAAACAGGCAAAACAACAACGACGAATTTATCTCGAGTCAAAGCCGCTCAGTGAATTAACTGAGGCTGAAAAAGCAGAATTACGGTTATCTCAGAGCTAAATGTTTATGTTAATTTGATGCAATAAATTTGTCATTTCAGTATAATGAAGTGTTCACGTCTATATAGCGTCACAGGGTTAAAGGGGCTGCATGAAAGATCAACAATCACGCGTTAAGGAACTGATCGCCTTAGGTAAAGAACGTGGTTATCTCACTTATGGTGAGATTAATGATCATCTTCCGGAAGATTTGGTAGATGCTGATCAGGTCGAAGATATTGTCAGCATGTTCAGTGACCTCGGTATTATGGTCCATGAAGATGGCATGGATACCGATGAAATGGAGCGTCTTGCTGAAGCGGTTTCGTCAAACGACGAAGTTTCAGATGAAGAAGCTGCTGCTGTTCTAGCAAGCTCTGATGGCGAATTTGGTCGAACCACTGATCCAGTACGTATGTACATGCGCGAAATGGGCTCGGTAGAACTACTGACCCGTGAAGGCGAAATTGTCATTGCGAAACGCATTGAAGCAGGCTTACGTGAAAGCTTGATGATGCTTTCGACATATCCAGCCTGTATTTCATCCTTTTTAGAGTTGTATGACGCCGTCGAAGCCGGTGAAATGCGTCTGAACGAGCTGATAAAAGGCTTTGTTTCTGCTGAAGAACTCGTGGAAGAACAAGATGATCTGAGTGATACAGATGATGATGACGCAGATGATGATTCTGATAGCGATTCAGATGATGACGATGATGATTCTGTAGATAATGTCAGTGATGACGATGACTCTGGCGAAATTGATCCTGAAGAAGCACGTGTTCGCTTTGAAGCATTAAAAGAAAGCTTTAATGCCTACCTGAAAGCAGAAGGTGAAGAGGCTGAGGCATCACGTGAGCAAGCCAGTGCACAGTTTATGGAGTTTAAACTTACTCCAAAAACATTGGCTTACCTGAATGACCTGATGAGCGAAACCGTCAACGAAATCCGTAATCAAGAAAGAATTATTATGGATATCGTGGTAGAACAAGCCCGCATGAATCGCCGCGACTTTATTGATTCATTCCAGGGCAACGAAAGTAATGTTAACTGGGCTGATAAACATATCAGAGCGAAAAAACATTACTCTTCTACCATCAAGAAACATCATGATGAAATTATCGCTGCACAGTCAGTTTTAGCTGAGATTGCAGAAAGTCGTGGTATGTCAATTTCTGAAATAAAAGAAATTTCACGTCAAATGTCGATCGCAGAGGCAAAAGCTCGTCGTGCGAAGAAAGAAATGGTTGAGGCGAATCTGCGTCTGGTTATTTCTATTGCGAAAAAATATACTAACCGCGGTTTACAATTCCTGGACTTAATTCAGGAAGGTAACATCGGTTTGATGAAAGCCGTTGATAAGTTTGAATATCAACGTGGTTATAAGTTTTCAACCTATGCTACCTGGTGGATTCGTCAGGCGATAACCCGATCTATTGCGGATCAGGCTCGTACAATTCGTATCCCTGTGCACATGATTGAAACAATTAACAAATTGAACCGTGTTGCACGCCAAATGCTACAGGAAATGGGCCGTGAACCTACTCCTGATGAATTGGCAGAACGCGTTGATATGCCAGAAGATAAAGTACGTAAAGTGCTGAAAATTTCTAAAGAACCCATTTCGATGGAAACACCGATTGGTGATGACGAAGATTCGCACTTAGGTGACTTTGTTGAAGATGTGAATGTGATTTCACCTTCAGATTCTGCGATAATAGAAGGCTTGCGTGAAGCGACTCAAGGCGTGTTAAACGGCTTAACAGAAAGAGAAGCAAAAGTATTACGTATGCGTTTTGGTATTGATATGAACACCGACCATACGCTGGAAGAAGTTGGCAAACAGTTTGATGTAACACGTGAACGTATTCGTCAGATTGAAGCGAAAGCATTACGTAAACTACGCCACCCTTCACGTTCTGATCAATTACGAAGCTTCTTGGATTCAGAAGGTTCGTAAGCTAGTCAAAAGGGCCTATAGCTCAGTTGGTTAGAGCAGTGGACTCATAATCCATTGGTCCTAGGTTCAAGTCCTAGTGGGCCCACCAATACAATCAAAGCCTTGTTACCAGTCAGGTATCAAGGCTTTTTTA
Organism: Methylophaga sp. F-2; assembly: GCF_056859315.1. Taxonomy (NCBI): domain Bacteria; kingdom Pseudomonadati; phylum Pseudomonadota; class Gammaproteobacteria; order Thiotrichales; family Piscirickettsiaceae; genus Methylophaga; species Methylophaga sp. F-2. The sequence continues at coordinate 184,272 of NZ_JBSXOF010000015.1, forward strand.
TTGCTCTATGTTTGATAAATAATTCACGCAATATTGATTATCATCATTTATAAGTAAGATGTAGTTGTGAAGCCAACAAACGGTTGGCAGAGTATGAATATATTTCTTGTATGAGAGTGCTTATGGATGATGAATTGGGTTTGTCAGATATTAGAACCAGCTATCAAAAAGGCTCTCTTGAGGAGCAGAAGAGTGCAGATGAGCCATTGAGTCAGTTTAAGGCGTGGTTAGCTGAGGCTTTAGATAAAGGCGTTAATGAAGCCAATGCAATGACGCTGGCGACTGTCGGTGAGCACGGGCGACCATCAAGTCGACCAGTATTGATTAAAGGCTTTGATGAAAAAGGTCTGGTGTGGTTTACCAATTATCTGAGCCGGAAAGGGCATCATTTAGCCATTAATCCATTTGCTTCATTACAGTTCTTCTGGCCAGAGTTAGAACGCGTTATTCGAATTGAGGGCAAGGTTGAGAAGCTCGAACCTGTTGAGTCGGATCGATATTATGCATCAAGACCCCTGACTCATCGGATTGGTGCTTGGGCCTCGCCACAAAGCCAGGTGATTGATAATCGAAAAATGATTGTAGAACAAGCAGCCAAATATGCATTGAAGTATGGCTTAACGCCCCCTCGGCCAGAACATTGGGGTGGTTACAGGTTGGTGCCGGATTATTGGGAGTTCTGGCAGGGCAGGCAAAGCCGCTTGCATGATCGCATTTCATATAAACTAAGCGCTGATAATCAGTGGATAAAACAACGCTTGGCACCATAAAAATCATCAGAAAATGTGAGCTAGCGCATACTTTGCCGTGTTTGAATTTAACTTTTTTGATAGCTTGACGTTAGCATGATTGTGAGGTGATTGGTTTCAGTTCTCACGTTTATTGCTCCTTCTAATTAGTTAAGCTAGGTTTTTACCTAGCTTTTTTTGCCCCAAGTCTTTTGAGCAAAAAAAAGCCCCAATTGAGGGGCTGAGAGTAAAAAACAAATAGGATAGGGCGATTAATAATTTTTATTTTCTGATGCCGAGTCTTCTATAGCATCGCCAGCAGACTCAACATCTTTACCAACACCTTCCATCGTATTACAGGCTGATAAAAATAGCGTTAAGGTTAATGGAATTAATAAAGCTGTAAGTTTCATAATTATCTCCTAGTATCCTCGTTTAGAGGGTTTAGTTAGTCTGGTCCAGTCTGGATAGGTTTCAAGGTAGGTTCTATCAAAACCAGATAGGTCAATTAAACCTTCCAGATTGTTAATTTCGATTTGTCCGTTTTTATTATCAATTAAACCTAAATCACGTAGGTGTTTAAATGTTCGACTGACGTGTACTGACGAAATACCAAGTGTATCTCCAATAACACTCTGGTTCATGGGTAGATGAAATTCACATGCACGCTGATTTAGTCTCACCTTCATTTCGACAATAAAATGAGCCAGACGCTCAGCAGCATTTCGTCTACCGATATTGACAATTCTTTCAATCAGCATCGCTTGTTCTCTTGCCATGATCAGAAAGAATAAATCTGTCAGCCGTGGAGACTTTTCAAAAATTTCTGTCAATCTTTGTTTTGGGAACGGGCAGGCTTCAATGGGTGTTAAAGCCCTGAACTCAGTCAGTGAATGACTGAGACCAATTTCCCGAAGACCTAAAATCTGGCCTGGCAAGAAAATATCAAGAATTTGCCGTTGACCATCGGCCATGGTTTTTATGGCACAAGCCCAGCCAGACCTCAGAGTATAAAAACGATCACTGTACTCACCAGCAAAGGCTAATCTCTCACCAGAGTCAAACTTGCGAGCATCTCTTTCGAGAGCTGCAAGAAGGTTTATTTCTGACTCTGATAATTCAACCATTTTTTCAAACTGGTGAACAATACAACTGTCTGCATCGCTGATAACAGATTCCATGAAGACTCACTTAAATAATGTAGTTCAAAAGAGACTTTCTTGAATAAGTGATCACCGATTAAGAATGTCTGTATTTCGTGAGAATATACGCCTACATCGGGGGGCGTCTACCAGTGATGAAGAAAATAAGAGCAAGCACTAAACCGATAACAAATAGAATCCAAGCAATATTCGTTGCAGTACCTGCAACACCACTTAAACCTAGTGCACCAGCAATAATACCGATGATTAAAAACGTCAATGCCCAACTTAACATATCTATCTTCCTTTATAGTGAATGGGAATGAATACGATATGTGTATTTCATTGCGTCGTCTTTAACATATGTTAAGGCGATAATTATAAATCAACGATAGCTTAGATTAAGAAACAGCAAAACAATGAGTATTTCCGATAAATACTTTTTTGCTTATGAACTGCTTTTAATGTCACTATGGTTGAACAAATGCAGCATAACTTTTGTCAGCATCATGGTGTAAACAATATTTTCCACCTAACTTTAAATGGAGATGTAAGTATGAAATCAATGAGTGAATCAAAATCTTTTCCAATGATCTGCCGCGCATTACTTATTATGTTTGCTTTTGCCGGAGTTGGCTTATTGGCAGCATGTGACAACGATGGTCCAGCAGAAGAAATGGGTGAAAAAATTGATAACACGGTTGAAGATGCCGGTGATGCAATTGATGATGCCGCAGACGATGCTGGTGATGCCATTGAAGATTCAGCTGATGAAGTTGAAGATGCAACGGATAAATAGTTGCCACGGAAAATAGTCTCGACGATACGTTTTAAACAAATCAACAGGAGATAAACATGGCTACACAAACGACAAATCAAGAATTACAAGAACAGCTGGATGCATTACGTAAAGATTTTGCAGAGGTTACCAGCACGCTAAAAAATCTGACATCAGAATATGCTCAGCAAGGCCAAGATAAAGTTAAGGCCGCTGCTCAACAAGCTCAACAGCAAGCTAAGGAATCACTAGCTAAAGCACAAGGCGAAGTTGAAGCGCATCCTTATACTAGTATGGCAGTAGCTTTTGGTATTGGTCTGGTGATCGGTAAAGTACTGGATAGAAAATAACGCTACCCATCCTAGCGGATAAGAAGGTAACAATGAGTCTGTTTTCAAGAATACAAATCACCACATTAGCTTATGCTCTGGCAATTATTCTGGGGTTATTTGCTTTTGGTTTTGCTGGTGTCGCAGCCTACATCGCTCTTAACGACTACTTTGAGCCACAGTTGGCTGCTCTGTTAACAGCCATTGCTTACCTTTTGCTGGCCTTACTGATTTTAGCAGTAGCAAAAATATTGAATCGCCCAGCAGAAAAAGCCTCTTTGCGTTATAGAGAGGGGCAAACGAGTGGTTCTCAACAAGCCGATGAGTTACAAATGATCCTGGAAAAACTCTCCGATCCAGTGCTTGCGGATTTAATTAAAAAACATCCGGGAAAGTCTCTGGCAACGACATTGGCTGCCGGTGTGATATTTGGCTACAGTCAGGAAGCGAGAACGATCGTCAAGTCTGCTTTTAAGCAGTATTTTGATGAAACGTAATTTTTAAGCTAAATAGTTACTAAAAAAGCCTCAGTAATTTGAGGCTTTTTTATTAATATCCTTTGTTATCACTGGCACTCTTTTCCAGGGCATCACCTGCTGCACCAACGTCCTTGCCAACACCTTCCATTGTGTTACAACCACTCAGAAGTAAGACAAGACAAATAGATAATAAGACGGCGAAAGGTTTCATAAATGCTCCTACATTTTTATCAGGGCATAAAATTACCACAACTCTAAAAAAATAGAGAACCCTTTTCTTGACGACGCTATCACGCTTATCACAGTAGTTTATCGATAGGAACTAATACTGTTAACAACAGTCATGTATAATAAATAATAATTAGCCAGCTAACTATGTGTGGCTGTGTTAGAAGAAATTAACTAACCATACTCGTATCAGAATTAGGATTATTCAAATGAAACTCACAATTAATGGCGAAAGCCGTCAGGTTGATGTCCCCACAGATACCCCCATTCTGTGGACACTTAGAGATGTCCTAGGTATGACGGGGACAAAGTTTGGCTGTGGTAAGGCGCTATGTGGTGCCTGTACTGTGATGCTGGATGGTCAGCCAATTCGTTCTTGTGTTACGCCGATCAGTGCTGCTGAAAACAAGAAAATCACAACCATAGAAGCGGTCTCTGAGGACAAAGTCGGCCAGGCTGTTCAAGAAGCTTGGCAGTCAATCAATGTACCGCAGTGCGGTTATTGTCAGTCAGGACAGATCGTTGCTGCTACAGCACTGCTTCGCGATAATCCTAACCCAACAGATGAAGATATTGATAATGCGATGAGTGGAAATATTTGTCGTTGTGGTACCTACACACGTATTCGGGCAGCCATCAAACAAGCAGCGCAGCAGGGGGGTAAATAATGACTGATAATAATGCTCCACAAATAGCCAACATTAGCCGTCGTAGTATTCTTAAAGGTTTCGCATTAAGTGGTCTTGTTCTGGCGGTGGGTATGCCGGCTCAGTTGTTAGCCGCTGATGAAAAGCAAAAGTATGGCCGTGATGGCATGCCAAATGGTTGGGTTGATGATCCTTTGGTCTTTGTTTCCATCGCTGAAGATGGCACCGTGACGATTGTCGCTCACCGTTCTGAAATGGGCCAAGGTGTTAGAACAAGCTTGCCGATGGTCGTTGCTGATGAAATGGAAGCTGATTGGCAGCGAGTCAAAGTGATTCAAGCCGATGGTAATGAAAAGCGCTACGGCAACCAAAACACAGATGGTTCACGTAGTATGCGCCATTTCTTTATGCCAATGCGTAATGTCGGTGCTGCAGCCAGAATGATGCTGGAGGCCGCCGCTGCGGCAATGTGGGCCGTTCCTGTTTCAGAAGTCAAAGCGAAAAACCATCAGGTTGCTCATGCTAAAACAGGTAAGACGCTTGGTTTTGGCGAGTTGGCGCAAAAAGCAGCTGAAATGGCTGTGCCTGAAAATCAAAACCTGATTTATAAGTCTGCAGACGAATTTAATTACATCGGCAAGAAAGATAATAAGCTAGTCGATGGTTTCGATATTGCCACCGGACAAACCACATATGGCATGGATGTTCGCCTCGATGACATGGTCTATGCAGTCATTGCTCATCCACCTGCTTATGGCGATACACTGAAATCATATGACGATACTGAAACATTGAAAGTACCGGGTGTGATCAAAGTTTTAACCTTACCCAGCAGCCCGCCTCCTGCAGTATTTAATCCGCTCGGTGGGGTTGTGGTAGTTGCCTCAAATACCTGGGCAGCCATTCAAGGCAGAAAAAAATTATCTGTTGAGTGGAATGCCGGTCCTAACCGTGAATATGATTCAGCCAAGTTCCGCGAAACATTACAGGCTTCTTCCAAACAGAAAGGTGGCAAAGTCATTCGTAGTAAAGGTGAAACCTATAATGAATTAGCGAATGCGAGTTCTACCATCTCTGCGGATTATTATATTCCTCACCTGGCTCAGGCCCCGATGGAGCCGCCAGCTGCAACGGCACGAATTGTGGATAATGTGTGTGAGATTTGGACTGCTACACAAAACCCACAAGCGGGTGTCGATACGGTCGCAAAATGGTTAGAAGTAAAACCTGAGCAAGTTAAGGTGAATGTGACTCTGCTTGGTGGTGGTTTTGGCCGCAAATCAAAACCTGATTACCTTGTCGAAGCCGCTTTAATTTCTAAAGCCTTAGGAGGGCAAGCTGTTAAAACGGTATGGACGCGTGAAGATGATATTCAACACTCTTATTTCCACACCGTTTCTGCCGAACATTTAGAAGCTGGTTTTGATGAAAGTGGGAATGCAACGGCCTGGTTACATCGCACAGTTGCACCAACTATCGCTTCTACTTTTGCGAAAGATGCTAAAAATGAAATGCCGATGGAATTAAGCATGGGTGTTGTGAATATTCCATTTGATGTGAAGAATATTCAAATTGAAAATCCTGAAGCAGCTGCACATACTCGTATTGGTTGGTACCGTTCCGTCTCTAATATTCCGCATGCTTTTGCGATTCAGTCATTTATCGCTGAGATGGCGCATCAGCAGAAAAAAGATCATAAAGACTTTTTACTGTCATTGATCGGTCCTGATCGTGAAATTGATCCGGCGTCATTAAAAGATGATTGGAATTACGGTGAGTCACCGGAGGTATACCCTCTCAATACAGCGCGTATGAAAGGCGTCATTAATATGGTCACCGAAAAAGCGGATTGGGGTAAAACCTTGCCGAAAGGTTCGGGACAGGGTTTAGCCGTTCACTATAGTTTCGTGACGTATGTCGCGACGGTAGTGGAGGTCGTTGTTAATGACGATGGTGAGGTCAGCATACCGAGAATCGATGTGGCTGTTGATTGTGGCCCACAGGTGAATCCTGAACGTATCCGCTCTCAGATTGAAGGGGCATGCGTTATGGGCGCAAGTTTAGCCATGACAAGTGAAATCACCTTCAAAGATGGTGTCACCGTTCAGGACAATTTTGATGGCTATCAGGTGACCCGCATGGACGCTGCACCGAAAGAAATCCATGTTCACCTAGTACCGGCAAAAGATTTTAATCAGCCATTAGGTGGGGTTGGTGAGCCGGGCATGCCTCCGGTCGCACCGGCAATATGTAATGCGATTTTTAATGCCACCGGTAAACGTATCCGTGAGTTACCGATACGTTATCAGCTCGAGTCATAGCCGTATGACCGGGCATGATCTGAATGTGCTCAGACAGCTATTGAGCTGGCAGCAAGAGGGGCATAAGGTTTGGCTAATTACGGTGGTGGGAACCTATGGTTCCAGCCCCCGCCAACCGGGGTCGATGTGTGCTCTACGCAGCGATGGTTTGTTACTTGGATCAGTGTCTGGTGGTTGCATAGAGGATGATCTGGTGTCTTTAGTTAAACAGCATCAGCTCTCAACTTCATCTGCCGAGATTAAGATCTATGGTGCTAATCAGGAAGAGCAGCTGCGGTATAAACTTCCTTGCGGTGGTCAGCTCAGATTATTGATTGAGCCTGTACTTGATAGGACTTGGCTGGAAGCGGTGGTGACGGCGATTGAGTCTCAGAAGTTAATAAAGAGACAGGTCACGTTAGACTCGTTACAGGTCACATGCGCTCACGCCATCAGTCATGAACCTGTTGTCAGCGAGCAGGAAGGCTCACTCTCTTTTGTATACGGGCCACGGTTACGTCTATTAATTATTGGTGCAGCGGAAACGTCATTCTATCTGGCAAATATGGCTACGGCATTGGATTACCAGGTGTTTGTCTGCGATCCAAGACCAGAAATGCAGGAAACCTGGCAACATGAACAGAGCACTTTACTCACCATGATGCCTGATGATGCGGTAGTGTCCCTTCAGCCTGATCTGAATACCGCGGTGGTGGCATTAACACATGATCCTAAGTTAGACGATATGGCATTGTTGGAAGCCCTAAAATCAGCAGCGTTTTATGTTGGTGCTTTAGGAGCCAAAACCAATAATGATAAACGCAGGGAAAGACTGAAATTATTTGATCTCACCCAACAAGAAATAGACCGCTTACATGGTCCGGTTGGTTTACAGATAGGCAGTAAAACCCCTGCCGAGATCGCAGTAGCGATTTCTGCTGAGTTGATTGCCGTTCGTCGCGACAGAATACATACACCACAACTTACGTCATCCGTTGATAAGGTGATAGTTTAACGGTGGAAACGGCAGAGATTGCTGCGGTTATTCTCGCTGCCGGTAAAGCATCGCGCTTTGGTGCAGATAAGCTGCTGACGGAAGTTGGATATAAAGGTGTGAGACAGCCGCTGATATTGCATGCTTTAGCGCCATGGTTAGAGGTGTTTGAGCAAATTCACCTCGTCACGCCAATAAATAACCAAGAGCTATTAGGAGTATGTCGATCCGTGGCAGGCCGGGTTAACTTTATCAAAGCTGATAAGTCCGGTTTAGGAATGGGGCATTCACTCGCCGCCGGGATTCAAGCCACTCAGCAAGCAAAGGGATGGTTAATTGGTTTGGCAGATATGCCGATGATAACATCCGACATACTGGAATTATTAGTTAGTGAGTTAAAACAGGGAGCGGCTATATCAGCTCCCTTTTATCATGGCAAACGAGGGCACCCAGTCGCATTCTCCAACCAATATCGAGATGATTTGATACAACTTACTGGCGATGTAGGTGCTAAAACAATAGTCCAAGCTCATGAAACACTGGTACAGGCAGTGAATATTGATACGCCGTCGATATTCATTGATATTGATACTCAAGCCGATATTTCACTACTGCAGTGAGCTGCATGATAGTCTCAGAGACTTAATGATTGATAGATAATAACTTTTGAAAGAAGGCGTTCAAGTAAAAGAGATTAAATCGCTCAATTTTCACAGGCTTTAACTTACAGTTATTTTTTTCCATGAATTCCTGAAGTTGTAACTGCTTGTTGGGACTGTAGGAAACGGGTTTGCCGGTTAAGGCGTAGAGAATACCTGATTCGGTGAGGGCTGATCCTTGCCGTGTTTTCACATCATAATGATAGTCGATAATTTTTTGAGTGATCACATAGAAATTATAGTGGCTGGAGAAACCAAAAATATGCCTGTCTTTGGTTTCCTCGACTTCAACTATGCCCCAGTCTGAGATGACTCCACACTCTGATAATGATCTGGCTTCCAAAACACGTCCCTTGTGTAAAATTGTGAAATACCTAACATAAATTTAACAGCTTCATTAATTGATAACAACGTCTTAAATTTCCAAATTTATCAAAAGACTAGTTATATTATGGTCATCACATTTTTTTGATAACGAATATAGAAAATAGGCTGGAATGAACAGGAGAGAGATTATGAAAAAATATGTGTGGCTGGGATTATTAATGGCATTTTCATCTATGGTTCATGCTAAAGATTGTCCGGCTTATTTTGATTACGATTTACCGAAACTGCACTCAAATGACACCGTAAATCTATGTGAGATCGCTAAAGACAAGGTCTTATTGGTGGTAAATACCGCCAGTCATTGTGGGTTTACTCGCCAATTTGGTGGTTTGGAAAAGTTACATGAGCAATATAAGGATAAAGGACTGTTTGTTATTGGTTTTGCCAGTAACGATTTTGATCAAGAAGCTAAGACAGAAGAAGAGGCAGCCAGAATCTGTAAAGAAAACTTTGGTGTAAGTTTCACCATGGTGGCACCTAGCTATGTCACTGGTCCGCGTGCCAACCCGATTTTCATGGAGATAAACAAACAAAGTCAGGCACCGGACTGGAATTTTAACAAATACATTATCGATGCCGATGGCCATGTGTTAGAACACTTTCCAAGTGCTGTAGAGCCGGATGATGCCAGTCTAGTAGAAGCTATCGAGTCACTTGTTAAAAAAGATTAAACAGTCCATACATTTGCTGGGTAGCCTGTATTTATTAAATAAATCAGTAACGACATCATTACATTAGTGATAATCATACTTTGTTGTTATGATTAGCAAATATTGTTATGACGTTAGGGATGGCTGGAGTTAAGGATGTCTATTGGTTTTCGGCTGGTTATTACCAGTTTATTGGGTTTAGCACTGTCTGCTTGTAGCACGATTCATGATGCTATTGGTCCTGATACTCCCCGCTCAGATTTACGTGAGTCATTACAAGCACCTCTAACCATTTCAGATAGTGGTTCTCCCTTTTGTCATGAAGAGATGGTGGTTACTACAACACCTAAAGTTATTCGTACCCCTGAACCATATCACGCAACGCTCTATTTTGAGCTCGACAAAACCACTTTCACACCCGACTCATTACGCGAATCCGTTAAGATCTATAAAGCGGTTTTAGAAAGAAGAAATCGTCATATTGAAGTCGTTGGCTATACTGATACACTCGCTTCTTCACAATATAACGATAAATTATCAAAACGCCGTGCTGAAAAAGTCGCACAGGATTTGATCAACGCTGGTGTGGACGAATCTCGTATTTCTACAGTAGGTAAAGGCGAAACAGTTTTGAAAGTGCCTACACCTGATGAGACTGATGAAGTGAGTAACCGCCGGGTCGAAATTGATGTTCGTTAATTTCTGGAGTAATTAGAAAAATGGTCTTATCACGATTTTCTACTATTTTTGCTGCCTGTCTTGCAGCGATAGCGAGCACAAATATTGCGGCGGAAACCATACAGGAAGCGGTGGATGCAACACTAAAACAAAACCCTGAAGTCTTGGCAGAAGCCAATCGTCGTTACAGTGTTGATAAGACGGTTGATCAAGCTAAAGCAGGTTATTATCCTCGGGTGGATTTAACGCTGGGCATCGGTTACGAGCGCACGAAAAACCCGGCAACGCGCCCCGATCATGAATCGCTGAATCGTGGTGAAGCTGAAATTAAAGCAACGCAGATGCTTTATGATGGATTTGCCACTAAAAGTGCTGTAGAGCAAAGTCAGGCTCAAGCGGATGCTGCTGGTTATGATGTCACAGATATGGCAGAAACGATCGGTCTTAACACCGTGCAGAGTTATCTCGATGTACTTAAACGCCAACAGTTATTGGAAGAAACACAAGAAAGTCTGGAGCAGCACGAAAAAATCTTCGACAAAATTAAACTCAGAACAGAAGCCGGAGTGGGTAATCGTTCTGATCTTGACCAGACTACTGGTCGAGCTGCCCTGGCTCAAGCGAATTTACGTTCCACAGAAGGCAATTTGCAGGACGCAAAAACACGCTATCAGCGTTTGGTGGGTCATGCACCTGAATCCTTAACTGATCCCGGTAAGTCATGTTGTGATACTGCGCCCGCTGCTGTCGAGGATGCATTACAAATTGCTTACAGACAACATCCTTCATTGTGGGCGGCAATGGCGCAACATGAGGCCTCACTAGCTCAGGAAGAAGGGGCTAAAGCGCCGTTTCATCCTCAAGTGAATGCGGAGCTGAGTACGCGAGCAGACAATAATCTGGATGGCACACGTGGTCATGAGAAAGAAGCTCAGGCCATGATTCGAATGGATTACAACCTGCTCAATGGTGGTGCCGACAAAGCGCGTATCGAAGAGACGAAGTATCTAAGTGAACAAGCAAAACAAAATGCGGAGATTATCAAACGCAATGTTGACCGTGATGTACGTCTGGCCTGGATTAATGTAGAAACACTTTCAAGACGTTTACCTATCCTCGAACAACGTAAGATTGCTGCAGAAAAAACGCGGGATGCGTATTTCGAACAGTTTAATGTAGGCAGAAGAACATTATTAGATTTACTGGATACAGAAAACGAATTATTGACGGCCAGAAACGATTACACCAATGCTTATTATGATCATATTTATGCCTGTTACTGGTTATCAGAGACGATGGGTAGGCTGATGGAAAGTTTGTCTGTGGAAGCACCAGAGGCGGCCATTGTTGTAGCTCAACCTGAAACGACTGAGTCACCACAATAAGTTAGATACCAGCTGGCTTAGCCAAGCAAGACATTAGCAGCTTGGCTTACCGCCATTAAATTGTCATATAAGTTGAATATGATGAGCGTTTTTCGCGAATATAGGCATGCTCATCAACCGACCCTTGGGGTTTCCTCCTGCTGCACACCTGTTTCTTTATCTGTTACCTGCGTTATTGCTGTTTTCGCGGGCAATAGCTGATGTAACTGTGGTACTCGTAGCGATTGCCTTTCTTATCTTCAGTTTTAAAAAATGTGATTGGGATTGGGTAAAACAGCCCTGGTTTTTAGCAATCTTGCTGTTTAATGCTTACCTTCTTGTCGTCAATCTGCCTTTGAGTAGTGATTCATCTGAAAGCTTGAAGTATGTGCTTACTTTTATAAGATGGCCTTTATTTGCAGTAGCTTTGTCATACTGGGTTTTCAATGATGCTAAAAAAAGACAGCGCTTTCTTATTAGTTTATTGCTGACTATGCTGCTTATTATTGCCGACACATTATGGCAATATTTTTTTGATGTTGACTGGTTTGGTATAGAGCGCTTTTCTGACACTCGTTTAACAGGTCCATTCCGTAGTCCTATTCCAGGCACGATGTTACTGAGACTGTGGTTTATCGCCTTATTTGCTGCCTTTTTTATCCCACTTTTTAAATCGTCTGTTTTACGGCAATTAACGTTTCTGATGGTGGCGATGGGAAGTGGTTTTGTTTTTACCTTCCTAACGGGGGAGAGAATGGCACTCATCTTGTTCAGCTCAGCCTGTGTCATCGTTTTTATCGCCATGTTACTGGAATATAAACAATACAAACAAAGCTTACTGCTTATGCTGGCTATGCTTGGTATCACATTGATGATCACCTTATTTTTATCACCTGAGATGTTTGAGAGAAGTATCGTGAGCATCGGTTCAAAGCTCTCAACATTTGCTGAATCAGATTATGGCAGCGTGTTTAAGGCAGCCTGGCAGGTGTGGCGGGACAACTGGTGGCTGGGTAGTGGTTTACATACCTATCAAACGGTATGTGAACAACAGCAGTTACTCATAGACAGCGGCTTGATGTGTACGCATCCGCATAATTTGTATTTGCAGTTAGGTGCAGAGACCGGTGTCATCGGCTTAGGTTTATTTTTGTTTATGCTGTATTTGCTATACAAACATGTCTTAGGCTCCTTATTGGCTGAGCGTCAGTGGATAAAGGCCGCTTTGAGTTTTTCGGTATTAACGGTGAGTTTTTGGCCGCTCACTGGAGGCATCAGCGTTCTGAGTAACTGGGTGGCGGCACTGGTATGGTTAGGGGTTGCCTGGGTGTTAGCTATATCCTCGGTAGATAGCTCAGAACCCGATCAACGCTTAACTGATGTAAATCGTTGACTTGCAGAGCCTGAAATTGACCTCGCTCAATTTCAGAGCGGCTCACAGAGGTTGTTGGTCCGAATAAAGCGAGACCGGGGCGGCCGAGGCATGAAGCGATATGACTGGGGCCGGTATCATTACCGATGATATAACTAGCCTCTTTCAGAATGCCTGCCAGTTCAAACCAATTGAATAAGTCGTCTTTGCTGTTAGGGCTATAACCGGACAGCTTCGCTGCCATATCTAATTCATCGGGACCTAATATATTCACTACCCCATAACCGAGCTCGATAAGTGCTTTTGATAAGGCGGGATAGTATGGCCAACGCTTTTCTTTGTGCTGAGCCGAGCTACCGGGAATAAGTGCAATATATGGCTTGTTAATCGGGTATTTGCTCAATGTTTCGGATGTTTTTTCAACCATCCAGCTAACGTTTGGTGATAAGGCATAATGATGAGGGATGTCTGATTCGGTGAGTAACTGTACTAAGCCTTTTAGTCCTGATTCTGGCGCGGCCTTTGTACGTCGACTTATCCACCTCAGCTTAGGTAAAAAGAAGCGCTGATATAAGGCACTGCGATCAGAGTTTTGTAAATCAATAATAAGATTAAATTGCTCATGAATCAGTTGCTTACGAAGTCTCCACTGCTGCTTTAGATGACTAAGAGGCAGTCTGTCGTCGATGATGATGCGGTCAATGTAGGGTGAACGTTGCATCAAGGACTCATACCGAGACATGGTTAATAAAACAATTTCTGCCTGTCTGAAGTATTGACGAATGTCACGGAAGATACCATCTGCCTGGATAAGATCACCAAACGCACCGTGTTTGATAAGCAATAATTTGCCAGCCTGCGTCATAAGCTAAGCGTCGGTTAATGCTTGATAAACAGCAAGCGTATTTTCTGTCATAGCTTCCAGTGTCATAGCTTGATGAGCAAAAACAATCGCCTTCTGCATCAGTCTTTGCCAATGAGCTGGGTTTTCCAGAAGACTTTCTAAGCGTCGACGAAAGGCTTTGCTATCAGCGATAGGGACAATTAAGGTTTTATCCAGCACTTCATTAGCAACCGGAACATCTGTTGATAAAATTGGCATATTTAACAGTAATGCTTCGCTACACACATAGGAGAAACCTTCTCGTCTGGAACTGATTAACACGCCATCACAGGACTGCATCAGTGAACTGACATCAGGTCGGTAGCCCGTTAGATGACAGTGTGTATGAGGGGATAGCTCCTGAATTTGTTTTTGTAGGCGATGTCTTTCCTTGCCTTCACCAATAATGAGTAAGTTCAAGTGCAGGCCGTCTATGGCCTCCAGCAATAAATCAAAACCTTTTGCTTCAACCAAACGACCAACAGCACATAATGTGGGTAAGTCAGGATTCAGCCCAAACTCTTCATACAGATTAATCTTTTTTACCTTTGGCGATGAAATGCCATTGTAGACAGTCACTGCATTCGGGGTATTCAGCTGAGAGCGTAGCGTATGACTAACCGCGATAGCTTGATCCAGCTTGGCGTAATCTTTTACTTTGCTTTTGATGTTGTGTAGCGTTCCCACCGTTTTTGCTGAATGGAAATAGCGACATTTATTTAACACCGCCGTGGCTTTATTAGCCTGGGCATGCACAATATCGGCATGGGAGCGATGGATGAAATACAGCACCTTTAACCAGAGCCATGGATTATTTCGGCTTAGACGGGCATTTACCGGAAAACGCTGTATTTGCTCAGGTAAGGTATCTAAAAACTGAGGATCAGCAATAACGCTGACCGTGTGCCCGGCTTTATTGAGGCTAATACAAAGTTCGCGAACATGTTTTTCCAGCCCACCCTCACCTCTGCTTAATAGGATCTGACAGATATTCACGATGCGGCGCTTTGCTGTAAAACGCGTTTATAGACTGATAGAGTGGTATCTAACATGGATTGCAAAATGAATGGATGGGATTCCGGCACCGTAGGTGGGGCAAGTAACCATTTTGTCGCTAAGTTGATAACTGCGGCTTTATCACCGATTCTCACTCTGCCTTCCGGTAACACCATCGAAAGTTGTTCTTCTACGCCGCCATGCGCATAGGCAATAACGGGTACACCCAGGCTCAATGCTTCAATGGTCACTCGTCCAAAGGCTTCAGGCTGCAGTGATAGTGACATCACTAAATTTGAAATAGACATAATTTCTTTCAGATCACTACGGTGACCAATGAAGCTGATATCGTTGATTACACCAAGTTCTGCCGCACGCTGCTGGAGTTCAGCTAAAAAGGCGGACTTTCCTTTTTTAGTTTCACCCACGATAAGTCCGTGAACATCTGAATAATATTTTTTGAGTTCAGCGATAATCTCAATAAAATCCGCCTGGCCCTTCCAGCGTGTAATACGTCCGGGCAGCGTAATTATTAGTTTTCCCTGAGTTTGTGGAAAGCATCGATACCAATGTTTCAGCCATTCGCTATCAGGTTCAAAACCATAAGGAAAATCGCGTCTGTCTATACCTCGGTAATTGAGGGTGAGATTGTCTTTGACCCCGTAATGGGTGGTGACATAGTCGCGAATTTTTTCTGATACCACAAACACATGTTCGCCCTTGGTCATGATTCTGCTGTAGCCGTTGACAGAATAGGTGCCGTGAACAGTAGTGATGAATTTAGGTCGTGATTGTTTGGGTAAAGATTTCCAGGCGAAATAACAGACCCATGCTGGCATACGTGAGCGGACATGCAAAATATCCACACGATTTTTCACCAGAAAGCGGCGCAATCGTGGAATAAGACGGAATGTGGCCAGCGATTTTCTGCCAATATTCCAGTTGATATGCTCACTCCCTTGCTTGGTGAGTGTGTCAACTAAGCGTCCACCGGCTGAAATGACAAGCGAGCGATGGCCTTGGCTTGCCAGATAGTGTCCGACTTCCAATGTGCCTCGCTCAACGCCACCCGATTCAAGCGCAGGTAATACCTGAACAACTGTTAAACGTTCTGTCATTAAGGATTAACTGAGCTGCGGTATAGGTAGGGTTTGAGGTTGTACCGCTGCATCTAACCAGTTTTTCATGATCCAGTCAGCACAGCGTTCTGATTCCATAAATCCCGGAACAGGTTGCAGGCGGCTTTTATAATGACCCAGGCTATCGAAGCGAACCGCATAGCCATCACCGACAAGTTTGCTGAGTCCTCGCGACACACGATTATCGCGTTTAACAGGCATATTAAGAATACCGACGGCCGTTTTAGCGGTGAGTGCCTCATATACCATTGAGACAGAGTCTTCGCTTATCCAGGCGCTGTAACATGCGGCTAATTGCCGTGCGACCCAATTCCGATCCGTTTCTTCAAACGGCACAATCGTCAGATTCTCCAGTTTGAAGCCAAGCATATGAGTGGCAAAATTTGCAGGTGTACGGGGAGAGGTGGTCAGCGTATAGTGAATGCGAGGGTTTTGTTTACAAAGCTGAGTAACCTGTGAGATAAGTTGGCTTTCGTTCCAGTCACAGTGTTTGGATGGGCCACCAATCATTATCAGACCTTCGTTTTTTTTATGCTCACCAGCGGCATGGATAGGGTTAAGCACCCCCCGGGTTTCCAACACATTCCCACCACCTTGATAATAGTCATGCTCTGGTATTAAGCTAAGATCAAAAAACGACACAGGTAAGCTGGGCTGCATCAAGACAATCGTTTGCCCGCCATACACTTTTTTTGCTGCCAGCATGTGAAGATGCGTGCGATGACCTGCTCCGACGATGAGATCAGGTAATGGCAGTCCCTGACCTGCAGGCCAGGTCGTACTCAATAAGTCAAACACAGGTTGTAGACGACCACTTACCGGAATATCAAAACTTTCACAGGGCATTTTACGTTTCAAAGCATTGACCAAACCCAAGGACTGACTTTGATGACCGGGTTTTCCATCAGTGAGCCGCCAGATAATAATGTTTTCAGCGTTATTAGTACTCATGTGACAGCACCTAAGATTAAATAAAAAGCAAAGTTGCCTCTGTCTAGCAAGGCGATTTGCTGTGGACTATAGGGCTGGAGTATTAAAGTTTTATGAAAATGAGAGATACTTCGCAGAAAATAAATTAGGGAATCTTGTCTCTGGAAGCGTCAGCCGAGCTGAGTCATAGTGAGACAGCGGCATCAAAAGGAGTGAATATGATTGAGCGTGATGAAGATACATTTAGTGCGTTAAAGGAAATGGCTGAAGATGCGCAATTGAGCTCCCGTAACTACAATGATGAATTAATCGGACTCGAGTATTACAGTAATCTGGCCGTATTGAGTGATGAAGAGCTGAACTTATTAGTGAGTTTATGGCATGAGAAGTATGTGACCTGCCAAAAAGAGAAACTGGCGTCGCAATGGATGGTCATCCAGATCTTCATTCTTATTTTATTGGCAATCTATGTGGCTTGGGTATCAGGAGGAATTGCTGGTACGCTGATCAGTATTGTGGGTGTTATCGCCATGATCGCTATGATTGAAGATAAGCGGGTCGCTGTTGCTAAGCGGAATTTATCTGATGCCCGCCAAGTCTATCAAACACTGGGTGAACTCAAACAAAGCAGACAACGGTCTTACGAAAAACAACAACATCCCATTTGAAAAGAATAGTTTTAAACCCGTTTTATATTGTTTATATAACTAAAATTAAAGGAGATTTTATGACTACGGTGACATTAAAAGGTACACCTTTTGAGACTGTCGGTGAATTACCGGCTGTGGGAAGTAAGGCACCCGAATTTAGCCTGACAAAAGATGATTTGTCTGAATTAACACTGGCAGATTTATCTGGCCGCGTTGTGTTAAATGTTTTTCCGTCGGTAGATACGCCTACCTGTGCGATGTCAGTCAGACAATTTAATACAAAAGCAGCAGCACTGGATAACACCACTGTGGTTTGTGTTTCAAAAGACTTACCGTTTGCAATGGCTCGTTTTTGTGGGGCTGAAGGCATTGATAATGTAGTCACTGGCTCGGCTTTCCGTTCTTCATTTGCTGAGGATTACGGCTTATTAATGAAAGACGGACCGTTAGCCGGACTATGTTCACGCGTAGTTGTGGTCATTGATGAAAACGGTAAAGTCGTTTACACAGAACAAGTCAGCGAAATTGCTGATGAACCTGATTATGAAAAAGCGTTATCTGCACTTAGCTAAGACGTGTGGTAACGATCAAAGCCCTGTTCAACACTACGTTGAACAGGGCTTTTTTTTGCTTGAAAAAGTGAGCTGAGCTTATTTTGCCGGAGGTGTGTAGATGATAAATCCGGATACACAATTATTTTCATCTGTGTCGGTGCTTGCTGAATTCCATCCTTTGGCAAGAGCGGTCCAGTTCTGGTCCGACAAAAATGGACAGCGCCATAGTAAAGTTGTTTATGAGCATATTGCTCCGACTGCGATGCAAGCGCTGGAAGTCGATATTGCCATTATTGCGGATCAACTCGGTAAAGCGTCACTGCCAGATTTTTATCAGTTTTGCAGTGATATTGAATTGATCTTTCACGGTGCACAGCCATCGGGTCCCGTCGCTGCTATATCTGATATTGACTGGCTAAGGTTAAGACGTATCTCAATCTATGCTCAGTACTGGAAAAACAGGAATCCTGCAGAAGTGAATAAGCTATTAAGTTTTGTGATGGGAATTCCCCTTTATAGTCAGATTGTTGCTCAACTCATCGCTTCGGAAAAGAGTGACAGTAAACAGGAGATACTGCAGGGAATCACTTTGTCAGGCGGTGTTTATCTGGTAGGCGTGGAACGCTATAAACAGCTTTTCAGGCGGGAAATAGATCAAGCATTTAATGAAGCAAAAATCCTGGTTTCAGCCTTTCGGGGTACACATGAAGAAAATGCGGCAGAACTGATCAACAGTATGGTTGAAGCAGCATTACCTAAATGAGGCTGAAAATTAACCTAGCTTTTAAGTCAGGTATAACTTTTGCTCTCTTTATTAACGACAACGTTCTTTTTGCTAAAACCTGATGGGGGGACTGATGAAGGACATATGGAAAGACTACGATCCGGGATCATTTTTTGATGAACTCATGTTTGCAAAACATCAGCCCAGAGCATTCAGTTTTAAGTTACTTGAATACTTGCGTTGCATGGAAAAAGAAGCCTTTACGCAGCGTGTTAAAGAGTCAGAAGTGGAAATGCTGGAGCGTGGTATTACCTTCACCATATATAGTGATGCAGGGAATATAGACCGGGCTTGGCCGTTCGATATTATTCCCCGCGCTATCCCAAAAGTTGAGTGGGAACGCACCGAAAAGGGGCTGAAACAACGTATTTGTGCCTTAAATCAGTTCATTCAGGATATTTATAACGAAGGTAACATTATCAACGATGGCATTATGCCCGCCGACGTTGTGTATCAGTCAAAAGGCTACCGTAAAGAATGCCATGGTATGACACCGGCTCATGGAGTCTGGGCAAATATCTGTGGTTCTGATCTGGTACGTGATCATGAAGGTACTTTATATGTGCTTGAGGATAATTTACGGGTACCTTCGGGCGTGGCTTATATGCTTGAAAACAGAAAAACCACTAAACGCGTTTTCCCCGAGTTATTCAAATTATTAAACATCAGCCCTGTTGATGCGTATCCCGAGCACTTAGCTGAAATGCTCGCCTCATTACGGCCGGATTTATCTAATCCCACGATGGCTTTGTTGACACCAGGTATCTACAACTCTGCCTATTTTGAGCATGCGTTTCTGGCTCAGCAGGCAGGTTTGATTTTACTGGAAGGAGCCGATCTGCTGGTGGGTGATGACGACTATGTCTATATGAAAACCATTCATGGTCTTGAGCGTGTTGATGTGATTTACCGCCGTATCGATGATGATTTTATTGATCCGGAAGTCTTTCGCCCTGATTCGATGTTGGGGGTACCGGGCATCATGCGTTCATGGCGTGCCGGTAAGGTAGCCATTGCCAATGCGCCTGGTTGCGGTGTGGCTGATGACAAAGTCATTTATGCCTATGTGCCCGATATGATCCGTTATTACCTGAATGAAGAGCCTATCTTAAGTAATGTACCTACCTGGTTATGTCGTAATGATGAGGATCTGCAGCACGTGCTTCAACACCTTCCTGAGTTAGTGGTCAAGCCTGCGAATGAGTCGGGTGGTTACGGTATGCTGGTCGGGCCACATTCTTCTGCGGAGAAAGTGGAAGAGTTTCGTGATTTACTAATCAATGATCCAAAAAATTATATTGCTCAGCCCACCTTGAGTTTATCGGTATCTCCCACCTGTTGTGATGAAACCATCGCCCCCCGTCATGTTGATTTGAGGCCTTTCATCCTCTCTGGAGATGATGTTTATGTCACACCTGGCGGGCTAACCCGTGTGGCGATGGTCAAAGGTTCATTAGTAGTTAACTCATCTCAGGGTGGAGGAAGTAAAGATACCTGGATTGTCGATGAAAGCCGCCAGCTTGTGGAGGAAGACTAATGTTATCCCGTGTTGCTGAAAGGGTTTACTGGTTAGCACGTTATCTGGAACGTGTAGAAAACACGGCTCGTTTAATTAATGTGCATACCGCATTGTTAATGGACTTACCGGAACATATGGAAGTGAACTGGTTTACCTTAGTGACCATTTTTGATGCGGAGCAGCTTTATTACGCTAAACACCCCCGCGAAAATGAATATGACATCATGCATTTTCTGTTGTCTGATCCCAGCTATGGTGGCTCACTTATCAATAATTTATCTGCTGTCAGAGAAAATGCCCGGACGTCACTTGATGTGCTGCCTGAGGAAGTGTGGGAGCAAGTCAACGAGCTGCACCTGTTAGTGAAAAGCGAATTATCATCTATTGGAAATAGGCGCAGAAGACAGAAGTTATTACTCACTATTATGGAGTCTTGTCAGTGTATATGGGGTATGATTGCTAATCATATGAGCCGTAATTACGCCTATGATTTCCTACAAGCAGGTAAACATCTTGAGCGTGCAGATATGACAAGCCGAATACTTGAGCTCGCTACTTTATTAATGTCAGATAATCGTAGTGATGCTTTAAGGCAGCATGAAGGTATTTTGTGGGCGACCTTGCTTAGAGTGTTAAATGCTCAGCAGATGTATATTCAGGCACATAATTCGTCACTAAAGGGCGAGAAAGTACTCACGTTCTTAATTCAGGATAAAGCCTTCCCTCGTTCATTAAGTTTTTCGGTTAACTCTATAGGCAATTACCTGGAGTATTTACCGGGTGAAAAACAAGTACTGGAACAGCAGATTGAGATTTTGACACGATTACAGGACTACAGTGCGGAGAAAAATCCACCGGAAACCATACGACTGATGATGGATGAGTTACAGATTTTGTTAAATCGTTTGAATACCAGCATTACCAGTAATTGGTTTTATCCGGATTATTCAGTCTCATGAGACGTTTCTTTTGCCAGTGTGGGCAAGAAATCTTTTTTGAAAACACGCACTGTGGCGTCTGTGGCAGTCAATTAGGCTTTATTCCTGAGCTGCAACAACTCTCCAGTCTGCAAGAAGATGACAATGCCTGGCTGATGACGGACCTTTTTCCGTTACAACGTTATCGCAGTTGTTTTCACCGTGACCATGAGTTGGCTTGTAACTGGTTAATCCCGGCTGATTCACCCAACACGCAGTGTATTTCCTGTGCCTTGACCAGAACGATACCGATGTTGACCCAGCCGGATAATTGGCGTCGTTGGCGGACGCTGGAAGCAGCCAAACGCCGTATGATTTATGGTTTACTCAGATTAAATTTGCCAATTAACGCTTTTTACCAAGGTTATGAGCACGGGCTGGTATTTGATTTTCTTGAAGATCAGCGAACGAATCCTGACTTAGCCCTTGAACATGTGTTGAGTGGTCATAGCCAAGGTGTGATTACGCTCAATGCTGCCGAGGCCGATGGTAGCTTCAGGGAAGCCACCCGTGAAGCGATGAATGAATCTTATCGAACTTTGCTGGGCCATTTTCGTCATGAGATTGGCCACTACTATTGGGATATCTTGATTAAAGAGACAGAACATTACGCCATTTTCTGTGATGTATTCGGTTTTACTGAACAAGATTATCAAAGCAGTTTAAATAGCTATTACAGTGATGGGCCGGCGACGGATTGGCCGGAGTTTTATCTGTCTGCATACGCCAGCGCTCACCCAATGGAAGACTGGGCAGAAACGTGGTCACATTATCTGATGATGAGTGACACTATGGAAACAGCGGTGGCTTATGGGCTGATTGACCATTTTGATTATGCCAGTGATTTTGATGTATTGATGACTGACTGGTTGTCGCTGGTGGTGAAAATGAATGCATTAAACCGAAGTGTGGGTAATACGGATGCCTACCCTTTTGTCGTGTCAGCCTCGGTGAGAAAAAAACTGAAATTTATTCATCAGCTGCTGAATCCGTTGAAAAAGACTCGGGAATCCGTGGCATTTCTTTAAATGCCTGATTCAGTTTATTACCCCATTCACGACGTAAATTAATCAGAAAAGCATCTTCCGTATCAAAGCGATAGTGATGTTTAAACGCTAAGCTATCGGTTTCATATATCAATACTTCAATAGGTGGCCCAACACTGACATTACTCTTCATGGTCGAATCCATGGAGATTAAGGAGCAGGTGGCGGCATCTGTTAACGAGGTTTTCATTGTCAGAAAGCGATCCAGCACGGGTTTACCGTATTTGCTTTCACCAATCTGCAGATAGGGTGTTTCGCGACTGGTGGTGATGTGATTGCCTTGGGGATAAATCAAAAAAGCCTGCGGCGGTTGGCCTTTGATTTGGCCTGCCATCAATAAAGTGGCATCGGGTGAAAAGCCGGACTGCTGGTCTTCGCTATACCGTTTGATACGCTGGCTTAATACATCCCCTACATAATCGGCAGTATCGGATAGATAATGAGTCGTATTGAGGCTGGTTTCATTATCTTCACGCAGATCCCGGTTGAGCTGTTCTATCACACATTGCGTGGTAGCCAGATTACCCGCGCTTAGAATGGCGATACAGCGATCAGCCTTTGTACTGAAACGAAACATCTTGCTGTATGTGCTGACCTGATCAATACCTGCGTTGGTTCTTGAGTCGGAGGTAAGCACCAATCCTTTATCTAGTGATATGGCAATACAATAGGTCATAGTCGTTCCAGTAATGGCTGCGATTAAAGATAGTCAAAAATAAGAGATTGAGCAATCCTGATTTATTGCTCACGACAAAAGAATGGAACCCGTTGATGGGCTGCTGAGTCGTTACAGTATGAATCGATGTATTAACAGCGCTGTTAACTCGCATTCACATGTGAAATATTATCTCGGATATGACGTCTGAATTCACCTTTTTAACGGAGTAAATGATGGAATCAATAAAAACTTTTATTGAAGAGATCAGCTGGTCTGCCATTATTACTGCCAGCTTGCGAATGGTGCTTATCTTTATTATTGCCTGGGTGGCGACGTGGTTGATGAAATCGGCACTGCAGCGCTTTGAAGTAAGACTGGTCGGGAAGGCGACCGCGAGGGGCGAGTCTTCATTGGAATCCAGAAAGCGCATCGAAACCATTGTCAGATTGTTAAAACAAGCCGGCCTATTGGCAATATGGATTACTTTTTTCCTGATTATATTAAGAGAAATTGGCGTGGAAGTCGGACCGCTTATTGCCAGTGCCGGGATTGTCGGCTTGGCGATTGGCTTTGGGGCGCAAAACCTGGTGAGGGATGTGATTTCAGGCTTTTTTATGATTCTGGAAAATCAGATACGGGTCGGTGATGTGGCCGTGATTAATGGTACCGGTGGTTTAGTAGAGGCCATTAATTTCCGCACCACCGTATTACGCGATTTGGCCGGTATTGTGCACTTTTTTCCAAATGGCACGATTACCACACTAAGTAATATGACGACTGAATGGTCAGCTTATGTGTTTGATATCGGCGTGGCGTATAAAGAAAATACCGATGAGGTAATAGAAGTCATTCGGGAAGTCGCTGATGGGCTGATGGCTGACGAAGATATGAAAAACTTGATTCTTGAACCACCCGAGATTTTTGGTGTGGATAAACTCGATAATTCGGCAGTGATTATTAAGGGCAGAATCAAAACGCTGCCCATTCAACAGTGGACGGTTGGTCGAGAGTTTTTAAGACGCATCAAGCTGAGCTTTGATGAGAAAAATATTGAAATTCCATTCCCTCACAGTACGATTTATTTCGGCGAAGCCAGTAAACCATTTGACGTGAAATTGATGGAAGCAGCCGCGAATCAATCAAAAGAGACATAACCCCATTTACCCTCATGTTTGACCGGTGCCAAGCCGTTATTAAACGGTTTGGCATCATCATACTGAGGAGGAATGACCAGCTCACCACGTTGGTTGATATAACCATAATCCCAGTAATCTAAGGTGACGGCTGCCAGCCCTTCCTGAAAAGACTGGCCCCATTTATATTGAGGTTCGATAACAAGCTTGCCCGTTGCATCCAGATAGCCGACTTTTCCGGCTTTTTCTACTCTGGCCAGACCATCTCTATATGACCAGGCATTATCATAAACCGGGCTGACCAGCTCATTTCCTTGTATATCAATATAGCCATATTTGCCATTATGCATCACCACGGCTTTACCTTCACTAAAGGGCTGAGCGTGCTCATATTCTTTATCATTTAATAAAGTGCCGTCTTGAGATATAAACCTCCAGCTTTGATTGTTACTGACTAAGGCGCGCTGCTCATTAAAAGAGTAAACAGTGTCGTATTTGGGGGTAATCACCATATGACCTTGAGTGTCTACATAGCCCCAACCATCATTTGTTTTCACCGCTGCCAGGCCGCCACTAAAGCGCTTTGTGTCACGAAATTTTGCCTGAACAACCCATCTGCCTTGTTCATCAATAAATCCCCAGGAGCCATATTGTTTCACAGCGGCTTTGCCTTCCTGAAAGATGTCAGCTTTATCAAACCGGGTAGAGATCACCCACTCACCTTTTGTATTAATGAATCCCCACTTATCTTCTTCTAATGCAGCTGCTAAGCCTTCATTAAAAGAGGTTAGTTTCTTAAATATGGCAGGAATGACTATCTGACCACTGGTATCAATAAAACCCCAGCGCTGATCAATGCGGATTGGCGCAAGTCCCTCATTAAACGCTTTTATTTCAGTGTGTTTTTGAGGCGGCAGAATAAATTCACCAACCGTGTTGATAAGACCAACATAAGGTATGCCTTGTTTATTCTGTACAACAATAGCGGTGTCTTGATAGAAGGGGCTAACGGCATCAAAGTCATAATTAATGACTATCTTATTTGCCATGGCAGCAGAGAATGGCATGAGAGAGAAAGTCAGAAGGATTTTAATCATAAAACGTTTCATCATCATCACCTTTGACGTTGATTGTTAACTTGAGTCTCTGCCGCTTAACGTGAATTTCACGTGAACCTAATAACAATATAAATCAAAGGTTTATTTTATATTTGTAGGGCTTTCAGAAATGGGTTGTCGATGTTAATCAGAGGGCGTTATTGGCAGGTTTTTCAACGGACAGTGACGGCACTGATGGTATCGCTATGTAATGCTTGTTCACCCGTGACGGTATTAAATGCACTGGTACCAGAAGATGGTTATCAAAAAATAGCGGACCAGGCTTATGGTACGAGCCAAAGACAAAAGCTGGATATTTATCTGCCTGGAGCAGCTACATTCAAACAACCACTGAAGACAATCGTATTCTTTTACGGTGGCAGTTGGGACTCAGGTGATAAAGCTGATTATAAGTTTGTTGCAGAAGCGCTGACATCTGCTGGCTATATTGTCATCATTCCTGATTATCGTTTGTATCCTGAAGTGGTCTTCCCTGAATTTGTCGATGATGCCGCACGGTCGATGGCTTGGGTGTTTGAACATATTCGTGACTACGGTGGTGACAAACAACAGGTATTTATTGCCGGGCATTCGGCCGGGGCACATATTGCAGCATTATTAAGCTTGAATGCATCATATTTGGCTAACTACGGTTATAAGCCAACAGATATTCAAGGCATGATTGGTTTGGCCGGGCCCTATGATTTCTTGCCTTTAAAGAGTCAGCGCTTGAAGCATATCTTTGGCCCTGAACCAGAGCGCTGGCAAAGTCAGCCGATTCAGTTTGTGGATGGTGAAAACCCGCCAATGTTACTGATGGTAGGTAACAAGGACCACACGGTGTTACCCAGGAACAGTATTAATCTGGCTGCAGAGATTAAGCGGAAAAACGGTCCGGTTCAGCTTGTCGAGTTTGAAGCGCTAAATCACGTAGCCATGGTTTCTCATCTGGCTAAACCTTTAAGAGGCGATGATAAGCTCAGGCAAACCATTATTGAATTTATTAATCAGTTTTAGGCGTAGGGGCGGGTAATAAAGGTAATTGGCTAAAAGCAGGACAGATCGTGATGCTCAGCCCTGAATCAATTTGATGCTTACCTTCCACTGCAAATAAGGGATAAGACTGACCTGCTGAAAGCTGTGTTGCCGGTAACGTCAATAAGATCTGTTTATTATTAATGGCCATGGTTTCTATAGGCAGCCAATCATCACCAGACTTGAGTAGCCATTTTTTTTCTTGACTATCCACCGTTCCAGATAAGGTCACTGTTTCGGTTGTTCTGACGCAGCCCGAGGGTGATAGGGTCAATGATGAGGATTTTTCAGGATTTAGCGATGTAAAACGATTTACGCTAGGTTTTGTTACGGCTCTAACGTCAGTGTCAGCATTCGCTTTTGATACAAACATTAGCAGAGAGGCCAAGAAAAAAGGCACTGTTAAAAACAGTGCCTTGTACTGTAAATTCATCATATTCAGGCAGAAATACCTTTTGATGTCATCACAATCATCTTTTCAACCTGCATATCTTCCATCGTGTAAGGAATACCGCCTGTACCTAAGCCAGAGTGTTTTAAACCGGCAAAAGGCATCCAGTCGACACGAAATGCGGTGTGTTCATTTATCATCACAGCCGACGCATCAAGCTTGTCAGCCACATACATCGCCGCATTTAACTCGCGACTGTATACCGAGGCCTGGAAGGCAAAGGGCAGACTGTTAGCCGCCGCCAGAGCCTCATCAACATCATCAAATGGATACACATTGACGACAGGGCCAAACACTTCAGATGTGGTGACTTTGGCATTCGCTGGTGGGTTGAATAACACCGTAGGTGCGTAACAGTTATCAGCTAATGCTTTCCCGCCACACAGACATTCAGCACCGGCACGAATGGCTTCCTTCACCCAATCATCAATCCGGGTTAGCTCAGATTTTTTGATAATTGGGCCCACTTCCGTATCGGCTGATACCGGATCACCCACTTTAAGCTGTTTGGCCGCTTCCGCTAATTTTTCTGCCAATTGTCTGGCAATAGAGCGATGAGCATAGATCCGTTGTACAGAGACACATACCTGGCCTGCATGATAAAAACTGCCTTTACTTAGACCGGGAATAGCCGCTTCAATGTCAGCATCTTTAGTCACAATAACCGGAGCCACACCACCGTGCTCCAATGCACAACGTGTGCCCGGGGCGAGTTTTGAGCGTAAATACCAGCCCACTTTAGCGCTACCAATAAAGCTCAGAAAAGCCACACGGTCATCCGTCACTAAATGTTCTGTATCTTCATGGCTTTCGGTGAGTAAAGCCTGACACCAGCCCTCTGGCAAACCGGCTTTATGGAATATTTCCACCAGGCGGAAACAGGATAAAGGTGTTTTTTCGGCAGGTTTTACAATGACCGGGCAACCTGTAGCAATCGCCGGACCGACCTGATGAGCGATAAGATTAAGTGGATGATTAAATGCGCTGATGGCAACCACCACACCAATCGGTTCTTTACGTATTGTGGTTAAACGGTGTTGTGAGGCTGGATTAATACCCATGGGAATCGTATGCGGTGCATCATTTCGCAAGCCATCAATACAGGCACGAATACTATCAATACAGCGATTCATTTCGACCTGAGAATCAATAAGGGGTTTACCACCTTCTTCAGCCGCACCGACAGCGAGACTGTCTGCCTCTGCTTTCATCATCTCAACGGCTTTTTCGAGAATGGCAATACGTTCAACAACCGTAAGCCACTGTGATCGGTCTTTAAATAGCGAATGTGCGGTGGTTAAGGCTTTATCAATATCCGCTTTATTCGCTTGATCGACAGTGCCGAGTAATTGTTCATTAAAGGGCGAGAAGACTTCCGCCCGGGAAGCATCCGTTTTTGATAAACCAGCGATCTTCAACGGAAAATGGGGCGTGGTCATTATATAAGCTCCTTATAAAATACAGATTTTTTGTTTCAGGCCTTCACTAAGGATGGAGTAATTCAGCGAGTAATCAACAGCCAGATCAATCAGGTGAACCCCTTTGGCATTGAGAGCGTAATCAAGGGTTTTGACGAACTCGGCATGACTGGTGGGTCTGTGACCAATCGCGCCATAGCTATCGGCATATTTGACAAAATCGGGGTTATTAAAGTTAAGGCCATAATCTTCAAAGCCCATACCTTCTTGTTTCCACTTGATCATGCCATAGGCGTTGTCGTTGAAAATCAACACGACCAAATCAAGGCCCAGTCTGACAGCGGTTTCCATTTCTTGTGAATTCATCATAAAACCGCCATCACCACAGACAGCCATGACTTTATGATCCGGATTCAGCATTTTCGCCATCATCGCGGTGGATAGTCCTGCTCCCATTGTGGCGAGGGCGTTGTCCAGCAGCAGTGAATTGTAGTAATAGCTCGGATAGTTTCGAGCAAACCAGATTTTGTACACGCCATTATCCAAGGCGAGAATATCTTCTTCACCCATGGCTTCACGAATAATGCGTACTGCACTCTGCGGCAGGATAGGGAAGCGTTCATCATCGCTGTATTTGGACAGCCGTTCATTTACTTCTTGTTTTACTCTGTAGTAATACGAAAAGTCCCAATGTGGTTGAACTGTTAAACCCGTACGCAGACGATTAATGGAGGTGGCGATATCACCGACTACATCGAGTTGCGGGAAGTAGACAGGATCAATTTCAGCGGCATGGAAATTAATATGAATGACTTGAGCGCCGCCATCTTTCATGAAGAAAGGCGGTTTTTCTACTTCATCGTGACCCACATTAATAATCAGATCCGCTCGTTCAATAGCACAGTGTAAGAAGTCCGATTCTGACAACGCAGCGGTACCCAGATAGCTATCATGCCGCTCATCAATCACGCCTTTGCCCAGTTGCGTGTTGAAAAAGGGAATACCGGTATGTTCGACAAATTTTGTTAAAGCAGCACTGGCTCGTTTACGGTTGGCTCCGGCACCGATTAGTAGTAGAGGCATTGACGCCTCTTCAATCATTTTCAAAGCATGTTGAATCGTGCGGTTATCGGCGTCCGGACGGCGGATAGTTTCAACCGTGTATATACGCTGATGAGCTTCTTCCGCAGCAATGTCCTCCGGAAGTTCAATATGAACTGCGCCGGGTCGTTCTTCGACGGCGATACGGAAAGCCTCACGAACAGTGGCGGCGATAGTGCTGCCATGCACGACTTGTTTGGTGAACTTAGTGATCGGGCGCAGCATATTGACCACATCCACAATCTGAAACAAGGCTTGTTTGCTTTCTTTGATGGGTTTTTGCCCGGTAATGATCAACATCGGCATACCACCTAGTTGTGCATAAGCGGCAGGGGTGACCAGATTGGTTGCGCCAGGCCCAAGTGTCGATAAACATACACCAGGTTTACCAGTTAGCCGCCCGTAGTTGGCAGCCATGAATCCTGCGCCTTGTTCGTGGCGAGTAATAATCAGCCTGATAGAGGAATGCTTTAATGAATCAAGAAAATCCAGATTTTCTTCGCCGGGAATGCCGAAGATATATTCGACCCCTTCGTTTTCCAGTGCTTTGACGAGTAGGTCTGATGTTTTCATGATGCGTCCTTATCCGTTGGTTTCAGGGGGCCGATCTGTTTTCTGTTAACTTGATTATATAGTGATAATTCAGCTTACCGCTATGGGTTAATAATGCCAATTTCAACCCGACGGTTCATCGCACGCCCTTGTGAGGTCAGGTTTGACCGAATAGGTCTGGTATCGGCATACGCTTCAACTCTGAATTGTTCCGGTTGTAAGCCTTTATTACCCAATAATGCATGCACTACTGATGTTGCCCTCGCTGCGGATAACTCCCAGTTCGACCGATAATTTAAATTGCTCAGTGGGACGTTATCTGTATGTCCTGCGACTACAAAAGTAGTATTGAGTTCCGTCAGAACATCCGAGATATGAGCAATAACCGGCAATATCCCGGATTTTAAAGTTGCTTGTCCTGAGGGAAAAGAAGCATTTTCATTAATGCGAATAATGACCCGGTCATCAATAGTTTCCAGACTCAGCTGCCCTGCTGTAATCGCTTTGATGAATTTTTTCTGTAGCGTTGCCATTAGGCTATTCAATTTTGCTCTCTGATACAAATTGGCATCATGAATTTTGATGACACGTTCATCGTTCAGGCTTTCTTGGAAGATCTTAGAGAGCGGTGATGGTGTATCTGTAGGAGATGGGGAGAAGGTCTGTTTAATGATACTGGTGGCTTTGACGATCTCTTCGGGCGTATCTTTTTTTACGCCAAAAGCATTCTCCATCGAGCGAACCACGACTTTGTATTTAAGTGCGTCAATTTCAGCCATACTGAGCAGCAATACAAAAAAGCAAAGTAACAAAGTCATAAGATCAGCGAAAGTGGCTAAATAGCGAGGGATTCCACTGCTTTGTTTCTTCATATTGGGTCGGTATTGGCTCTGGTTATTCAAATCTACTCGCTTTTGTCCGACCAGTTCGCATTATCTGATACCTTTATGCTCTTTTAGGGGTATAGATATTGCTATGCGAATCAATCGTATACACGTTAATATGTTGCATTAATACGTATGTTGCAAGTGTTGTTGAGAAGCTTGCCTGTGTATAAAAGCGATAGTGGTATAAGTCACTATCGATTTTTCCCCAAGGATTGCGAGGACGCTCTTTGTGAAAAGAGCTTATATTTCATGTCGTTAAAGCGATAGCCAGTTATGTACACCAACACTTATACAAGAATGGCATTCTATAGCATACTGGCTGTGCTAGCTGTGATCTTCATCTCAGTAGCGACATTTATTAGTGAACGTTTAGATGATAATTATCGCTCTGAGCAATACGCACAGACTCAAAACTTCTTGACGGAATATCAGAACCGCCTAAGCACCGAGCTACAAACTCATATTCAACTTATTCGTGGTCTACCAAGCCTGTTTGCCGTCAATCAGCATTTAACGCAGAAACAATTTGCGGAGGCTGTCGGTTATTTGGTGAATAACGAGTCAGAAATTCGCAACATTGCTGCGGCGCCGGACATGATCATTAAGTACATGTATCCGGTGGAAGGCAATGAGCTCGCCATCGGCCTGGATTATCGTAAAGAACCTGAGCAGTTTGAGGCTGCTGACAGGGCCAGACGCACGCGTGAGCTTGTGCTGGCAGGGCCGCTTGAATTAAAGCAGGGAGGAACAGGGTTGGTGACTCGTGTACCTGTGTTCTTAAACGATGAAAATACAGGTGAAGAATATTTTTGGGGGCTCATTTCAGCAGTTATTGATGTCGATAAGTTTTTTAGTCACGTGGGTTTGAAGGATCCCATGCCGTTTAAACTGGCAATACGTGGTAAAGACAGCCTTGGTAGACAGGGTGCCGTGTTTTTTGGGGATCCGGCATTGTTTCAGCAACCGACGCTGATACAGACCCTCAAATTGCCAGAGGGAGAGTGGATACTCGCTGCCGAACCTAAAGGTGGTTGGTCAGGATTACCCCAAAATTACTGGCAGCAGGTGGTAGCGATCTATGGCATTGCTAGCATTGTTTTTTTATTGTTGGCAGCCATTATTCGCTTTGTGTTGGTGGCATCTATTGCGAACTATAAATATCGCAATCTGATTCAATCATCACCAGTGCCTTATGTGTTAATGGACAAACAACAACGAGTGACGTTTATTAACCAGGCCTTTAAAGAAACCTTCGGTTATTCGCTGGAAGATATTGAGTCTCTACCAAATTGGCGCCAATTAATTGCTCAGGTGCAGCAGCAGCGAGAAAAACTGAAGCAGGATTTCGTAACTGAAATGACTCATATCAGCAGCATGAGCAATGCCTTTGAGATAGAAATTCAGACTAAATCAGGTAAATCGCGTGTTGTGCTGGTTAGTTCTTCAGTCGTTGAAAATACCTTTGGTGATGAAACGTTACTGGTGATATATGACATCACTGTACGTAAGGAAGCGGAAGAACAGTTACGGTTTTCATCACGCGTATTCAATCAAGCACACGAAGCGATCATGATCACCGATACCAGAGGTGTGATTACCGATGTTAATCCGGCGTTTTGTAACATCACAGGTTACAGTCGTGAAGAGGCAATAGGTCATACACCTCATTTATTGAGTTCCGGTAAACATCCTCCTGAGTTTTTTCAGAACATGTGGAAATCAATAACGGAGCATGGCTATTGGCAGGGTGAGGTCTGGAACTGTAGAAAAAATGGTGAACTATATGCTGAACTGTTAACCGTCTCTTCCTTAATGGATGATGACGGTACAACGCGACATTTTGTCGGGTTGTTTTCTGATATTACTCAGGCAAAAGAACAGCAGGATATTCTTGAGCTGATGGCGCATTACGATGTGCTGACAAAACTGCCTAACCGCGTCTTGTTTGCTGATCGTTTTTCACAAGCAGTGGCACACTGCAAACGCTCTGGCAGCATGCTGGCCATCTGTTTTGTTGATTTGGATGACTTTAAACCCGTTAATGATACTTATGGTCATGATGTGGGTGACCAACTGCTGGTCGAGGTGGCTAACCGATTAAAAAGCAATGTGCGGGAAGAAGACACGATTTCACGATTTGGTGGGGATGAATTTGCCATTATTTTTCGTGATGTTGAGTCAGTCGAAGAGTGTGAAGAGATGCTGAAACGCATTCATCAGTCGATTGCTCAACCCTACCACGTGGATGATTTACGCCTGAATATCAGTGCATCAAGCGGGGTCAGTTTTTACACTCAGGAAAATGATGATCTTGATACTTTATTGCGTCATGCTGACCAAAGTATGTATCAGGCTAAATTATCTGGGCGTAATCATTATCAATTATTCAACCCGGCCGACAATCAGTTGAATATCGAAAAACAACAGCTACTACATGATATTCGCCAGGGCTTGCAAAGCAATGAATTCCGTTTGTTTTACCAGCCTAAAGTCAATATGACGACTGGCGAGGTGTTTGGTATGGAAGCCTTGATCCGCTGGCAACATCCAACGCGTGGTTTATTAACGCCGCTGAAGTTTTTACCACTGATTGCCGACAGTGAATTAGAAATTGAAATGGGGCAGTGGGTTTTGCAACAAGCGCTTCAACAACTGCAGCTATTACATCATGCTGGCTATCGCATCTCAATCAGTGTCAATATTGCTTCTTACCACTTGCAGTCGGCTTACTTTGTGGAAAATGTGGAAGCTATGCTGAATCAGTATCCGGAAATCAGCACAGACTACCTACAGCTGGAAATTGTGGAAACATCGGCATTGGGTGATATCGGTGCTATCACCAAGATCATCAGAAAATGCAGAGACTCTCTTGGTGTTTCGGTCGCTTTAGATGATTTTGGCACGGGTTATTCCTCTCTGACCCATTTACGTCATTTGAATGCGGATACCATTAAGATTGATCAGAGTTTCATTCGTGACATGCTTGATGACCCTCAGGATTACACCATTGTGGATGGTGTGACCGGACTGGCGGAAGCCTTTAATCGACAGGTTATCGCGGAAGGGGTAGAAAGTGTTGAACATGGCTTGATGCTATTGCTCATCGGCTGTGAGAATGCGCAAGGCTATGGCATTGCTAAGCCGATGCCGAGTGATGAAGTGCTTCCGTGGCTAGCACATTACCATGCTGATCCTCAGTGGCTGGCTGCGGTGGACTTGCTGCTCTCTCCCAGACAAAAAGCCTTGCGTTTTTTATCTCTGACACTGGAGCGGTGGCGAAAAGTATTTTTAAGTAATTTTGATCAAAATATTGATTCTGCCATATCAACACAATGGCCGATAATGGATATTCATTACTGTCACTGTGGTACATGGATTGAACGTGTTAGAAATCAGAATCTATTTGAAGAATCCTGGCTCGATGAACTTGCGAAAACACATCGGGAATGGCACACACTGGCTACTCAAATGCGAGAGTATGCCTTAGCTGAAAAAATGTCTGATGCTATAACTTGTGTTGAAGACTTTGAGAAGATCTATCAGCGATTATTGTTCATGATTAGCGGTATCGAGAACGATATATTTTTCATAGCAAGAGAGCCTGGTCAGAACTAACTCATCATAATTTCAGTCTCAACAGAACTTGAATGAAAAGGGTGAAACAAAATGCGGTTTTTGCTTCCAATAGTGATGTTGCTTCTCAGTGCGTGTAGTAATTTGCCTGTGGCAATAAAAGAAGCCCCTTCGCCTGATTGGCAATTGAGTCAGGTGGCTACGCAAGCAGAACAGCATAAGGGAGATAGCATTCGCTGGGGAGGACAAGTGGTGAAAGTGGAGAATAATGATAACGGCTCCACCATCCATGTCGTTCAGTTTCCACTCAACAGTTTTGGAAGACCCGATAGTGATGGTGTCAGTCAGGGCCGCTTTCTAATCCATTCAGATAGCTTTATCGACCCCTACATCTATAAAGCCGGTACATTAATCACGGTAGCGGGGATTGTTAAAAACAAAGAGACAGTCACTATCGATAAAAAATCGATGAGCTTACCGGTAGTGACGGCTACTCAATTGTATCGCTGGAGTAAGAATGATTACTCACGTGATCCTTATTGGCGAGGTCATCCGTACTATTATGACCCCTTCGCCTATGGCCCGTATTACGGGCCAGGCTTACGCCCTTCATGGCGTTATTATGATGGTTACTATTGGTAACCTTATTCGACAATCTCAATTAAGGTTTCACCGGGTGTAACGCGGTCGGCTTTTTTCACATGCAGTGCTTTGACTGTGCCAGAGATATTAGCCAGCAACTCGGTTTCCATTTTCATGGCTTCCATGACTAACAAGGCTTGGCCTGCTTCCACTTTGTCACCTTCCTGAACCAGAACATCAACAACATTGCCTGGTAGTGGTGCCGTGACATGTCCAGGATCTGTCGCTTTCTTACGACCACCGGCATTACTACCGCTATCGTTGACATACTCGTTTAAGGCCTCGAAAGTCACTTCTTCGGGCATGCCATCAATAGAAATGTAGAATTTGCGTTTACCGCCACCGACGTCACCCACACCTGTGATGGCGATATCGTAGCTTTCACCATGGACATCGACTTTAAATTCCGTGGCAATGCCTTCTTTATTATTGCTGGCTTCAGTCACCGGTAATAATGGCTCTGGTTTCAAGGTACCTTCAGCACGTTGTTGCAGGAATTCACGGCCAAGATCAGGGAACATGGCAAAAGTCAGCACATCTTCTTCAGATTTCGCTAAGTCACCGATATCGGCTCTCAGCTTATTGAGCTCAGGTGATAGTGCATCAGCGGGACGAGACTCAATGACTTCTTCGTTACCAATGGCTTTTTTCTGTAATTGGGCATTTACTGGAGCAGGTGGCTGACCGTAACCTCCTTGTAAATAACGTTTCACTTCATTGGTGATCGTTTTATAACGCTCACCGGCTAACACATTATATACCGCTTGAGTGCCCACAATTTGTGAGGTTGGGGTAACCAATGGTGGATAACCCAAATCTTCACGGACACGTGGAATCTCCGCAAATACATCACGAATCCGGTCCAATGCGTTTTGTTCTTTTAGCTGGTTGGCCAGATTTGACATCATGCCGCCAGGGACCTGATTGATCTGTACTGACACATCTTCGCCAGTGAATTCACTTTCAAACTGATGGTATTTTTTGCGAACTTCGCGGAAATAGTCAGCAATTTCGGATAACAGGTTAAGATCAAGTCCGGTATCCCAGTCTGTATTACGTAAGGCTGCCACTTGCGACTCTGTGGCTGGATGACTGGTACCGCCTGCAAATGACGAAATGGCGGTATCGATACGATCCACACCTGCTTCAATTGCTTTCAGCTGACATTGTGCTGCGAGACCTGAAGTGGCGTGAGAGTGAATGACTAACGGTAGATCGACTTCCGATTTAATTGCTTTAACTAAGTCATAGGTCGGATAAGGGGCTAATAAACCGGCCATATCTTTGATGGCAATGGAGTCTGCGCCCATGTTTTGCAGATCTTTGGCCTGTTTTACGAACAATTCAGGCGTGTGAACCGGGCTGGTGGTGTAGCTGATAGTGCCTTGAGCATGTTTACCGGCTTTTTTCACCGCTTTCATCGCGGTTTCCAGATTGCGCAGGTCATTCAGCGCATCAAAAATACGAAATACATCAATACCGTTTTCAGCCGCACGTTCGACAAAAGCACTGACCACATCGTCAGCGTAGTGACGGTAACCCAGCAGGTTTTGGCCACGTAATAACATTTGTAAACGGGTTTTAGGTAAAGCCTGTTTTAACTGTCTGAGTCTTTCCCAAGGGTCTTCTTTTAAATAACGAACACAGGCATCGAACGTCGCACCACCCCAGACTTCCAGTGACCAATAACCGACCTGATCGAGTTTGTCACAGATAGGCAGCATATCGTCAGTGCGCATACGCGTTGCGATAAGTGATTGGTGAGCATCACGCAGAATGACATCAGTAACTTCAATTTTTTTCATAAAATCTCCAGCAGTGTTTAAGGCTTACCAGCCTGCATGGGCTGCAATTGCAGTGGCCAAAGCCAGCGCCACTGCGCTGGGACGTCGTTTATTCGAATAGTTGAGTAATTCCGGATGGTTAGGCACAAAACTTGTGTCGAAATGACCAGAGCGGAAATCGGGATGATTGAGAATCTGCTTGTAATAATTCTCTGTGGTTTTAATGCCGTGCAAACGCATATCATCCAAGGCGCGTTGACCACGACTAATCGCATCTTCCCAATCCAGTGCCCAGACCACCAATTTCAGACACATGGAGTCGAAATAAGGTGGAATTTCATAACCGGTATATATTGCTGTATCAACACGTACACCCGGACCACCTGGTGCATAGTAATGCGTAATACGTCCGAAACTGGGCAGGAAATCATTTTTTGGATCTTCGGCGTTAATCCGGAACTGTAAGGCATAACCGCGATAGGCGATATCTTGCTGGCGGTAGCTTAATGGTAGACCAGATGCGATGCGCAACTGTTCACGCACAATATCAATACCAGTAATTTGTTCGGTAATGGTGTGTTCTACCTGAACGCGGGTATTCATTTCCATGAAATACACTTCATTACCGGTCAGTAAAAACTCGACGGTGCCGGCATTTTCATAATTCACTGCTTGAGCGGCTTTGACAGCAAGACCGCCGACATAATCACGTTGTTCAGGAGTGAGCTGCGGACTGGGTGCAATTTCAATCAGTTTTTGATTACGGCGTTGAATGGAACAGTCACGCTCGTATAAATGCACCACATTGCCTTCGCTATCAGCCAGGATTTGAACTTCAATATGGCGAGGGTTCACGATACATTTTTCAAGGAAGACTTCAGCCGAACCAAAAGCTTTTGTTGCTTCAGAAATGACACGTGGATATTGTTGACGCAGCTCATTGGCACTGTCACAACGGCGAATACCACGACCACCGCCGCCAGATGTGGCTTTGATCATTACCGGATACCCCACTTCTTCAGCGAGGGCTAACGCTTCGTCTAAATCAGCTAAATTGCCGTCAGAGCCGGGTGTAATAGGGACGCCGGCATCACGCATGCTGTCACGGGCTGCAGTTTTGTCACCCATCTTTTCGATGACGCTGGATTTCGGCCCAACGAAAGTGATGTTATTTTTTTCACATAAACGAGCAAATTCGGCATTTTCAGATAAAAAACCATAGCCTGGATGGATAGCATCGCAGCCCGTTTCAACCGCTAAGTTCACAATACGCAATGGGTCAAGATAACCCGCCAGTGGATCATCGCCGAGTGAATAGGACTCGTCTGCACGTTTTACATGTAAGGCATAACGATCGGGTTCGGTATAAATAGCAACTGAACGGATGCCCATCTCAGCACATGCGCGGACAATGCGCACGGCAATTTCACCACGATTGGCGATTAACACTTTTTTCAACATGAGCTACTCCAGATTGAATCTAGGAAATAGGCTAGAGTAATTCATACATAATGAAAAATTGATATAATTTTGATTAGTGATAAGTAATTACTTATGTATAAGGTTTCTTCATTTTTATGTCATTGACTTTACAGCAATTAATCAGTCGACTGTCTTTCCGTCAAATGCAGGTATTCCTGGCGGTATACCAACAACAAGGTTATGGAAAGGGGGCAGAAAGTTTAGGCCTGACTCAGCCAGCCGTCAGTTCACAAATCAAAAAGCTCGAGTCGGCATTAGGCCAGCCGTTATTTGAATATGTCGGTCGCAAGCTCTACTGCACTCGTGCGGGGGAGCGGGTTGCTGAACATATTGAAGCCATTTTTGAGCAAGTGGCGAGTCTGCAAAGTGATCTGCATAAGCTTGAGGGGAAACTGTCAGGTGAATTAAATCTGTGTGCGGTCAGTTCAGCTCAATACGCGGTGCCGCATTTATTACGCGGTTTTTTACAGCTGTATCCATCGGTAAACGTCAATCTGAATATTGTGAACCGAACTCAGGCGATTGAAAGGCTTAATGACAATAAAGAAGATTTGGTGATTATGGGGCTAGTCCCTAATGATCGATCGTTATCCTCTTTGCCTTTTCTCGATAATGAATTAATACCCGTGGTCCCTGTTCATCATCCGCTGGCGACAAAAAAAAATATCCATCCCCAGCAGTTTCTTGATGCGAAGTTACTGAGTCGTGAATCTGGGTCGGGCAATCGTCTGGCACTTGAGCAACACTGTCAGCAGCAGCGTTTATCACTCAATGTGACCATGCAGTTTGGCTCTAATGATGCATTGAAACATGCGGTTTTAGCGGGATTAGGTGTGGCAGTATTGCCGAGATTGAGTGTACTGTCAGAATTGCGTCTGGGCCAATTGGTGAGCCCGGTTATTAAAGGTTTTCCATTACGCCGCAGTTGGTGTCTGGTGTCACCGCAAGGCAAACATGCGACGCCTGTTACTCAGGCTTTTTTAGAATATATTCAGACTAACCTGAAAGAAATTCATCAATATTTTCAGTCACTTGATATTGTTTAGGGTTTAGTTAATAACTCGTCAATATTGATCTGGTGATTGGCCCGTTGAATTTTAGATTGCAGATAAAGATGGTTATGACGATTAGCAAAGACACCGGTGGGCCGGGTTCCATGCACCTG
Organism: Methylophaga sp. F-2; assembly: GCF_056859315.1. Taxonomy (NCBI): domain Bacteria; kingdom Pseudomonadati; phylum Pseudomonadota; class Gammaproteobacteria; order Thiotrichales; family Piscirickettsiaceae; genus Methylophaga; species Methylophaga sp. F-2. The sequence continues at coordinate 223,463 of NZ_JBSXOF010000015.1, forward strand.
AATACCGGCATTTTCCAGTTGCTGGCGTTTATCCGGATTATTGGTCATGAGCATAATCTGATTAAGACCTAAGGCATTGAGGATGTCGGCCGCCGCCTGATAATCGCGTTCATCGACGTTATGGCCGAGTTTAAGATTGGCGGTAAAGGTGTCGTGCCCCTGTTCTTGTAAGCGATAGGCATCCAGCTTTTCATAGAGGCCAATGCCACGGCCTTCCTGACGCAGATACAATAAATAACCACCTTCTTTATTAAACAAACTTAAGGCTTCCTGCAATTGTGGTCCGCAATCGCAGCGTGCGGAACCTAATGCATCACCCGTGACGCATTCAGAATGTAATCTAACCAATGGGTGCTGTGGATCCGGACTGCCGAGTTTTAACGCAAAATGTTCTTTGCCATCTGCTAAACCTAAAAAACTATACATTTCTGCCATTGCTTCACTGCCATCAGCCAGAATGATCGGCAACTGAACTGTTGTTCGAATCGCCACGGCTGACGTGTCTCTGGAAGATCGAAAACAGTGTTTAATTCGTCTGAGCAACGCAGTGAATAGGTTAGGGTGGTTTGTGTTCACAATGTAAGGCAACGTTAAATAAAGCAATCGGTAATTTTACTGCATCTGACTCTTTTTAAGAATAATTTATTGAAATAACGGAAGGTTTTCCCGCTCTGCCATAGCCAGGACGATCATCAGATTGAAATATCTCTGACGCATACTAAGGGATCGGCAAATAAACATGATGAGGCGTGTTGCGTGCAACAAATCAAGCAAACAGAGCATATATTCCATTTAATTTATGACTTGCTGAATCGTCAGGAACTAGTAGAAACCCTGACAATGCGACAAGAGAATAAAGGCAAACAAGCTCTGGTCGAATTACTCACCGTAAAGCAATATCAAGGTGAAATTCAGCAATTATTAAATCGCTTACATCCATACGATATTGCGAACTTGCTTGAGCAATTACCGCCTGTGCAACGTTCTTTTATATGGCAGCTGCTTGATAGCGAGCATATGGGGGCCGTATTGCTCGAGTTATCCGACAGTTTACGGCAAACATTATTAGCAGAATTAAACCCGACGGATTTAATTCGGGCAGCATCACATCTTGATACCGATGAAATCGCCGATTTAATGCAAGAATTACCCGATGAAGTCGGTCATAGTGTTTTATCTTCGTTACCAGAACAGCAGCGTGAAAATGTCCAGTCCACCTTACTTTTTCCTGAAGAAAGTGTCGGTGCATGGATGGAATATGACTTTACCGTGGTATTTGATCATCAAACCTTAGATCAAGTGTTACGTGAATTACGGCAGAAAGGGAAGTTACCCGATGAGTCGGGTTTTATTCTGGTGATTAACTCGGCAGGTTTATTTCAGGGATTGTTGCTTGTCTCGGATTTATTGATCAAATCTGGTGAGTTGCGGGTGGCGGACAGTATGCTGAAACAGGTCCATATTTTCCATACCACTGACTCCGCCGATGAAGCGGCACGTGATTTTGAGCGTTATGAATTATTGGTTGCTCCGGTCATTAATGCGCATCAGAAACTGGTTGGCGTATTGCGCGTCAGCTCTTTGATGGATTTACTGGAAGAACAGTCCCAGCGTCAGTTTCTGGCTCAAGCCGGTTTATCGAAAGAAGAAAATCTGTTTGACCCGATGATGAAGTCAGCAAAAAACCGTTGGCCCTGGATTGCGCTTAATTTGGTGATTGTATTGATTGCTTCGCGTGTGATTGATCAGTTCCAGACCACCATCAGCAGTATGGTGGCGCTAGCTGCATTATTGCCAATCACGGCGAATATTGGTGGTAATACGGGTAATCAGGTGGTGGCATTAGTGATTCGTGGTCTGGCATTAAAACAACTTGATGCTAATAATCTGCGGCGTCTATATATAAAAGAGTTTTCCGTGGCTGCTGTTAACGGTTTGATATGGGGAAGTCTGACCGGATTGTTAACCTTATTTTTGTATCACAACCTGGGTTTAGCTTTTGTGATGATGCTAGCGATGTCATGTACGATGGTGTTGGCGGCATTAATTGGGGTCAGTATTCCATTGATTTTAAAAAAGCTGAAACAGGATCCGGTGCTCGGCAGCAGCATTATTACCACCGGAATGACCGATACTCTGGGGTTTCTGATATTTCTAAGCCTGGCTTCTTTGCTTTTACCGACGTGAATGAAAGGTGGATATTTTATCTGCACTCAGGAAAATCCTGAGTGATCAAAAGAAAAATACGCTATTGCGATTTGTTACAGGCTCGTAACATAGGAACCGTACTAACAAACACAAAGCGAGGTGATTATCATGTGGACTAAACCAGAATATTCAGACATGCGTTTCGGTTTCGAAGTAACTATGTACATCTGCAACAGATAATAGTTTCTCAAATCGAGAGCAAAAAAGCCCCACTAGTTGGGGCTTTTTTTATGCCTGCAGAAAAATTATCTACGTAAATTTCCTGATATACATGAATTCAGATAGACCCTAAGCTGAGCATCAGTTTCTGCATGATGAAGACAGGGTGGTTTTATGCTCAAGGTTGGCACAGTCAAACAAATCTGGCGGTATCCGGTCAAAGGGATGGCGGGAGAACAGCTTGAACAAGGTTATTTAGGCGAAAATGGTTTAACCGGTGATCGTATCTGGGCATTGCAGGATACACAGCGACAGGAAATTCAAAGTTGTAAGTTTCGGCCTCAATTATTGCGTTGCAGTGCGAAGTGCCGGCGTGGTGATGCGACCAGACCCGACGATCAGGTCGATATTACTTTTCCTGACGGCGCAGTGATTGGCAGTGATGAGCCGCAGGTGAATCAGTTGCTGACTCTGTTGACCGGGTTTGATTCTACTCTGCAGCCGCTTAAACCCATTGAAGAACAGGATTTCTACAAACGTTATAAACAAGACGATCACACCTGGCTGGAAGAGTTAAAAGCCACGTTTGATCGAGAGCCGGGAGAAGCTTTACCAGATTTGGATAACTTGCCAGAACAAGCCCAGGAATATGTGTCCTTGCCCGGCACATTTTTCTTAGTCACGCCTTTTCATCTGCTCACTACGGCCACACTGGATTATATGAAACAGCTTAAGCCAGAGTCTGATTGGGCTGTGGAACGCTTTCGTCCCAATATTGTTATTGAAACCTTACCGGGGATGGAAGGCTTGGTTGAACAGGCCTGGTTAGATAAAACGATTCAGATTGGTCAGACTTATGTGCAATGTTGTGGCACAACACCACGTTGTGGGGCGATCACCCGACAACAGCGCCATATTCCCATAGATACTGGCATGCTTCGGACCATTGTGAAGCAGGCTGATCAGAATCTGGGCGTTTATGGCGTGATTGCTGAAGCCGGTGTAATCCAGATTGGTGATGAGGTTTTCGTTAAATGATGCGCTTCACCGCCCATCATTTTTCAACAAAAGCACGCTCAATTACATAGTCGCCAGGCACACCGATACGAGGGGAAACCACAAATCCTCTTTCATCTAGTAATGCCGCAGTGTCATTTAACATTTGTGGGCTACCGCAGATCATCGCTCTGTCGTGGGCAGGATCAAGCGGCGGTAAGCCAATATCTTCAAATAGTTTGCCACTGGTAATCAGATCCGTCAGTCGCCCCTCATTTCGGAAGGGTTCACGTGTCACGGTGGGATAATAGATCAATTTCTCTCTGACCAGCTCACCAAAGAATTCATTCTCAGGTAATTCTTTTTCAATAAAGTCGGCATAGGCCAGCTCACTAAGATAACGCACCCCATGTACCAGAATAATTTTTTCAAAGCGGTCATAGGCTTCAATATCCTGAATCACGCTGAGAAAAGGTGCGAGTCCGGTGCCGGTTGAAAACAAATACAGGTTTTTACCCGGTTTGAGATCATGAATCACCAAGGTGCCGGTCGGTTTTTTACTGACCAGCACTTCATCACCGACCTTTAAATGTTGCAGGCGTGAGGTGAGTGGTCCGTTGGGGACTTTGATGCTGAAAAATTCTAGATTTTCATCATAATTCGGGCTGGCAATACTGTAAGCACGGACTAATGGCTTATTGTCGACCTCAAGGCCAATCATCACAAATTGACCATTTTCAAAACGCAGACCCGGATCACGGGTAGTTTTGAAGCTAAACAGATTGTCATCCCAGTGATGTACGCTTAATACGCGTTCGCTTGCAAATGTACTCATCGTTATCTCTTTTTATGAAAGGGCATTGGTTAAAGTCGGCACGGCATCAAACAAATCAGCGACCAAACCGTAGTCAGCCACTTGGAAAATCGGTGCGTCAGGATCCTGGTTGATGGCAACCACAATCCGGCTGTCTTTCATACCGGCCGTGTGTTGCACCGCACCAGATACGCCGACAGCAAAATACAGTTCAGGCGCTACAGTCACACCTGTTTGACCGACCTGAATTTCATTCGGTGCATAACCGGCATCTACCGCTGCTCTGGTTGCGCCCAGTGCCGCACCGAGTTTTTCAGCCAATGGATTAAGCAAGGCATCAAATTTTTCTGCACTGCCTAATGAGCGTCCGCCTGATACCACCACTTTGGCAGAGTTCAGAGCAGGTCTGTCTGACTTAATACGTGACTCGCTGATCCAGCGTGTTTTAGTGAAAGGCGCTACTGCTGTAATAGTCGTTATTTCAGCCTGACCATTTAATTCAGCCGCGGCAAACTTGCTGCCACGCACTGTCAGAATTTGGCGTGTATCACCACTTTGTATAGTGGTGTGTACATTACCTGCGTAGATAGCACGCAGGTAACGATTGTCAGATTGAATGTCCAATACATCGGATATCATCGCTACATCATTGAGTGCCGCTACTCGAGGTAAAACATTGCGACTAAATGAAGAATGGGCAGCAATAAGGACCTGATAATCAGTGATTATCGAGTTAATCTGATTGCTGACATCTTCTGCGATCGGATGGGCAAACTGCTGCGCATCGACATGTAATACTCGACTGACGCCATGAATCGTGGCGGCCTGTTCAGCAATCTTTTCAGATTGGTGGCCTAAAACTAACAGGTGAACCGGCTGTCCCCAAGATTGAGCTGCAGTCACAGCATGACGAACGTCGTTATGTAGTTGCTGACCATTATGTTCTGCTAAGACTAATGTGCTCATAGTTCAATTCCTTCTTTTGCGCGTAGTTGCTGCAATAAAGCATCCACACTATCGACTTTGACGCCAGGCTTACGTGCGGGTGGTTCCGCCACCTGTAATAAAGACAATCTGGTGCTGAGATTCGATACCAGATCTGCTGCCACGAGTGTTTCAATGGGTTTTTTCCTCGCCTGCATCAGGTTCGGTAATTTGACGAAACGGGGATCATTCAAGCGTAAGTCAGCAGTGACCACCGCCGGCAACTGCAAGGCCAGTGTTTCCGTACCGCCATCTACTTCACGGGTGACGATGGCTTCATTAGCTTCAATGTCTAAAGCCGAGGCGAACGTGCCCTGAGGGTAATTCAATAATGCGGCAAGCATTTGCCCTGCCTGCCCGGCATCATCGTCAACGGCTTGTTTGCCGAGAATAATAAGGTCTGGCTGTTCCTGTTCTACAACGCCTTTTAATAGTTTGGCGACTTCCAGCGATTGCACTTCAGTCTCATGTTCGACTAAGACGGCACGATCTACCCCCATCGCCAGTGCATGGCGAAGCACATCCTGATTAGCGGCTGAGCCTATCGATACAGCAACAATCTCAGTGGCTTTTCCCTGTTCTTTCAGGCGAATAGCTTGTTCAATCGCATTTTCATCAAAGGGATTGGCACTCATTTTGACGCCGTCGATATCCACATTGGAACCATCGGCTTTGATGCCGACCTTGATGTTGTAATCCACTACACGTTTTATCGCGACTAAAATTTTCATCACATTTCCTCTTAAGGTTTGCTGAGCATTTTATAGTGGCGTACAATATTTGTTAAATTGATTATTTAGATATTATCTATCTAATAAATAGATATGAAAAAACATGAAATTCAGTCTAAGACAACTTGAAATTTTTGTTGCCGTCAGTCGAACAGGCAGTGTGTCCAAAGCGGCTCAGGCCGTGTTTCTTTCACAGTCTGCAGCAAGTACGGCGCTGGCGGAATTTGAGAAACAATATAATGTGCAACTGTTTGACCGGGTCGGTAAGTCCTTACGAATTAACCAGGCGGGTCAGCAATTGTTACCGCATGCCGTGGAGTTATTAGACCGCGCCCAGGAGATTCATAACCTGATGGAAGGTCATGCCGGTTACGGTCTGATGAAAATCGGCGCGACACTGACCATTGGCAATTATTTGGCGACGTTGTTGGTCGCTGAGTTTTTACATGAGCATGACGATAGCCGTATTGAGCTGCAGGTTCACAACACCAAAACTATCATTGAACAGATTGCTAATCATGAACTTGATCTTGGTCTGATCGAAGGCGGCTGTCATCATCCGGATATTGAGGTGGAAACCTGGATTGCTGATGAATTAGTGGTGTTTTGTGCTCCGCAGCATCCGCTGGCAACTAAGAAGAAAGTGACTATGCAGCAGTTGCTGGCCGAGCCGTGGATTTTACGGGAGAAAGGGTCGGGCACCCGGGAGACCTTTGATCGTGCTTTTCATAATTATCATTCTCAGCTCAATATTCGTCTGGAGCTGGAGCATACCGAAGCGGTGAAACGTACGGTTGAATCGGGGTTAGGCATCGGCTGTATTTCTCGTTTGGCATTAAAAGATGCTTTCCGCCGTGGCAGTTTAGTGCCGGTGAATACACCCGCCTTAGATTTGGGGCGCTACTTTTATTTTCTCTGGCATAAGCAGAAATATCAGACCACCGGCATGCGTGAGTTTTTGGCTTTATGTAAATCGATTACCGCCGATGTCTCTCGTAGTGACGAGGTTAATTTAACGCGAATAATTAAGGAATAAATCATGCAACGCGATGTAATGAATTATGACTTATTGATTGTCGGGGCTGGGCCAGCAGGGCTGGCTGCGGCTATCCGGTTTAAACAATTAGCCAATGATGCAGGAAAAGAGCTCAGCGTCTGTGTGTTGGAAAAAGCGGCAGAAGTCGGTGCACAAATTGTGTCTGGCGCGGTGATTGATCCCATCGCTTTAAATGAGCTGATACCGGATTGGAAAGAAAAGGGCGCACCATTAAAAACACCAGTAAGCGATGATAAGTTTCAGTTTATGACGGGCAATAAAGCCTGGACGATTCCCCACTGGCTGATGCCGCCCTTGATGAAAAATAATGGTAACTATATTGGTAGTCTGGGTGAACTATGCAGTTGGTTAGCCGTGCAGGCTGAACAGCTTGGTGTGGAAATCTATGCCGGGTTTTCTGCACAAGAAGCCTTATATGATGAGGCAGGTAATCTGATTGGCGTCATTACCGGGGACATGGGTAGAGATGCCCAGGGTCAAGAAACAGCACAGTTTGTTGCCGGCATTGAAATTCAGGCGCCTTTTACTTTTATTGCAGAGGGAGCCAGAGGGTCGCTGGCCCGTCAGTTAGAGTCACATTTCAAGTTGCGAGATGAAAACCGACCAGCCAAGTTCGGCTTAGGCATAAAAGAAATCTGGCGTATTCCAGAGCAGCAACACCAGCCAGGTTATGTGAGTCATAGTTTTGGTTGGCCATTATCTGACGATACCGGCGGTGGGGCATTTGTGTATCACTACGGTGAGCAATTAGTGTCTATCGGGATGGTGGTGCATTTAGATTACAGCAACCCTTACCTGTCTCCTTTTGAAGAATTTCAACGGTTTAAAACTCATCCGGAGATACGGTCGATGTTAACGGGTGGTAAGCGTCTTAGTTATGGTGCCAGAGCGATTAGTGAAGGTGGTTTGCAATCTCTGCCCGATCTGATTTTTCCGGGTGGTGCATTTATTGGCTGCAGTGCGGGTATGGTGAATGTAGCCAAGATTAAAGGCAGCCATAATGCGATGAAATCAGGCATGTTAGCGGCAGAAGCCGCTTTTGATTATTTTGCTGCCGAGAGTGAGGGTGGTAAGCATTTACTTATGGAATATCCCATTAAGTTAAATGACTCATGGGTTTGGAAAGAGCTGGAAAAGGTACGCAACTTTAAACCATTATTGTCACGGTTTGGTAATTTGGTAGGTGGCGCATTGGCTGGCGTTGAGCTGTGGTTAAGCGCTTTACATATTAAGTTTCCATGGACCTTAAACCATCAGCAAGCCGACCACGACAGTCTTAAGCCAAAAAGCCAGGCGGAAAAAATTGACTACCCGAAACCGGATGGTGAACTGACCTTTGATCGGCTGTCGTCAATCGACTTAAGCAATATTGTTCATGATGATAATCAACCTTGCCATCTGCAGTTAAAAGACAAAACGGTACCGATCACGATTAACCTCACTAACTATGATGCACCAGAGCAACGTTATTGCCCGGCTGGGGTGTATGAAATTATCGAGCAGGCAGGTGAACCCTCATTACAGATCAATGCTCAGAACTGCATACACTGCAAAACCTGTGATATCAAAGATCCAACCCAGAATATTGTCTGGGTGCCACCAGAAGGTGGTAGTGGGCCAGTATATAAAGCCATGTAAGGGTGATACTGACTGACACCAACAGAATAAGAGGATGATGTGATGGCAGAAAATGATGCAAATCCGCAAATGGATGAAAAAACCTATGAATTAGCTCAGCTGGTGTTTCAGTTAGTGCGCGATGGCAAAGCGGACGAGTTAAAGAAATCACTGGAAATGGGCTTGCCGGTGAATATCCGAACTGGCAACGGCGATAGTTTGTTGATGTTAGCCAGTTACAACGGTCACTACGACATGACAAAACTATTATTGGCGCATGGCGCCGACCCAGAACTTGCCAATGATCGTCAGCAAACACCGTTAGCTGGCGTGGCCTTTAAAGGCTACAAAGACATTGCTGAGTTATTGATTGAGCATGGGGCTAATGTCAATGCGACCACACCGGATGGCAAAACCGCACTGATGTTTGCTGCGATGTTTAACCAACTCGAGGTGGTGGAGTGTCTTCTGACGCATGGGGCTGATGCCAGTATGATGACGGATGAGGGCAAAACAGCCTTAATGTTGGCTGATGCCATGGGGGCTGCTGACACCCGGGAACGGCTCAGAAATGCCTGATACGCTTTGCCTGGCAAGTAGAGATAAATTGGTGCAGCGAACTGAATTGTGTACTATTAATTTATCCCATCAAGTAAAGAATGATTCCGATGTCATCAGTTAAGACGTTTCTGTTTCGTCACCGCCGCCTGATTATTAGCCTGCTGAGTTTGAGCGTGATTTACACGCTAGCCGGTTTTTATCTGCTGCCCTGGCTGGCTGAAAAGCAGTTGAAAAGTACATTAGCTCAACGCTTACACCTGCAGGCTCAAGTGCAGGAGATACGTTTTAATCCCTATACTTTCGAATTAAGTGTGACGGGATTGGATATTAAAACCAAAGAAAATGAGCCGCTTGCAGCATGGGAGTCGGTTTATATCAATGTTGATCCGAGCCAGTTAGTTAAACGCAATATTCTTATTCGTAACATTGATATTGATGGCGTTAACCTCTATTTCGAGCGTGATTCAGATACAGAAAATACGCTGACAAAGTTAGCCACTACATGGCAGGAAACCGCTCCAGAGCCGGATGTTGAACCCACTTCCACTGAGCAAGCGGTTTCAGAAGAAGGTGAGCCGCTATTTAATGTCGTTTTAGATACGCTGAGTTTTGAAGAGGGTCAGCTGCATTATGTCGATAATGTGCCAGCCGAAACGTTTAAAACGGAACTGTCACCCATTAATTTCCAATTAAAGAATTTTTCTACCAAAGCAGGTGAGACAGCAAACACCCGCTTAGCTATTGCGCTTGAAGATAAAGCCAACTTAACCATAGCAGGTGATTTTTCCTTATCGCCACTGAGCCTATCGGGTCAGCTCAGCTTAAGTCAGTTTAACCTGCAGACACCGTATCGTTATTTTAAAGCGCAGTTACCTGTTGAGTTAAAGCAGGGGCTGGTGGATATTAAACTTGACTACGATTTGAACCTGGCTGGAGAACAGCCCAACGTCGATATTAACAACACCACTATTCAGCTTTCTAAGCTGGATGTATATCAGCCGGGCATCACCAAAGCGTTAATCACTGACGGTCAGTTAAACGTTGAGAACGGGCATTATCAATATCCGGAAAATCAATTAACGATGGATAATGTCGTGGTGAGCAATGCCAAACTGGCTGCTTTGCATAACAAACAGGGCGAGATTAACTGGTTGCAACTCATCGAAGCCTTGCCCAAATCTGACACCGAAGAGACAGCGTCGTCAGAAGAGACACCCGCATTCAAATTAGCGGTTTCTGAAGTCGAACTGAAAGATGTTGCTCTGTCTATTGAAGACCAGCAGCCGGAAGTAGCCTCAAATATCACATTAAATCTGGCGGCCAGCCTGAAGAATCTGAGTTTGGCAGATAATCAGAAAATGCCCTTTACCAGCCGTATTAAAGTCGGTTCTGGTGGTGAGCTATCTGCTGATGGTGAGCTGCAGCTATTCCCTGTGCTGACGGTGACCGCAGACACGAAAGTCGACCAGCTATCATTGAAACCGCTGCAGCCTTATATCCATGAATATGCCTATGTCAGCCTGCAGGATGGGCAGATATCCGCCAATGCTTCACTCAAAAGTAATACCGATGATGCTTTATTGGTCAAAGGCGACTTAGCCTTATCCTCACTGCAGATAGATAATCAAAACCTGAAAGAGAAACTGTTCAGTCTGGAGAAATTATCCGTTAACACCATCGATTTTTCTCTGAAAAATAAAGACTTGGCAATTTCAGATATTGAAGTCAATAAATTATATAGCCGTATCTTTATTAATCAACAAGGCGTGACTAATTTACGTATGTTGTTAAAAGAGCAGCCGACTAAAACAACAGCGACCACCGCTGAAACTAACGCTAAGGATGACCCTTACAAAGTGTCGATTGGACAGGTGAGCATTAAAGATGCCAGTTCACGCTTTACCGATGAAAGTCTACCGATTGTATTTGATACCCAAATGCGTTCGCTGGATGGTGAAATCAGTGGTTTTTCTACCCAATCCGACCAAGCCGTCGAGTTGAACCTGGAAGGTCAGGTACAAGAGTTTGGCATGGTCGAAATCAAAGGCAGTCTGGCACCGTTTAATATTACGGAGAAAAGTAATGTGGTGCTGTCATTTAGCAATCTCGACTTACCAGCGATGAGTCCCTACACCATCAAATTTGCGGGTAGAAAAATTGCTGATGGACGTGCGGATGTGAAACTCAATTATGCCATCCAGGATGGATCGTTAAATGCCACTAACAGTCTGGTGATTCGTGATATTCGTTTAGGTGAACGGGTGGAATCGCCGAATGCGGTGGATTTGCCGCTGGATCTGGCGGTGGCCTTATTAAAAAACAGTGATGGAGTGATTGATTTAAGTATTCCGGTGACCGGGGATGTGAACAATCCTCAGTTTGAGATGGGGCCGGCCATACGTAAAGCCATTTTTAATGCGATTCGTAATATTGTGACCTCGCCTTTCCGTTTCTTGGCTAACCTGATCGGAGGCGATGAGCAGCCGGTGACTGATATTCGTTTTGCTGCCGGACGAGCGGAGCTGACACCCCCACAAAAAGAAGCCTTATTAAAACTCACAGAAGCCCTGGCACAACGCCCACAATTAACACTGGAAATTCCTGCCCCCTATGCAGAAAGTATTGATCGTCAGCAACTTCAGTTAAAAGCGGTGGAACAGGACATCGATACAGGTTTAAAACAAACGGATGCTGAACAGCAATTATTAGAACGTCGGAAAACCGTATTAGAGCGTTTGTATACGGAACAAGCTATAAGCCCTGACTTATCGGTGCTGAAACTGGAAGTGATGGCTAAAAATACGGCGGCTGACGACCAAGATCCATCTATTGATCTACTCGCCTATAACAGCAAACTCAAAACCGCTTTAGTCGCCAAAAAAACGGTTTCTGAAGCCGATCTGAAGCAGCTCGCACAAGCCAGACAAGATGCCGTGATGGCCTATATCAAACAGCAGGCAAAACTCAGTGATGCGCAGCTGCATGCTGATGCTATCAGCGCGATTAAGGCCAAAGACGATGAAGTCGTGATGCGCTTTGATTTGCGCTCGCAATAAATCAAACACGACAGAGACGAGAATTGTACAGCGATTTACAGGCTTAAAAGCTGACTTAGAAGATGTCTATGCCACGTTTCATACGGCATCCTGTTAAAGTATGCACTGATATTAATAGCCTGTTAGTTGGCTCCCGCCTTTAGGAAAAATGTGTGACGAATAATGACGTTTTAAGACGAATCCGTTACATCCTCGACGTCAATGACGCGACGATGATTTCGATTTTTGAACAAGCCGATATGACGGTGAGCCGTGACGATGTACGCCAGTGGTTGAAGAAAGACGATGATCCTGAATACCAATCACTGAATGACAAACAGATGGCGACCTTTCTGAACGGATTGATTAACCATCTGCGTGGTAAAAAAGAAGGCGAGCAACCGAAGCCGGAAAAATCACTGAATAACAATATTATCCTCAGAAAGTTGAAGATAGCCTTTAACTTACAAAGTGACGAAATATTAGATGTATTGCAGCTGGAAGGTTTCAGCCTGAGCAAGCATGAGTTAAGTGCGTTTTTCAGAAAGCCGGATCATAAACATTTCCGTGCCTGTAAAGACCAAGTGTTACGTAACTTTCTACAAGGCCTGCAATTGAAATTTCACCCAAAGAAAAATGATCTTGAGGGCTTTAGCTGGCCGTCACTGGATGATAAAGAGAAGTAAGTTTTGACGAGTCCTCAATTCTTCGACTGTATTGTGATTGGTGCCGGTGCAGCAGGTCTGATGTGCGCCGCCACCGCCGGTCAACGCGGACGCCGGGTATTAGTATTAGATCATGCGAATAAGGTGGGTAAGAAAATTTTAATGTCGGGTGGTGGCCGTTGTAATTTCACTAATCTGTACATGGAGCCGGATAATTATCTGTCGGCAAACCCCCATTTTTGTAAGTCAGCCTTAAGTCGTTACACCCAGTATGATTTTCTGGAGCTGGTCTCGCGCTATCAGCTGGCCTATCACGACAAAGGTGCGGGCGAATTATTCTGTGATGATAAAGCCAGATATATCCTGAATATTTTATTAGCAGAATGTGAAACGGGCGGTGTCACCATTCAAACTGATACCGCCATTACAGCCATCAGCAAACAAGACAATCAATCGTTTGTCATCGATACGCCACGAGGTGAGTACCAGTGTCATTCACTGGTGATTGCAACGGGTGGCTTGTCTATTCCTAAAATGGGGGCCACTGGCTTTGGTTATAAAATTGCCAGACAATTTGGCCTGAAAGTGAGAGAGACCGAACCGGCTTTAGTGCCATTTACGCTAAGTGATGCCTGGTTAACCGTGGCGCAGGAGTTAGCCGGGGTATCCATAGATATCAGTGTAACTTGTCATCAGCAAACCTTTAATGAAGCCTTGTTATTTACCCATCGAGGCTTAAGTGGGCCAGCCATTTTGCAGATCTCAAACTACTGGTACAGTTCAGATGAGATCACGATAGATTTCTTACCAACGCAATCAGTGGCAGAGTTAATTGAACAATGGAAAACGGCTGGAGAAAAAGCCACACTGAAAACATTGCTGGGGCATTATTTACCGAAACGATTTGTGCTGACATGGTTAGGACCGATTGCTGCAGATTTAGGCGATAAACTGGTCAAGCAGTTATCAAATCAGGAAATAGACAAGCTGTCACAGTTTTTCCACCACTGGACAATCAAGCCTTCCGGAACAGAAGGTTATCGCACAGCGGAAGTCACCCGCGGTGGTGTCGATACGGACGGCATTTCGTCAAAGACCTTTGAAGCCAAGACCACAGAAAACTTATATTTTATAGGTGAAGTGCTGGATGTGACTGGCTGGTTGGGCGGATTTAATTTCCAATGGGCATGGTCAAGTGGCTGGTGTGCAGGGCAATATGTGTAAGCAGGTTCGATTAACGCAGCAAATAGACGCGATGTTATTACGCCATGAAACAAGCGGTATCTCTACAGAAGCTTGATAAGAACATTAACGGACAACGTCGGTTACGGGCGTGTCACGAATGTGATTGGGTGTCTGCTTTACCACGACTTCATGCCGGAGAAGTCGCACAGTGTCCACGTTGCCAACATATTCTGGTCAGACGCCATTACCGTCCGGCCCAACGCAGTCTGGCTTTAGCCATCAGTGCTGTCATCGCATTATTGATCGCGGTGAGCTTTCCCTTTGTCAGTTTTTCGATAAAAGGCATTGGCCACAGTATCGAAATTGAACAAACCGCTTCGATGTTATTGAGTTTTGAGCAGCCTATTGTTGCCATTGTGGTGGCACTGACCATTATCATTCTTCCTGCGCTGTACCTTTTTTCAGTGATCTGGTTACAACTGGTCTTGCTGTTTTCAGAACCAAAAATAAAACACCGACAAATTGCGCGGACCTTAAAACATCTGGATAGCTGGATGATGGCCGATGTGTTTATTATCGGTGCACTGGTAAGCTTATTCAAAATTGCTGGCATGGCCGATATTCAGCTGGGTATCGCCTTTTGGGCCTACGCGGTGTTTGCGTTTTTATTATTGATGACAACACGTTCTATCGATGCCGACTGGATGTGGTTTGCGATTGCTGGCGAACCGCGTGCACCGGCGCAGACCAGAACCGGGCAAGGGGCCTCTGAACAAGGGCTGACGGGCTGTCCGACCTGTGGTTTGATTCATACGCTTAATGAAAATGGCGATAATCATTGCATCCGTTGTGGTGAGCCTCTTCATGCGCGTGCACCTAAAAGTCTGCAACGAACGATGTCATTACTCATCACCGCAACTATTCTGTATATTCCAGCCAATGTTTATCCCATTATGACTACCACCACCTTCGGTCAGGAAAAAAACAGTACCATCATGGGGGGGGGGATTGATCTGATTCAACATGGATCCTGGCCGATTGCACTAGTGATTTTTATTGCCAGTATTTTGGTGCCGATAGGCAAATTACTCGTCTTGTCGTGGTTATGCCTGACCGTCAATAATGCTCATCAGCTAAGCCAAATGACGCGTTTGAAATTGTATCGGATTACCGAATTTATCGGTCGATGGTCTATGGTAGACGTGTTTGTGGTGTCGATTCTGGTGGCCTTGATTCATGCTGGTGACTTAATTTCTGTCACCCCCGGCTCAGCCGCTCTGGCCTTTGCCAGTGTGGTTGTACTAACCATGTTGGCAGCGATCACCTTTGATTCACGATTAATTTGGGATAACCCTCAATCTGAGTTACGACCTATGCGGGGCAATAAAGTATGACGGAAGATATCTCTAATACTGACACAACAGACGAATTAGATACTGCGCGAGCCAGCAAAGCATCAAGCTGGTCACCGATTTGGATTCTTCCGATTGTCGCAGTATTAATCGGTGCCTGGTTGGTTGTGGATGATTATCTCAGCACCGGGCCACTGATTAATCTGACGATGAGTGATGCTGAGGGCATTGCTGCTGGCAAAACGCTGATTAAAACACGTAATGTGGAAATTGGGCATGTTGAATCAGTGAAGCTTTCGGACGATTTGCAATACGCTGTGGTCAAAGCCCGGATTGACCCCGATGCAGCATCAACCCTGGTTGAGGACACACGTTTCTGGGTGGTAAAACCGCGTATTGGACGTGAAGGTATCAGTGGTTTAAATACCGTGCTGTCCGGCGCGTATATTCAACTTGAACCTGGTAAGTCAAAGCAGGAAAAGCGTGACTTTGAGGTATTGGATCAACCACCGGTGTCACTGAGCGGCGATGGAATTCGTATCAGTCTCGACAGCCCTCTGGGAATTTCGTTGAATCCCGGTGACCCGGTCAGTTATCAGGGCCAGATTGTTGGTCGGGTGGAGAAAGCTGAGTTCTCGGCCAGTGATCAACATATGCACCATGAGTTATTTATCGAAGCACCCTATGATGTGTTGGTCACCAAAAGCACCCGCTTCTGGTCTTCTTCTGGTGTCAATATCAGCCTTGATTCGAAAGGCTTTAATATCAACCTGGCGTCACTTGAGACCTTATTAAGCAGTGGTGTCAGCTTTGGTGTTTTACAGGAAATGGAAAATGACAAAGCGGCGGAGTCAGGTGATGAGTTCACTCTATACCCGAATCAGACCGCAGCCCAACAAGCGAGCTATGATCACTACATCGAATATGTGTTGATGGTGAAGGATACTGTGCGTGGTTTGGCAGAAGGTGCGCCAGTAGAGTTCAGGGGGCTGCGCATTGGTACAGTACAAAGTGTGCCTTGGGAATATAACTCGAGAATGCGAAATGGTAAGGATGGTTTTGCTATTCCGGTGCTTATCAGACTCGAGCCTCAGCGGCTGGGTGATTTCCATGATGGTCTGCTTGAAGAGTGGAAAGAGCGTATTGATCGACTGATTAAACGTGGTCTGGTCGCTACTTTAAAACCGGGTAATTTACTTACCGGTGCGATGTTTGTGGATATCAATATCGACAAAACACCCGGCATGCCTGAGATTAAAACCGCCATGTTCAGAGAGCGACAGGTGATTCCGACCAAGTCATCACAGCTCGCGCAGATGGAAATGAAAGTCTCTAATTTACTCGATAAGTTAAATGGTATCGATGTACAGCCTGTTTTAGATGGAGTGAATGCTAACTTGAAAACTTCTCAGGCGTTGCTGCAAGAAGTGCAAAAACTGGCAGTCAGTATTGATAACTTTGTGAATAATCCTCAGACACAAACCATTCCGGGTAATGTTAATCAGACGCTGACTGAACTTAGAGAAACGCTGAAAGGATTGTCACCCGATGCACCGGCATATCAGAACTTATCGCAAAGTATTAAGAGCCTGGAAGGTTTGATTAATGACATACAGCCCTTGGTGCGGACGTTGAATGAGCAGCCCAACGCACTTATTTTTAATCGTACTGAGCAGACGGACCCACAACCACCTGCTGCTCAGCCATAAATTCAGGAGTCTGTTGTGAAACGATTTTTTATTGGGATGTTATTCATATTGCTGACCGCATGTGCCAGCCAGCCTGTGACCCAGACAAATTTCTATACTCTGCCTGTGACTCAGGCGTCAGAGCAGGTGGTGTCTGATAAAACGGTTTTTATTAAACCGGTTATTCTGGCTGACTTTCTCAGCAACAATGGAGTCGTTTTACAACTCGATGACATCACCATTCATTCTGCTCAGTATCATCAATGGGCTGAGCCGTTAACAGACCAGTTGAGCCGCGCTTTACGGGACAGACTACAGGCGGCACAGTCAAATTATCGGATTGTGAACCTGCCGTCATTCGCAAAACAAAGCACCTATCAGTTGCAACTGGAATTTGACCAATTTCAGGGACGCTTTGATGGCAAAGCGGTGACCAGTGGTCAGTGGCAATTGATGAATACGGCTGGAGAAACACTCAATACACAGCGGTTCAGCCTGACTCAAGACTTACCGGCAGAAGGGTATCCGGTACTCATCCGAGCCTTAGCGACGAATCTGGACACGTTAGCTGCTGACATAGCGAAACAATTGCCTTGAGTCAATTAATCCTTATTCACTTCGCGTTTATCAATAAACATTAAAATGATTTGTCGATCGGTATAGATATCATTTGATCCATGCTGACGAATACCGTCGTAAAAGGCTTTGAACTTCGGATCACGTTGTTTAAATCCTTCGATATCCTGGTTTAATACTTTAGCCTGAAATGCCGTTGGTGCCGTATCAAAATGACGTGATGCACAAAATACCGCTGTCGATTGTCCCGCCTTCTCAGCTGCTGTTTCATTAGCTGGATTGAACAGACATTGTTGATAGTTCTGTTCTTCGGCATACACAAGCGTTGTAAATAAAAGACTAACAACAGCAAGAAAAAGCGTATGGACTTTCATCATGACCTCATCGAGTTAGATTGATTATAGATAATGACTTGTGCGCAATCTAAATTGTTCCAGTCTGATGTTGGGTTTCATGCTTCAACCCAAGCTACGGATGATTATCTTGCCTCATGCTTGAGTATGACTCGTAGGTTCGGTAGAGCTTAGGCGAAACCCAACGGTGCTTTGGATTTTATAGGGAGCCATTATCAAGGCCTTACCAAGCCATGAACTGTTCTGATGAATGAGATTAATCATCACCATAGAAATACATAGAGGTACTGTCAGAGATGATGATATTAGCCGTGTTTGCTGCTTTTTAAAGTTTTATATTTTTAGATGAATCTGTACAGTACAGATTAATAGATTTTATTTTAGAGGCTACCTTATGAAGGTTTTGGACTACTACGATAAGTTCGAATGCATTGGTTCTGATTGTGAGGATACCTGTTGTAGTGGCTGGCAAGTCAGTATCGATAAAAAAACATATCGAAAATATAAAACTATTTCCGATCAAAAATTCCGGAAAGAAGTGCTTAATAATATCGGCCCGGACAGACAAAAGGTCACCGGCGCAGAATATAAAATCAAGCTACATGATGATGGCTCGTGTCCTTTTTTGAATGAAGACAAGTTATGTAATATTTATAAAAAATGTGGTGAAACTTACTTGTCCGATACGTGCACAGTCTTTCCCCGCAGACCAACCAAAGTTTTTAATCAGTCACACTCCGCTCTGAGCTTAGCTTGCCCTGAAGTCACACGCCTGGCTATTTTACCTGAAGCTCCTGTACAACTAATTGATATTGATATGGCCAGTGTTCACAGCCAAAGACTACAATCAATTGAGTTAAAAATAGGCGCACATCTACCAGCTAATGCTGAGGAAACCTATGAAGCGATAAGGACCGTCTCATTCCACATCATACAAATGCGACAAATCACCCTGGACGAACGCTTATTTCTCTTGGGTTTCTTCTTAGATAAGCTTGATGCGGGTTCAAAAACAAACAGTTATATTTTGATGAATCAAACTATCGTTGAATTCATCGAGGCGCTTGACTACCCAGACGAACTATTAAAACCATATCGACAATTCAACTCAAATCCACGCCTGAAGCTTGAGTACTCTCTTACAATGTTGCTTACTGATTATCCAAGAGCGGCTAATCCTCGTTTGGCAGAATGCCTGGACTGGTTAAATGAGGGCTTGGATATTAACTACGATGAGTTTGAGATAGATAAGATACTTGAGAAGTATCAAAGTGCTGACCAGAAATATTATCAGGACTTTTTACAAGAACGCGGCTATTTTCTGGAAAATTATTTAATCTCCCACTTGTTCCATTCTGATTTCCCTGTATCAAGCCAACATGGTTTATTTGATAGTTACCTTAGATTGATTACCTGCTTTACCAATATTCAAACCACGTTGATAGGAATAGCCAGTTATCATCAGAATATTGATACAGCCCATGTTCTGCAATTAATACAAAGCTATGAGCGGTTTATCTCGCATAACACTAAATACCTACCATCATTGTTGAAAAAACTAGAAGAATTGAAGTTTAATTCTTTGGGCGCAATGATGCTGCTGCTTAAGCCATGATCTAATTGTTAGTCTGTTTGTTGGGTTTCATGCTTCAACCCAACCTACGGTTGGTTATGTTGGCCCCTGCTCAAATTGAGGTAATTGATCTGACGTGTTGTCCCATTCAGCTTTGCTGGCCATAAAGATATGAGCGTCGGGTTGAATAGCTAAGCTGCTGTCTAAACAACCGGCAGGCACCACTAATAAATGACCATTCATTTGTATCTGCGGTAAGGCTGAACCACAGTTTTTGCAAAATCTTTTTGTATGACGGGTGCCTGGTAAGGTGTATGTACGGATGTTTTCTTCCCCCGACAGCCAGATCAGTTTGGCAGATTGAGCGAACAGATTGGAAGCATGTGCTGAGCCCGTATCTTTTCGACAATGACTGCAATGGCAGAGGTAAAAATGTTCAAAGTCGCCTTTGATTTCAAAGGTCACTTTGCCACATAAACATGCGCCGTGATGTTCCGTCATAGCTTTTCCTTCTTTTTTTCTGACACGTTTTGTTTCAACCACATGCTGATATTTCTCACTCTACCATTAGGGAGAGTGAAGTAGTGAAGTAGGTTGGGTAGAGGAACGAAACCCAACATTCAAGATTGAAGCTATGTTTGTTGGGTTTCACAGGTTCAACCCAACCTACATTTAAAATGAGCAAGTATCTCCTAAGGCGAAACTGGCACTTTGCCCAAACTACAAAGTTAAGTAGGTTGGGTAGAGCCCTAGCGAAACCCAACAACCGGATAGACTTTAAGGGATAAGCTTGTTCTAGCTACACTTGTCTGAAGTCATGTTTAAATTCAATCGACGGGACAATGAGGGGCTTTTTTATCCCCGTTTGTGCTGACGAGGAGTGACATTTATTCAGGTCAGAGGGAGGCTAGTGTTTGATTCGTGGCATCCATGCCACTCACCCTTTGGTCGCCTTCGGCGTCCAAATTTGTTCCAGACAAATTTGTGAGCGGAGCGAGTTTTAGCCGACCTGAATCAATGTTATGACGAGTGACGCCGCAGGCCAGCACTGTGGGGTGCCCTAGGGTTGTTAGGGAAATGGGTAAGCATTTCCCTGACTCGCTATTGAGGCGAAACTAGATTTTAAAAAAGCTAGCAGCTTAAGATGAAGAACGAAATCCAATTAAATGAACGCCCCAGCGGCAGCGTGTGAAGTGAAAAATAGAATAGTGTTTGAGGCAATGCTCTAACTTAAGCTAGAAAAAATTTGTTGGGTTTCACCGGTTCAACCCAACCTACATTTAAAATAAGCAAGCATCTCCCTGACTCGCCATTAAGGCGAAACTAGCGCTCTACAAAGCGTTGATTGCTTTGATTCAATCCATCAACGAGGCAGGGCGATAAACGTGCCATCATTTTGTTTGGTCATTTCACGCATCAACACGCTGAAACGGTCGGTTGTACCAGGTGAAATAAAACCAATGGCATGAATTTTTGCCAGCCGTCTGCCGGATGGCAGTTTTTTGTTTTGCTGAGTAATGGCATCAATGACTGGATCATAACTGGAGCCGGTGTAATCATCACCAAACACATAAATGGATGTGGTGATATTAGCTTTGGCATATTTTCTTAACGCAGCGGTTAAGCCTTCTACCGGGCTGGAGTTAGAGACCGCATTCCACTTTTTAAACAATTCGATCACGCTTTTGCGTCTGGCCGGCGTATCCGGCATCCATTGACCATCGTAGCCGGAGATCAACGACTGCCCCATATCATTAAGAATTTGAAAACCTTTCACTTGTGGGTGAATATTCAGCACATTGACGATTTCCTGAGACACTTTGCCCCAGATGTTTTTCATGCTGCCCGAGGTGTCGACGATAAACACTACATAGTCACTATCAACTGGAATCCCGCCGACATCTTCATCGCGGGTTTTATTGGGCTTTTGCGGTGTTTTTAATGAGGCTTGTTTTAAACGCTCTTCCACTAAACCCAGCCCGGCAATGCTTTCTGCAGTAGCAGCTTGTTTTTGATTTAATGCTTTTAATTGCTGCTGCAAGGCTTTTGAGGCAGCAGCGGCTGATTGTTTTTGCTCAGAAATTGACGAAAGAACCTCAAGTTTTTGATTCATTTCCTGTTGAATCTGGCTGACAGAATTTTGCAGTGTGACTAACTGCGAGAGCATCGCACTGACATCTTCTGTGCCAGCAGTGGGAGCGACATCGACGTCGGTTTTGGAGATCAGAATCAACATCACCACCGCACCAAAGCCGCAGGAAATAATGTCCAGAAATGACAGGCTGAAAATGTCGATACCTTTATCGCGACGTCTCATGGCCAGTTACTCGCCGGGCTGATTAATAAACCATCCGAACTGGAGGCCCAGGCCCAATACTCATAAGCTGCTTCCGGATCACCTTCCAGTGGCAGCAGGATCACATTCTTTTTCGCCTGGGTCAGACCACTCTCGTTAATGGTCTGGCGAAACAGCCGTTTTCGACATTCACCGGAAATGGTTTTGGCATTACTGGTCAAAGAGCTACAGCCAGAAAACGGATTCAGACTCTTATAGTTGGATTCGCCTTTGGTGGGCAAACCATCGGTGATGACATAGATATCGCTGGGTGACAGTTTGTTAACGGTGTTTAAGCCTTTCTGCAGATTGGTCGCACCGGTAGGAATAACTTGATTCAAACTGCTCATAATGCCCGACACGTTGTTACTGCTGGCGGGCATCCAGCCGGTGCCGCCTAACTGCTTGGCATCTTCACTAAAGGCGATAACGGCAATCTGACTATTTTTCGGCGCACGTGCTAATAACCAGGCCACCACTCGCTTGGTGCGTTGCCATTTAGCGGCTGAGACTTTTGTCTGATCAGAGCTACTTTTGGTTTTGATGATATCGAGCAGCTTTTCATTGGTCATTGAGGCGCTGACATCGACTAAGATCGCAATCTTACTGCCTTCCATTTTCAGACCGAGCAGATAATTTTCTTCATTAACCTGCTGTGTTTCGACCAGATCTTCTTTTTTCGGCACTTTGATCTCGGTAATACTTTTCTTGAGTTGGTCGAGATTGGACTGTGCTGTTTGAATTTCACTGCTTTTATCGTTGAGATCGGCTCGCTGTTGTTGCAGACTCTGGCTTAAAGCAGCCAAATCGATATTCTCTTTTTTCAGTTGCGAGGTGAGTTCATCCAAGCCTTTCTGAGCGTCATCACGCGCTTGTTCCAGACTGCTGATATCTTTTTTCAGATTCTCCGTTTCTGAGGGCGATGACTCGATATTCTGTTTAACCAGCATAAAAACCAGGATGACTGCCCCCAAACCACAGGACATAATATCCAGAAAGGCGAGGTTTAATCCTTCAGCTTGTCGGTTTTTACGGGCCAACGAAAATCACCGAATGCGACGAAGCAAAAACTTATCACAATAATCCTGCGTATCGACGATTTGGCTGTCTTGCAGGCGTTGTAACTGATGGAATAAAAACATCAAAAAGATACTGATCAGTAAGGCGACTAAGGTGGAGTTAAAAGCGATACCGAGACTGTCTGTCATACCAGAAATATCGCCTGCCAATGCTTTATCCGCCTGAGATAAAGCCTGACCGATACCACGAACGGTACCGATAAAACCAATCGAAGGAATCGCCCAGATCAAATAACGAATCATGGTATTTTCAGAATCTTGTTTGACGGCTAACGCTTCCAGGTTGCTTTCGATCGCATCCGACAGGTTTTGCACATTATTGGTTGAGCTGTAGCGCCACAGAGAAGAGCGTAAAGTCCGCACCAGCGGTGATTGCATACAGTCCGCTGGGATTTCAGTATCCAGCCGATGAATAATCGCATTCACATCCAGAGTATGTTTTGCATCAGTATCCTCAGCTTGTGAATGGGCATCTTTAATCAGATCCACGCTGAACAAATACTTGGTTTTGAGAATATTTCGGTAGGCACTGAGGATCAGATAACAGCCCCACAACATCAGAATAAAACAGATTTCCTGCTCGTAATCTTTGATGATCACGGCAATATCGCGCGGTGCGGTTTGTCCCTGACTGACGGCAAACTCAATCAGTTGTGCTGCTTCTGGGCGAACATAACCAATGTAAAACAAATGCACGACAACGATAGAAATCAGTAATGCCGCAAAACTTTTCAGCATATCTTTCATGGTTTAGATATCCACGGGAAAGGAAACAGGGGAGTTCAGACTAATAATAGGTTTGCCGGCATAGACATTCTTCACCATCATCAATGCCAGCAAAAACAGGGCAATGGATAATACAATCACCAACGATTTTTTAAGTGTTGCCATATTAATGACCTCCGTAAACATAACGTCCCAGCCGGAAACCTAAGTCATCGCGGCCCTGACTGGCGCCATCCCGATACGACGCCCTTAATTCTGAGAGTGTGCCTGAACGCCAGTTAGCGCCTTTCACAACATGCTCATCACCGGCTGATTTATCCAGCGTCTGAGTATAAACAAGCCCCGGTTTAGGTACAGTAAGTGAGTAATTATCATGTGTCCATTCACTGACATTGCCGCCCAAATCAAACAAACCTGATAACTCTCTGTTCATCGACATCACCGGTGCCATGCCAGCATAAGCGTCGTTATAGCGTGGCACATAATGAGTCACCGAGCCTTTAGCTGATTCATCCGCTATATTCACTGCTTTAGGGGGAATGGTTTTGTCATTACCCCAGACAAAAAGCGTTTGAGCAGGACGGCCGGCTTTTCTGGCTAACCATTCCCATTCCGCTTCTGTCAGCAAGCGATAGCCATCAGCTTCATCATTGATTTGCGTGACCTGATTACCATTGATCTTATACACCACTGTTAGGCCTTCAAGCTGACTCAACCAGTTGGCATAACGCACAGCATCTAACCAGGTAACGGATGTGACCGGCAAATTCGGATCACCTTTGTGGCTTTTATCAAATTGGGCATAGGCGCCATTCGTCACTTCATGCACCCCAGCGTAAAACGGGCGGTTAATGGTGACTTTGCGGATAAACTCATTGGCCCGTTGTCCTGGCTCACTGCGTTCAGCGCCCATAATAATGGTGTCGTTTGGGGTGAATAACATCATCTCGCCGCCGACACGGGTTTTATAGGTTCTGGAGGCTTCTTGCAGCCGGGCTTGTTTTTCAGTCAGTAAATTCACTGAGACGCTGCTGGTCGATTTTGCTGTCGGTGTTATCGTGCGAGTCTCAGCTCGGTAGCCGTCCAGACTAAACCTGATAGTCTGTGGCAGCGCATCCAGCGTTAAGCTTAATGGCGTTTGTCCAACAGGCTTGTTATTAATGGTGATATTCGCTTGGGGCGTGGACTCTATCACCACCTTGCCCATTTCTTTTTCTAAGTTGAACAGCAGTTCACTAGTTTCACCCTGCTTAAGATTAACGCGCTTGGACTGGGAGAAATAGCCCGGTTTTTTATACGTCAGTACATTATTTTGATTGGGTTCCACTTTGATGATGTTTTGTAGCGCCGTATCAATACCATTGACGGTCAGTGTGCCGCCTTCAGGTAATGCGGTGAGATTGACCTTTGCACGCTCTGCCTGCAGTCGATATTGCCTGTTTATCTGTGTGCTTGTCTGATTGATTTCGACAGAATCAGTGACGGTCTCAAACCCCGGTTTAGTGATGTCGAGCTGATGTGGGCCGCCGGGCAGGGATAAGGTTAAAGGTGTCTGCCCCTGTGCTTTTCCATCGATAGAAACATCTGCCTGAGCGGGTGTGCTGCTCAGTGATAACTCACCCATGATGGGGGTTAAGTTAATTATTTCTTCAATCTTCTGCGCGGGCGCTAAGCTGTATTGCCGGGTAACAGGCTCATAAAAAGGGTGACTGGCCTTGATGGTGTAGTCACCATTCTCAAATGATTGTTCAAACGTATTGGCCACTGTGGTGAGTTTGTCATTGATATACCAGCGGGTTTTATTGTCTTCCAACCCGGTTTTCAATATGACTTCAGCAGGTAAGGGCTGCAAGGTGATTTGTGTTACTTTGCCAAAGCCGGATTGAGAAATCAGCTGTGTTGTCGTTTGGTAGCCAGGCGCAGAGGCTTCTACCTCAGCGGTGTCAGACAAACTATATAAATGATGATCCAGTATCAGAGCGATGCCACTGTTGGTGCTCAGCTTCGCTTCAGTGCTGATGGCCTCAGGCAAGACTTGAATGGGGGTGGCTCGCGAAGCAATGAGTGTCGCAAAAACAATACAGGCAACAACGATAAATCCAAGGCTGAGCCATAACAGCATACGCCGCTGCCGACGTTTAGCAGCCTCAATGGCCTGATTAAATTCGCTCATCAGCAATCACGGTGACTTGATAATCGCTACGGTTCAAAGGGATCTGCACCTCAATCAGCTTGGAGCGATAACCCTCGCGTTTGCCTTCAAAAGAGTAGGTGCCAGGTTTGAGCTGAATCGTTTTACCTGTGGTTTCGCCCACTTTCCCCACCCCGCGAACGGAGACGAAGGTTTTACCATCGGAAATCACATTCACGTTCACCGGGGTATTCACGGCATTGATGGTGGACTTCAACTGTTGAGCCGCTTTCGCCAGAGATGGACTCTGAGCAGCAAAAGACTCGGCCTGAATCACATTGATATCAGCCGTAGCTTTTACCGCTGGATTACTTAGACGATAAGGGTTTTGCAATAAGCCCTGAATATTTTGGTCGATCTCCACAATCCGTTTGGCCTGATTTAAGCGGTCGATAAGGTCTTTATTAGCTGGCCGTTCTTTTAGGGCAGCGCTTAATTCCTGTTTGGCAGTTTCCCAGTTATCGGCTTGTTTTGCCTTCTCTGCCGCGACAATATGCTGGTTGAAACGCAACTGTGACTCCAGTTGAGCTAACGCCGCTTTCACTTCTTTATTTTCAGGTCGGGAAGGGTAAATTTTTTCTGCCTGACTCAGTGCCTGTCTGGCTTTTTCAACCTGCTGCTGTTCAATGGCTTGATACGCCTGAGATATGGCTTGGTTAAAGCGTGACTCGGCCAGCTGCGTGCGCAGCACCTGGGCGCGCTGTTTCATCTCTTCTCGATCGGGTTCGATTTTTAGTAATTCTTCAATCAGAGACAGCTCTTTATTCGGATTGTTTTCATTTTTAGCGACACGAATCGCTTCATTCAGCTCGACTATTTGGGGGATGTTTTCTATTTTTTTGGCCAAGGCCTGAGCATCTGCTGAATCTGCCTTGTGAATCAGCGCGTTATCTATCGCCAGACGGGCGGTTTGATAATCATAATTGTCATACGCCTTTTGCGCCTCCTGCATGGCTTTTTCAAAAGCCGCTTCGCTGTCAGCCAGGGTTTTCTCAGCGGTTTGCGTCAGCGTATCAATGGCTTGTTTCGCTTTGGCATATTGCCCGGTGCCAAAGGTATCAACCGCGGTTTTTTCCTGGTTTTTTATGGTCTCGGCGAGGGTTTTATCCCAGCTATCAATATCGATTTTTTCCAGCTGCGGTTTCAGTGTATTTTCATAAAAAGAAAACGCATCCAGATAGGCTTGGCGTAATGCAGCAATATCTTCTTCGTTTTTCGGTTCTTCGACTTTTTGTGGTGCGGTTTGTGTGTCTGACAGTGTTTCTTCAGTCGATGGTGTACTGTTAAATCGAACATTATTAAGGCTGAACAACACTAGCCCTGTCACCAGAATAAGTGAGAGCACGATAATCACGCCAATGAGCAGGCGCTGTTGTTTCGCCTGCTTGGCTCTGCGTATTTCTTCGTTGATCATGACGGCGTTTAAAGCGCTTTATCAGGTGTCGATTCAAGCTCATACATACGCGCCATAAAGGCACGCCATTGCTGGAACTGCTGCTCCATATTACCGGTCAACTTGGTGCTTTGATTTTCAAACTCAACCACCTGAGGCGACATTTCCAAATCCAGTGACTGGCCCAGCTCATTGATCGCATCCTGATGGAATTTGGCTTCTTCACGCGAAGTAATACCACTGGTAATTAACACCGCACCGCCAATCCCTCCGGCGATAGTGACCATATCCCTGCCCAAGTTATTGTCATAACGGCTGCCATTTGAACCTACCGCCACCGCCGCAGCAATTAATAAAGCCCCCCCAATAATTTTCATCAGGCTTTTATTCTGAGCTTCCTGCTGTAGTTTCAGCTCTGTCGCACTGGCTTTTTGCCAGGTCAGATAACTGTCATTCATTTTCTGTGAAAAAGCGGCGTAGTTAGGTTGCAGGTTATCAACAAATAATTGTTCTTTAACGCGAATCGCTTTCACCCGTTCATAAAGCGGATCCGCTTCACTCGGCATGCCTTTAAGTTTAATTGGCGTGGAGCTGGTATCCATATATTCATCAAAGGCTTTATCGTTAAAGCTGGCACCGAAGCGTAAATCAGCAATATGTTTTACCGTGCTTAAGTCGGATGGTTTTTGTTTGAGTAAGGCTTTGACGATATCAGCTGCTGCTTTATCAAATGCCGGATCATAAGGATCTTTATCGGTATTTCTGGGGTTTTTGTAAAAGCCATCTCCCACCTCGTAGTCGATATTGTCATTCAGCCACTGTTTGCCACTGGCATCGACCACTTGCATATCAAACTCGACTTCCAGGCCGTTTGACTCAACAATATTGCCTAAAACATACAGATCACCCGAAGCGGTTTTATCAGGTGTGACTCGAACCGCACCAAACTTGCCAGTATCATCGAGCGCTTTTTTAAGTTTATAGGCGAAACGATTTGCTTCAGCCCGACGCAGTTCCGGCCATACACCTTCTTTTTCATAATTGGCCGCTTTGTCAGAAAGACCGGGTGAGAACACTGGAATAACCACGTCCATTTTTGGGCCGCTGTAAGCCGTTTTCGACATATCTTCACTAAAGCTTGAAGACGATCGCGGTCCGACATTCACACCTGATCCGGATGTAGTAGCACAGCCTGTCAGCACATGCAGCATGACCAGCAGGTAGACCAGAAACTTGGATGGTTTTCTAAAACGATCAATGTTCAACGTTCATACCCTTATATTTTCTGTATTCATCCCAGAGCTTTTTGCGTATCTCTGGGTCGGTTTCTGCCTCAGCAGCGACACGAATCTGAGCAGCAATGGCATCATCATTATCCGCTGGTGGGATATCTTCCGGAATCTTACCATTCTCAGC
This sequence comes from Methylophaga sp. F-2, assembly GCF_056859315.1. Lineage (NCBI taxonomy): Bacteria > Pseudomonadati > Pseudomonadota > Gammaproteobacteria > Thiotrichales > Piscirickettsiaceae > Methylophaga > Methylophaga sp. F-2. The sequence continues at coordinate 252,157 of NZ_JBSXOF010000015.1, forward strand.
GACATTGCCTGAGGCAGATATCTTACCTGAACCCGATTCAGTTGATTCTTGTGTATCTGATGTCGCTGCCATAGCTTCGTTAGAAGGCGCTTGTTCTGTCCCTTGTATCATGTCACTGGCTACTGACTCGGTACCACTGGCACCACCTGCTGAACTTCCATTGCCGGTGTCACCAGCACCGCCGCCACCTGAACCGGAGCCAGCGCCTGCACCTGAGCCATTACCACTATTAGCCGAGGATGAATTGGATGAGATGGAGATATTACATAACTCAAAGCGATTGAGAGAATCACTCAGCGCCTGTTCCATACGCGCCAGTTTTTCTGCTCGGGTCAACGCGGGATTATCCAGATAATCCACACTCACATTTTTACAATCCGTTGTATTGCTTGCGGATTCGTCCGCCTGACTCAGCCCGGAATAGAGCATAGAACCCGACGCAATGGTGAGTAATAAAAAGACAGAGATAGGCTTTTTTCTCATCGTTGAAAAACGCTCCCGAGATATTCATTGATTAATGATAGCTATCTTAAAACGATAAGACAGCAAAAAGCACAGATCTTTCCTGACCTGTGCTTCAGCCGACAATAAAATGCTACAAGCAGTGAGTGACTTAAGTGTTATTGGGGGCTAACACGCCATATTGTGTTGCCGACATCATCGGCGACCAATAAGCCACCCATTTTATCGACCACAACACCGACCGGACGTCCTCTTGCATCACCATCCTCATTGACAAATCCGGTTAGGATTTCCTGAGGAAGGCCATCAGGCTTACCATTCTTAAACGGTACAAAAATCACTTTATAACCGCTTAATGGTTTTCTGTTCCACGAACCGTGCTGACCAATAAACGCGCCATGATGATATTTCTCTGCCAGCAAATCTGCTTCATAAAACGTCAGGCCCAATGATGCAGTATGAGCGCCCAATGCATAATCGGGTTTGATGGCTTTTTTCACTAACTCAGGTCGTTTCGGTTGCACTCGGGTATCTACGTGTTGTCCGTAGTAACTATAAGGCCAGCCATAGAATGCACCGTCTTTCACTGAGGTCATATAATCCGGCACCAGATCACTCCCAATTTCATCGCGCTCATTGACCGTGGTCCAAAGTTCGCCGGTCTGTGGCTGCCAAGCCAGTCCATTAGGGTTGCGTAAACCTGAGGCAAATATACGTTTTTCACCGGTTTGCAGGTTCACTTCCAGAATGGCTGCACGATTTTCTTCTGCTTCCATGCCGTTTTCACCGACATTACTGTTTGAACCCACAGTGGCATAAAGCTTTGTGCCATCTTTATTTGCAATAATATTCTTGGTCCAATGGTGGTTAATCGGTCCTCCCGGTAAATCTGTCACATGTTCTGGCTTAGCGGTGATTTGAGTCTGTCCTTCTTTATAAGGGAATCGCACAATCTCATCAGCATTAGCGACGTAAAAGTCATTGCCAATCAGTTCCATACCAAAAGGGGAATGCAAATTATCTAAAAACACATGCCGTGTTTCAGCCACACCATCATTATCGTTGTCACGAAGTAAGGTAATCCTATCGGCACTGGGTACTGCCGCACCGGCATCTTCTAGTACCATGCCTTTAATCCAGGACCTAATACTCCAATCTGTACTTTCACTCTTTGGTGCATTTGATTCAGCTACTAATACATCACCGTTGGGCAAGACATACAACCAGCGAGGATGATCTAAATCCACAGCAAATCGATTCACCATCAGTCCTTCAGCAGCCGTGGGTTTGGCATCAATCGGCCAGCCATCAGCCGGGGCAATGTTCAAAGTGGGGATGAGCGATGATTCTGGTGCGACCAATACAGGAGCAGGTCCGAAATCCGCTTGTGATGCAATTTTAGACGTATCGCCACAGCCACTCAGGCTAAGGGCCATAATACTTATTGCGGCGCTGTATTTATAAAGGTGCTGCATAGTGTGCTCCTTTGAGTGAAAGCTAAGACTTAGCTACATTTTTGAAGAATCAATATTCGAGTCTAACAATATTGACCATACCAATGACTTGCTTTGGGTTAAAGGATAATTGCTTGAAATGGATCAACGTTATCATCAATAAAAAATGACCTTGGAATTGTTTAATAATTCACATTGTCATAAAAAGCGGTTTATTCACCTTTCAAGGAGATAACATGCAAATTCAGGTAAATACCGATCGTCATATTCCAGGTGATGACACGCTCACTGATTCAATTCGTGAAGAATTACAACATGCTCTCAAACGCTTCGATGAACATGTCACCCGCATCGAAGTCCATCTAAGTGATCAAAACAGTGAAAATCGAGGCGGAGCGGATGATATTCGCTGCCTGATTGAAGCTCGGATAGAAGGCCATCAACCCAATGTGGTCACCCATGACGCTGCCTCTGTCAAACAAGCGTTTACCGGAGCCACCGATAAAATCAAACGTGTACTAAGCACCACGATTGAACGCATGAAATCCCACTAAGAACGTATTTTCTATCCATCATAAAAGGCCAAACAATTTGATTTGTTTGGCCTTTTTTATTCTGATTCCCAAGGAGCTCTTGTGAGCGAGTATTTATTTATCTGCGGTGAATAACGTGATTAATCACCGCATAAAATGCGGTAAATAATTTGTTTTTGCGGTGAATAAAGATTATTATCACTGCATAATTTGCGGTGATTAATATGTGGATATACCAACACAAGAACTGGCCTGACTTTTCGTGGAATGTAGACGTCCTAGCTGCCAAGCTGGCTGATATTCGTCATCAGCAGGGCCGTTTACTTGGCAGAATGGAAGCAATCGGCTTTGACTTGAGAAGAGAAGCCAGCCTCAGAACATTAACTAATGATGTGGTGAAATCCTCAGCCATCGAGGGCCATACTCTAAATCCTGAGGAAGTACGTTCCTCCATTGCTCGTCGCTTGGGTATGGATATTGGCGGTTTGATTCCAGCTAGTCGTGATGTCGAGGGCATCGTCGAAATGATGCTGGATGCGACACAACGCTTCTCCAAACCTTTAACAACAGCACGTTTGTTTGATTGGCACGCCGCACTTTTCCCGACTGGGCGAAGCGGTATGCACCACATCACAGTGGGCGACTGGCGCTTAGTTGAGAATGATCCTATGCAAGTCGTCTCAGGTCCAATCGGAAAAGAAAAGATTCATTTTGAAGCGCCAGCCGCTGAAAAAGTGAATGCAGAAATGGGTACGTTTATAAAGTGGTTTGAGAGTAAAGCTGATATCGACCCCGTTATAAAAGCTGGCATTGCTCATCTCTGGTTTGTGACTATTCACCCTTTTGAAGATGGCAATGGCCGAATTGCTCGAGCGATTGCCGATATGGCATTGGCGAGAGCAGATAAGATGCCCGAGCGGTTTTATAGTCTGTCTAATCAAATTGAGAGTGAACGAAAACAGTACTACGCACATCTCGAAAAACAACAACGAGCAACACCGGATATCACAGAATGGCTAAGCTGGTTTTTAGATTGTTTGGGCCGGGCTATTACCAATGCAAATGACACGCTAAGTAATGTGTTATTCAAAGCCAGATTATGGGATAGAGTTAACCAAAACCCGGTTAATGAACGACAGCGCCGTATTATCAATCGTATGCTTGAAGATGATTTTGAGGGACACATGAATACCTCTAAATATGCCAAGTTAGCTAAGTGCTCAAACGACACGGCATTACGAGATATTCAAGATTTAGTTACGCGACAACTCTTTATACAAAACCCAGGCGGTGGACGGAGTACGAGTTATAGGCTAACAGCTGAGATAGATTAGTGGGGTTTGTTATTAAAGAAATTACGACCCCTTGATTCTTGGCTTTGTTGTAGTATTCAAAAATCGCGACATGATTAACTAAAAGGAATTAGATAAATGGGACGTCTTAGTGAAGAGCAGTTTATTGAGTTGGTGCAAAAAGCTGAGCGAGATTCATTTAAGAGTCCGGGTAAATACAAGCTTCAATTAGCATTATTTGCATTGCTTGGTTATGTCGTTATTTTTTCAGTGCTGTTTGTGTTGATTATTTTGGTGGGCGGCACGGTTGGCATCGCGCTGTTGAGTAGTAGTATTTTCTTACTATTACTTAAGAAGAAACTGATCTTTATGATTCTCGCGGCAATTTGGGTTTTTCTTAAAGCGTTGTGGGTGAAATTTGAACCACCTACGGGTTATCGCTTAGAAAGGAATTCGTACCCAGCGCTTTTTAGCGAGATAGATCAGTTAACCCGATCGTTGAAGTCATTAAAAATTCATCAAGTATTAGTGACGGATGAGTTAAATGCGGCTGTAGTACAAAGCCCTAAATACGGCATTTTTGGTGGTCAGCAGAACACCTTAATTCTAGGTCTTCCCCTGTTATTAGCTTTATCCCCCACAGAGATGCGTGCAGTGCTTGCTCATGAGTTCGGCCATTTATCAGGTAATCATAGTCGTTTTTCAGGCTGGATTTACCGGGTTCGCATTACATGGAGTCGCATCATGAATTCTTATGAAAATACGGATTCATTTGGTGCTTCGATGATGCGAGCGTTTTTTGATTGGTATGCCCCAAAGTTTTCCGCCTATTCATTTGCACTTGCTCGTAATAATGAATATGAGGCAGATGACATTTCAGCTGAGCTCACATCACCAGAAACGGCTGCAAAAGCCTTAGTTAATGTCTATGTTTCTGCGCCTTATATTGAGCAGGATTACTGGAGTAAATTGATCAAAAGTGCCGATGATAGCGCTAGCCCACCGAAGACCCCATTTAAAGATTTGGCTAATTTTTTAAAACATAGCCCAATTGCACGAGATGAATTTGTAAAGCGTATTGAAAAAGAATTAGAGGTTAAAACGCATTATTCAGACACCCATCCAAGCCTGAATGACCGGGTGAGATCCTTGACCAGTGAATTTGTTATACCCGAGCCAGTTAAACGTAATGCCGCTGAAGTTTGGTTGGGCGATCGTTATCAATCGGTGTTAACTCACTTCGATAAGAAATGGTATGAGGATAATCGTCAGGCTTGGAAAAACCGCTATGACTATGTACAAAATGCCAGAGCATCAATTGTCGACTTCAAAACAAAACAGCCTGATGAGTTAACCGATGATGAGTTATGGGAATACGCCAGTTACACGAACGAGTTTGAAGATGCTGAGGCGGCCTATTCACTGTTTAGCCTTTATCAAAAAAGACATCCTGACAGTATTGGTGCCGCTTATTATGTTGGTAAATACTTGCTCAATAACAATCGTCCAGAGGGGCTTTCACAATTAAGAGTGGCCTTTAGAAGTCCAAACTTATTAACGGAAGTAGCTAATTTAGGCTACTCCTTTCTCATAGAACTAGGCGAACAGGAGAAAGCTGAAAAGTGGTGGCAAGACGCAGCCGATGCATATAAATTTCACCAAGAAGTGTATGAAGAGCGAGAAAATATCTCCATCGATGATCACTTTAAGTGGCCAGAAATTGGCGATGAAACACTCGCTCATCTGAAGAAGCGATTAAAGTCTCAGAAAAATGTTGGCTCAGTCTGGTTAGCCGAAAAAGTCTTAAAGCTGGATACGTCTGTACCCGTTTATATTATTGCCTTTTCACCAAAGGGCATCTTTACTCGTACCGATAACGCTGCACAGAAATTAGCAAATGCTTTAAATTTGGATTTCCCCATTTTTGTTGTATGCCTTAAAGGCGATTCGAAAAAATTTGGCAAAAAAATTAAAGCGATTGGAAAGCGGATACTTTAAAAGAGGAATCAAACAGGCTGCCCCATTGATTCTAATACAAATTTCAGGAAGGGCCTTACATGGGTGGACTAGGCATATTATTAATTATTGTTTTCTATATAGCTTTAACTGTTTTCTTGCTAATAAAGGCAAAATCGATGATGGCTAAATTGCTTATGTTCATCATAGCTATTTTATTACCGACAGCTGATGCAGTGTATGGGCGCTATAAGTTAAAGCAGATGTGTGGGTCTGAAGGTGGCTTAAAAATTTACCATGTTGCAAATAATGTCAAAGGTTTTATGGGGTACGCTAATGTAGATATGATTAAAAAATATGGCTATGATTATGTTGAGGAATGTCATTATAAATCAATTTGTTATGGTTATTATAAAGATGGGGGTGAGATTGTCAGAAAAGATGATATCTCACCAAAAAGTAAATATCTCATAAAAAAAGAGTTTGAGTTGAAAAATGGAAAATATGGTTACCAGAAATACTTAATCGAAGATATAAAGCTACAAAATATATTAGCAACTGATACTCAATTGGTTTTTATGGGGGGGTGGGCTGAACAATTTCTGGGCAAATTCACTGGAGCTGGCGGGGGAAATGTTGCTTTGTGTGAAAGCTCACCAGATGTCCTTGTTCGGATAGAGAATTTAATTAGCAAAACCTTATTACCATAAGGAAGGAGCCATGGCGTTAGAAATTCAACAATTATTGGACAGCTCTTGGATGTCTGGGGCTTCATACCTGAACTTGGAAGGAATAGATTCGACAGACTCCATTACACAATCATGTGATCAGCTAACTTGATTTTATTGAGCAGACCCCTAATCCAACTTAAAATCAAACTCTTTGACCCTATTGATGTTCTGGTTTAATTATCAAGTTGGCTGACACCTTGATATATTATGCCAAGTTAGCTAAGTGCTCAAACGATAAAGCATCACGCGATATTCAGGATTTAGTTACTCGAGAACTCTTTATACAAAACCCAGGCGGTGGACGGAGTACTAGTTATCGATTGATAGAAAAGGTTGAATTTTGAGTTATAGTAAATACGTTTCTATTAATGGCTAAAAGCCCTTCAAAATGGAGGGTCTATTTTTACTCGACGCTAAATAATTTAAAAGCTATTGGTGAAATCGTGACTGAAAAGAAAATCAATTACTCTGACCCGATGATTTTGCATGAATTTGAGATATGAATAAGCTCGTGGCCTGTTCTAACAAGGTCTGTTGTACCAGAATGAATCAGATGAACATGTATTCCAACACTTGGGAAAGATTTCATTCCTTTTAAGCCAAATAAGGATTAAATATGAGTCTAAGCGTGAAGTTGCTTGACATTAGAGTTTCGATTGACCAGTTGATGCTAGATCCTGGGAATTATCGATTAAATTATGATGGTGAATCTGAAAAATACGATGATAATGAAGTGCTTATCTTACAAGGAGAGACCTTACAGAGATTAGAAAAAGAGCGCCTCGGTGAATTGAGAGATTCAATTTTAGAAAATGGTTTCTTAGAGGTAGATCGTATCGTCGTTAGAAAATTAAATATTCCAGGAGATAAGAAATTTTACTTAATCATCGAAGGGAACCGTCGAGCTGCTGCCTTAAAAGGATTATTAGAAGATTATCGGGACGGTTTAGTTGATTTGGATTCGGAGTTAATTGAGAAGTCTAGATCAATAGGAGTTATTTGTGTTGATGGTACCTCAGAAGAAATAACAGATTATTCGAACACATTAATGGGGATCCGACATGTATCTGGACCTAAAAAATGGGCTGGTCTCCAGAGCGCGAAGTTAATCTACGACATGAAAGTTACAGGAAAGAGTCTTGGAGAAATTGGTAAGTTACTCGGTATTACTGACAAGGATGCAGGAAGACGGTGGAGAGGCTATATTGCTTTTAAGCAAATGAAAGAAGACCCTGAATTTGGCTCTAAAATAGTGACAAATCACTATGCATTACTTTTAGAGTTTTTAGGTGGCTCAAAAGTCGCTCGCAGTTGGCTGCAATGGAATGACAACATAGGATTTGAAAATACAGATAATAGGAAAAGATTATATAAAGCATTATGCACAGATAATGGTAATGAAGCAGAAATAAAGAATCCTGGTGATGCGAGACTCTTCCAAAAATATCTAGAAAGCCCAACACACATTGATTTAATTAGTAAAGGCATACCGCTTAGAGACTTACCACCTTTAGATGAAAAACCAGATGTTTGTAAAAAAGTAATTTTGAACTTTTCAAAATTTATTGAAAATCTTGAATCTTCTCAAACAAAACTTACCACCATTGATAAACAAGAGTTGATAAAGTTATACCAAAATCTTAGTGGAATTATATCTGAACTGGAGACTCGCCAATGAATAGAGAGTGGTACTCTTCAGCATATGAACAATTGAAAACAGAGTTACACAAATCTAAATCCGGTGTGATTCAAGGAAATACTTTTTTATTGGACTTTTTTATTGATAATCCAGTTGATGATTTTACATATTCAGAAGATGGTGTTGACGGTGTTCAAGCATATGTAAGAGAAGTCATCGACGATTTTCAGCTCTGGCTACAAGAAAATGCTGAAGATACAGTACAAATTGGAAATCGTTATAAATGGCAATCTAAGGTTGCGGTAAATAATTTGCAAGCAAAGGAAATCCCAGAGAATCTTAATTTACTTTCTGAGGATGAGGTACAAATAAAGAATAAGGCAGTATTGAATGAAGATGAAATTGTCAGTCTAGAAAAAATTTTATCAAAGTATCGAAATACTGATGACGTTACAGAAATTTATAATTTAACTTTAAAAATCGCGAATTGGCACGAAGAGAATACGGAACTAAATAGCACAATTGCTCAATGGTGGGAGAGCGTAGTAATCAGCTCTTCAAAAGCGAAGATTAAACAAACACACATGTGGCATGAAAAAGCAGCCAAATATTATTCTTTAAACAATGATCATGCTAAATCTGGTCAATTTTATGAGTCTGCACTTGAACGTTTGGAAATTGAAACCTTAGAACTAGAAACAGATAACGAAGAAAGGCAAAAAATTTTTACTGAATGTGTTGAGTTATGCAGACTTGCAAGAAGCCAGTACGGTTCTGCATTAAATGGTGAAGCCGAGTCGCGAGTATATATCAAAGAGTGTGAGCTAATAACCCGAAAAGCAAACTGTCTTTCAAAATTGTTCAGAAAACTGTATGGATGGGTTTCAAATTATGGTGAATCACCTTGGAGGGTTTTACTTTCAGCATTTGTATTAATTTTCGGCTGTGCGGCTTTGTATTTTTTTACCGATATAAACAACAATAATCATTGTGGAACAATATCTTTCTGGGATTCACTTTATTACAGTGTAGTAACCTTTTCAACGTTGGGATATGGTGACTTCTCACCATGTACAGGTTTGGGAAAATTAATAGCTTCATGTCAATCTTTATCCGGTTTATTGTTGACTAGTTTATTTTTAGTAACATTTGTTCGTCGGTTTCATCGTTGATGTAATTAAATATTCGATGTTAACAAAGATGATATTCCACGGCTTATATGAGATTTTATGTATGCATAGAGGTTAACTAAATCTCTGTTTGAGTAATTCTTGTATGAATGCAAAATCAAAGCCAAATAAAGATCGCTGTGTTCGCCAGAGAATGTTTTCCAGGACATCTCAATATTACTATCTGAAGGGATATTTTCTTTTGGTGGAGGACTGTTATCTGCTAATGAAGTACATAATGCCCAACGACATAGAACGTTCCAGTTCTCTATACCGGTTTTACGCTTCAGAATAATCAGCTGCTGCTTTTGCTTTTCTGATAAACGAATAATTTCGATGCCATGCATTGTTAAAAGTAACCTTCATTAAGAATGGATGTTTTGCTTTGTTCGTTGTAAAAAATATGGAACTCTCTAGAAATATAGGGTTTTAGCTGTTTGTAGTAGTCTCCAATAATTTCCTCATCGGTAGATAGTAAAATGACCTGCGGTCCTGCCTCAGGGAAGTAATTGTTGATTAATTTGCTTCTATGTTTTCCATCTAATCGGCCAAGAGGTGTATCAATAACCGTTGGGAGTTCTTTACCTGATGCTTCAGCTAGACCCCATAATATAGCAATGGCAAGTAACTGACGTTCACCTGCAGATAGTTTGGCTGGTTCAAGGGCATTACCAGTAATATCATACAAAGTGATAGCAAAACTGTTGGGGCAGATTTTTAGATCGCTAAGAAGCAGGGATTTTCGTCCCAAGGCATCAAACTTCTCCTTAACCAAGGTTTGTAAGTGCTCGATATTTTCACTAATTAGCTGTTCAGAAAAACCCTGTAATGTGGATTTTAGTTTTTTAATGTGTTCACTTATTTGCATTGAACGCTTTTGTTCAAAGGTATCTTTGTTTTGTTGTGCTAATAGATTGGTATAGCGTTGTGATAACGAGTTATTTTTAACTGTAGCTTGCTCGAGTAATACCTGCTTCTGTTTGTGCTGAATATGCAGATTTTTAGATATCGTTTCATACTGAGTGAGTTCGGTCAGTAAATGTTGAACCGAATCATTGGATGGGATGCTATCTAATTGTTTTTGGATTAGATTTTTCTGATCAAGTAATTGTGCCTGTTTATTTTTAAGATGTTTTCGTTGCTCCTCTTCTTGGATAATACGCTCATCTAGCCCATTAAAAATACCAAGGTCGGTATTTAGATAACACTCAACACTTGCTAGTTGTTGGCGAGCTTGTGCTTGTTCAGTCATGGTTTGGCTTACTTTTAATATCGTATCGCTCGGTGCAGCGCTAGTTTTTAGGGTGGCGAGAATTTTATCATCGTAGGCGCTGATTGCTTCGTCTAGTATTTTTGCCTGTTTTGCCTCAGTCTCGAGTCGTATTTGTGCTTTAGTTTGCTCAATTAAGTCTTTCACCAACCCTAGCGGACCAACTCCACCAGCAAGCCTGACTTGTTCAGTTTTATTTAGGTCTAGCTTAGCCTCAACGGCGCCTAATTCAAACTTGAGTTCATCACGTTTTTCTATGAGATGCGCGCCCGTGTTTCGCATTGTTTGGCGTGTTTTGTTGATGGCTATCTTGGTGTCAACAATTTGCTGTTCGATTTCAACTAGTTCTTTTTTCAGAGCTGACATCACTACATTTTGTTGCCCTATCTCTTCTTCACAAGCTTCTACTTTTATCAAGATGCTTTTATCTACGTTTTGCAAACGACGTTTTCTGTCAACTTGGCTGAGATCAATTTGTAGTTGGGATAGTAAATCCAGTCCTAGCAGGTTTTCAATACCTGTTTTTACAAGCTCTGAAGAGCGTTGTGAATGGGCAAAGTTTTCAATTTTCTCTCCATCAAAAAAGAATAAATCTGACAAGCTAAGTGGAATAAATTCATTTACAAAATCGTCCCAATATTGACTCAGGTGCTGGTCATAAACAGAGTCAACCCATACTTTGATTTTATCTTTTGTTTCTAAACCATTTACCAACCAGCGTCGTTCAATTTCATAATTTCTATCAAGGTTATCTGTACGATGTGTAAAGGATAGATTTAGTATTACTTCATCATCTTCTTTTGCAAAACGATTTTTACAACTTACTAAAAACTTACTATAGGCAATACTCGCTCTGTTTGAGCATTTTGCATGTTTTCCATACAACACGAGCTGTATGGCATCAAGAAAGGTTGTTTTTCCGGCTCCGTTTAGTGCACCTATCAAAATGACTGGCTTTCCCTCTTTTACTGAGAGATCAATTTTGTGTTCTCCTTGATAAATACCAAAGTTTTTAATCTGCAACTTTTTAAATATCATCACTGACTTCCTCAGCTTCAATCAGCAATGAGCTGTATCCTTTTTCTTTAATTGAACGGGTAATAATGGCGATTTCTTCGGCAATTGCTTTTTTTTCTCTATCTGACAAGTTAGGTGAGTTGTCATGCTGAATTTGCAGTTCATGCCGCTTGCGTTCTAATGCAAAAATCTTGGCCTCTTCTAGTGATGAAAATGCCCCTTTTTCTAGACTGTCATCTAACTCAGCAGATAAGTTTGCTCGGCGCAGCTGATTTTTATGCTTATCTGCAATGGCTATCACAGCACGGACTTGCTGGTACATCAGGCCTTCATCATCGTTATGTTCAGCACAGTATGTTTTTAATTTATTTAAAACCTGTTTATTTAGAACGGGGTGATGTGCTCGTCTTTCTCCTGGGTAATGTTTACCCATCACTTTTTCATATATGCCTGGTAAGTTATCTTCAACCTCAAGTTTTTCCTCCAGCCAGATACGACGAATTTCTTCTAATTCTTCCAGGGGAAGGAGCTCAAGATTTTTGACTTCAATTGGCCCCATTTTCTGAACTGCGACTTGGGCTTCAAGTACTTTTTGTAATAGTTCTTCTCGAAAGCTTTGAATGTAAGGCCCTGGGACTATATCAGCACCATTCTTGGTTATATGTACTGTCAGAGTCCCATTCATTCGGCGGAAATCACGTCGAGCTTTATCACGACGCAATTTGTCGAGTTTTTTATCATGGTTAGGATCATTGACGTCTATTTCATTGCGAAGTGCTAACAATGGCAGCATCCAATCTTTGTCTTCATCATTAGCAATCATTGCTGACATGGATTTATCTTCAGAAACCATCGTGCAGACATAGCAGCCAAACCGGCTGTCACCACAACTTTGAGTACTTTTATCCACTACTAAAGGGCATTCGCCACCTTCAGTAGCACCTTGATACATACCCATTAGATCTTGGTTCGGGAAATTCCAAGGATTTACAACGGAGTTCAGGTATATCCATACATCGTCATTTGTCCACTCTGCTATGGGAGTGTAAACCCAAACACGGTCTAAACTGCCATTTGCCGTTAAACCATCTGCTTTACGTGTATTGGTTTCTATATTTTCATAGTGCTCCATAGATGCTGCTCGTGAGGCACTTTCTGCTTTACGTGTACCAAGAACTAGAATAGCTTCGCCACGCTTATCGACTAGTCCTTTAATAAACGTATTGGATGGTGATATTTTTAATCGATCGGTGCACCAGCGGAATTTATACCTAGGAGCAGGGTAACCTTTACCAATTAAGTTAACCCAGAAACGATCTTTTACTTCTGGAGTAAGGCGATGTGGATGTATGGGTAAACTCTGTTTCTCAGTAGTTTCCTTCATGCGTTCTAGTGATTTTTCTACCCACATTGCAACAAAAGGGTTTTCTACCAGTGTATCCGTACTTATTACATGTACATCTTTATGGCATTTATTTTCTTCTTTTAATTCAATCAGGGAATACCAGATAAGTTGAAGAATAGCTGTGGAATCTTTCCCTCCGCTGTATCCTACTACCCAAGGTATTTCATCAGATAAATACAACTGTTTAATCTGCGATATGGCATCTTCAATTGTTTTCTTCAGGCCTTTGGCGCCAAAGGCTGAGTAGACTTTAATTGGTTTTTCACTGCTCATCTTCTGCACCTGATAACTTGAATTCCTGTTGCTGTTCTTTATCTGTTAGTGGGAGTTCAAGCAACATTTTAATTTTTATTGCTGTTGCTTTGGCTCTACTTAAGTTATTACTCATCTCTCCATTAATCATGCACCGACCTTCCCAATCAGCTTTATTGCTCCTGTCCCAGTTGATATCTTTGAGTCTCTTGAGTTTACTTTCCCAATTTGGGGTTTGGATTAACTGTTTTCCAACAATACCTAAGGCTTGTAATGTTACTGAGTGAACGTTTACAGAGTGCTTGCGAGTGTCGCCTGAAGAGACTTTGTCATGAAATACAAATTGCCATTCTTTGAGGTTTTCATATACGTTTTCCCAATACTGTGCGGCAATAGGAATTAACTCTTTATAGTTATCTATAGTGACTTTATCGAACAATTCTCGTGTTGCTTTATTAAATGCGCTATGAGTAAGAAGCTTCTTAGATCGAGGGCCTAAGTTATTTTTTTCTAGATCGATAAGTTTTTGAAAAACGAGGTTGGAATAGATTAGTTCTTTTGAAAGCAATGCATAAGGTTTATTGTCATAAGTTATGCCTAGTGATCTATCAGCTTTTTTGGGATAGAGGTTAAGATCCTTAAAGATTTTCTGTCTTTCTTCCAAAGATTTATCGGCAAAAAACACTACAGAAATACTTTCTTCCGAAAGGGTAGGGTCTTTTTTTAAAGCTTCCATGATTGCTGCATTTCGATGCTGTCCATCAGTGATATAAACTTCCGCGTCAGCATCAATATTCAGTGTTCCAATGTGAGCCTCGTGGACATTTTTTCCTATTGGTACAAAAAAACTGTCTCCTTCTATACAGGCTGTGATGGCTGAAAAAGCGTAGTCTTCACGTTGTGAGAGAATATAGTTTGTAATTTCGGGGATCCGTTCTTCGTTTAAGATACGCTGTGCTCTTGCTTCAACTGGTAAACTGCTTTCATCAAATGTAAATATCTTTCTCAGTCTTTTTAACGGACACATTACAATATAATATTCACTACCTGCTTGGATTCCACGAATAGCTGGAAATGATGTTCCAGAGGTTATAATTGTCACGTTAAACACCTGTATAGCTTAAGCTTGTTTGTACAATCATTTTAACTTGTATGTACAAACACCTGCAATATCCATTTATTTAAGTTCTGGCCTATATCTAGTCCACACCATAATTTAGAGGCAGAAATCTTTATGACTACTTACCTTGATTTTAGTGCTACTACGCCTGTCATTCCTGAAGTTGCTGAGTTGGTTTATACGTTAATGGTTAAAGAGTTTGGTAATGCTGGTAGTAGAACACATGAATATGGTGTTGCGGCAAAACGAGCCGTTGAACTTGCAAGAAGTCAGGTTGCAAACATAGCTGAAGCTGATAAGAATGAAGTTATTTTTACCAGTGGTGCTACTGAAAGTAATAATATTGCTATTTTAGGTTTGCGTGAATTTGCCGAGCAAAATGGAAAAAAACATATTATTACGAGCAAAATAGAGCATAAAGCTGTATTGGAGCCAGTAATTCATTTAGAAGAACAAGGGTTTGATGTAACTTACCTTGACGTTACATCTGGTGGTCAAGTTGATATATCTCAACTTAAATCAGCATTACGTGATGACACTGTCCTAGTTTCTATTATGCATGTTAACAACGAGACTGGAGCAATACAGCCAATTGCTGATATTTGCCAAATTTTGCAGGGACATGACGCATACTTTCACGTTGATGCTGCACAAAGTTTTGGTAAATATCCTTTTGACCTTGAGAGTCCCAGAATAGATTTTATAAGTGCTAGTGGGCATAAGTTGTATGCACCTAAAGGTATAGGTGCATTAATCATGCGCCGTAGAGGATTCCTTAAACCGCCATTGAAACCAATCTTTTTTGGAGGGGAGCAAGAAAAAGGCTTGCGACCAGGCACGCATGCTACACCTCTGATTGCAGGCTTTGGGCTGGCTTGTGAATTAGCTTCAAAGAATAAAAATCAATGGTTGTCTCATGTGAAAGAAGTGAAGCATAGTTTTATTGATGTGATTACAAAGCTTGGAGCGGAAATTAACGGCCAGAATACCTCGCCTTATATTGTGAATTTCTCTATTCCTGGAGTGAATTCAGAAGCTGCTATGGTAAAACTTAAAGGAATTATCGCAGTATCAAACGGGTCTGCCTGCACCTCGAACAGCTACAAACCTTCTCATGTTCTAACCGCCATGGGTTACAGCTCAGATAGGATCAGTAGCTCGATTAGAGCATCCTTTGGGATTCAAACAACAGAGTTGCCTGTACTAGAAATTCAGTCTGCATTAAAGTCTCTAATCTAGTTTGAATTAAGAATAAAAAGCGTCAGATTTCGAATCATGACGAGCAACTATAATGCGATATACCACCGATATCACTCAGCTCCGTCGGCATAAGCCGATAGTATTTTTCCTCGATGTCTTTTGACTGTTCTGTGTAGGGTTGTGTCATCACATCCTGTAATTCACGAAGAAGTGTGTATTCACCTTCGGCGGCTTGTTTATAAGCAGCAACGAGCTGCCACTCTCGCAAAATATATTTCGGATTAACCCGTTTCATTTGATTAGAAATCGCTTCACGGGAACGGGTAGAGTTTGCATCGTTATTATCACTGATGCCTAGCAGCGTTTGCCATTTATCAAACCACGCTGACCAGTGTTTTTCAATGTCCTGAGTGTTTGGAGACGTTGAGTTAATGCCATTTTCAGCAGGATTTAATTCACCATAAAAGCTTTTTTTCAGTGGCTCGATGTTGTCAGGCACCTCTGAGAGCTCACGAAAGAAAATGGTGTAATCGACGGGTGTCAGTGTCATCAGGCTGATGAGCTCGCTAAACAATGCTTCGTTATAATCTTCAAGCCCGAGTTTAGCTGCCCACATCTTTTCTAATTGCGTTTGGATGACGTTAGCAAAACCGTGTTGAACGTCTTCAAGCTCTGATAGGTAATGCGGATCGCCCTTAAGCAAAGGCTGTAAGGCTTTACAAAACATGGCGAAGTTACGTGCTGCCGCGGCGGGTTGGTTAAAGAATGAGAAATGACGTCCGCCCCCGATCCATGGCTGGTATAGAGGATCAAACGCTTCACAGAAGCCAAAAGGACCATAGTCCAGTGTAAAACCGCCGACCGCGCAGTTGTCACTGTTAAAATTGCCTTGGCAATAACCGACGCGTATCCAGTTAGCGATAAGCGAGGTGAGGCGTTCACGAAACGCCTTGGCAAGTGAAATGGCTTTTGGTTCGATATTCAGGTTGTTATCGATAACGTCAGCATATTCTCGATCGATCACGTGCAAGACGATCTTTTCCAGCTCATCCATGGCATTTTCATGTGCATGATTCACAACACGGCGGGCAAATAGCTCAAGTTGACCCACCCGAATAAAAGACGGGGCAACGCGGGTTGAGATGGCAACGGGTTCGGTGATAATAATATCCGGTTCAGCTGCTGTTGAACCCTCCGAATACCAGGGCCGTCTGACCCGCTCCGTTGTCGAGGCATACAAACTTAATGAACGTGATGTGGGCACACCGAGTGCATGCATGTGCTCTTGAGCAAGAAACTCTCTGATGCTGGATCGTAAAACGGCACGACCATCTGCACCGCGGCAGTAGGGTGTTCGCCCGCCACCTTTTAACTGCATTTCCCAGCGTTGGCCTTTGATAACGGCTTCTAATACGGAAATCGCTCGACCATCACCGTAGCCATTACCGGTTTGGAACGGACACTGCTGTGTGTATTCCGTACCGTAAATAGATAAGGCGTAACCCGTCGCCCAACCGACTTTACGGATAGGCTCTGGAACATAAGTGAGATCGCCGGAAAACAGTCGAATGAAGTCTTCCGAGGTCGCCAGGCTGTCTGCGAAACCCAGTTCATCGAAAAAGGTTTTACTGTGCGTCACATAAACGGGGTTTTCGATGGGCGTCGGTTTTACCGGAACATAATGCCCCGAGAAAACTTGTCTTGGATAATGGTCATCGCCATTTGAGGTTGCGTCAGGATCACAATTCAGTGAGTCCATGAGCGAATAGCTTGTGAGTTGTGCAAGGTCGTCGAGTGTCGAGACTTCTGAAGTCATATTTTTGAGGGCTTATCAATAGTGTCAGAGTGTTTGATTTCACCAGTATGACTGGCTTAATCAGGTGAAGTTCTACGTTAACATTTAACTGAACTTACTCAAAACCCAATAAGCAGGATGAATCAGGGAGAAATGGAAACAATCGGGAAATTATGGGTCAGCCAACTTGATTAGGCTGACCCTTATTTATAGTCAAAATATCGATGAAGCAATTACTCTTACTGTTTCGCTGTTAGTGCTTGTTGGACCCAGCCTTCAGCACCGTCATCGGTGGTGACAAAATAAAAGCCGTTTGCTTGTTCACCCATAAATACCAGACTGCTGGTTTTATCAACGAGCGAGACGGTCTCTGATGATTTGCTCGGATCTTTATAGACTTTCAGTTTGTTGATTTTAGCAACTAATACATCGCCTGCTTCAAGAGCGCCGCTGGTATCTTCTGACTCATTATTACCAAACCCCATTGTTTTGCCGAGAGAACTGACTTCTTTCGAACTGCTGCTGACATCGGAAACCGCATTTTTCAGATCACGAATACCATCCATGAAGTCTGCATGTACGACGGGGGTAATGGTAGTCAAAGTCATTGTAATTGCTAGAAGAAGGGTCTGTTTGAACATGGTTATATATCCTTATTGAGAATGATTATTTCTGTATTTTTCGGATAATAACTAATTTTGTAAAAAATCTCTTACATTTCTTAACAGTCCGCTTTGCAAACCAATCACGCTAACCTAATTTATTAAAAATCCAATAAGCGGGACGAATCAGTAAAAAGTGAATAATTCTGTAAGTCCAGGTTATCAATATATAGAGCGGACTTATAAAGCCGAGTAATGGCAGATAAAAAAGAACAAAACTTAGCCGGTGTACTAGATAACGAAGGGTGAATGGAAACCAGTGACGGTAATTAACTCTGAGTGGTGAGGCCCAGAGTTTGAGGTATAAGAACCAGGATGTTTTGTAGGCGACCAGGCCAATCACTAGTGAAGCGATTAATGAAAGATGAACCCATGACGGGATAGCTGGGTGGATGCGATCATCCAGTTCTTTCGCTCGAGCCTCATTGGGCTGAAATAGCATGACGGATTTTGTTAAAACATGGAGTGGCAGTAAGGCGAGCTCGAGGTTGCTGCTTTGCGGTTGGACGGCTTTAGTGGCAGAGATGCTATGATCAAAATGCAGGGCAGTACGTAATTTCCCTGATGAATCAATCTCTACCGGGACAGGTGATGAGGTGTTTTTGGGTGCAAAGGTATTATAAAAGTCACCAGCGGTATATGAACTTAAACTGCCAGCATCTTTTCGTTTTTGCCAGTCTTTAGCCAATTGATCTAAGGTTTTTTTGGGTTTGTCTGAGCCGAGAATGATCAGGCTGATATCTCTATCAGCAGCGACTTTTTCCAAATCCGTTACAGCGATCTTTTCTTTACCTTGAATGATAAAGCCATCCTCTACCTTGGCTGAAATAACAAAGCTTTGCTGCCGCATTGTTTTGAGTGCATTTAGTAACTGGTTTGTTCCGACTTTATCCACGAGTATTTTTGAGCCGTAGCTTTGTTTGGGCAGCGTCAGATCAGGATTATCGGCTAATTGAATCAAACGCATATTTGCCGAGGTAACTGGCCGTTGTAACTGCCACAGTGCCGTTTTTAATGAAGACATATCGCTAATGTTGATACTGATATGGTTATCAATCAGTTGGGTTGCCGTCGGGCTGGTGCTTAAGGAATAGGTTTTGCCATGCCGTGATTTGAGTTTGATGGCAACGTCTGCGGGCAGTTTATTAAAGGCATCCAGAGAGTAGGGGAGATTGCTTTCAGAAAGTAATAAGGTGGCTTGTTTGTTTGCATCCACTGCATTTTCAGTGAATTGATGCACAGGCACGTTTTTGCCATCTGGCGTTCTTGCCATCCACTGGTTTTGGCTGTGATTGAAGCTAATTTCAGCGACACTGCCTTCTGGATAATGAGCTAATTCATCAGCAAAGCGGAAAGATGAGGCGTGATGTGTGTCCGGCGCATCCACTTTTTTGCCTAATTTGGCTAAACCAGAGATCAAACCTGCTTCGGCCTGAGGAACTGTAAAAATGAATAGGGCGGCCAGGGCTAGGAAAAGCCAGCTTATTTTAGTGGGTGAAGCGGTCATTCAGACGTCGTTCTCTTATGGTCCATCACATCGGAAAAAATGGTACAGCAAATTTGAGCTTAAAGGCAGAAATCAGCGTGTTTTCTGGAAGCAGTTAACAAAATTTATTAATCTGTTTTAACGATTAAATTAACAGGAAATAATCGTTGTATTAAATTATTGCTTCTAAATTAAACTGTGGCTGAATTTCAGGGGCATGGCAAATGTGTGAGTCAGCGTCGGCCCTTCGCTCATATTGCCTATATAAGGGAATTGCCATGTTTAAGAAACTTTCTATACCTAAGGCCCTGCAGTTAGCATTCGGCGCATCAATAGCGATTATCATTGCTGTGGGTATTTATCCTCTATTCGCTATTCATGATCTGCAAAATAAATTTGTCTCTGTGGTGGATCGAAATGTCAGCTTATTAACCACGATTTCTGATTTACGTTATTACACCGTTACTTATCGTCGCTTTGCTTTAGATTATGGGTTGACCAATGATGCAGACGAGCACCAGAAGATATTGGTGACGATTGATTACAACAATCAGAAGATGTCTGAAGCTATGAAGCACATGCTTTCCTTAGCCGATACGCCTGTCATTCGCCAAAATATAGAAAGTTTTCAGCAGCAAATAGCTGATTATGTTGCCATGCAGAACAAGTATATCGAGCTTATTGATCAAGGCCGAATTGATGAAGCAAGACAAGAAATGCTGGGTCCGATGCTGGCGCCATTTAATGCGATTGTTAAGTTATTAAGCGATTTACAACATGACTTGCAGGCTGAAGCGATTGAGATCAAACAACATGAGGCGGCACACATTCAGACATTGGTCATACAGAGTGCTGTGACGGGCATTATTTCTGTGGCCTTTGTGTTGCTGATGATCTTCTTCATCACACGTAAAGTGACCGTGCCTCTCGATAAATTGATCCAACAAATGCAGGCGGTAGAGCAGGGAGATTTGAGCAAAAACTTAGTGCTCTCAGAGTTTGCTGAGGATGAGCTGGGATCGGCAGCTTATTATTTTGATCAAATGCAGCGTGGTCTGGCGCAGTTAGCTCAGGAAATCAACGACAGTGTGCAATCATTGGAAGTGACCAGTGAACAGTTAAATAATAGAGTGCAGGAAACGACGTTAAATCTGGCGACACAGCGTAACGAAATTTCTCAAATCGCCACAGCGACTGAGCAAATGCAGGTGGGATTTGAAGAGGTAGCGCTACGTACCGTGGATGCTTCTCAGCAGAGCGAAAAAGCCAGCCATGAAGCGCAGGAAAGTGGCGAGATGATTCAGCAGTCGATACAGCAGACGGAAGATATGGCGACGGCGTTAAGTAATACCTCTGAAGTGGTGACTAAATTACAATATGACAGTCACAATATTAGTGTTATTTCAGAAGTGATTAGCGGTATTACAGAGCAGACAAACTTACTTGCCTTAAATGCGGCTATTGAAGCTGCCAGAGCCGGTGAAGCGGGTAGAGGTTTTGCGGTGGTGGCTGATGAAGTGCGTAAATTGGCGACGAAAACCAAGTCATCTTTGGGGGAAATTGCCGATGTGATTGCCTCAATTCAGAGTAATGCGGCTCAAGCGGCCGATATGATGCAAAGCAGTCAGGAACAGATGCGTTCAGGTCTCAGCCAGATTCGTAATATGGGCAATTCTTTCGACAATATATTGCAGGTCTCCGACAGAATTGCCGGTATGAGTAGTCAGATTGCCACTGCCACGGAACAGCAAACTTCCGTTGTTAAAAATTTAAGTGAGAGTGTTTCGACTATTTACCAAGCTTCTGATCGTATTGCTGACAGTGCGAAATCAACCGAACAAGCTTGTTTAGCTTTGGGTAATGAAAGTCAGCACTTAAGTCAGTTAGCCAGTCGCTTTAAACTAGCTTAGGTTTATCGTGCTGGGAAACAGTGAAAGAAAATAATATGTTGTAGAAATAAAAAAGCCTCGATACTTTGCAGTATCAAGGCTTTCATATTCTTATGGTACCCAGGGCCGGAATCGAACCGGCACGCCGGATTAGGGCGAGGGATTTTAAGTCCCTTGTGTCTACCAATTTCACCACCTGGGCAACAAGCCGCACATTATAACGAAGATTTTCGATTTGTTCACTACCCTTTTTACTATTTTGTTACAGATTTGGGTAATTGGTAGTGGGCTTCGATCATTTCGCGGGTCAGAATGCCGTAAATTCGTTCGATCATCGGGGCGTTCTGACGGCTGACATAAAGGGCCTCTACATGATGTTCATTCAAGGCCTGATACGCTTCGAACAGACTGGTATGTAAGGAAATTTTGTGTACATCCCGACGTGTGCCTGGGATCTGCATTAAGTCTATTTCGCTATTTTCGCCCATCTCTTTGACGCTGACCGCTCTTGCCAGATCACTGGCAGGCATCATCACGACCGGGATGCGATCACGGGTGATGATGATCCATTCAGGACTGTTTTTTAGGGTTTGCATCGCCATTTGAGCGTTGATCACTTGATTTAAGGTGACAAAATTACGCTGCATAGCTGCCCCAACACTGACTTTGCGTAAGGCTTGTGAAATGGGGTCGTTTTGAAAATCGAGTCCGCGATAACGCAGAATACTGACAAATAGCGCATCGAGCTTAAAGTAGTCATGAATAATCAGACTGGAGAATACAATCGCCAACATCCCTGGCAGGATGATTTCAGGGTTACCGGTTAATTCCAACATGGCCATCAACGCAGCAAGCGGGGCTTTAAGTGTGGCCGACATCATCGCACACATGCCGATAACCGCATAAAAGGTCATGGATGAAGCATATTCCGGCATGACTAAATTACCGATATAACCCAGAATAGCACCGGCACATGCACCAACGACCATAGTAGGGCCCACCATGCCGGCGGGAATGCCAAAACCAACGCAGGCAGAAGACAGCACAAGTTTAAGAATCAGAATAATCACCAGGCTGCCAATCGCGATTTCATTAGCAGAAATACTGCCAATAATGCCGTACCCCATGCCCATTACTTCGGGCACAGCCATGCCAAAAATACCCATCAAAATGCCCGCGTAGGTTGGACGTATCCAGGCTGGATGTTTACTGAATGTGCCAGAGAAAAATTGCAGACTTTTTAACGATAAAGTGGCTAAACCACCAATAATGATGCCGAGAAAGATAATGTAGGGCAGCTCCCATAACGATTGCATTTGGGTAGCGAGATTGACGAAAACGGTATCATCACCAAAGGTCAGACGGCAAACCACCGCGCCAGTGACGGCTGCCAGAATGACTGGAATAAAGCTGGCGATATGGTATTCCATCATGATGACTTCCATTGCGAAGATCACACCAGCGATGGGGGTATTAAACGAGGCGGCAATGGCGGCGGCAGAGCCTGAGGCCACCAGAATACGCACGCTGTTATTGGGGAGTTCTAAACCACTGGCGAGTAAACTGCCGCTGGCAGCACCCAGATGAACCCCCGGACCTTCACGACCCACAGAGTGGCCGGTAATAATGGCGATACTGGTGCCGATAAATTGGCGAACCGCATTTTGCCAGGGAAGCCGGCCTTCATAGGAGGACAGCCGTTCGATCACATGCAAAATACCGGTATTGCGTTGCTCTGCATCCAGTCCACGAAATAATAGACCAATCAATAAACCGCCGATAATCGGCATGGCAAGTAACCAGTACCACGGCAAAGAGTCATAACTATCGACTTCACCAGAAGGGAATAGCAGCATCTGACCAGAATCAATGGTCAGGCGTAACAGAATGATGGCCAGACTCGACAGTAAACCGGTGATGACCGCAAGCACATAAAGCTTGACGCCCAGTCGACCAAAGATAAAGTACTGTCGGATTTTTTCCAGCATATTCCCTATATAACTTTGGAAAATCGCTGCCTTGCTTGTTGACAGTATTTATCAAACACCATGCAGATATTACGTATTAACAAGCGGCCAGCGGGTAAGACTTCTATAGAGTCCCATTTATACTGCAACAGGCCGTCTTGGGCAAATTGTTCTAGGTCGGCAATGGCATCTGAAAAATAGTCGTTGAAGTTGATCTGATAGGCTTTTTCAATGGCGGGTATGTCCAGGGCAAAATCACAGATAAGACGGGTGATGATATCGCGACGACATTTATCATCCTCATCCAGCTCTACACCACGTAATACCGGCAATTTTCCCGCTTTGATCGCCTCATCGTATTCCGGCAGTGTTTTCACATTTTGCACATAGGCATCACCGACTTTGCCGATAGAGGTCACACCCAAACCAATTAGATCACACTCTGCGCGGGTCGAGTAACCTTGAAAGTTGCGATAGAGCTGTTTGTTTTGTTGGGCTAGTGTGAGTTCATCATCAGGTTTGGCGAAATGGTCCATACCTATATATACATAACCTGCGGCAGTGAGTTTATCGATGGTGCGATGCAGAATTTGTAACTTCACTTGTGGTGGTGGGATATCGGCCGTGGCGATTTGGCGCTGAGTTTTAAACAAGTCAGGCATGTGTGCGTAGTTAAACACAGATAAACGATCCGGGCTGGCAGCAATCACCTTGTCTAAGGTGTCGCTAAAACTTTCCACGGTCTGATGTGGCAGGCCATAGATCAAATCCAGGCTGATGCTACGAAAACCTTCACGACGGGCGGCGTCTAGAATGGAGAATGTTTGTTCTTCTGTTTGAATCCGGTTAACTGCTTTCTGCACTTTAGGATTGAAGTCCTGTAAACCGAGGCTGATGCGGTTAAAACCCAGTTCTCTTAACAGTTTGATGGTGGCGTCATCCGCTTCGCGGGGATCAATTTCAATTGAAAACTCGCCTTTGTCATCATCTGCCAAGGTGAAATATTTCCGTGTCTGCGCCATCAGTTCACGCATTTGTTGATGCGTTAAAAACGTCGGCGTGCCGCCGCCCCAGTGTAATTGTTCTACCACACGGTTTGTGTCAAACAACTCAGCCTGCATGCGAATTTCTTCATAGAGATTTTCCAGGTAAGGCTGAGCATGCTGGCGGTTTTTGGTGATGATTTTATTGCAGGCACAATAGAAACAAACCGTATCGCAGAATGGCACATGGAAATATAAAGACAGTGGGCCGCCACGCTGATTTGATAAGGCAATATGCTGGGCATAAGTGTCGGCAGTAAAACCATGATGAAATTCGACTGCCGTCGGGTAAGAGGTATAACGCGGGCCAGCTTTGTCGTAACGGCGGATTAATTCGGCATTAAATTCAATCGCATCAGTCATGGTTTTGTTCCTAAATAATGTGTGCAAAGTATAACCAGCGAGGATTTGTGCTGTTTTAATATCCGAACAGATCTTGACCTGGATCAAAGCTGGCGCTGGCTACGGACTGATGAGTGGAGAAAAAGAATCGCTTTGCCTATATAAATCATCGATTTTGATGGTTTGGAAAAGCCGTTATCTACGGTATTATTAGCCTCTTTTTTAAGCATCTCCGGCAATCATCTATGAAAGTATTAGTCATCGGTAGCGGTGGGCGCGAACATGCACTCGCCTGGAAACTGAATCAATCTCCAAAATGTTCTCAAGTCTTTGTCGCACCCGGTAATCCCGGCACGGCCAGTGAAAGCAATATCAGCAATGTGGATATCAAAGTCGAAGATATCGCCGGGCTGGTGAAATTTGCTCAGGACAATGCGATTGATCTCACCGTGGTCGGGCCGGAAGTGCCATTAACCATGGGCGTTGTCGATGCGTTTGAAGCAGCGGGTTTACGTTGTTTTGGTCCATCAAAAGCGGCGGCACAATTAGAAGCCTCAAAGAGTTTCACCAAAGACTTTTTGGCTCGTCATCAAATTCCAACCGCGGCTTATCAAGTATTTACTCAGGTTGATGAAGCCAAAGCGTACATTCAAGAGCAGGGCGCACCCATTGTGGTAAAAGCCGATGGTTTAGCTGCGGGTAAAGGCGTGATTGTAGCGATGACCGAAGCCGAAGCCATTGCTGCGGTAGAAGATATGCTGTCTGGTAATGCCTTTGGCGACGCCGGTAGCCGCGTGGTCATTGAAGAATTTATGACAGGCGAAGAAGCCAGCTTTATTGTGATGGTCGATGGGGAACATATTCTGCCACTCGCAACCTCGCAAGATCACAAAGCACGTGATGACGGTGATAAAGGTCCGAACACAGGTGGTATGGGCGCATACTCTCCAGCTCCAGTGGTCACCGATGAAGTGTTTACACGCATTATGGACGAAGTGATTGAGCCTACTGTTAAAGGCATGGCGGCTGATGGTCGTCCTTACACCGGCTTTTTGTATGCCGGTTTGATGATTGATGAAGCCGGTGCGCCGCGTGTGGTTGAATATAACTGCCGTTTTGGTGATCCCGAAACCCAGCCTATTTTGATGCGTTTGCAATCTGACCTTATCACCTTATGTGAAGCAGCTTTAGATAAACGCTTGAATGAAGTCGAAGCTGAATGGGATCCTCGTGCAGCTATCGGTGTCGTGATGGCCGCAGGTGGTTATCCCGATAGTTATCGTAAAGGTGATGTGATTACTGGTATTGCCGACGCTGAGAAAAATGGCAGCAAAGTGTTTCATGCTGGCACAGCGAGTCAAGGTGATGATGTGGTTACGGCTGGCGGTCGTGTGTTATGTGTGACCGCACTGGGTAATACCGTGGCAGAAGCGCAAAAGTCGGCTTATCAGGCATTGGATCACATTAAGTGGAAAGATGCGTATTTCCGTACCGATATAGCCTACCGCGCTGTGGCACGTGAGCAGGGCTAAATTGACGGCTTAAGAAGGTAAAAAAGGGGTTACTGGTTAACCCCTTTTTATTGAGTGACATTAGGGTATTCAATCACTGTGGTCTGAATAGAGGCGAGAACATGACAAATACTTGGCGATTACGAGAAGCGGTAAAAACCCTGAATGCCGGTGGCGTTATCGGCTACCCGACAGAGGCGGTGTTTGGTGTGGGCTGCGATCCCTGGGATGAACAAGCATTATTGCGTTTATTAGAGTTGAAACAACGTCCCTGGCATAAAGGCCTTATCCTCATCGCATCAGACTTTAATCAGTTACAAGATTTTATTAAACCCGTTGATGCCAAAGTGTTAGCCGAACTGAATAAAACCTGGCCCGGCCCGGTAACGTGGTTACTGCCAGTGCGTGAAGAAGTCCCGATGTTGTTAACGGGCTTACACGATACCATTGCCGTGCGAGTGACGGCGCACCCACAAACCCGTGCTTTGTGTGAAGCCTTTGGTGGAGCGATTGTCTCTACCAGTGCCAACCTCAATGGCTTACGACCAGCGATGAATGTGCATCAGGTTCGCTGGCAATTGCCTGAGCTGGATTATGTGTTAGCGGGTAGTTTGGGCGGCGCCAAAAAACCAAGCCAAATCAGAGATGCACAAACAGGAGAAATTTTACGATGAGTAGACCGGATATTGATGCCGTTCGTGAATACCTACTTCGCCTACAAGAAAGTATTTGCAATGAACTTGAATTAATAGATAGTAAAGCATCGTTTGAAATTGATGACTGGAAACGTGAAACTGGCGGTGGTGGTCGTACTCGAGTTTTAACCAATGGTGCCGTCTTTGAACAAGGTGGTGTTAATTTTTCTGAAGTCAGTGGAGATGATTTACCGGCTTCAGCAACGGCCAGCCGCCCTGAGTTAGCGGGTCGAAGTTTTCGCGCCATGGGGGTGTCACTCGTTATCCATCCTCATAATCCGTACGTACCAACATCACATGCCAATGTCCGCTTTTTTATTGCTGAAAAAGACGGTGAAGATCCTATCTGGTGGTTTGGCGGTGGCTATGACTTAACGCCTTATTACGGTAATGAAGAAGATGTGATTCATTGGCATACCATCGCTAAAGCCGCGTGTGATCCTTTTGGTGCTGACGTGTATTCACGCTTTAAAAAGTGGTGTGATGAGTATTTTTACCTGAAGCATCGTGATGAGTGCCGTGGCGTCGGTGGTTTGTTTTTTGATGATCTGAATGAATGGGGCTTTGATCGCTGTTTTGCCTTTATGCAATCGGTTGGCGACAGTTATATCAAGGCTTATGCCCCGATTGTGCAGAAGCGTAAGGACACCGAGTTTGGTGAACGCGAACGCGACTTTCAGTTATACCGTCGTGGACGTTATGTTGAGTTTAATCTGGTGTATGACCGCGGCACATTGTTTGGATTACAGTCGGGTGGCCGCACCGAATCGATTTTGATGTCGCTACCACCACTGGTGAAATGGCGGTATCACTGGATTCCGGAAGCCGGATCAGCAGAAGCCCGTTTATACACGGACTTTCTGCCGCCACGCGACTGGATTTAAGATTCGCCGGATAAGGCGGCGAGTTGATCCGCCTGATATTCGTTGATCAGGGGTTCAATCACTTGTTCCAGCTCACCTTCCATGATCTCAACCAGTTTGTATAAGGTCAGATTGATACGGTGATCAGTAACACGTCCCTGAGGATAGTTATAGGTACGGATACGTTCACTTCGGTCACCTGAACCCACCAGTGATTTACGTGTTTGAGCTTCTTCGGCCGCTTGTTTTTCTACCTGCGCAGCCATGATGCGCGCTTGTAAAACGGACATCGCTTTTGCACGATTTTTATGTTGCGAACGCTCTTCCTGACATTCGACGACGATACCGGTTGGAATGTGAGTAATACGCACCGCAGAATCTGTGGTGTTAACGTGCTGACCACCGGCGCCTTGAGAGCGGTAGGTATCGACTTTTAAATCGGCCGGGTTGATATCGACTTCATCAATTTCATCCGCTTCCGGCAGAATGGCCACTGTACAGGCCGAGGTATGAATACGGCCTTGTGATTCGGTTTCCGGAACCCGTTGAACACGGTGAGCACCTGATTCAAACTTCAGACGTGAATATGCCCCTTCACCGACAATGCGGCAGATGACTTCTTTATAACCGCCATGTTCACCTTCCTGCGCATTGATCACTTCGACTTTCCAGCGACGAGACTCGGCATATTTGGTGTACATACGGAATAAATCGCCAGAGAAAATCGCTGCTTCATCACCACCGGTTCCGGCACGAATTTCCAGGTAAATATTGCGTTGATCATTAGGATCTTTAGGCAGTAATAACTTTTGCAGGGTTAATTCGAGCTCTTCGATTTTTTCTTCTGCAGCATTAATTTCTTCTTTTGCCATTTCACGCATGTCAGCATCATCTTCATTCAGCATCTGCTTGGCATCTTCTAATGCGCTGATTGTGCGGCGATATGCGTTGAAATTGCTGACAACAGGCTCTAATTGAGCGTATTCCTGCGACAGTGATCGGAATTTATTCTGATCGGCCATGGTGTCAGGATCAGCGAGCAGACCACTAATTTCTTCATGACGATCAACGAGTGATTCTAATTTATGTTTGATCGAATCTTTCACTTGGGATCCTTGATATTAAACAGACGCCGTGCTGCGCTGAGTAAATGGCCTTCTTCATCAAATCCGGATTGACGGAGCTGGCGACTCGGTTCATGCAGTAAACGGTTGGTCAATGTACGTGCGAGCTCAGTCATGGCCTGTTCGGCAGGCATACCTTGCTCAAGTTGTTTTATTGCTCTTTCCAGTGAATGCTTACTTATCTCTTCAGCATTGTCACGTATGGCTCTAATTACAGGGACGGCATCTTGGGTTCTGAGCCAGGCCTGAAAATGATCCACTTGTGTATCGATAATTTCTTCAGCCTGTAAGGCGGCATCACGACGAGATTGTAAGTTCTCTTCGATGATTTCTTTCAAATCATCAACACAATAAAGGTATATATCATCCAATAATCCGACTTCGGCTTCAATATCGCGTGGTACGGCGATATCGACCATGAAAATTGGTTTACGTTTACGGATTTTTAAGGCTCTTTCAACAGCACCTTTACCGAGAATTGGCAGTTGGCTGGCGGTTGAGCTGACCACAATATCGGCTTCGGCCAAATGTGCCGGCAGTTCACTCAGACTAATGGCATAACCATCTACTTGAGTGGCGAGATTATGTGCCCGTTCAATCGTGCGGTTGGCGATGATGATACGTTTAATACCATTGTCATAGAGATGGCGTGCGACCAGTTCAATGGTCTCGCCTGCACCTATTAATAAGGCGGTGGAGTCAGCCAGCTCGCTAAAAATTTGTTTCGCCAGACTGACGGCAGCAAAAGCTACCGAAACAGGACTGTTTCCAATCGCGGTATCCGTACGGACTTGTTTGGCAACAGCAAATGCGTGTTGAAACAAACGGCCTAGTGATTTTCCAAGGGTATTAGCATTAAGTGATTGGCTATAAGCATCTTTTAGCTGACCCAGAATCTGGGGTTCGCCCAGCACCATAGAATCCAGCCCACAGGCCACGCGCATCAGATGACGAATGGCGTCGGCATGCTGGTAGTGATACAGATAAGGGGTGATAGTGCCATCTTCCTGCTGATGATACTGATGCAACCAAGCGAGGATTTGGTTGTCAGACTCTGCATCAACACAACAGTAGATTTCAGTACGATTGCACGTCGACAAGATAACGACTTCAAGTATGGAATCATCTTCATGTAAAGTGGATAAAGCTGCTGGAAGCATGCTCGCATCAAACGCAAATAGCTCACGGATATGAACCGGAGCGGTGTTGTGGTTGATGCCATAGGTGACAAGATGCATATTAAGAAAAAGTCGTTATTAAATGCTGTTAAACTTTACAGCCATTATTACAATCGTCTGTTATTAGTGAAAACAATTCGCCATTCTATCAAAATCAAACGTTCAGGTCGTTTTAATATGGATTCAATGAAATCATTCATGATGAATGTAGGGCAACATACTAAATATTTTGCTCTGATCGGACTTACCTCACTCATTACTGCCTGTGCTGCAACCCCCGCACAGCAAAGTAAAGCCACAGTTGATGAGGCACAAAAAGTCGTCAAAGCTGCACCGGAAGTGAAAGAGGAAAAAAAGCCCGAAGTCACAATGCCAATGTCACCTGAACTGATGTACTACATCCTTACTGCGGAAGTGGCGGGTCAGCGTGGTGAAGTCGGAGCCGCTGTCGAGCTTTACGAGCGTGCTGCGGATATGGTCAAGTCGCCTAAACTAGCTGGCCGAAGTGCACAGGTGGCGACACTTTCCCGAAACGAAGAAAAAATTAATCACGCTCTGGATCGCTGGTTGGAAGTGGATCCTAATAATGCTGATGTCTATATGATGCGCGCGCCATTTTTGATGATGGAGAAAGATTATGACGGCGCGGTTCAAGCCATAAACAAAGCATTATCTTTAGCGCCAGAGAATCAAAAGATTTATTTAGCCAGAGCGACAGAAAATCTGGCTGAAGTGGCTTCACCGGAAGAAGCGCTTGCCACATTGAAGAAGCTGGATCTGTATAAGCAAGGCCATCCTGATGCACATTATGCCTATGCTCGCTTAGCGTTCTTCTATCAGCAATACCCAGAAACACTGGCTGAAATTGATCCTTTATTAAAAGCCGATCCTGAGAATGAAAGCTATCTCGTGTTAAAAGCCGATACCTTACAGCGATTGGGCAAAACCAAAGAAGGTGTGAAACTGCTAGCCAAACCTGCAGCAAAAGCGGATGCCAGTGATGAACTGCGTTTTACCTATGGCAAATTATTAGGTGATGACGGCCAACTGGACAAAGCACGCACTATTTTTGAATCCATTCAGGCGGATAACCCCGAAAATCGGGATGTGCTTTTTGCGCTTGGCTTGTTAGCGCTGGAAGAAAAAGATGGCGAGAAAGCCAAATCGTATTTCAGTGATTTACTAAGACTGGGTGATCCCACCAATCAGGCTGCGTATTTTATGGGGATTGCTGAAGAATTGAATGCCAATGTCGATGCCGCGCTGGTTTGGTTTGCCTCAGTACCGGTGCAAAGCAGTCGTTTTGATTTGGCGCAGACCCATTACATTAATTTATTGCTGGGTCGCGATGACATCGAAAAAGCCCGTGAACATCTGGCACAGTTGAGACAGCAATTACCGAATAAAGCCCTGCAGTATTACTTATTCGAAGCCAGTTTGTTACGCGACCACGGCATGAAACAAGAGGCTTTTGACTTATTAACAAAAGCCATCAAGCATTACCCAAAAAATGAAGATGCGCTCTATAGCAGAGCGATGATTGCTGAGTCGATGGATAAGCTGGATGTGCTGGAAGCCGATTTAAGACAGATTCTGGCCAATGATCCTAATAATTCTCAGGCATTAAATGCACTGGGTTATACATTGACGGACCGTACTGATCGTCATCAGGAAGCATTAAAGCTGATTCAACGTGCCTTAGAACTTAAGCCAGGTGACCCTTTCTACCTCGACAGTCTGGGTTGGGTTTATTATCGCCTGGGTGACTTAGAAAAAGCGGAAAAATACCTGCGGGAAGCGACGGAAGCCAATCCTGATCCGGAGTTCATTGCCCATTTAGGTGAAGTACTGTGGCAGCGCGGCAAAAAACAAGAAGCGAAAAAAATCTGGGATAAGGGTCTGTTGCAAGATCCTGACAATACCTTGTTAATTGAAACCATGCGCAGGTTTGGCCTATGAGGTTAGTCTGGTTGGCAGCACTGAGTCTGTTGCTGACCGCCTGTGCGCCTTTATGGCAAGCAAAAACGACTACTGAGTCGCCAGAGCAAAAATGGCAACAGCAGCAGCAAGAAATAGCGTCACTGAAAGACTGGCGGTTTCGAGGTCGTACGGCGATCACCCAAGGTCGTGAAGGCTGGAACGCGGGAATCACTTGGCAACAACAAGGTGATGGTTTTGATATCAAATTATCAGGCCCTTTTTCCCAAGGTGGGGCTGAGTTAATGGGTGATGCACAACAAGTTACCTTAACGCTGGATAATGGTGAGCAATATTCGGCGCAGACACCCGAGCAACTTTTAGCCAAAACTTTAGGCTGGCTTTTACCGGTTAGTGCATTACGTGATTGGGTGAGAGGCGTGCCTTATAAAGACGCTGCAGTAGATAAGTATCAACTGGATGAAAATGGGCGTCTTAAAACCTTAGAGCAAGCCGGTTGGCAGGTGGAATATCTGCGCTATGTGCCATTTAATGGCTTGGTGGTACCCGCTAAAATTTTTATCAAACACCCTGATTTGAATATTAGATTAGTGATTGCAGATTGGAGTCGAGCTGAGTGAAAGCATGGCCAGCGCCGGCAAAATTAAATTTATTTTTGCATATCACCGGACGGCGGGAAGATGGGTATCACAACCTTCAGACCGCATTTCAGTTTCTGGATTTTGGCGATAGTCTGTTTTTTGATACCAATAACTCAGGCAAAATCGATCTACAAACTGAATTTGCAGGTGTGCCCAGCGAAGATAATCTGATTGTTAAAGCGGCAACATTATTAAAACCCTTTACTGAAACACATCATGGGGTGGATATTTCCGTCACAAAACGCTTACCCATGGGGGGCGGTTTAGGAGGCGGTAGTTCAAATGCCGCTACAACATTAGTCGCGTTGAATAAGCTATGGCAATGTGGTTTGTCACAGCAAAAATTAGCGCAAATCGGACTCAGTTTGGGGGCAGATGTGCCGATTTTTATCGCTGGTCACGCTGCCTGGGCAGAAGGCGTCGGCGAAGACTTAACGCCAATATCCCCGATAGAACCTTGGTTTGCGGTGATTTGTCCTGATTGTCATGTGTCTACTGCAGAAATATTTTCATCGGTGGAATTGACACGAGACTGCGAACCTATCACAATACCGCGCTTCCTTTCTGGGGAAGGCAGAAACGTCTGCGAAGCGGTAGTGATAAAACACTATCCGGCAGTTGCAAATGCACTGGAATGGTTGGCACAATACGCGCCTCCGAGAATGACTGGTACAGGAGCATGTGTTTTCGCTGATTTTCAAAGTCAGCAACAAGCACAAGACGTAATAGATAAACTGCCTTCACACTGGCAGGGTTTTGTGGCAAAAGGCTGTAATCAGTCGCCACTCACTGCAAGAGCACTGGCAGAAAAATAAGCCAGATGTGACTGCAAGATGATAGAATGAGTTTTGTCAGTTGGGGTATCGCCAAGCGGTAAGGCACTGGGTTTTGATCCCAGCATTCCCAGGTTCGAATCCTGGTACCCCAGCCACTCTTTTGTTTTTTTGATAGAAAACTCGGCGCCTCTACCGTGACACAAAACCGACTTCTCCAGTTACAACAACGAACAGCCGACAGCCGTATGATGGTATTCACTGGTAATGCCAATCGTAAGCTGGCTCAAAGCATCGCCAATTTCCTCAATATTTCCCTTGGCAAAGCCACGGTGGAAAAATTCAGTGACGGCGAAATCATGGTTGAAATCCTTGATAACGTACGTGGTAAAGACGTCTTTATCGTTCAACCTACCTGCATGCCAACCAATGATCACCTGATGGAATTGATGGTGATGACCGATGCCATCCGTCGTGCATCAGCAAAGCGTATTACGCTGGTTGTGCCTTATTTTGGTTATTCACGACAAGATCGTCGTCCTCGTTCAGCGCGTGTAGCGATTACCGCGAAAGTCGTAGCGAATATGCTGACTGGCGTTGGTGCAGACCGCGTTTTAACCGTCGATTTACATGCTGATCAAATTCAGGGCTTTTTTGATTGCCCTGTTGATAATGTTTATGCCTCACCGGTGTTACTGGGTGATATCTGGAAGCATAAATACGAAGACCTAGTGGTCGTCTCGCCTGACGTGGGTGGTGTAGTCAGAGCGCGTGCCTTAGCGAAACATCTCGGTGTTGAATTAGCCATTATCGATAAACGTCGTCCCCGCGCTAATGAAGCCAAAGTGATGAATATCATTGGTGATGTGGATGGTCGCGTGTGTGTGTTGATTGATGACATGGTGGATACTGCCGGTACATTATGTGCGGCCTCTGCTGCACTAAAAGAACATGGCGCTACCCGTGTGGTCGCCTACACAACACATCCGGTTTTATCGGGCCCAGCTATAAAAAATATCAGCAACTCAGTACTGGATGAACTAGTGGTAACCGATACCATTCCATTGCAGCCGCATGCGCAGGAATGTGAAAAAATTCGCGTGTTAAGCATTGCAGAAATGCTGGCAGAAGCGATGTACAGAATTAGCAACGAGGAGTCAGTCAGCTCCTTGTATATGGATTAGTTAGCTACGGCTGACTTTTACGTGCCGAACCTGGTCGCGGGGGAGGCTTACGCCGCTTAAAAAGCGGCATTTTTGATGGGCAAAAGTCCATTGTTTTTGGAGAAAAAAATGGAAAACTTATTTGAAGTACAAGCTGAAGCGCGTACTGATGAGGGGAAAGGTGCGAGCCGCCGCCTTCGTCATGCGGGTAAAGTACCAGCTGTTGTTTATGGCGCTGAAAAAGAGCCAGTTTCGATCGCTTTAGATCACAACCAATTCATTCGTCATTTAGCTGAAGAAGCATTTTATGCTCACATTCTGACGCTGAACATTGGCAAGAAAAAAGAGCAAGTTGTATTAAAAGACCTGCAACGTCATCCTGCCAATGACAACAAAATCATTCACGCTGATTTCCTGCGTGTTGATGCAAAACATGAAATGACAATGACTGTTCCTCTTCACTTCATCGGCGAAGAAAAAGCCGTAGGTGTGAAAGCCGGTGGTGTGGTTTCTCACGTGATGACTGAGGTTGAAATTGCTTGTTTACCAGCTGATCTGCCAGAGTTCATTGAGGTAGATATCAGCAAGCTGGAATTAGATCACGCTATTCACTTATCAGAACTTGTTCTGCCTAAAGGCGTTAGCTTACCTGCACTGTCACACGGTCAGGAAGAGCACCTTGAAGAAGGTGAACGTTCTGCTTATGACCAAGCAGTGGTCAATATTCATATGCCTCGCGTACATTCAGTGGATGATGAAGCTGAAGACGCAGAGGGTGATGAAGAAGCAACTGAAGAGTAATCTTTAGATGGGGAGCTGGATCATTGCCGGTTTAGGTAATCCCGGCTCCCAGTATGAAGGAACCCGGCATAACGTCGGGTTCTGGCTTTTGGACCAGCTGGCTCGTGAGCTCGGGGTGAACTTCACTGTTCAAAACCGATATCACGGGGAGCTGGTTCAATGCTCTCTGGATGGTCATAAAGTTTTTTTGCTCAAACCACTGACTTTTATGAACAGAAGCGGTCAGTCTGTTGCCCTGTTAGCGAATTTCTTCAAAATTCCGTTAGAGAATATTCTCGTTATTCATGATGAATTAGATTTGTCTCCCGGAACCGTTAAACTGAAACGCGATGGCGGTCATGGTGGGCATAATGGACTCAGGGATATTATTGCTCAGACGGGTGGCAAGCAATTTCTGCGCTGTCGTTTGGGAATAGGACATCCTGGTCATAGCAAGCTGGTTTCTGATTATGTTCTCAGTAAACCGTCACCGACCGATCGCCAACAGATAGAGCAAGCCATCGATAATGTTTTACGTATTTTGCCAGAGGTGTTATCCGGAAATATGGATAAGGCTATGAACTGGCTACATTCACAATAGGATTTCTCATGGGATTTAAGTGCGGTATCGTCGGTTTACCTAATGTTGGCAAATCAACCTTGTTTAATGCATTGACTGAAGCCGGTATCGATGCGCAGAACTATCCTTTTTGTACTATTGAGCCTAATGTCGGCATCGTTCCCGTACCTGATCCACGTATGGATAAACTGGCAGCTATAGTAAATCCAGAACGCGTTTTACCGACCACGATGGAATTTGTTGATATCGCCGGTTTGGTAGCGGGCGCCTCAAAAGGTGAGGGTCTGGGTAATAAATTTCTGGCCAATATTCGCGAGACAGATGCGATTGCACACGTAGTACGTTGTTTTGAAGATGACAATATCGTGCATGTCGCCGGTAAAGTGTCACCTTTGGATGATATCGAAGTGATTAATACCGAGTTAGCGCTTGCGGACTTGGAAAGTGTTGAAAAAGCCATCACCAAAACGACTCGTGATGCCAAAAGTGGTGACAAAACGGCCAAAGCCAGATTAGAGCTACTCACGCAAATGCGTGATGAACTGGATAGTGGCAAACCTGTTCGTGCCATGGGCTTTGATAAAGAGCAGCTGGCTTTGATCCGTGACTTACATCTGCTGACGATCAAACCCACCATGTATATTGCCAATGTCTCTGAAGATGGTTTTGAGAATAACGCTGCTTTAGATGCCGTTAAACAATTCGCTGAGCAAGAAAATGCTAATGTTGTCGCGATTTGTGCGGCGATTGAATCAGAAATCGCAGGCTTGGAAGACGATGAAAAAGTCGAATTTCTAAGTGAAATCGGGCAAGACGAGCCGGGTTTGAATCGTGTTATCCGTGCCGGTTATGAATTGCTTGGTTTACATACTTACTTTACAGCCGGTGTAAAAGAAGTGCGGGCATGGACGGTGAAAGTCGGCGCGACAGCACCGGAAGGCGCTGGTGTTATTCACACTGACTTTCAGAAAGGGTTTATCCGCGCAGAAGTCATCAGCTACGATGATTTTGTTCAATACAATGGTGAGCAAGGCGCGAAAGATGCCGGTAAGTGGCGTCTGGAAGGCAAAGAATATGTCATCAAAGATGGCGATGTCATGCATTTCCGCTTCAACGTCTAGCATTCTGGGATATGATGTCGTGAGTTCTTATTTCTTTCTGACATAGGCAAGCTATGAAGACGGCATCATTCTCCTTTTACTTCTTATCGTTAGCTATCGGTTATACACCACTGGTCAATGCCGATGATAAGTTAAATCAATGCTTGCTCACTCAACTGGCGACAGCAGATGACACCATGTCAGTCGGTGATATTAAACAATTATGTGACTCCTCAATCACCCAGAACACTATTGAGGAAGCCTCCCCCAATCCTGAGCCTGTTGACGTTAAAGTAACCAGTACGGGTTTAGAGACAGAAGACAAGTCGGCCATTACCCGACGCTTATTTCTGGAAAAGAAAGAAGCCAAAAACCCGTTTGTATTATTACCGCATAAACCGAATTACATTATCTTAAGTAATAATATGTCTGCTCCGAATGAAGCGCCATTTGAAGCAGCTTATCCGAATGACAATATTCATTTGCAGCCGTGGGAAACCAAGTTCCAAATCAGCCTGAAGCTGCCAGTGGCTTACGATCTCTTCAATGGTCGGGCTGATGCCTATGTAGCTTATACCAACCGGTCATTTTGGCAGCAGTTTAATAAACACAGTTCTTCGCCTTTCCGTGAGTCTGATCATGAACCGGAAGCCTGGTTATCATTCAAAAACGATTATGAATTGTTTGGTATAAAAAGTTCACTTATTCGTACAGGTATTGTCCACCAGTCAAATGGTCAGGCAGGTGAGTTATCACGTAGCTGGAACCGGGTTTATGCGGACTTTGTGTTTGAGCACAATGATTGGTACTACTCATTTAAACCATGGTGGCGAATCCCGGATAGCAGCAGCGATGACGATAATCCGGATATTGAAGAATATATGGGTAACTTTGAATTCGGCGCTGTCTATAAAATGGATAATCACAGCTTCGATATTCTGCTGCGGAATAACCTGAATTTTGATGATAACTATGGCGCTGTTCAGTTAGGCTGGAGTTTCCCGCTGACAGACCGTGTGAAAGGTTATGTGCAATGGTTTAATGGCTATGGAGAAAGCCTGATTGACTATGATGCCCACTCCAATAGTATCGGCTTTGGTATCCAGTTGAGTGACTGGTTATAAATATGATTATTTCACTTGAAACTTAAGCATTTATATCGTATTATTTCGCGCTTCGTGTGGCTATGTAGCTCAGTTGGTTAGAGCACATCACTCATAATGATGGGGTCGGTGGTTCGAATCCACCCATAGCCACCAAAAGATTCAAAAGCCGGAGTTTCTACTCCGGCTTTTTTTTCGCCTGTGAATTTGTATAGTGATGAAATCAACGTATACATGGCGTGGTTAGGTTGAGCCTTAAAATCAGCCCAAACTATGACCTCATCAGGTTCAAAACATAGTATTGTCGTTGGCTGAGGTTTCTGGCACAGCTTGAATAACATCCCAGTGTTCGACAATTACGCCATTTTCAACGCGGAAAATATCAACAACCGCTTGTCCAAGATCGTCTGCATTTTCAACAGAGTACACATGCAGAAACACAAGATCATTATCTGTCGCACTTCTGACAATATCTGCTCTGGATTGTGGATGTGTTTTGAAATATCCCTCGAAGTAGTCAAGCAAAGGCGCTTTGCCATCAGGAACATCAGGATTGTGTTGGATATAGTCCTCAGCCAGAACCTTTGCCGCTTGCTCAACCTTATGTTGGTTAAAAAACTGATTATAAAAGTGGATAACAAGTTGACGATTGGCTTCCTCTTTAGCCAGATCCCGATGGCTAGCTGGTTCAGCAGTCACATTTGCGGTGAATAATACTAAACCAAAGCTAATCAGGGCCGGGACGACTTTACGTGATAGTGTTTTCATTATTATTTCCTTGATATGTTTTAATAACCGACAGTAAAACGTTGGCGAGGGTGTTGTGGTGTTTCAATCTCATCGACCAGAGCCACAGCATAATCTTCATATGAGATGTGGCTGCCATTGTCTGAGGTGAGAAGGGTGTCTTTACCTAGTCTGAACTGACCTGTACGTTCGCCTGGGCCAAACAGGGCTGATGGGGATAAGAAGGTCCAGTTAAGCTCCGTTTCTTTTTGTATTTCATCGAGAAAGTCTGCCCCTTTGCTTGCTTCAGCCTTATAGGCATCTGGGAATTCGGCTGTGTCGATTAGACGAAGTCCGGGTTTGACTTCCAGACTGCCGGCACCACCGACCACTAAATAGCGCGGCACGCCGGATTTTTTAACCACATCGATAATGTGCTTTGCTTCAGCATCATTAAATTTTACAGCGCTTACCACGACGTCATGCCCCCTAAGATGTGGAACAATGTCATCGCTGTTAAGCAGATCGGCTTTTAATGCAGTTACGCCGGGTAATGATGGAATGTTTTCTGGATGACGTGAGATAGCCGTAATCTGATGATGTCTGTTTGATAGTTCTTTGACTATTCTTGAACCAACTTCTCCGGAAGCGCCAATAATAGCAATTTTTGACATAATAAATCTCCTAATAGTATCTAATAAATATTAGGTCTATAATGTAGACCTTTGAGTTAAGCGTAGATACTTTTTCTTGAGCTGACAAGAAGTCAATTTCAGCGTACTAAGTTACTTGGAGGTGACCATGACAACGACTAATTCTGTCGAAACGCAGGCAGAGACTGAGTTTGACCATCCATGTCCGATACGAGATGTGTTGGATAGAATCGGCGATCAGTGGAGTTTATTAATCCTAACCACATTAGCGCCGGCGACTTTGCGCTTTAATGAACTACATCGTGAAATTGGTGATATCTCCCGACAGATGTTATCTCGCACCTTAAAACGCTTAGAGCAGGACGGGTTTATTGAACGTAAGATCTATGCCGAAGTACCACCGAAAGTGGAATATAAACTCAGTGCGCTTGGTTACTCATTTCTTGAACCTATGCAAGCCCTTATTGCCTGGGCTGATAGCAATCATGCACAGATTTGTCAGAGTCGACGTAAGCACAGAGCAAAAAAAGATGGACAAGCCTAATAGGCATTAATCAAAAGATAGGAATATCTTATCGGTGTAATTCAGACTAGCCAGGAGAAGTGTTTACTTTCTGGCAGGCCATTTAGGTCTGAAAGGCTGATAGCAATAGAGAAGCAGTAATAACGCTAATGCCGCCGTTATTTTATTAAACTGCGTGGGCTGTGTTGCCTCATAGGCAAAATCAGTGTTTTGTAGTGCCTTGGCGATATCCCTATTGTTTTCCAAGTGATGATAGAGCATATGGTTTTGTTGAGCCAGATCCATTAAATAGTCTTGTTTGAGGCTGGATAGGTGTTCGGTGCCAACGGCTTTGGCTGTGCCCCATGGACCATTACGTGGAATGTATCCCTCGACCTTGCTGGGATCCTCCGGTAGGCCAAAGCGTGAAGCATGAGGCACATCTTCAGCAGTATAGAAACCTATCTGTACACCATCCTCGTCAAACTTTGGAATTTTACTCAGTCCCAGTTCACCGACACCAATAATAATGCCTGCCTTCCAATCTTCTTTTTGATCTTCAGTATCCAGATAACCGAAATCGGGAGCATAACGTGGATTGATGGGCGGTGCTTCGTGACCATCGGTAAAAAAGACTAATTTACTGCCAGCGAGCACATCATTCAGCATCAGCTCACGCGTATTGTATAAAGCCTGACCGATATTACTATCAGCCACCCAGGCCATTCGCCAGTCGAGTGCATGAATACTGGCCTCAAGAACAGGGTAATCACTACATACCTCAATGGGCGAATAGAGTAAAGCAGGTACGCGTTCGGTAAATACAGCTAAGCCTACTTTTGAGCCACATGGCAGGCTTCTGGCCGCATTCAGCATAGCTGTTTTCGCTTTTTCTAAACGACTGATGGCACCGCCGTGTTTATCAGAATAGTCCTGCACATTCATGCTACGGGTAATATCGAGCACAAACACAAAGTCATAGCTTTTTACTGTGAAGGGTAAAGGGGGCAGAATGATGGCTATCAGTAATAAGACGGCGGAAGCTATCAGTGCATATAAACGCTTCATCATAACAACCTAAGGCAGACCTAAGGGAAAACCAGGCATGGCTGACCACAGCTCTTCTGAGCTTTCCTGCGCTTCACCAGACTCTTGTAGATCGCCGAGAGGCAAATCTCGGGATAATCGTTGTGCTGCTTCGAAATTATATTTGGCTGCCCAAAACTCGGGATCTTTTTTTAATGCAGATTTATAGAGATCTTTTGCCACATCAGCCAAAGCTGTTGCACGATCAATCCCCATTTTTTCAGCCGTTTCAATCGCCTGTTGTAGATAGAGATTGCCCATATTGTAGTAAACCAGTTTTAACATGGCTGGAGAACTGAACCGTTCGGCTTTGCCATAGGCATCGACAGCATACTCGAACATACCGCGTTGTTGCAAATGATGAGCATAGGCAAATTGTACTTCGGGCTCTGTTAGATCAATCTCAGTAGCCTCCACCAAGCGTGGTGACTGTAGCAAACGTATTGCATCATTGATGTCTTGCTGATGTTGCCTTTCTATTATTTGCAGTCCGAGTAGGGTAAGAAAAACGAGGCTAATGGCCAGCGTTAGATGTTGTAGATAAATACGGCGCAACATCATGAGCGTTTCTCCAAAAATTTTACTGCAACAAGTAACAAAACAAAAAACAAAGCAAAGCCATAACACCATGCTGAGAGGCTCTGTTTTGGAAGCTTTTCCTGATAAATTAATGGCAGGCTTTCCAGTTCATCCAGCTCACCTAAAGCGGCTTGTAGTGATTCTGCCGTATCGACTTCATATGCATGGTATGGCACTGATAAGGTATTGAAAAACTTATGTAAATGTCGTTCAGGCATGACTCTGGGGTTATCATCGCGATGCGATTTGGGCTCGCTGAAGATGCCTTGTCCGTTTTCAGTACGTAAGAAGAACCAGTACAGACTTACCCGGTAACGTTCAAACCATTCACGTAGGGTTTTCTGGGCACGATGGTCCAAGGTGGCGGCGCCATCGGAGACCAAAACGATCACACGTGATCCGGTGTGAGACTGGTCTTTGAAATAACTCAAGCCCATGCCTAAACCTTTTGCAACGTTAGTAAACGCTAACCCTGGTGTCTCCAGACTATTAATCGCTGCCTGAATTGCACTTTTATGTTCAGTCAGCGGGCTGATGTAAAAAGGCTGGGTACTAAAACCGGCTACTCCGAATAAATCATGGGGACGGCGATTTACAAATTCCGAGAGTAAACGCCGGGCTGCTTGTGCTTTGGATTGCTCATTTTCATCCGGTGTCTGGCCGCCGAAGGTTTCATTCATACTGGCACTGCGATCCAATACAAAAACGATATGGGCACCTTGTCCGGTACGAGTCACAATTTGCTCAAGACTATGCAAACCAGCGAGTCCAATAATGACTGTGGCTATAGCCAGAGAAGCAGCAAGCTTAATTAAGCGGTTTAGCCAGATCGTCAGCGGATTAAGTTTAATGAGCTGTTTGCTGGGCGTAGCATGTCGCTCAAATAAGCTGCTGAAGAAAGGTAATAAGCTGAGTGGTAATAACACCAGCAGCCATGGCAGATGAAAGGCGAGATTCATGACTTACCGGAAACCACTTTGTCAGCGGCAGCGAGTCTGTCGCATAGACGAATACAATCGTTCAGCAGGTTTGGCTTGGGGGCTTCATCAAAGAAAAACACGCATCTGGATTGCTGAAAAAAATCTTCTATCTGTGTCCGGCTCTCATTAAATTGTGGGTGCTGCTGAATAAAAACATCAATTTGTGAGGCAAACACGGTATAAGATGCCCGTGAATTAAACGCATCATGCATGGCTTGTAAGCCTTGTTGAATCTGATCAACGGTGATGTTTTTATGTCGATTTATACGCTTGATTTGACGCCGTGCGGTGTGAAAAGGTGAGGTATCAAACTTAGGCAATAACCCTGCGAGAGCAGCCCAGATAAGCAAGCATAGAATCGACAAACTGGCGTAGATGATAATGGGGGATTGATAGCGAGAAAGTGAGTGTGTTCTGGGTGCTATATCCGCTTTCATGAAGCCATCACTACCGTCATTATTACCCACACCACTCGCGGTAATTTCTTTGATAGGTGACATGATGAAGTGCCAGTCGGGTAAGGTGATTTCTACACGCTGATTTGCACTGTCTGTGAACACTAACTGTTGCTCAGGAATCTGTAAGGTTCGAACATCAAGGGGTGCGTAAAATGTTTGATAGCGGAGGGTAAGATTGTAGATGGTCTTTTTGCCCTGTTGCTCAGAAGTCATGCTCACGCTATTCAGATCCAGCCAGTAAGTCAGTTCACCTTCTACAGGTAATGAGGATGGAGATAAGGAATAGCCTTCATCCACGGCAATCAGATAGCGGTGTTCGATAATATCACCCACCATCAGGCCATAATTTCGCCCCTGGTCCATTTTGATAAGCTGAGCAGGCAGAACCGGTTCCGCGTAACAGGCAGCAGACAGCAGAAATAAGCTCAAAAGCAGTGAAATGGTGTTAATAAGCTTCATAAAGGTTCCTACTGCATCGAAAAGTATCGACTCATTTGTTTGGCGTCATAGTGATCAATCAACCAAAAAGGCTGTTGATTAAAGCGGCGGAATTGTTGTGTGAGGTAGGCTCTCCGATCTTCATATTGTTGCTGAATTTTTTGTTTCTGATCACGGGTGATAAACACTAGAGAGCTGACACCCGTTTCAAGATCGGTCAGCTCAACAAATCGCCATAACGGGAAGTCGAGATACTCTTTGGATTGCCATAACACTATGGGTACAACTAAATGCGCTGATAAAACGGTCATCAATGACTGTAATTGTGTTTCCGGCCAGTGAAAGTCTGAGACTAAAAATATGAGTGCAGGTTTGCCAGGTAACACGGGGAAAACCTGTTGAGTAGCTTCCGCATGATTGGACTCGGGGCTAAGCCTCGTAAACTCGGTTGTTAGGGCATCGATATCATCGAGCTTTATTAGTTTTTCCTTGAGTAGATAGCAGGAAAAACGGTCATTAGCGGCTTCAACTGAGGCCTTAGTACTCTCATAGACTTCATGCAGTAATGCCGATTTTTCGTCATACAGCATTGAGGATGAACCATCGATAAGTAATAACACATCGATTTTGCTACGTTGTCTGTAACTTTTGACATGCAGAGACTCAAAAGGATCGGTCAGGCTGGCATTCAGGTCCAGCCTTGATGTATCGGGTTCATCCAAAAATAATGATTTTTTATAAAAGTCAGCGCCTGTACCTCGTTGCCGACTTTTATGTGAGCCCAGCATTAAGCCACTGACCAGGCCAGTGGTTTTGTAATCAAACGTCTGGTTCATGGTGATTGAATAGTATTCAATGCGGCAGTGATGAGTGATTCAACAATCTCATCACGGTTGTAGTCATAAACGGGGTTTAAAAAGAGTCGATGCTTGGCGACTTGCCGGATAATCATATGAAAATCTTCTGGCACTAATGCATCACGTCCATTAAGCCAGGCATTGACTCTGGCGCCACGGGCAAGATAACTGATCCCGCGTGGTCCCATACCACCACGTAACATATTGCTTGTATCGACATCGGTGATCTGAATGCCATATTCAGCAGGTTCACGTAGCGCACGACACAAGTGATAGCCGTAGTCCTGCACTTTTTCACTGGTGTGGACATGCTCCTGAATGGCGGCAGCAACATCATTCAATTGCTGGAATGGCACAATGGCTTTATCCGCTGAATCCACCAGTTTGTCGGCATCATGGTAACGTGGATTAAACATCAGGTCTTTCAATTGCACTTCAGATTTTGGCTGCTCAACATGCAGCTCCATCATAAAGCGATCACGTGCTGCGGCAGGCAGCTCAAAGGTTTCATCCTTTTCAATACGATTACGATCAGCAAACACCTGTAAATGAGGGAAAAAGTGTGTTTGGTTGAAAGCATG
The DNA here is from genome assembly GCF_056859315.1 of Methylophaga sp. F-2. NCBI lineage: Bacteria > Pseudomonadati > Pseudomonadota > Gammaproteobacteria > Thiotrichales > Piscirickettsiaceae > Methylophaga > Methylophaga sp. F-2. Next base: position 297,150 of record NZ_JBSXOF010000015.1, read on the forward strand.
CACGCTACGTTCGGCCATGATTCTCAATAACAGAGAGTGGACCTGTGGACGTGCCCGGTTAATCTCATTGAAAAAGAAAATAGAGAGTTCATCTCCATGTTTCAGAACCGGCCCTGAACTGACACCTGGTTTACCATTTTCAGCAATATAGGTGTAATAGACGAGGTCATGCGGCATCAGATCTATGGTGCCCTCAATACGTTCAAAGTTACCACCCAGACATTCGGCTACGGTTTTCAGCAAGGTGGTTTTACCGACACCTACATCACCTTCAAGCAGGATATGTCCTCTGGAAAGAGTAGCAATGGTCATCAATCTGACAATGTGTTCTTGACCCAGGATGGTGCTGTTGATGCTGGATTCCATCTTAGCAATAAGCGCATGCCAATCTGACATCGCTATCGTTGATGTTTTAGATAGCTGGTTCATAGCGGTTTCACATGGAAGAAAAAGAAAAGACCGGCCTGAGAATTAGGCCGGTCAGCTTCAGCAATGGATTAATAAACCCATTTACCTGTTTTTTTGAACTGTTCAACACGTTCTGCATTGCGTTTTTCCATTGCTTTTAACGCAGCATCTTGTTTGTTCAGTTCTTTTTCACTGTGTTTTGGATCGTACTTAGAACCTTTGATTTTGTCAGGGAAACCTGGTTTGGCTTCCCAGCAATCACCAGCGGCTTTGCATTTAGTACCATCGTAAGCCATAACTGCACTTGCACCTGACAACATCATCAGAGCTGAACAAGCAACAGCGATTGTTTTTAGTTTCATATTTCTCTCCTTATTTTTGCGACGACATAATGAATTGGCATGCTGCCACTATGGCAACATGCCACCCATTAATTAATGATGAGTTTTATTAAAGTTATCCATAGCTTCTTTGAAGTCTTCTGGCACTTCTGCTGGTTTAAAGTTAGCTTTCTGCTCTTCAGTCAACCAGTCTGCTTTATCTGCTGAACCCCAATAAACACTTCTTACCCAGGCCATGATGTGCAAGATTTCATCTTTAGTGAGGTTGTTGTACTGTGGCCCCATCATGCTACGGGCACCACCATAAATGGTTTCGAAGAGGCCTTTATCGTTAGCGTTTTTAGGATAGGTGTAATAATCATCTCCTAATGCTGGTCCTAACTTGCCTTCAGCATGATGACCATGGCAACCAGAGCAAGCTGTCATAAACAGGCTTTCACCTGCCTTGATGGCTTCATCATCGGTGTTGTAGAGGTTTTCACCGGTATTAAGGAAATGCTCTACAGCTTCTGTTTTTTCACCTTTCTTGCCAAAAGATAAGTCCAGCACATCACCTGTGACTGTATTTCTGAAAACCAATTGAGATTGAGCGACAGGAATCATTGCCACGGAGAGTACCGAGACAGTAAGCAGTGCGATTCCTCGAATCTTCTTTGGCAAAAATGTTTTGATAGTCATGATTTAAAAAATTTCCTGTAAGTAACAAAGAGTATTTTTATTTGAGTTATAAAAGTGGGATGCCTTCGTCTTTCAATACGGCTTTGATCTTAGGATCAGCTTTATGCAGCGCTGTATTGATTTCTTTCAACAGTTCCTGATCATCACTGCGTACGGCGATCGCTTGTTCAAACTGTTGTCTGACACCTTCTCCATCATGGGTTGGCGCAATTTCTTCAGAGACCACCATTTTCAGTGGAACTGAGGCTGATTTAACATAGCGCGCTGCTTCTGGCGCCCAGATATGAGCGATATCCGCTTTACCTGAAACGACTTCTGATACCAGTAAGTCAGGTGCGTAACGGACATACTGATTACGACGAGACTTAAAGCCGATTAATGACATGGTGTAATTGAAGTTGCCTTCATATTTGTCAATTTCACGCAGCATGACTTCTGAAGGACTGCCTGGAACAATGGCAAATTTAGACATGTCTTTCAGTGCTGGACTTTGCCAGTTCTTAATATCCAAGCCTTTGTCTGCAGGGTATATAAAGGCATAACCCGATTTATAGTATGGGTCACTGGTCGCGACACGAGGATCACCTTTGTCTACGCCCATGACGACATCACATTGATTTTTAAGCAGCTTCTCAGTAACGAGGAAAATAGCTGCTTTGTCGGACCAGACGAACTCTAGTTCCCGATCCATGGTATCCGCTAGAATTTTTGCCAGTTCATTCTCAAAGCCTTCCTGCTGCTTATTTGAGTAGGGCATTTCATCACTGGCTGCACACACTTTGAGCGTGCTGGTATTGGCTTGTGCATTAAAGGCTAAGCCACTGCCTAATAGGAGTGCCAAAAAAGAAGGTAACATCCGACCTGATTTGGCTTGTTTCATGTTTCGTTTCATCGTGTTGGTCTCTTTGATGGAGGCCAGCAACCCTATGGTTGCTGGCCAGGTTTCTAACGAAATAAGTCTTAAGTTATTGACCTGTAAGCGACTGCTTACATGCCGTATTCACCTAAGCTCACGTCGTCATATGGGCTCTTACCATCAAGTGAGAAGACCATGACACCACCACCCATTTGAGTGTTTTTAGCCAGTTCTTTAAAGGCACCTACTGCACCTAAACCAGCTGATGGATCATTCAGGTCAAATACCAGACCTACTGCAGGCCAACCACCGACACCGTAGTTGATAGCAACATACTGTGTACCTTTATGTGTGTAAGTCATTGGATGACCGATAACACCTGAAGGCAGTTTGAATTTCCACAGTAATTTACCTGTATCAGCGTCACGTGCTTTGATGAAGCCATCTAATGTTCCGTAGAACACTAAGCCGCCTTCTGTTGCAGTCGTTCCACCCCAAACAGAGAATTTCTCCATTTTTTCCCAGGCGAACTCACCCGTAATCGCGTTGTAGGCTTTAACTTGGCCTGAACCGATTCCGTTTTGACGATCACCTTTAGGACCAGGGTATGTCCATACGTTGGCACCAACGAAGAACTGACCTGCACGATATGGCAACATGAACGGTTCCCAATCCATACATAGGTGGTTAATACCTAAGTAGAACAATTCACGTTTAGGATCGTAAGAATCGAAACCTTGGTTATGGAAGCCCATTGCTGATGGACATACATCACGTGAACGGTGTCCCATACGTGTTCCATATTCAGGGTCACGAATTGGTAAACCTGTTTCCAGATCGACTTTTTTCACCCAGTTTGCCGTGTCATCCATTTTGTTAGCAGACACTAAGTCACCTGTTTCACGATCCAGTGTGTAGATGATGCCGTTACGGTCAGGGTGAGTCAGCAATTTACGCATTTTGCCGTTTTTGTCTTTTTGCTCAGAAAGCATCATGACGTTAACGCCCGCGTAATCCCATTCATCATGAGGTGTTTTTTGGTAACCGAATTTAGCTAAACCGGTTTCCAGATCACGACCCCAGATAGTCATCGTCCATTTGTTATCACCAGGACGCATCGTTTCGTTCCACGGAGCAGGGTTACCTGAACCATAGTAGAACATGTCTAATTGTGGATCGTAGGCATACCAACCCCAGTTAGTACCACCACCGATTTTCCATGCGTTGTCTTCCCAGGTAGATGTACCCAGACCTTTTTGACCATAGTGAGGGTTATGTTTGTTGAAGTCTTTATCCAGACCAACATCTGCATCAGGACCCGTTGCATACCAACGCCATACCATTTCACCCGTGTGAATATCGTATGCGGTGACATAACCACGAACACCTAATTCAGCACCAGAAGAACCTTGGATAACCAAGTCTTTAGCAACAAATGGTGCAGCTGTTTCTGTTTGACCAACGCTGATATCACCATTTTCTACTTTCCAGTATTCTTCACCTGTTTCAGCATTTAATGCGACAACGTGACCATCCAGTAAGCTTTTCACGATCATGGCTGGCGCTTTGTCATCTCCTGGCCAGTAAGCTAGACCACGGTTAACAACGTCACAACAGGCAACAGCACGTGCAGCTGGATCTTGTTTTGGTTTGTGTTCCCATTTGATCACACCTGGCTCATCCAGATCGATAGCAAAAGTGTTGTTCGGGAAAGGTGTGTGAATGTACATAGTGCCGTTCACAACAAGCGGTGCACCTTCATGACCGTTTAGTACACCTGTTGAGAATGACCATGATGGACGCAGTTTTTTAACGTTGTCTTTGTTAATTTGTTTGGCAGTACTGTAGTGGGTGCCTGAGAAATCTTTCCCTTGCATTACCCAGTTTTCATTGCTTTTAGACAGTTCTACTAACTTATCATTTGCAACTGACATGCCTGACATCAATCCGAGTGCGGATGAGACAGCAAGCGCAGTACCGATTTTTGACCACCGGCTATGATGCATTTCTCTCATATATCCTCCTATTTGTTTTGAGAGTCAGTCAATGCTGACTTTGTGTATCAGCTGTAAAAAACACGGCTGAGCACAAAGGTCATCTTCTTATCTTTGCTGTGACAGGGGATAGAGAGCGACACCTGAAAGGTTCAGGGAAGTTATCCTTAATTCGCTGGTGAAGCTATGTTGTTTAAGTTTTTTGTTTTTATATATCAATAATTTATTTGTTGTTTATGTTTTTCTCTATGGGAGCTATGTGTAAAAACATAATGAACTTTTTCACTAGCCACCATTAACTAGGCGGTGTAGTGATCAGGCCGGTTTTTTGTGCCAGGAAAATAATTTCGGCCAGATTATTAGTGCCTAATTTTCGCATCATATTGGTTTTGTAATTGGATACTGTTTTAGGCGCCAGAGCTAAGTTATCAGCCATTTCATTGATACTTTTTCCTTCTGCCACCATGCGAAATACGGCAAATTCCTGATGTGATAACGAGTGCACTTTCTGATCAGCATGAATCAGTTTTTCCATGGCAATGGCGCGAGCAATCTCTGTACTGAGATAGTGGCCACGACTGGCTATCGTTTTAACGGCTTCAATCAATACGGATGATGGACAGGATTTAGTGATATAACCGCGCGCTCCCATATCCATCGCTCGCATAGCCAGCGTGGAATCATCGTGCATGGTGCAAACAAGAATTTTAGCTTGTGGATCACGGGATGTTATGCGGCGAATACATTCAAGGCCACCGGCACCAGGCATGCTGATATCAATGATACAAACATCCGGTTTATGACTGACATAGAGCCGGTAACCTTCTTCTGAATTACTGGCCTGACCGATGACGTCAAACCCTGAAGAGTTCAATAAATGTTGGTAGCCATCTCGTAAAATGGCGTGATCATCAATCAATAATATAGTCGTTTTAGACATGATGGTTTACTCAAATAATTGGGTCATAAGGAATCGTAATCGTTAAGCAGGTTCCCTGAGGCTGACGAGATGCAATATAAAATTCGCCGTCTAAAGCCTCACAACGTTCACGAATACTGATAAGTCCAAGGCCTTGTTGGGCTTCTATATTGCTGTTGAAGCCCTGACCGTCATCTTCCAGCTTTAATTGAATACAGGCATTGCCAGGTTCACGGAATTGATGCAAATAGATAAAAACCTGATCGGCATTCGCGTGACGGCTAATATTCGTCAGCCCTTCCTGTAGGCCTCGATATATCGACAGTGCAACTGCTTTGGGTATTTCATGATCCTGTATCTCCAGTGAGAGATGTTCTCTACCCTGGAAGGCTTGTTTCCATTCAGAAACCAGCTCACGAACAGCGCCTTTAAGGCCGATACTGTCAAGGCTCGGTGGCTTTAGATGACGTAATTTATTACGGGTAATTGAGCGAAGCACTGTTGTACTGTCCATGACAGATTCGAGGATAGGCTGGAGAGTGGGGGCGTCGGTTTCGTTTAAGGCGACAGTCAGGTTAGCATCCATTGCAGCAAGGTGTTGGCCAAAGATATCGTGAAGTTCAGAGGCGAGATGATCGCGTTCAGACTCTCTGACCAAGGCTATTCGTTGGACTAAGGACTGTTTATCGTTGAGTAGCTGGCGTATTTTTTTATTGTTTTGGCTTAATTCTGCCTGCATCGCCAAATTGTGTTTGAGCGACAGTGATAACTCTGAAATACGTCGGGTGCTAAACCAGATAAGGCCCGCACAAAAAACCAGTAATACAAAAATAATCTCATCAAGCTGATAGAACTCGCCCAGAGCAGTCCAATCGATATAACGCTCTGCCAGATCCAAATACGATGCGACAAGATAAGTAATAAGTGACGAGATGGTAATCCAGACGACGTCGCGTTTAATACTGTGTTTACGCTGATTATTATCAGTGTGATGCTTGAGCTGCTGCAGGCCTTCCATAATGTATTCATACGTCATTAAAAAAGAAAAGTATGAAGCAGAGGCAGCGATTTACCCATAGCCTAAGATGAGATGGGGAGCAAATCACGCAGACATAGATGAAAAGGTCCTGATGAAATACAAGGACATGTCTCTAACGGTATCGGCACAATGCTCAGTACGATGGTCAAGTTTTCTATTCACTTTGAGGAAGAACATGAAACTCTTGCCACTACTGCTTTCAGTACTACTTTTTTTCCCCGGAATAAGCCTGGCGGATTCCACCACACACAAAACCTATGAGGAAATGGCATTCCTCAAACACTTCACCGGAAAAACCCCCGAATTTATCAGAACAGAGTTGGGTGAGCCTGACAGCATCGCTAAGAAAGAAAACGCCAGTGGCACGATTGAGTTCTGGATTTATCGTGATCTTGTGCAGCAAGCACACTCTGACAAAATTTATCGCTATACCCAGTTCGGCATTGTTAATGGCCATGTTGAGACATTGGGACATACCAATCGCGACCCTAAATAACATCCTATTTACGACACTTAAATTAAAGAGGAACACTTAATGAAATTATGGGCAACCGCCTTGATGGCAAGTCAATTATTCGTCACCAGCCTTGCTTTCGCTCATGGACCGACACCACAAAAAATCGATGAAAAAATGGTGATTGCTGCACCGATTGATAAGGTTTGGGAAAAAGTCTCAGATTTTAATGGCATAGCCGATTGGCATCCCATGGTTGAGTCAGTGACATCGCCCGAAGAAGGCACGCGAGTTCTCAAGTTAAAAGGCAAGGGTGAAATTACTGATAGCCTGGATGAGAAAGACGATGCGAAACATTATCTGAGTTATCGTTTATTAGAAGAGAATATTGAAGCTTTTCCAGTGAGCTTTTATACGGTCAGTATTGAATTAAGCAAGGCGAACGATGGTACGGAAATGAGCTGGAAGGGCCGCTTTTATCGTGCGGATACCGGCAATTTCCCACCTGAACAATACAATGATGAATCGGCAGTCAAAGCCATGGAAGCCTTTGCCAAAACAGGTATGGCTAGCCTGAAAGAAGCACTTGAAGGGAAGAAATAAGTGAAGTTGCGTTTAGGTCTCTCATTGAGTTTATTGCTAGTGGCTATGCCACTAGCAGCGCAACATGCTTATATCAGTAGTCAGGCAGCAAGTAAGGTCACGGTTGTTGATATTGATAAACAGGAAATCATGACTGCGGTTGATGTCGCAACAGGACCGGTAGGTGTCTCTTTAGACAATCAGCGTCATCAATTATTCGTCACCCATCCGGAAATGGGTGTTGTGACCATGATTGATACGCAAACCAATAAAAAACTGGGTGAAATCAGAACGGGTGGGCAACCTTTTGCTGTTGCTGTGGATCCCTCAGGTAAACATCAGGTTTTTGTCTCTGACTGGGAACGCAATGCCGTTGTTGTGATTAACCCGGAGACAAAATTAGTCGTTGATATTTTATCTGTGGGTAAAAATCCTGCTGGCCTGGCCATCGATAGTGAAGCAAGACGTATCTATGTCGCTAATCGCAATAGTGACACACTAACCGTGCTGGATGCTGACACACCGCGTCAGTACGCTGAAGTGAAGACCGGTAAAGCACCTTATGCTGTTACCGTGAGCCCTGATGGTGGACGTATTTATGTTACAGCGATTCAGGACAATACGGTGACGGTCATCAATGGTGATGATTACAAGGTGATCAAAACACTTGAAGCCGGTACGGCACCCTATGGTATTGCTGTAACGCCAGACAATCAGTGGTTATATGTGGCGAACCAAGGCACGAATGATGTCTGGGTTTTTGATACAAAACGTTTAGAAAGAGTGGCAAAAATTGATGTGGGCGAAATGCCTGAAAGTGTGTCTTTTACCGAAGATAGTCAATATGCTTATGTGACTAATTGGTTTAGTAATAGCTTGTCAGTGATTGATACTAAATCCCAGAAAGTTATCAAGCAGATTGCTATGCCTGATGGCCCAAGAAGTCTGGGCCATTTTATTGGTAACTAATTATTGCTGTTTTTTGGCATCCAGCAGTAATTCAATGGTTTTAAAGTGGTCTTTCAGTTCAGCAATACCAGCATCATTAATAGGATGCTGGTCTTCCTGATACTGATATTTCAGACTATTGGCATTATGATAAAGCTCTGTATAAGCCAGTTTCATCGACTCTATCCATACTCTATCAAACAAATTCTGTTTCTTGGCTTGCTCCAGCCATAAACTGAAGTGACATTTCTTATGATTCATCAGTGGCCAATGAGTAATAGTGTCAGGACTCGACTCTAGATTGGCAATCACACGGTTTAGCCAATAATTGATCTGCAGCGTCATTAATTCCAGTAAGGTCTGTTCCGCATTAAGCTGACGATTAGCCAGATCGATCCATTGCTTATTTGGTTGGTAATCAGTGAACCATTGATTGCAGTCATCAGCCGACATTGGATACGCGATCGCATAACCTTGCGCTAAATCGCAGCCCATCGCCAGCAACATCATGCCATGCTCAGTTGTTTCTACACCTTCAGCGATGACCTGATGATGGAAAGCGTCTGTCAGACCAATAACGCCATCAATAATCGTATAGTCATTGGGATCGTCAATCAGATCACGTACAAAACTTTGATCTATCTTGACGGTATCTACAGGAAGATGACGTAAATGTGTCAGTGAGGAATAGCCGGTGCCAAAATCATCCAGTGAAATCTTAAGGCCAAGCGTGTGGCGGCAGGTTTCGATGATAGAAGAGATATTGTTAATATCGGTTAAAACACTACTTTCCAGAACTTCTAATTGAATGAGATAAGAAGGTACATTGGGATACTTGGCTAGAACACGGTCCAGATGGTCAAACAAACCTTGCCATTGCAGATGACGTGACGAAATATTAATGCTCATTTCCATTGTCCAGCCACGTTCAATCCAGTTGTTTAGCTGTTTGATGGCGCGCTCAATGACCCAGTTTCCTATGTTTATTTCCAGATAACTGCCTTGAACAACAGGTAAAAAGTGAGCTGGTGTGATCAAGCCCCGTTCAGGATGTTGCCAGCGGATTAATGCTTCAGCGCCAATGATGTCGCCTGAGCGCATATTCACCTTGGGTTGGTAGAACAGCACAAGTTGATCCGATATCAAAGCATCTTCGATCGACTTAAATTGATTCTGCTGTTCAGACATTTGCTCGTCTTGTTGCGTATCAAACATATGATGACGTTGGCGGCCAGATACTTTTGCCTGATACATTGCCTGGTCGGCATGGCGTAACAAGGTGTCGGCATCGGCATTGTCCAGAGGGTAAAGGGTGATACCAATACTTGCACTGCAACTGATGCTATTACCATCAATATGATAGGGCAGTTCAATAGCATGTCGGATACGATTTATCAGTGTTTCACAGTGCTCTGCTGAACTGACATCATTGAGTAATAAAGCAAATTCATCACCACCGAGTCGGGATGCGGTATCGTCTTGCCTGATACAGGATTGAATACGGGCAGAGACTTCAATCAGTAACTGGTCCCCCGCTTCATGACCATAGGTATCATTAACAGGTTTGAAGCCATCTAAATCTAAAAAGACCACAGCAAGCAGACTCTTATTGCGATTACTATGGGCGATGGCTTGCTTGAACCTGTCGGCAAATAATGTTCTGTTAGGCAATTGCGTCAGCACATCATAGTGCGCCATCATTTCCAGGGCATGCTGTTGCTCTTTGCTTTGGGTAATGTCGGAGAACATGCCGAGGTAATGTATGGTCTCACCATAATCATCGACCAATGTAGAAATAGTGAGTAACTCAGCATAGAGTTGACCATCTTTGCGTTTATTCCATATCTCGCCTTGCCAGTGGCCTTGCTGGCGGAGTTCATTCCACATCTCTTCAAAATATAAGGCGTCATGTTTATCAGAACGTAATATTGAGGGATTCTGATGTAATATTTCTTCCCTGCTGTAGCCCGTTATCTCAGAGAATGCCGGGTTTACATCGACGATAAGGCCGTCCGCGTCGGTGATGAGAATTCCCTCGTGTGCTTGTGTAAAGACCCTGCCGGACAGTTTTAATTTTTCTTCTGCACGTTTCCGCTCAGTAATATCGTAAAGAATAATTAATGTATCTGGTATCGTGTCACTGGTCACTTTACGGGCATTGGCAATGACAGAGCGTCGTTGCCCGTCTTTACAGATGAGATCGGTTTCAATAGATTCAAAATTGAAAGAAACGTATTGTTTGTTAAACGCGATATCAGCTTGTGTGATAAATCGTTCACGAGTTTCTACTTTGGGGAAGGTCCTGAGTAACCAATCATCTAATGTTGGAATATCGCTGAGGTCATAGCCGAAAGAGGTAATGAACGCTTGATTAAGGTAAGTAATTTTACCGTGATTATCGATAATGATTTCTGGCACGGGTGAGGTGTTCAAAACATCACTTAAACGTCCCTCACTTTCCTGAAGGGCTCGTCGTGACTGGCGCAGCCGGTAAATCCAGTAGCTAAACAATAGAAACAACAGCAGGATGCCAGAACCAAACTGTATCAGTGTTTTTAGTTGTGGTCCGGAGTCGATTTTAATACCCAGCCACTGAGACTCAATTTCTTTCTTTTCTTGCTCAGATAGCTGACTCAGCACTTTATTTATGATGCTTAATAGTTCTGGTTCATTTTTGACTATACCCATGCGGTATGCCGCTCTGGCTTGCGTTTGTCCGGCAAATTGAAGATTAATGAGGTCGCTGTTTTTTATTTGATAATTGGCATAGGCTGCATCCCCTATATAAGCATCTGCCTCGCCTCTAGCTACTTTTTCCAATGCTTGTCGAGGTGTGTCAGTGAACAGCAAAGTAATTTCAGGGTACTCATCGCTCAGCAGCGCGTTACTAAAGTTACCTTTTTCTAATGCGACTGTTTTACCAGCCAGATTTTTTAATGAACCAATGTAGCCATTGATATCCGTATTAATGATAACCACAGGATTTTGAATATACGGATCGGTAAACGTTAAGTATTCCTTACGTTCGGTGGTTTCATTCAGACAGGCCAGCATGTCGATTTCATCGTTTTGAGCCATAGTCATCAGTTCATCCCAGCTTCGATTAGAGATGATGTCGAATTTCACGCCCAATCGTTCTTCCAGCAAATTGATATATTCAGCAGCCAGACCAACATACTCACCATCCTTGTTGATCCACTCATAGGGAGCGAAGTCTTTGTCTACACCGACTTTAATAACGGGATGAGCCTGTAGCCATGCCTGTTCATCTTCAGTGAGAGATAACATGGTGCTGGGTTGATGAATGAAGTGATTAAGGGTTTTTTCTGGCAGAGCAGGGGCGACCCCCAGCTGTGCATAAATATCGGCAATGCGTTTCAGGCGACCAGGCTCAATACTGCCTAACGGTATTAGATCCGCCAATATTAGTTTTTTTGTCTCTCTTGCTTCAAACCTAAGTCGCGACAGGCTTTGTTCAGCACCATATTTCTGCTTGATGATATTAATCATCTCTTCACTATGCTCGAGCGCATAGTGCCAGCCTTTTAACGAGGCTTTCAGCATGCGTTGGGCTCGGCCTGGATATTTTTTCAGTTCGTCATCGCTGGTAAATAAAATATCGCCGTAAAAATCAAAACCATAATTACGCGGGTTGATGATGTTTATAGGGATTTTTTTCTGCAAAAACTCATAGGGTTGATCGCTGATGTAACCAGAAATGACATCGACTTCATTATTGATAAGGCTATCAATGCCCATTTTCTGAGGGATGATATTGATATCTTTCAGCTGGATTTCTGCATCATTCAGCAGGGTTCTTAAGATGGCGTCATTACCATTGCTGGCGTCAAACATGACGCGCTTTCCAGCCATTTCATAAGGACTGACAATTCCGGATTCTGAGCGTGACATAAAGACTAAAGCATCATGCTGGAATATCGCGGCTAAGGCTTTTATCGGTGAACCATTCGCGTATTTAGCGAGGATCCCGATACCACCGATACCGTAATCCGTTTTTCCGCTGACGACCTCATTGAGAACATTAATGTCAGGTTGACGAGGACGTAATTCAACATCCAGGCCTTCCTCTTTATAAAATCCTTTTTCTACGGCAGCAATGTAGCCAGCAAACTGATATTGATATTTCCATTTCAGTTGTAAACTGACTTTTTCCAGGGGTAAGTCTTCATCTGTAGCTTCCAGTTGAGCGTAGCTGGGTAGCGACAGGCTCAATAAAAGGTTAAGAAGACATACACAAAAAAATCGATGGCTTATCATTTCTAGTGATTTACACCCATGAATAATGCTCAATGAATTGTATAGAGGGTAAACATCTCTGTTTATAGCTTTCCCTAGCGTTTACACACAAAGATTTAGATGATGTGTTGGTGCTTAGATGATAACCCAATCAAGTCGAATAAGAATAGCGGCGATATCCTGAAGCTTTGTGTGATACTCGCATTTTCTATTTTTTTAATTGGCTCTAAAAACCAATATTTCACAGCAAGCGGAGTTAGTGAATCACTATTTAGTTGTTATCAAACTGTTTGGCACCGGAAAAATCCAGTTGTTGCCATGCTTGGTACAAGATAATGGCCGTTGCATTAGATAGATTAAGGCTTCGACTGTCAGGCAGCATCGGTATGCGTATTTTTTGCCTATCATTCACTTGATTGAGGACGTCTTCAGGCAAGCCGCGTGATTCCGGGCCAAATAACAGAATGTCTTCATCTTGATAGCTGGCTTGATGATGATGTTGTCTGGCTTTTGTCGTGCAGGCAAAAATTCGTCTGCTGCCGCTCCATGCTAAGAACTCATCGAAGCTCTTATGGACAAGGATATCAGCGAACTCATGATAATCCAGTCCAGCGCGGCGTAGGCGTTTATCATCAATAGCAAAGCCTAGCGGTTCAATTAAGTGTAGGCCTGCACCAGCATTAGCGCATAAGCGAATTATATTGCCCGTGTTGGGAGGAATCTCGGGCTCATAGAGAGCAACATGCAGCACAGCGGATCAGGTTTCGTCTATATACAGTTTTAAGCTCTGACCTGGCTGTAAAGTTGAGCGATCACTGAGGCCATTCCATTCTTTCACATCAGCAACACTGACATTAAATTTACGTGAGATTGCCCAGAGTGAGTCACCATCTTTGATAGTGTAACGGACCGACTTTCTGATATCTGCAGCAGCACTAGTGATGACAAGTTTTTCGCCTGCACGCAGGATGTCTTTGGCCGATTTATTATTCTGTTGAGTCAGCGTTTTTACATCGGTGTTATTTTTTCGGGCAATGTCCCACCAAGTGTCACCCGCTTTCACAACATAGGTCGATTTTTTGACATTCTCAGGTGACACACTCTTCTGTGCTTTATTCAAAGCCAATTTACTGATGTCATGTGAGGCGACCGGAATCAGTAGATTTCTTCCTGCACGGATTTGAGTGGTGCCGAGTTTATTGGCTTGTTTTATAACATCGACTGTGGTGTCGTAGTTTCTGGCAATAATACTTAAAGATTCACCACGTTTAATTTCATGACGTGCCCATTGCACTCGCTGTGAAGTAGGCATTTTTGCTAAGGCGGTTTTAAAAGTAGGAATTTTTTCCAGCGGCAGTACTAATTTATGGTTGCCTTGTGGCGCCGTTGCCCAGCGATTAAATGCCGGGTTTAATTGGTGTAGCTGTTTTTCGCTGATGCCTGCCATCTTGGCGGCCATCGCTAAATCGATCTGCGAACCAACATTAACCTGACCAAAGAACGGTTTGTTATCAATAGGGCTTAACTCTAGTTCATAACGTTCAGGGTATTTCACCATGTGGCTGACAGCCATTAAGCGAGGTACGTAAGCAGATGTTTCTTTGGGGAGATCGAGCGACCAAAAATCAGTCGGTTTACCTTGTTCCTGATTCTTTTTAATAGCACGTCCGACTGTGCCTTCACCACAATTATAAGCAGCAAAAGCGAGTTGCCAGTCACCAAAGTCGTTATGAAGTTTTTCAAGATAATCAAGTGCCGCTTGTGTTGACTTAACTACGTCACGTCTGCCGTCATACCACCAGTTCTGCTCCAGGCCATAAAGTTCACCAGTGCCTGGAATAAACTGCCATAACCCTGCCGCATGGCTGGGCGAATAAGCCATGGGTTTAAAGCCACTTTCGACAACAGGTAATAAGGCGACTTCCATCGGCATATTACGTTTTTTGACTTCTTCAACAATGTAAAACAGGTAAGGTCTGGCTCTTTCCACCACCCTAGCGACATAATCCTGATGATCAATAAACCAGCGAAGTTGACGTTCTGTATCTGGCTCAAGCGTCTTATAATCAGAGATGACAAAGCCGTTTCGAATGCGTTCCCAAACATCGGTTGGGTCTTGGGGAGGAAGTGTAATTGGTGGGTTTTCTGAGGATAGAGGGTTTTCGTTTTCTTCTAGGGATTCGTTATATGCTTGTTCCCAGGGAGTATGTTTCTGCTTTTGCTTCGCTTTAGAATACGTAACAGACGGCGATGCCGAGGCCCCCGCGACTTTTTCGGGGGTGCTGCTACAGGAAGCGACAAGTAACGTAAATACCGATACGAGTGCTATTCTTATCATATTTCGAGTAAACATCCGCGCTATTATAAGCAAGGATTTTCTACCTGTCTCCGAATAATTTATAAAAGTTGCAATTACTGATGGTTGAACAGCTAAATAACTGGTGGGGTGTTTTTGATTTTCCCCAGGAAACACAATGGGTTATGCGATGTGCAGATGTCTGTCTTGGGCTTCGTTCTGCGCCTCATCAATGGTGGGCAGGTTATGAATGGCAACAAAATATAAACCAATTTGAGCCTTCATTAAGAAATGAAAACAGTCCCTTTGAGTCATCACCTAAACATGAGCAACGTTTTGTTTTTGCTAAACTTCCAGAGAAAATGGTGATTCAGCCAGCGTTAGCCGACCGTCCTGTAGTGTGTCGGCCAGTGGTTTCGGTGAGTTTATTGCCGTTTCAGGAAGTCACTTTATTTGTGTGTCTACCTTTATGGTTGAAGATAGCGACTGGTGAATCCGATCAGACATTATTAGATATCCCAACGGTAAAAGTCTGTGACTCCTGGTTCGGTCCTAACACGCGTGAAGGTGTGTTGAGTTATGCCTCGCAAGTGAGTGAGCAATTAGATGTAAAGCCCATTGCCAATAACAAGGCGAGAGCCGCTATTGAGGTACGGATTCAGAATCAGTCTGATCAAGTGTTAACGCTGGATAAAATCAGTGTACCGGCACCTAATTTAAGTTTATATGCCGACAAACAAGGACAATTCTGGACGCCACGTATAACGCTGGTCAGACGTAATCAGGATGATGCGATTTTGAGTTTGGACGATGTGATAAGTGGTGGGCTAGCACTCAGCGAGCTTGAGCTGGTGTGTCCTGCGAGAGAAGATATTGGGCGTAGCAAAATTACCAAGGCCATTTCAGCCTTATTTGGTTAATTAGTTGAGTGAAAAGTTATGACGGAATGGTTTAACAGTCTCAATGCAGAATGGTTTATCTCTGCATCGGAAGCACTGATTTATTTTATTGTCGGGCTGATTCTGGCCAAGATGGCTAGTCGAGGTGTTCGTCAATGGAGTAAAAACCGTTTTGATACCCATCAACAGCTTTTGATGGCACGCGTGGCGTCGTATTTGATTTTGTTGGTGTTTGTTGTGATGGGCTTAAATGCGATCGGCTTCAACCTCGGCGTTTTAATTGGTGCCGCCGGGGTGTTATCCGTTGCTATTGGTTTTGCTTCGCAAACATCGGCCTCCAATATTATCAGTGGTTTATTTTTAGTCGCTGAGCGTCCTTTTTCTGTCGGTGACTTAATCAAGGTGGGGGAGACCACCGGTGAAGTACTTTCTATCGATTTGTTATCGGTGAAATTGCGTACCTTTGATAATTTGTTTGTGCGCATTCCAAACGAAACATTGATTAAGTCAGAAGTCACAACGTTGACGCGTTTTCCTATCAGACGAATTGATTTAAGTATTGCTGTTGCGCTGAAAGAAGATATCAAGGCGGTCAGAAAAGTCCTGGAGAAAGTGGCAGAGGCCAATCCACTTTGCCTTGATGAGCCCAAACCAAAATTTGTGTTTCTGGGCTTTGGCGACTCATCGCTGAATATGCAGTTTTCGGTATGGGTGAAGCGTGAGAGTTTTATTGAACTCAAAAACAGTATTCATGAAGAAATCAAAGAAGCGTTTGACGCTGAATCGATAGAAATTCCTTTTCCACATCGTTCCCTATATACCGGTTCTGTAACAGAACCTTTTCCGATTCGTTTGGTAACAGATAATGAACCAAAGCCAAATATGGACAACAAAGAATAGCGGCTGTCGGCCACAGCCTATCTACGATAAGATCAGCAGAAAAACTCAGATTAAAGGGAGACTCAGTGGCAAAGCTCAGCGGACAATTGTCCAAAATGCAGGTCAGCCTGACTAACAATAGACAAGCACATTATGCAATAAAGCTCGATGAGCAAGTATTCGCTTTAAATGAGGTGATCGGTCAGCCGATTTCCTTACACTATCAGGGTGAAATCCATTGTCTGAATTGCGATCGTCTAACGAAAAAAAGTTTCAGTGGTGGCTTTTGTTTTCCCTGTTCGCAGAAGTTAGCACAATGTGATTTGTGTTTTATGAAGCCAGAGCTTTGCCACTATGATCAGGGCACCTGCCGTGAACCGGAGTGGGGTGAAGCGGTATGTATGCAAGACCATATTGTGTATCTGGCAAACAGTTCTGGTTTAAAAGTCGGTATCACTCGTATCAATCAGATTCCAACACGGTGGATTGATCAGGGCGCCACTCAAGCTGTACCTATTTTTCGGGTAAAAAGCCGTTATCAATCGGGCTTGGTTGAGGTGATGTTTAAACAGCATGTATCTGACCGAACTGACTGGCGGAAAATGTTAAAAGGTGAAGCAGAACCGCTTGATTTGGCTGCGGAAAGAGATCGATTATTAGCCTTGTGTGAGAGTGGAATAAGCTTACTGCAACAACAGTTTGGCGAGTCAGCTATTCAAGTATTAACAGCTGAGCCTGTGCAAACGATTGAATACCCGGTGAATGCCTATCCGAAAAAAGTCAGTTCATTTAATTTTGATAAAACGGCAACTGTTGAAGGACGGTTGGATGGCATTAAAGGCCAGTATCTGATTTTAGATAACGGTGTTATTAATCTCCGCAAATTTAGCGGTTATCACATCGAAGTGGAGGTATAAATGTTTTACCGCATTATGCGAGATCTGATGTTTCGTCTTGATGCCGAGAAGGCCCACCATCTTGGTTTAGTTGGTCTTGATTGGCTGGAAATGACCGGTGCGTCATGGCTGATGACTCGCAAGATGAAAATGAAGCCAGTACGCGTGATGGGGCTGACGTTTCCTAATGCCGTCGGGCTTGCCGCCGGGCTGGATAAAAATGGTGATCACATTGAAGCAATGTCGGCACTCGGGTTTGGCTTTGTTGAGATTGGTACAGTCACACCACGACCACAACCGGGTAATCCTAAACCGCGATTATTTCGTATTCCTGAAGCACAGGGCATTATCAATCGAATGGGCTTTAACAACCTGGGCGTTGATCATCTTATTCAGCAAGTACAAGCAGCGGATACAAAAACCTTAATTGGTATTAATATCGGTAAAAACTTCGATACCCCTGTTGAGAAAGCGGTAGATGACTATTTAACAGGTCTTAATAAGGTTTACCCTCACGCTGACTATGTCACTATCAATATTTCCTCGCCAAATACGCCAGGGCTTCGCACGCTTCAGTTTGGCGAGTCTCTGGACAGCTTGTTATCAGCCTTAAAAAAGGCACAGGCTGATTTAGCAGAACAACATAACAAATATGTACCGATGGCGGTGAAGGTTGCGCCAGATCTGACAACTGATGAAGTGTCGCAACTAGCGCAGGCATTCAATAAACATAAGATTGATGCGGTGATTGCCACCAACACGACGATGGATCGTGAGGCGGTAGCAGGTCTGCAGAATGCTGATGAGGCGGGCGGTTTGAGCGGTGCACCTGTTTTTGAAAAATCAACGGAAATTGTCAGACTTTTCCGCGAAGCACTTGATGATGACTTGCCTATCATCGCTGCCGGTGGAATCATGTCTGCTCAACAGGCGTTAGCCAAGTTGGATGCTGGTGCATCCCTTGTACAAATTTATAGTGGCCTGATTTATCAAGGCCCCAAGCTTATTCGAGAAGTGATTCAATCCATATCAAAGAGGAACTAACATGGAAACTGCAACCGGAAGTATTGTTGTATTCTGGCTGATCAATATTCTCTATGCTGCGATCATTGTTTTTGTCGGTCGTATAGTAGTCAAGTGGCTGGTAAAAATGTCACGCAAACTGATGGTCAGAGCAAACCTTGATCCTATTCTGATTAATTTCTTTAGCACCATTGCCAACGCCATTTTATTGTTATTCGTACTCATTGCGGCTTTAGACCAACTGGGTGTCGATACCACCTCGATGATCGCTGTGCTGGGTGCAGCAGGTTTGGCGATTGGTCTGGCTTTAAAAGACTCACTCCAAAACTTTGCTGCCGGCGTGATGCTTATCCTTTTCAGACCCTTCAAAATTGGTGATTTTGTTGAAGCTGGAGGTACCGCAGGTGTTATTGAGACGATCACTATTTTCAATACGATTATGAAGACGGGTGATAACCGTGAAGTTATCGTCCCAAATGGTTTGATTTATGGCGATACCATCACTAACTATTCAGCAAAAGATACCCGACGCATCGATATGGTGTTTGGTATCGGTTATGACGATGATCTGCTCAAAGCCAAACAATTACTGACTGATATTGTCACCGGACATGAGAAAGTCATGGCAGATCCTGCTCCTGTTATTCGTGTGTCTGAATTAGCGGATAGCAGTGTGAATTTTGATGTGCGCCCATGGGTGGCTGCCGATGATTACTGGCCAGTCCGTTCGGAATTGATTGAAACCATCAAATTAGCGTTTGATGAAAACGGTATTTCTATTCCGTACCCACAAATGGACATTCACTTTAATAATCTTGATAAAGAAGATGAAAAGGCCGCTTAAAACGCATCTTTCCATGCTCTTAATGCTGTAAAAACAGCCTGACTATCTGCCAGCGGGCGACCGGAAAAAGATTCGGTCGCCTTTTTTATACTGTCTAACTCACAACGCAGAAAAGGGTTGGTGTCCAGCTCATCTTGCATCAATGAAGGAACGGTAGCTTGTTGCTGCTGGCGAGCTTTTTCTGTTTGTTCAAAGCGTTGTATCAGCAAGGCATTATCCGGCTCAACTGCTTTAGCAAAACGTAAATTGGCTAATGTGTATTCATGAGCACAATAGATTTCTGTTGTGGCAGGCAAGGTTGCAAGATGGCTGAGTGAGGAATGTAATTGCTCTGCGGTGCCACCTAATAATCGTCCGCAGCCGGCTGCAAATAGTGTATCACCGCAAAACAGTTTTCCTTCAGCCAAATAGCTAATGTGACCAGGCGTATGGCCAGGTGTATTTAAAACAGTAAATTCAGGAAATGCGGGGTCGATAGCAATGGTGTCTCTGCCAGTTTGTGGATGAGTCACCCCATTTATGTTTTCATTGGCAGGACCATAAACGGGAATGGCGACGTCTTTTGTTAACTCAACAATGCCCGCAGTATGATCGGCATGGTGGTGAGTAATCAATATAGCAATAAGGTCCAGATCTTTGGCTTTTAAGGTTTTTAAAACGGGCGTCGCATCACCTGGATCAACGGCAATGACTTTATTCGTACCTTGCGCTTGAATAAGCCAGATATAATTGTCTTCAAATGCGGGAATTCTGTGCACATTCAGCATGATTTCTCCTTTAATGGGCTCACAGTATGAATGAGAACAAACAACGACGACTGAATCAATGGTGGCATAGTCCATTGGGAGAGATGCTCATCCAACATGAGCAGGATATCCTGACATCTCTCAATCATCCTCTAGTCGGGTATTTTTATGTTCAATTAGGTGGTCATTATTCTTTGTTTCCACCGTCGAATCGAGCCATTAAAACAAGTATTGTGGGCCCAACGGGAGATCTAAATGCCAGCGCTGAGTCGCTGCCTTTCAAGTCTCACAGTATAGATAATTTATTACTTTTGCATGTGTTGGAGTATGCCCATGATCCGCATCAGGTATTGCGGGAAACGGAAAGAGTTCTTGGCGCCGATGGTCGAGTCATTTTATGCAGTTTCAATCCCTGGAGTTTGTGGGGGCTGCGCCGCCTGTTTTCATGGCAGGACAATGCGCCCTGGCATGGTCATTTTTTTACCCAAACTCGTATCAGGGATTGGTTAGCACTATTAAATTTTGAAGTGGTTGAACATCATAAAGTCATGTTCAGACCGCCTTTTAGCCGGATGAGTTGGTTAAATAGGTGCCGTTTTTTAGAGCGCTGGGGTAAACGTTTATGGCCATGTTTTGGCGGCGTGACGATTGTGGTGGCATGCAAAAGAACGATCCCGCTCAACCCGCTTAAACAACGCTGGCGTCAACCGAATTTATTTCCGTCAGCCGGTTTAGTGAATAAGCCGATAACAAGAGAAGGAACAGATGGACCACGTTGAGTTATTTACTGATGGTGCCTGTAGTGGCAATCCCGGCCCAGGTGGTTGGGGCGTGATATTACGAGCAAAGGGACAAGAAAAAGAACTGTCCGGTGCCGAAAAAAATACCACGAATAATCAAATGGAAATGATGGCCGTAATCGCCGGACTTGAAGCATTAAAGCGCCCATGTCAGGTCACAATTACCACGGATTCACAGTATGTCATTAAAGGCATGACCGAATGGTTAACAGGCTGGAAAGCCAAAAACTGGAAAACAGCAGCAAAAAAACCAGTGAAGAATGTTGAACTCTGGCAGCGCCTTGATAAAGCAGTAGCGCCTCATCAGGTAAAATGGGAATGGGTGAGGGGCCATCAGGGACATGTTGAAAACGAACGCGCGGATCAATTAGCTGTTGCCGCCAGAGAACAAATAGCCGCTAATAAATAAGAGGACACCATGGCAGAAAATGTTGTTAAACGACAAGTGATTCTGGATACCGAAACCACCGGTATCAGCACCGCTGAAGATCATCGAATTATTGAGATTGGCTGTGTGGAAATGGTTAACCGCCGCCTCACTGGGCAAACATTTCATCAATATATTAATCCTCATCGTGAAATTGATGCCGGTGCGATTGAAGTTCACGGCATCACCAATGAATTTTTAGCGGATAAACCGAGTTTTGAGGATATCGCTGAAGATTTTTTGCAATTCATTGAAGGTGCCGAGCTAATTATTCATAACGCCCCGTTCGACGTTGGCTTTATTGATCACGAGCTCAAAAAATTGAGCGGCGAAAACCGCCGGGTTAATTCGCTTTGCACAGTATTAGATACTTTAAAAATGGCCAGAGACAAACATCCGGGCCAGAAAAACAATCTCGATGCCTTATGTAAACGTTATGACGTGGATAACTCCAACCGTGAGTTACATGGAGCCTTACTGGATGCTGAGATTTTAGCGGACGTTTATTTAGCAATGACCGGTGGCCAGGTTAGTATGTTGCTGGCTGCTAACGAAGAGGAAACGGCAACCTCAACCACATCAGGAAGCGAAGCTGAAGAAGTTATTTCGACTGTAAAGTCCAGAAATCTGAAAGTCATCCGAGCCTCGGAGGAAGAACTTGCTGCGCATGAGGCGATGTTAGAAAAAGTGCAGAAAAGTAGTGGTGGGGAATGTGTTTGGTTGAGAGAATCATAGTCTTTAAGACTTTTAGGGTTCTAGGTTGGGTTGAGGAACGAAACCCAACACGCTCGTTGAATTAAAGTATCGAAGCTGCCGCGGGGCGTTCATTTAATTGGATTCGTGACATCCATGTCACTCACCCTTTGGGCGCTTCCGGCGTCCAAATTCGTTTCAGACGAATTTGTGCTTGTCCAAAATAAACGAACCAAACAAAAGGGCACCCGATATTGCCTTGTCTCAAAAAATTCACTGCATTTTATGGCGTGGACACCAACTTGCTACGCTCAAACACGTGCCCACTTAACCCATAAAATGAAGCCAATTTTTAGCGGCAATAGACGGGAAGAAAAGAATTCTCTCTTTCCCCATTTGTGCTGACGAGGAATGACATTTATTCAGGTCTGAGGGAGGCTAGTGTTTGAGCGTAGCGAGTTTTAGCCGACCGCATGAATCAATGTTATGACGAGTGGAGCCACAGGCCAGCACGGTGGGGTGCCCTAGGGTTGTTAGGGAAATGGGCAAGCATTTCCCTGACTCGCCAGTAAGGCGAAATAGCTTGTAAATAAATCAACGCTCATCGGGATATCTAAACAAAATCTAAATTTCGCCTTGAAATCAAATTTTTTACCCCCAGATTGACGTTCTGTTAGAAGCAAAGCGGAATACATCATCATGAGCAATGAAGAAATTGAAAAGCCAGAAGTAGAAGCGAGTGAGCAAGCTGAAACTGAGGCATCATCAGAAACAGAAAAAACAACAGAACAGTTGTTGGAAGAAGCACAAAAACAAGCAGAAGAAAACTGGAACCAGGTGTTATTAGCTCGTGCTGATCTGGAAAATGTTCGTCGCCGTCATGCTCGGGACCTGGAAAATGCCCATAAACACGCTTTAGATAAGTTTGTGAATGAGCTTTTACCCATTTGTGACAGCCTTGAACTTGGCTTAAATGCGGCTAAGTCAGAATCAGCGACGCTAGATGCAGTTCGCGATGGTATGAGTATGACCATGAAAATGTTACTCGACAATATTGGCAAGCTTGGCTTGGAACAGGTTGATCCCGTGGGCCAACCGTTTGACCCTGAATTACACCAAGCTGTGTCTATGCAACCTGCCGATGGCATTGAAGCCAATCATGTTATTAGCGTGATGCAGAAAGGCTATAGCTTCAATGGCCGTTTACTTCGACCGGCAATGGTTGTGGTCTCTCAATAAAAATACATTCGGGGCTTGAAATTTTAATTTTATCCCCCAATTACTTATCCGAAGGCGGCTTAAATAGCCAGCAAGATACAAGATTGATGGAGTATAAAAATGGGAAAAATTATTGGTATTGACTTAGGAACAACAAATTCCTGTGTCGCAGTGATGGAAGATGGCAAAGCTCGCGTTATCGAAAACAGCGAAGGCGATCGCACTACGCCATCAATCATTGCTTTTACAAAAGATGACGAAGTATTGGTTGGTCAGTCTGCAAAACGTCAGGCAGTCACCAATCCAAACAATACACTCTACGGCATCAAGCGTTTGATCGGCCGTAAGTTTAAAGAAGATGTCGTTCAGCGTGACATCGATATGGTGCCCTACAAAATCGTTGAAGCAGACAATGGCGATGCCTGGGTGTCTGTTAACGATAAAAAAATGGCGCCACCTGAAATTTCAGCACGTGTTCTGATGAAAATGAAGAAAACCGCTGAAGAATTCCTGGGTGAACCTGTCACAGAAGCGGTGGTCACTGTACCTGCTTACTTCAACGACTCACAACGTCAGGCAACCAAAGACGCGGGTAAAATTGCCGGTCTGGAAGTTAAACGTATTATTAACGAACCAACCGCTGCTGCACTGGCATACGGCATGGACAAAAAACGCGGCGATTCTACCGTTGTTGTTTATGACCTAGGTGGTGGTACATTCGACGTATCAATCATTGAGATTGCGGATATTGAAGGCGAACACCAATTTGAAGTATTAGCCACTAATGGTGATACCTTCTTAGGTGGTGAAGATTTCGACCAACGCATCATTGATTATTTAGTGGCTGAGTTCAAGAAAGATCAAGGTGTTGACCTGGCAAAAGATCCACTCGCTCTGCAACGTCTGAAAGATGCGGCTGAAAAAGCGAAGATCGAACTGTCTTCAAGCCAGCAAACAGATATTAACCTACCTTACATCACAGCGGATGCATCAGGTCCTAAACACATGGAAATGCGTTTAACTCGTGCTAAGTTGGAATCATTGGTTGAAGACTTGATTTCACGCAGCATGGAGCCATGTAAAATGGCACTGAAAGATGCCGGCCTATCTACATCTGAAATCAGCGATGTAATTTTAGTCGGTGGTCAAACCCGCATGCCTAAAGTGCAGGAAGCGGTTAAAGAAATGTTTGGTAAAGAGCCTCGTCGTGATGTGAACCCTGACGAAGCGGTCGCAGTGGGTGCTGCTATCCAGGCAGCGGTGCTTTCAGGTGATGTTAAAGACGTATTGTTACTTGACGTCACGCCACTGAGCCTGGGTATTGAAACCATGGGTGGTGTGATGACTAAACTGGTTGAGAAAAACACCACGATTCCAACAAAAGCGAATCAAGTGTTCTCAACAGCAGAGGACAATCAACCCGCGGTAACCATTCATGTGCTTCAAGGTGAGCGTGAAATGGCATCAGCGAATAAATCACTGGGTCGTTTTGACTTGGCAGATATTCCTCCTGCTCCACGTGGTACACCGCAAATCGAAGTGACATTTGATATTGATGCTAACGGTATTCTTAACGTATCAGCAGCAGATAAAGCGACAGGCAAAAAACAATCTATCGTGATTAAAGCGTCTAGTGGCTTATCTGATGAAGAAGTTGAGAAAATGGTGAAAGATGCAGAAGCGCATGCGGATGAAGATCGTAAATTCCATGAACTAGTGACTGCACGTAACCAAGCTGATGCATTAATTCACGGCACAGAAAAATCACTTAAAGATTTAGGTGATAAAGTTGAAGCTGATGAAAAAGCAAAAATTGAATCAGCGATCGCCGCTTTACAAGAAGCGATTAAAGGCGAAGACAAAGACGACATTGAAGCAAAAACAACCGCTTTAAGTGAAGTCGCTGGCAAGTTAGCAGAACGTGCTTATGCAGAAAATGCAGAAGCCGGTGCTGATGCAGGCCAAGCCGATGATGCAAAAGCAGGTGATGACGTCGTTGACGCTGAGTTTGAAGAAGTTGACGACGACAACAAAAAATAATCTTTAACGAGATTATGTTGAGCATGGCAAACAGGCGTCAGGAATTTCCGGCGCCTGTTTTGTCGTTTTAGGTAGTTGGGAAAAAGAATAATGGCCAAAAGAGACTATTACGAAGTTTTAGAATTATCACGCACGGCGACTGAAGCTGAAATCAAAAAAGCCTATCGTCGCATGGCGATGAAATATCATCCGGACAGAAATCCCGATGATGCTGAAGCTGAGTCCAAGTTTAAGGAAGCCAAAGAAGCCTACGAAATTTTATCTGATAGTCAAAAACGTGCTGCCTATGATCAGTTTGGTCATGAGGGTGTGGATCAATCCATGGGTGGAGGATTCAGAAGTAGTGGCGGCTTCAGCGATATTTTTGGTGATGTATTTAATGATATTTTCGGCGGTGGTGGCGGTGGCCGACAGCAGGCTTATCGCGGTGCTGATTTAAGATACCGTCTTGATTTGTCATTGGAAGATGCCGTTGCCGGAACCACGGCGAAGATACGTATTCCGGTCAATGTTGAATGTAACACCTGTGATGGCAGTGGTGCCAAGAAAGGCACACAGCCTGTTACCTGTACCACCTGTGGTGGTCATGGTCAGGTACGTATTCAGCAAGGATTCTTCACCATGCAACAGCCGTGTCCTCATTGTCGGGGCACAGGTAAAATGATTAAAGAGCCT
Source organism: Methylophaga sp. F-2 (assembly GCF_056859315.1). NCBI lineage: Bacteria > Pseudomonadati > Pseudomonadota > Gammaproteobacteria > Thiotrichales > Piscirickettsiaceae > Methylophaga > Methylophaga sp. F-2. Next base: position 323,062 of record NZ_JBSXOF010000015.1, read on the forward strand.
TGCCCAGACTGTCATGGTGAGGGGCTGGTTCAGGAAGAAAAAACACTGCAAGTGAAAGTCCCTGCTGGTGTCGATACAGGCGACCGTATCCGTCTGGCGGGTGAAGGTGAAGCGGGTACTCACGGAGCCCCTGCTGGTGATTTGTATGTGGAAGTGTCAGTCAGCCGACATGATGTCTTCACTCGTGATGGTACAAATTTATTTTGCGATGTGCCATTGAGTTTTGTCACTGCGGCATTGGGCGGTGAAGTGGAAGTACCGACCTTGGAAGGCAAAGCCAATCTGAAGATTCCAGAAGGCACGCAAACTGGCCAGCAATTCCGCCTGAAAGGTAAAGGTGTGCAGTCAGTTCGTGGTGGCGCAACCGGCGATCTTTTATGTCGGGTTATTATCGAAACCCCCGTGAAGTTATCAAAAAAACAGAAAGAATTACTGCAAGAGTTTGAGGGCGATCTGAAAGGGGGCGGTGAAAAGCACAACCCGAAACATAGCTCCTGGCTGGATGCGGTAAAACGTTTTTTTGAATAATATGATGTGCAGATATCATCAGGCGAAATGAAAAAGGAATAATTATGGCCACTAAGATTGCGATTAATGGCGCTGCTGGCAGAATGGGGCGTTGCCTGATTCAGGCAGTTGAACAGACTGAAGGTTTAGAACTCAGTGCGGCGATAGATCGCGCCGATTCCTCGCTAATAGGCGCTGATGCAGGTGAAGTTGCAGGCGTAGGTAAACTGGGTATTGCGATTAGCTCGGATATCGAACAAGCCACGAAAGACTCCGACATCATTATTGATTTTACTTTGCCTGAAGTCACAATGGCTTTATTACCTGCTTGTGTTGCTCACCAATGTCGACCGGTTATCGGTACAACCGGCTTTGATGCAGACCAAAAACAAGCGATCGAAGATGCGGCAAAGCAAATAGCGACGATTTTGGCACCCAATATGAGTGTTGGGGTGAACCTGTCATTAAAATTATTGGATATTGCCGCACGTGTCTTAGGTGACGATGTCGACATTGAAATTGTTGAAGCACACCACCGCCATAAAGTTGATGCGCCATCGGGCACCGCATTGCGTATGGGTGAAGTGGTTGCCGATGCTTTAGGTCGTGATCTTAAACAGTGTGCTGTTTATGGTCGTGAAGGACGTACCGGAGAGCGTGATAGAAATACGATTGGGTTTGCCACTGTTCGCGCAGGCGATATTGTGGGTGACCATACAGTTATGTTTGCCGCCGAAGGTGAACGGGTTGAAATTACCCATAAAGCTTCCAGTCGTATGACTTTTGCATTCGGTGCCATGCGTGCATCTAGCTGGCTAATGCAGAAGCAAAATGGGTTATTTGATATGCAGGATGTTTTAGGTTTATCTTAAATTCTGACTGACAATTTTCTGTTAGAGCTCTGCTTCTGATCTCTAAATTTCTTTACCAATACCCTGCTTCATGCAGGGTATTGTACTTTTCTCTTAACTTACTTATATAATCGAACCAACGCATTAACAGGTTGGATTGATGGCACCACATGCTCAGATTCTCATAGTTGACGATGTCCCTGACAATATTCAGGTCGCTATGAATTTGCTGAGAGAAGACAGTTATGAGTTTTCTTTTGCCAATAGTGGCGAAAAAGCATTATCAATTCTCAATAGTGATGATGCTGATTTTGACCTTATTCTGCTCGATATAATGATGCCTGGCATCGATGGTTATGAAACCTGTAAACGCATAAAGGCTAGCTCACAATATCAGGATATTCCTATCATATTCCTCACGGCCAAAGCCGATGTTGACTCGATTGCCAAGGCATTTCAGGCTGGCGGGGTCGATTATGTGACCAAACCGTTTCATGCTGCTGAGCTGTTAGCACGTGTCAGAACCCATATCCAGCTATACCAAACCAAAAAGTGGCTCGAACAACAAAATATTGACCTTGAGACAAAATCCCGTTTCGCCCAGGCTCGATTATTATCTGAATTAGAAAACAGCCAAAAAGAATTAATCTGGTTTTTAACTGAGCTGATGGAATCGACATCAGATGAAACAGGCAAACACATACGTCGTGTGGCAGAAATCTCAGCATTATTGGCAAAACTTCATCCGACATTAACGGATATGGATGCAGATACCCTTTATCATGCTTCACCGATGCACGATATCGGTAAGATGACAGTGCCTCATGAGATTCTTCATAAGCCAGGGAAATATACGCCGGAAGAGTTTGAGATCATGAAATCGCATACCACTAATGCCTATAAATTATTGTCTGGTTCCAAACGTAAATTAATTAAATCAGCGGCGATTATTGCTCATCAACATCATGAAAAATGGGATGGCAGTGGCTATCCGAGAGCGCTAAAGGGCGATGATATCCACATATATGGTCGTATCGTGGCATTAGCGGATGTGTTTGATGCCTTAACCCATCAACGTTGTTATAAACCTGCCTGGTCTGTGAATGAGGCTATTGAGTTCATTAAAGAACAGCGAGGTCTTCACTTTGATCCTGAGTTAGTGGACTTGATGATACAGAATCTTGATAAGTTTGCTGAAATAGTGAAATAGAAGCATATAAGATGAATGATGATTTAATAACAAAAAGAATGATGTTTATCACTTTGTTCTTTCTGTTATTAAATGTGGTCGTTACTTTGTTTAGCTCGACTGTTATGGCGGATAACGAAACGGTTAAAACACAGTATCAGACACCAGTATTACTAACGCAGGAAGAAATTGACTGGATAGAAACACATCCAGTAGTGATTGTCGGTGGAGGCGCTGAGTGGCCACCCTACGATTTTATTGATTCGAAAGGCCAGTATCAGGGTATAGCTAGAGACTACCTTAATATTATTTCATCGTTAACCGGTTTGAAATTCAAATATGAGGAGACGGGTACTTGGCGCGATCACCTTAAACAGTTTGTGGCGGGAGAAATTGATTTACTACCTGCCGTATTTATGACACAGGAAAAGTCTTCATATATGGCTTTTTCCAGTCCCTATCACGAAGCAGTAGAGTATTTTTTTATTCGCAGTGATATCAAGCTGGATGACAAAAACTCTCTGGATAATTTACGGGTCGCTTTACCGAGAGATGACTCTCGCATCAGTACGATTAAACGTTATTTCCCTGAACTCAATATTGTTGAAACCAACACTGCAGATGAGGCTATTGAGCTGGTTTTAAATGGCAAAGCCGACTTGTTGTATGACTACTATGCGGTATTAAGTTACAAGCTGGACAGGCAAGGGATCCTGAATATCGAACCCTTACAGTCAACACGCTATTTAGGGAGTGAGAATCTCTATATGGCTACGCAGAAATCTGAGCCAGTGTTGTTATCCATTATTGATAAAGGTTTGCTGGCTATCTCTGCTGTGCAAAAACGTAGTATTGATGACAAGTGGTTCAAACGAAATATTATCGCAGAAGGCGTTTCCAAAAATATTATCCTGTCACCGAGTGAACAAGCCTGGTTAAACGAACATAAAACAATTCGCTTTACGGGTGATCCAAATTGGTTGCCCTACGAAGCATTTGATAAAGATGGCAACTATATTGGTATTGTTGCTGAATATTTGCATTTGATAGAAAAGAAGCTGGGTATCACGATTGAGTATGTTCCAACGTCCAGTTGGACTGAATCTATTGATCTGATTAAGTCTGGTAAAGTCGATATGATTTCAGAAACCCGTGATTCCACTTTGGGTCAGTTTCTTACTTTCACCAGGCCGTATTTAAATAGTCCGATTGTTGTCGTGATGCGTGATGACAATGTCTATGTCGAAAGTCTTTCTTCCATAAAAAAGAAAAAAATTGCGGTCATTCATGAATATGGTTATGTGAATAATATTCGTAACCAGTATCCCGAAATTAACTTCATCGAAGTCATGAGCATTCAGGATGGCCTAACAGCTGTGTCTACGGGAAAAGTAGATGCATTGGTCGCAACATTGGCACAAGCCAGCTATCACATTGCAGAGATGGGGATTAATAATATCAGGATAGTGGGTGAAACCGGGTTTAAAACCTCTCTTGCATTCGGCTTTAGTGAGGCATATCAGCCTATGGTGAGTCTTTTTAATCGCACATTTAATGCGATTTCGCTTACAGAGAAACAACGTATTCTGGATGAATGGGGAAAAGATAAATACGCAACGATCGTTGATTACAGTCTTGTTTTGAAGGTTATTGCAGTATTTCTGGTAGTAGTAGCATGGATTTTATATTGGAATAGAAAGCTCGCTGCTCAGATTCGTTTGCGGGAAGCGGCCGAAGCACAGACAAAAACATTGATAGATCATCTTCCCTTGCAAATTTCGGTGACACGCTATGATGGCCAGATTATTACTGGTAACCCGCAAGCCTTATTAGACTACAACCTACAAATAGATGAATTGGAGCGATTTAATATTCTCGATTTTTACGCCAATCCAAGTCAGCGTGAGGATGTTCTGGAAGATATAAGAACAAAAGGGTTTGTCGATCAGAAAATCGTCCAGTTTAAAAAACTGGATGGTGAAGAACGCTCAATGATGGTGTCTATCATGCCCATCAAATATCAGAATCAAGATGCCTTGTTGGGTATTGCGGTGGATCTCACGGACAGGCTGGAGATGGAAGCACAGTTGCTGGAGGCGAAAGAAAAAGCCGAGGTCGCTAATCGCACTAAATCGGAGTTTCTGGCCAATATGAGTCATGAAATTCGTACACCTATGAATGCTATTATTGGGTTTACCGAACTGCTTTATGAGCAGGTCAAAGACAACAAGATAAAATCCTATGTAAAAACCATTCAGTCTGCCGGCAATGATTTAATGTTATTAATAAATGACATTCTCGATTTATCCAAAATTGAGGCGGGAAAATTAGAGATTAATTACGCAGCGACAAACCCGCACGTCTTATTTGAAGAGTTATCCCATATTTTCAGTGTGCCTTTGAGAAATAAAGGCGTAGAGCTGGTATTAGAAGTAGATGCTGAAATTCCACAAAGTCTGATGTTAGACGTGGTTCGACTGCGCCAGGTATTGCTCAACTTATTAGGAAACGCCGTTAAATTTACTGAGTCAGGGCGAATAACCATGCGGGCACGTGTCGATAATAAAAATAATATCGGCAGTAAATTAGGGCTGCGTATCGATGTGGAAGATACCGGTCTTGGTATTCCAGAAGATCAATTAGACCGAATTTTTGAAGACTTTAATCAAACAGTAGGTCAGGATACCGCCAAGTTTGGTGGCACGGGGTTGGGATTATCGATTTGCAGTCGTCTCATTAAACTGATGGGTGGGACGCTTACCGTCAAGAGTCAATTGGGCAAAGGGTCGATATTTACTGTGCACTTGGATAATGTCGTTGTGGCAGCGATTGCTGCTGAAACAACATTGAATAATTACAGCGAGCCGACATTGCCGGTTTTTGCTCCGGCAACCATTCTTGTGGTTGATGATATTGAAGATAACCGGCGCTTGGTGGCTGAGAGTTTCTCTACTTCTGCACTGAAAATTATTGAGGCCGAAAATGGTAAAGAAGGGGTTGAAGCGATGAAACATCATCCTATTGATTTAGTGTTGATGGATTTACGTATGCCCGTGATGGATGGTTATCAGGCGGCAGAAAAAATTAAGGCAGAATTTGATATCCCGGTCATTGCGCTCACAGCCTCTGTGATGAAGGATGATTTTGATCGTCTCAAATCAGAGCATTTTGATGCGCATATCCGTAAGCCAGTCAAAAAGGCCGAACTCTACCATAAGCTGGCCGAATTCTTAGTGCATGAACAGCCTAGTGATTCAGACATGGCTCACGCTAATGATCAGATGCCAGTCTTATCGAAACATGAAATTAGTGTATTACCGACTATTCTCGGCTTTATGGAGAGCAAAATGCCGATTTGGAAGATGGTCAAAGAAAGCAATAATATGAGTGAAATTAAACGTTTTGCATCGGACCTGAACCAAGTCGCAGATAAAGAGAAATTCACACCTTTAGCCAATTATGCCCAGCAACTTCTGGATAAAGTAGAAGTATTCGATATTCAGGGTATGACGGACTTATTGTCCGATTATCCCTTCCTATATAAGCGCTTAAGTCAGTCTGATTAGTATTTCTGGGCTCTCAGTTTAGCTACTTCTGCTCCGGAGACGTCGCCAGCCCGTAATCTGATTTCGGTGATCAACTGCCAGAAACGTTTCAGAAGAACTTGATTACCTGAGGATAACGACACGCCCTTTAAGGCGACTTGTTCTGCTAAGTCATAATCTTCCAGACTCATATGCGTCTGAGCTAAAGAGTAATAGACTTTAGGATCCCTTGGGGCAATACGTTGTGCTCGTTGTAAGTTATTCTGCGCACTTCTTAAGTCACCACTGACTCTTGCTTGCTCAGCCCTGTCCAGTAAAGCAATAACAGCAGGGTTTTGTTTTTGTGGCAACTGAGCTTGCGGTGGTGGCGCTTGGTGTGAAGGGATAGATTGTCCAGGAATGGCTTCTTCCACAGGCGGATAGGCATGAGTTTCAGGCGTGGGCTGTTGAGGAGGCAGGTTACTACGATCATCAACTGGTGGTTGTGAGGGTTGATAAGGCGATGTTGTACAGGCAGCAAGCACACTTAGCATAAGCCCCGTTACAAAAAAACGTGATACATAATTTGTCATTGTTATACCTTATTAGAACCAGTCTTTGATCCAGTTCAATGAACGTGTCACTGGGTTAGATGATTCATCTGGTTTTGTCATACATTCGGATGCTTCAGTCGGTTCTGATCCAGAAATAAAGGGTAGCAGCCTTGCACCTTCGCAGTTTTCAGCAGACAGTAAACCGGTTTCAGCGTTTATCCATAGCCATTTTATATCGTCTGGTAACGGTGCCTCAAATGATTCAAGCGGCTGAGTTTTCATAAAGCTCTTCCAGACTCTGAGTGCACCACCGGAACCGGTAAACGGCAAGGGTGAATTATCATCCAGGCCTAGCCAGACGACGGCTAAACGATTGTTACTAAATCCTGCAAACCAACTGTCGCGCTGGTCATCGGTGGTTCCTGTCTTTCCGGCTGTATTGATACTGCTCGGTAATACGGAATAAATGCTGGCAGCAGTACCGCTGTGAGTGACTTCCTGCATGGCAGTTTGAATTAGATAAACATCATCAGCATCAATAGTTTGACGTAGCTGGAATGGATAGCTGGATAATGCTTCGCCCTGACTATCTGTCACCGTGCGAATCGCTCGTACAGGTGTCTGGAAACCATTGGCAGCAATCGTTTGATACATGGTCGCTACTTCGAGGGGGGATAGTCCTTGTGCGCCAAGTAAAAGAGAGGGGTAAGCATCTAACTGACGTTTAATACCCAGCCGATTTAATGTGTTAATCACTTCTTTTAAGCCAACCTCCATACCAAGGCGAACAGTTGCAATATTATAAGAATGGGCTAAGGCATCAATCAGCATGACCTGTTGGTGTGATTGTTTGCTGAAGTTTTGTGGTTTCCATGTTTGCCCATTAGGCAGTTTCACCGTCAAGCTTGAGTCATCAACAATACTGGCCAGCGTTTTGCCATGCTCTAATGCGGTTAAATACACTGCGGGTTTTACTAGGGAGCCGATTGGGCGAAGCGAGTCTAATGCGCGGTTAAATCCTTTGTAACGGGTGTTTTTATCACCAATAACCGCAAGTACTTCACCCGTTTGTGGATCCGTGACTACCATACTGCCCTGCAATGGTTTCAGTTTGGCGCCATAGCTTTGTTGCAAAGTGCTGATGGTTTGTTTGAGTGACATTTCAGCATGGCTTTGAGTGATGGGATCCAGGCTGGTGTAAACACGTAAACCTTCGGAATTCAGATCTTCATCACGGTAGTCACGACGAAGTTGTCGTTTTACTAAATCCAGAAACGCCGGGTAGGCTTCTTTTAATAAGGTACCTTTTTTGACGACATCAAGATCCGCATTGATAGCTTGCTGATATTGTTGCTGGGTGATTTTCCCCTGCTCAAACAACACTTGTAATACCAGGTTACGTCTTTTTTTCGCTCGTTCAGGGTGACGTCTTGGATCATAATAAGAGGGCCCCTTAACTAGTCCAGCCAGTAGCGCTAACTGATGCAATTTCAGTTCTTGTAGGGGTTGAGCAAAAAAGTAATGTGCTCCTAAACCAAAACCATGAATGGCTCGGGAGCCATCCTGTCCCAGATAGACCTCATTTAAATAAGCTTCGAGAATTTCATCTTTGTCATAATGAAGTTCTAATAACAAAGCCATGGGAATTTCGAGGAGTTTTCTGACAAGGCTGCGATCCGAGGTCAGATAAAAGTTTTTGATCAATTGCTGAGTTAACGTACTGCCACCTTGCACAAAACCACCGGCTTTAATATTAGCAACCATCGCACGAGCAATGCCTTTAGGCGATATACCGTGGTGCTGATAAAAATCCCTGTCTTCTATCGCGATCAAGGATTCGGTCAGCATCGGCGGCGCATCTTTCAGCTGGATAAGATCCCGATCTTCGTTATTTAAGGGATAGATACCACCGATGAGTACGGGTTCAAGCCGAACCAACGGCACATCCTGCCCCTGGTAATCTCTCAATTGTGTTAGGCCTTGGCCATCAAAATCGAGAATCAGTTTTCTTGCCGGCTCCATACCGTCACTGAAGCGGAATCCCCGAGTTGCAATAATGGCTTTTGATGTCGAAAACGCGGCTTGCCCCGGTTGGGCGGCTTTGTTGGTAAACTGATAACCCAAGCCTCTCAGCTCGATTTTTAAGTCAGCAATCGATATTGGCGCACCCGCATATAGTTCCAGTGGACGTGCATACACCTTGGCAGGAACCGCCCAACGTTTGCCTTCAAACTGGCTACGGATTTGAGCATCAAGAAACAGCGTTAACAAACCGAGCAGAACGAGGATCGTAAAAGCGATCTTGAGTAAGCTTGAGCGACTGATGAAACCAGTTTGTTTTTTTCTTCGGGAGCTTGTTTTTTTTGAGCGTGTACGTTTTTTAGCGGGCGTTTTCTTTTGAGCCATGAGATTCTCAGCTTAGGATACGAGCCTGTTCAGGCGGTAATTCAATAACAACATTAAAACATGATGTTGGCATTAAGTGATAACAGTGCACCTTAATATGCGGCGTTCAGCGGAAACGAATCGTTAAAACGCGCAGCAGTGAAAATTGTCAGAGGTCTGATCCTGTTTGTAGATAAATCAGGGCAATGGAAACCGATACGCTTGTGCTCTAAGTCATTACTTTTTTTACAGTTCGTCAAAACAGGCACGCCTAAAAAGCGCTAACAGCTTGATTTCGCATTATGCAATTTGTCTGGTAATATGCAGAACTCCAAAAGAGTTTCATGCGTAGTTTTTCACCTGAAACGACAAAAGTACAACTGTAGCGAGCGTTTATGGCTTTAGAGACACCAGTCTGTGAATTTGGTTTGCCTGCTGTGGATTTTTCTCTGCCAGGAACAGACGGTAAAATTTGGACATTAGATGAGTGTCGTGGTGAAAATGGACTATTAGTGATGTTCATTTGTAACCATTGTCCGTACGTACAAGCGATCATGGATCGACTTGTCCGTGATACGAATGCGCTGAAAGAGTTGGGCGTTAACTCTGTCGCCATTATGTCTAATGATGTGAATGACTATCCAGAAGATGCTTTCGATAATATGAAACGCGTTGCTGAACAGCAGCAGTTTTCATTTCCTTATTTGTATGACGAAACACAACAGGTTGCCCAGGCTTATGGTGCAGTCTGCACGCCCGATTTTTTTGGTTATAACGGTGATTTGCAACTACAATATCGCGGTCGTTTAGATGCCAGTAAAAAACAAGCAGCGGCATCTGATGTCAGACGAGATTTGTTTGAAGCAATGAAACAAGTGGCAGAAACAGGCCACGGCCCAGAAAATCAAATACCTAGTATGGGTTGCTCGATCAAATGGCGGGCAGCTTAATTTTTTTTAATAGGAGAATGTAGATAATGGCTACACGTAGACATTTAGCTAATGCTATCCGTGCGCTGAGCATGGACGCAGTACAAAAGGCGAACTCGGGTCACCCCGGCGCGCCTATGGGTATGGCAGATATTGCCGAAGTGTTATGGAATGACCATTTAAAACACAACCCAAACAACCCAAATTGGGCTGATCGTGACCGTTTCATCCTATCTAATGGTCACGGTTCTATGTTGATTTATTCATTGTTGCACTTGTCAGGTTATGACTTGCCAATGGATTCAATCAAAACATTCCGCCAATTACATTCACAATGTGCGGGTCACCCTGAATACGGTTATGCACCAGGTGTTGAAACAACAACAGGTCCATTAGGCCAAGGTATCACCAACGGTGTTGGTTTTGCGATGGCTGAAAAACTGATGGCTGACCAATTTAACAAACCAGGTCATGACATCGTTAACCACCACACCTATGTATTCATGGGCGACGGTTGTTTGATGGAAGGTGTTTCTCATGAAGCATGTGCACTTGCGGGTACATGGGGTCTGGGTAACCTGATCGCATTCTGGGATGACAACAATATCTCTATCGACGGTCACATTGATGGCTGGTACACAGATGATACTGCTAAACGTTTCGAAGCATACGGCTGGCACGTTCAATCAGTTGATGGTCATGACTCTGATGCGATCAACGCAGCTATTGAAGCAGCGAAAAAAGTCACTGACAAACCTTCACTGATTTGCTGTAAAACCATCATCGGTTTCGGTTCACCAAACAAATCAGCTAGCCATGATTGCCATGGTGCGGCATTAGGTGAAGAAGAAGTTGCATTAACGCGTAAAGAGTTAGGTTGGGACTACGAACCTTTTGTTATTCCTGAAGATGTTTATGCGGGTTGGGATGCGAAAGCTAAAGGTGATGCTGCTGAAGCTGAATGGAACAAAAAGTTCGACGCTTATGCTGCTGAATACCCAGAATTAGCAGCTGAATTTAAACGCCGCATGGCAGGTGAATTACCCGCTGACTGGAAACAATTCACAGATAAAATGATCGCTGATTTCAACGATAAAGCAGAAAGCGTTGCTTCACGTAAAGCATCACAAAACGTTATCACTGCTTTAGCGCCTGAATTACCAGAATTTATCGGTGGTTCTGCTGACTTAACAGGTTCTAACCTGACAAGCTGCTCAAGCTTCAAACATGTTTCTGGTAAAGAGCCAGGTAACTACATTTCATACGGTGTTCGTGAGTTTGGTATGTATGCCATCATGAATGGTATGGCTCTGCACGGTGGTTTACTGCCTTACGGTGGTACGTTCCACATGTTCTCTGACTATGCTAAGTCTGCTTTACGTATGGCGGCATTGATGAAGCAACGCACAATTGCTATCTTGACTCATGACTCTATCGGTCAGGGTGAAGACGGTCCTACTCACCAACCAATCGAAAACACAGCAGGTCTGCGTTACATTCCTAACATGGATGTATGGCGTCCTTCTGATGAAACTGAAGTTGCTGTGGCTTGGGTTGCTGCCGTTGAACGTAAAGATGGTCCTTCAAGCTTAGTATTAAGCCGTCAAGGTATCCCTGGCCGTAAACATGATACTGCTGACTTTGAAGCTATCCGTAAAGGTGCTTATGTATTGTCTGAAGCAGAAGGTGGCGCAGCTGATGTCATCATTATCGCGACAGGTTCTGAAGTTGACTTAGCGGTTAAAGCACAAGAAGAACTGAAAGCTGACGGTGTGAAAGCACGCGTTGTTTCTATGCCTTCAACCAATGTGTTTGATCGTCAAGACCAAGCTTACAAAGACAGCGTGTTAACACCTGGTGTTAAACGTGTATCTGTTGAAGCGGGTGTCACTGACTTCTGGCGCAAGTATGTTGGCCTGGAAGGCGGCGTTGTTGGTATCGATACATTTGGTGAATCTGCGCCAGGTGGTGTATTGATGAAACACTTCGGCTTCACAGTTGAAAATGTCGTTAAGACAGTTAAATCAGTGCTGTAATGATTGCTGATTTAAATTAAGTAGTAATTGAGTCGAACCAGTGGGCAGTTTTGCTCACTGGTTTTTCTCTCTCTAAAACTCGAAAGTCTAATAAGTGAGATTTCAGACTGAGATTTCAGTTCTTAGACAGACGGATATAGTGATAGGGGATTAAGCATGACGATTAGAGTCGGTATTAATGGTTTTGGCCGCATTGGTCGCATGGCATTTCGTGCAGCCATCAAAGATTTTACAGATATTGAAGTGGTAGCAATCAATGACTTGTTAGATCCCGAATATCTGGCTTATATGCTCAAATACGATTCTGTGCATGGTCGCTTCCATGGTGAAGTAGAAGTCAGAGATGGCAATCTGGTGGTGAATGGTAAAACCATTCGTATTACCGCTGAGCGTAACCCTGCAGATTTGAAATGGGATGAAGTCGGTGCGGATTTGGTTATAGAATGTACGGGCTTTTTCCTGACCGAAGAAAGTTGTCAGGCCCATATTGATGCCGGTGCCAAAAAAGTGGTGCAGTCTGCGCCATCAAAAGATCACACCCCAATGTTTGTGTATGGTGTGAACCATAAAGATTACGACGGTCAGGCGATTGTTTCTGCTGCATCTTGCACGACCAATGCATTAGCGCCTGTCGCCAAAGTTTTGCATGACAGCTTTGGTATCAAACGTGGATTAATGACTACAGTACATGCTGCCACCGCAACACAAAAAACCGTGGATGGCCCTTCAATGAAAGATTGGCGTGGTGGTCGCGGCATTTTGGAAAATATTATTCCATCATCTACCGGTGCGGCGAAAGCGGTTGGTAAAGTCTTACCTGATTTGAATGGCAAGTTAACCGGTATGGCTTTCCGCGTGCCGACATCGGATGTTTCGGTGGTTGATCTGACGGTTGAGTTAGACAAAGATGCGACATATGAAGATATCTGCGCAGCGATGAAAGCCGCTTCTACATCAGAGTTAAAAGATGTACTGGGTTATACGGAAGAAAGCGTGGTATCAACGGATTTTCGTGGTAACACAGCCCCTTCAAACTTTGATGCCGGTGCTGGAATCGCATTGGATAAGACGTTTGTTAAAGTGGTTGCGTGGTATGACAATGAATATGGCTATACCTGCAATATGATGCGTCTTGTACAGCACGTTGGTCGTTAATTCATTCATTTATCAATAAAAACGTTAAGGCTTTCTGGATTCAGGAAGCCTTTTTTTATGGTCAAACTAATTTAGAACGTTATACTTTGTGATGGAGATCACAAATTTAATTATTCACGAGGAAAATCATCATGTCTGTAATCAAGATGGCTGATCTGGATTTGGCGGGTAAGCGTGTACTGATTCGCCAAGATCTTAATGTGCCACTGAAAAAAGGTGTTGTTGCTGATGGCACCCGTATTCATGCTTCATTGCCCACTATAGAAATGGCATTAAAAGCAGGTGCAAAGGTCATGATCATGTCGCATCTTGGCAGACCAACTGAAGGTGAGTATGAGCATCAGTACTCGCTGGCCCCTGTTGCTAATTATTTATCAGCCTTATTGGATCAACCGGTCAGGCTTGAGCAAAACTGGCTAGAACCAGAATTTATACCCGTTGAAGCGGGTGAAGTCGTCTTGTGTGAAAACGTGCGTTTTAACATCGGTGAAAAAGCCAACGATGATGCGTTATCTCGTCGTATGGCCAAGTTGTGTGATGTGTTTGTAATGGATGCCTTTGGCACAGCTCATCGTGCTCAGGCGTCGACGCATGGCGTAGCGAAATACGCACCGATTGCATGTGCCGGTCCACTATTGGCAACAGAATTAGAAGCATTGGCGAAAGCATTGGATAACCCGGCAAGGCCGCTAGTTGCGATTGTAGGTGGCTCAAAGGTATCCACCAAGTTGACGGTGCTGGAATCGTTATCTAAAAAAGTGGATCAACTGATTGTCGGTGGTGGGATAGCCAACACTTTTATTGCGGCAGAGGGTCACCAAGTCGGTAATTCGCTTTATGAAGAAGACTTAATTGATACCTGTAAAAAACTAAGAGCGGAAGCTCAGGCTCGTGGTGGGGATATTCCGGTACCAGTTGATGTCGTATGTGGTAAGCATTTTGCTGAAAATGCGGAAGCTGAAGTCAAAAAAGTGACCGATATCGTTGCCGATGACATGATTTTTGATATTGGTCCAAAATCGGCCGCCGCTTTAACAGAAATTTTAAAAAACGCTGGTACGATTGTCTGGAATGGTCCGGTCGGCGTGTTTGAATTTAATCAGTTTGGTGAAGGCACGAAAGAAGTCGCGATGGCGATTGCTGAGTCTGATGCATTTTCTATTGCTGGTGGTGGTGATACATTAGCGGCAGTGTCTAAATATAAAATTTGTGATGACATTTCTTATATTTCAACCGGTGGTGGCGCATTTCTGGAGTTTCTTGAAGGTAAAAAATTACCGGCTGTAGATATTTTGGAGCAACGTGCCGCACAAGCATAAAGGAGTTTCATGTGACGGCCATAAGACGAACAAAAATTGTTGCGACTTTAGGGCCGGCCACACAAAGCCCGCAAGTATTGGATGCGATGATCGCAGCCGGCATGAATGTGGTCAGGCTTAACTTCTCTCATGGTGAGCCTGACACTCACATTGCGTTGGCAGAGCTGGTCAGAGAACGTGCTCGTATGCAAAATAAACAGGTTGGCATTCTGGCTGACCTTCAGGGACCCAAAATTCGTATCTCCCGCTTTAAACAAGGCTCGGTTGTGCTTGAAGAAGGCGCGTATTTCATTCTGGATGCCCAGCTTGGTAGAGACGAGGGTGATGAACAGCAAGTGGGCATTGACTATAAAGCGCTTCCACGTGATGTCAAAGCGAAAGACACCTTGCTCCTTGATGATGGCAGGATTGTATTGCGTGTGGATAAAGTCGATACGCATAAAATCTATACGACGGTAAGTTTCGGTGGTGTTCTCTCCAATAACAAAGGCATTAACCGTCTTGGTGGTGGACTATCTGCCAAAGCCCTTACCGATAAAGATAAACATGATATTAAAACGGCTGCCAGCATGCAGGCAGACTATCTCGCTGTGTCATTCCCTCGTTCGGCTGATGATATCCATCAGGCAAGGCAGTTATTACGCGATGCTGGCGGCTATGGTGCCATTGTGGCAAAAATTGAACGTGCAGAAGCGGTAGAAGCTATTGATGAGATCATCTCAGCTACCGATGCGATTATGGTCGCACGTGGCGATTTGGGCGTGGAGATGGGGGATGCCGCATTACCGCCTATTCAAAAACGTATCATTGGGCTGGCTCGTAAAAAGAACTGCCTGACCATTACAGCCACCCAGATGATGGAATCAATGATCATGAATCCGATTCCGACCCGGGCTGAAGTGTTTGATGTGGCCAATGCTGTGCTGGATGGCACCGATGCGGTGATGTTATCCGGGGAAACGGCGATTGGTAAAAATCCAATAAAAACCATAGCGGCTGTTGACCGTGTTTGTCTGCAAGCAGAACTGGAACGTGAAATACGAGTATCGCGACACCGGATAGACTCGCATTTTGAACGGATGGATGAAGCCATCGCTATGGCTGCTATGTATACTGCCAACCATCTGGATGTAAAAGCGATTGCTGCGTTGACGGACTCAGGTGCAACCACGTTGTGGATGTCCAGAATTAGTTCAGGTATTCCTATCTTTGCACTTACACCCCATGAAAAAACAGCACGGAAAGTGACCTTATACAGAGGCGTTTATCCGCTTAAGTTTGATGTAGAACATCATGATCATGCGCTGATGAATAAAGAGATGGTAGATGAGCTTGTCCGCCGTGGTGTTGTGTCTGATGGTGATATCGTCATTATCACTAAAGGCGATCTTGAAATTCAGGGCAGCACCAATGCTATGAAAATTGTCAAAGTCGGTGATATGGCTGAACCCAGACAGATAGACTAAACACAGAATATGAATTTTTTTTACAGGAGGCTTTATGGCCCTGATTACGTTGCGACAATTATTAGACTATGCAGCTGAACATGATTTTGCTGTTCCGGCATTCAATGTCAGTAATATGGAGCAAGTACATGCCATTATGCAGGCAGCAGACAAGGTAGATAGCCCTGTGATCATGCAGGCCAGTGCGGGTGCCAGAAAATACGCTGGTGAGCCATTTTTACGACATATGGTCCTTGCAGCAGTTGAAGAATATCCGCATATTCCTGTGGTTTTACATCAGGATCATGGCGCTAGCCCGGCTATCTGCATTCGTTCGATTCAGTCAGGATTTACTTCGGTGATGATGGATGGATCATTACGAGAAGACATGAAAACACCGTCTGATTTTGACTATAACGTGCAGGTGACAAAAAACGTTAGTGACATTGCCCATGCATGCGGTGTTTCCGTGGAAGGGGAGTTAGGCTGCCTGGGCTCTTTAGAGACCGGTATGATGGGGGAAGAAGATGGTCATGGTGCTGAATCTGCCTTAGATCATAGTCAACTATTGACCGATCCCGATGAGGCAGTGGAGTTCGTGAATTTAACGCAGGTTGATGCTTTAGCCGTTGCTATAGGCACCAGTCATGGCGCCTATAAGTTTACACAACCACCAACAGGTGATGTGCTGGCGATTAGCCACTTAAAAACCTTGCAACAAAATCTGCCTGATACCCATTTTGTGATGCATGGTTCAAGCTCTGTACCGCAGGAGTGGTTGAAGATTATCAATACACATGGTGGAGATATTGGCCAAACCTATGGGGTGCCTGTAGAAGAAATTGTTGAAGGCATTCAATATGGTGTGCGTAAGGTCAACATTGATACCGATTTACGCATGGCTTCAACGGGTGCTATTCGTCAGTTTTTGACTGATGAGAAGAATAAAGCGGAATTTGATCCACGGAAATTCTTCAAAGCAGCGGCGCAGGCGATGCAAACGATTTGTGAAGCGCGTTATCAGGCATTTGGTAGCGCAGGACATGCCAGAAAGATCGTGCCTGTTTCATTAGCTAAAATGGTTGAAAGATATTAGTTTGGGTCGATAACAGTTTGTTTGTCAGTGATTTTCATCTACTCAGACTTATCTATGATTGAATGTTATTTTCCTCATTAAACAATCAGTTGCGAGGCTTGTGCCAGAATACGGTAAACTACCTGTTTTTTAGCAGGGAATATCGTTCGTGCATCAAATAATTGCTATTGCCGCCGGCGGTGCAGTGGGTGCCGTACTCAGGTTTGTTGTTTCCAACGGCATCTATCGTGTTTTAGGGCGAGACTTTCCCTACGGCACATTGGCTGTTAATGTGCTCGGTTCTTTATTGATGGGATTTCTGTTTATCATCTTTATCGAGAGAGAGTTGGGTATGACAGAATGGCGCTCTGCCATTTTAATCGGTTTACTTGGCGCGTTTACGACGTTTTCGACATTTTCTATGGAAACTATTGCTCTGCTGGAAGCCGGTGATGTGACGAGAGCCATGCTAAATATATTTCTTAGCGTTTTGCTCTGTCTGACGGCTACATGGATAGGTCTAAGCCTGGGGAGACAGTTATGAGTCGGTTCGAAGTCACGATGGTTCGTGTATACCTTGCTGAGGGGCGGGATCATAGTAATCGCGTTATAGAGTTACTTGAAACATTAGATATTAAAGGCTTTACCGTATTTCGTGGCATTGCTGGTTTTGGTGCTGAACAAAAGTTGCATAAAGCGTCACTATTGGATTTATCACCTGAATTACCATTGGTGATCGAGTTTTTTGATGTTCCACATAAAGTGGAAAAAATTATTACACAGCTGGAAAGTATGGTTAAGCCGGATCATATTGTGAGCTGGACTGCACAATCTGGAAAATAAAAGAATGTTAGATCCGAAGTTATTAAGAAATGAGACTGAACAGGTTGCTGAGCAACTAGCCCGAAGAGGCTTTGATTTAGATGTTGCATTATTGGCTAAGCTTGAAGAAGAGCGTAAACAGGCACAGCTGGATGCTCAGGAATTACAAACAGAAAGAAATAGTCGTTCTAAAAATATTGGTAAAGCCAAAGCGGCGGGTGAAGATATTGCTCCCTTGCTGAAAGAAATCGAGGATTTAGGTGACCGTCACAAAGCGGCTGAATCACGTTTAAACGATGTGCTGACCCAGTTGCAAGACATCGCCATGGGTATTCCTAATCTTCCTCAGGCGGATGTTCCGGCCGGTAAAGATGAGAGCGAGAACCAGGAAATTTTACGTTGGGGTGAACCGCGTCAATTTGATTTTGAACCAAAAGATCATGTCGACCTAGGTGCTGCTTTAGGTATGGATTTTGATACCGCAGCAAAAATCAGTGCTGCCCGTTTTGTCACTTTGTCAGGTCCTTTGGCTAAGTTACAGCGTGCGCTGACCCAGTTTATGCTCGACTTACACAGTGAACAGCATGGTTACACGGAAACCTATGTTCCTTATTTAGTGAATGCTGACTCTTTAAGAGGAACAGGACAGCTACCAAAATTCGAAGAAGATCTGTTTAAAGTGAATGATGGTGAGTTTTATCTGATTCCAACAGCTGAAGTGCCAGTGACTAATATTGTCCGCGATACGATTACTGAAGATGCATCGCTGCCTCTGAAGTTTGTGGCACATACACCGTGTTTTCGAAGTGAAGCCGGCTCTTATGGTCGCGATGTGCGTGGTCTTATCCGTCAGCACCAGTTTGAAAAGGTTGAGTTGGTACAAATCGTCCGTCCACAGGACTCAGCTGCCGCGCATGAAGAATTAACAGCACATGCTGAAAAAGTATTGCAGTTATTAGATTTGCCATATCGTAAGGTGAATTTGTGTACGGGTGATTTAGGGTTTTCATCTACAAAAACCTATGATCTTGAAGTTTGGTTACCAAGCCAGCAAACCTACAGAGAAATTTCATCTTGCAGTAATTTTGGTGATTTCCAGGCACGTCGTTTACAGGCTCGCTGGCGTAATCCTGCTACTGGAAAACCTGAGTTAGTTCACACGCTCAATGGTTCAGGACTGGCCGTTGGCCGTACGCTGTTAGCGTTGATGGAAAATCATCAACAGGCAGATGGTTCGGTGTTAATTCCAGAGGCGTTACGTCCATATATGGGCGGTCAGGACAGCATTCGTGTTTGAATTTAGTTTGGTCCAGAAAATTATTATCTGGGCGATACCTGTTTTATTTGCCATTACTGTGCATGAAGTTGCGCATGGTTGGGTTGCATTAAAGTTAGGTGATAGAACAGCACAAATGTTGGGTAGGCTCACGCTAAACCCCTTTAAACATATCGACCCTATCGGCACAGTACTTGTGCCCGGCTTATTATTATTACTGGGCGGCTTTGTATTTGGCTGGGCGAAACCGGTACCGGTGAGCTATCAGAATCTGCATCAGCCCAAACGAGATATGGCGTGGGTGGCTGCTGCCGGTCCTGCTGCCAACTTTATTATGGCGATTATCTGGGCGATTGTTGCCAAGCTGGGCTTGATGCTTATTCATGCCAATATTACATTGGGTCAGCCAATGATGCTCATGGGATTTGCGGGGATACTAATTAACACAATGTTAATGATGCTTAACTTACTGCCTATTCCTCCTCTGGATGGCAGTCGTGTGTTATCAAGCTGGCTACCAGGACCGATGGCATATAAGTTCAGCAGGATAGAGCCTTATGGTTTCTTTATCTTGCTGGGACTGCTTTATTTCGGCATTTTGAATTTGATTTTATGGCCATTGGTCAGTGCTATGCTAGGTTTGCTGGTGTCTGTCTTTCATTTACCAGCACAAATATTCAGTATTTTATAGTTAGCTAATTAAGGCTTATCAGGAGAACATTTTGGATACGGTTGCTATACAGTCCCGTCGCATTGTTTCAGGCATGCGTCCAACAGGGCAATTGCATTTAGGTCATTATCATGGCGTTCTAAAAAACTGGATTAAATTACAGCACGAATTTGACTGCTTCTTCTTTGTCGCAGACTGGCATGCATTGACGACTCATTATGAAGAGAGCAGTGTCATCGAAGGCAGTGTTTGGGAGATGGTGATTGACTGGCTCGCTGCCGGTATTGAACCTTCGACGGCATCGCTGTTTTTACAGTCAAAAGTACCTGAGCATGCTGAATTACACTTATTATTGTCGATGATTACACCGCTTTCGTGGCTAGAGCGTGTACCAACATACAAAGATCAACAAGAAAAACTAAAAGAAAAAGATTTATCGACTTACGGCTTTTTAGGCTATCCCTTATTACAAAGTGCCGATATTTTGATTTATCGGGCGGGTCAGGTGCCTGTAGGGGAAGATCAGGTCGCTCATGTCGAGTTAACACGTGAAGTCGCTCGTCGTTTTAATCATATCTACGGTCGTGAGTTGGACTTTGAAGAAAAAGCTGAAGCGGCGATTAAAAAAATGGGTAAGAAAAACGCAAAGCTCTACAATACTCTGCGTAAGTCATACCAAGAGCAAGGTGATGCGGATGCTTTAGCCACCGCGCGTGAGTTGCTTAAAAACCAACAGAATTTAGCGCTGGGTGATATGGAGCGCTTATTCGGCTATCTGGAAGGTGCAGGTAAAGTGATTTTGCCCGAGCCAAAAGCCTTATTAACACCGGCATCTAAAATGCCAGGCCTGGATGGTCAAAAAATGTCCAAGTCATACGGCAATACAATCTCGCTGCGTGAGCCTGATGATAGCCTGGCAGAGAAAATTAAGCGTATGCCAACGGACACCAACCGTGTTCGACGTACTGATCCTGGTGAGCCCGATCGCTGCCCTGTATGGCAGTTGCATGAGGTTTACGCTTCAGAAGATCAGAAACAGTGGGTACAAGAAGGTTGTCGTAGTGCCAGTATTGGTTGTCTGGATTGTAAAGGTCCGTTGATTGATGCTGTTAGTGCTGAACTGAGACCGATTCGTGAACGGGCGTTGGATTTTAGCCAACACCCAGAAGATGTCCGCCGTATTATTGATGATGGTAATGCTGCCGCGCGTGAAGTGGCACAGGAAACCTTGGCGGAAGTCCGTTCATCAATGGGTTTAAACTATAAATAAAAAGGGTTGCTGACGCGTTTTTATGGCTGAACGTATTCAAAAAGTATTAGCAAGAGCAGGTTATGGCTCTCGTCGCCAGGTAGAAACCTGGATTAAAGAAGGACGTGTCACTCGTAATGGTGAGTTGGCAAGTTTAGGAGATCAGATCAGTGAAGGCGATCGTTTAAAGCTGGATAATAAACCGCTTTCTCCGAAACGTTTATGGCAGGAACCGGCTAAACAGGTCATTCTCTATAACAAACCTGTTGGTGAAGTGTGCACGCGTAAGGACCCTGAAGGCCGTCGTACTATCTTTCAGTCCTTACCTATTCCAGAGCAGGGCCGTTGGGTCAGTGTGGGACGGCTTGACTTAAACACCAGTGGTTTAATCATCCTGACCACAGATGGTGAATTGGCAAATCGTTTAATGCATCCATCGCATGAAATGGATCGCGAATATGCGGTTCGTGTCTTAGGCGAAGTGACATCAGAAATGATGCAGACGCTACGTGATGGCGTCATGCTAGAAGATGGTGAAGCTAAGTTTGCAGATATTCAGGAATCTGGCGGTGAAGGAGCCAATAAATGGTACCACGTGGTTATCCAGGAAGGTCGTAACCGTGAAGTACGTCGCTTGTGGGAAAGCCAGGGTGTACAGGTCAGCCGTTTGATGCGGGTGCGTTATGGACCCATCATTATTCCTAATAATCTGCGTATGGGACACTGGACAAAGCTGGAAGGTTCAGACTTAGATTATCTTTATGAACAGGCTGGGATGAAGCCAGTCAGTAACGTTACAGGTGGACGCAAGAAACCAGCTGCTAAGACGGAGCGTCCTAAAAAAACACGTCCAAGAAAAGAATATAGTACCAATAAAAAAGAACAAAGCCGGGATCAGGATGAGCCCACGCCTAAAAGAAGACCTCGTATTCGAGGCCATTGATTTTATACTGTCTGCTGTCTATTAAAGATTAGGGTTTCTTGGCGCAGACAGTTATATTCTTACCCATGTGTTTGGCTTCATAAAGTGCCATATCAGCCCGTTCAAACAGGTGATAGCCTTCTTCATTCATATCAAGTTGGGCTACGCCTAAGCTGATGGTGAAACCGAAGCTGTTTGTTCCATCATGAGATAATATTTGTGCAACGGATTCACGGATTCTCTCAGCTGCAACTTGAGCGTCGTGAATGCTAGTATCCGTTAGTAGCAGAACAAATTCTTCACCACCAAATCTGAATGCCAAGTCACTACCACGCAAATTCTGGTTAATCATATCTGCCAAAATTTTAAGTGCTCTATCGCCGGTCATATGACCAAAGTTGTCATTGATAATTTTGAAGTTATCAATGTCAATAAGGACGAGTGACAGAGGTATATTGTGTCTTTTTGCTCTGTCGATTTCCCTATGCAAACTTTTTTCATAAGCAGCCCGGTTACCCAAACTGGTTAAGTCATCCAGTAGTGCAGAGGCAAGTGCTTTTTTATAAAGCAGGCAGTTACGTAAAGGGTAAACAAGCAGGCTGAGTAAATCTTCTAGAAAAATAATATCTGCTTGAGAAAACTTTTTGCTTTGCGTAAAGCTAAGATCGCCCAGATAATCACCATTCATTTCAAGCTTATAATGGCAGCGGTGGTGAGATTTTTCCGCCGAGTTGATATCGACTTTCATACTAGGGTTTTGATAATGAAAGCTACACTCAGGGAAAACAGCATTCACTTCATGCTGAAATAATTGAAGCATGTCTTCCAAAATAAGGCTGGTTTGCAGCGTGTAAGGAAGTTGACGGTGTATGTCTTCCGCTGTTTTGGTCTGAGTGTAATCTATTGCTGGTTTAGACCCTTCTACCAGGCTTAGTTTATGCTTGTTTGATATTGATGGGTGTTCCATTGGAGCACTTCCTTATTCAAGTTATGAATATAACTTGCTATAAGTGTGCCAATATTTAAAATTCTCTATGAATCAATGGGTTGGATGTTAGTGTCAGGGTTTTGACGTTTAATCTACCGATACTGGAGAGTTGGTTTCTAATTGAAGTTTTGCGATATATTGATAAGCGACATCATCTGGCAAATTCAGATGTTCTGGGTTTCGGGCTGGATAAGCGCGAGCATAAAGCGCCGTTCTGACTTCACCAGGATCAATGGTGCTGACGATCACTTTGCCTTCTGCTTCCAGTTCATCTTTTAGTTGTTCAGCAAGTGCTTCAACTGCGGCCTTACTAATACCGTAGGCACCCCAATAAGCGGTATGCTTGTGGGCATCCGTAGTGAAAATTAAATGGCTTGCTTGTTGTTTTAATAATGGTAGACAGGCTTGGGTGAGTAGGTAAGCGGCTGTCAGGTTGATGTGCAGGGTTTCTGCCCATGTTTTAGGATCTTGATTCATCACTGGGGCTAATTGTCCGAGTGAAGCAGCGCAGTGAATTAAGGCATCCAATTTACCAAAACTTTCTGAAATAGTCTGGGCAAGTTGTTTGTAGTCATCAACAGTTGCCCCTTTGAGATCGAGCGGATAGATAGCTGGAATGATGCCAGTTTGTTCAACAATTTCATCATAAACAGCTTCAAGCTGCGGAACTTGTTTATCAAGTAAGATAACTGTAGCACCTGCATATGCACAGGCTTTAGCTACTGAGGCACCGATGCCTTGAGCGGCACCGGTGATAAGAATGATTTGTTCAGCCAATTGGCTGTCCTCAGTATATGCTTGCATCAAGATTTATTCGGCAGGTACAAATTGACTAAATTGTGCGACACCGTTATGGAATTGTACCGATGTAATACCGTCTTTTTTATGCCATTCAAGATGATCAACAGTTAATGCATCAATTGTATGTGTTTGAGTGACATCAGGCTCACCCCACTTAGCGATAGCTTCTTCTTTCGTCATTCCTGCAATCGTGTCTGTTTCATCTTCTACAGCACCTGTTGTGTCAGTGGTGTCTTCACTAGTCATCTCTGCAGGTGCGGCAGATGTATCTTTAGAGTCTGTCTGAGCACTGTTGTCATCACTACAGGCAACAATGAATGTGCCTAGAAATAACGCGATAAAAAGTAATTTGAACTGTTTCAGCATAGCATTCCCTTATTGTTATAAATATTGAGCCACAAAGTATAGCAAGTGATTAATCGCTTAGCTAACCGTGTTGATTTTCATTATCAATTCGGCAGCTTTTTCACCATTTATCACTGCACCTTCTAGTGTAGCAGGATAAAGATTATTAATTATATCACCCGCTAAATAGAGCCCATCCACTGGAGAGCAAGTTGTCGGACGATCTGAGCAAACATCCACAGTACTTCTGAATGTTGCCCTTTTTTCTCGGATAACGTAACCGCGAATAAATTCAGAGGGCTGTACTATATTCGCGTCTAGTAATTCATTAACAACGTGCTCGATAAGCTTTTCATTAGTCAGCTTCAGATGAGAGCCTGGTCCACTGATAACAACCGCCAACAGGCCATCACCTCTATCGAATATCCATTGGCTTGTTGTCCCGCTGAGTCCTAACATAGGTGATCGAAGATGGATATCAGATGCGCATTGCAGATAGACCGTGACAATAGGATGAGAGCTTGCGTCCTTAGCTACCCAATATTTTCCTAATAGTTGTTGGCTAGTGTGTGGTCCGGTAGCAATAATAATATTGTCCGCTTCAATGGTTTGTCCATTATCTGTCAAAGCCGCAGTGACTTTATTGTTATGGATAACGAGTGACTTAATACGCGTTTGCAGGGAAATTTGTCCGCCTTGTTGCTGAATATATCGTTCAGCATAGGCTGGTAGGGTATCGCCTAATGGTACTTGCGGAATCAAAAAATCAGCGTAGTCACGTTGCCTAAAAGTCTCTAACAAGACATGAGCAAAAAGGTTAGCCGATGCTTCGGAGAGGGGCGTATTCATCGTAGCAAGACATAGAGGCTCCCATAATTGCTCAATCAATCGTCGACTTTGTTTTTGTTGTTCTAGCCATGCTTTTACGGATATATCGTCTGACTTTTTTTGTGAACGGGCATTGAAGATTAGACGAAAGATCTGGACAAAAACAGCAAAACCATTGAGTTGCCAAGTCTTTATTGCCAGAGATAGCGGCCAGGGTAGATGTGGCGTGTCAGCGAGTTTTAGATCGCCAAAATTTGGATGATGGATGGTTATATTTAGCGGAAGCCGCTGAAACAATCTGGACTCATCAGCACCCAGGTCTTGCAATAATTTTAAGGTGCGTTCATAGGCACCAATCAATAAATGTTGACCGTTGTCTATGGTCTGTGCATTCCAGTCAACATTTCGGGCTCGTCCTCCCAATTGCTTTGCAGATTCCACCAGGTGAATCGATTCGCCCTTTTCTAACAAACGAACAGCGGCAGCAAGTCCACTCCAGCCACCACCAACAATCAGCGTGGTCATTATGGATGTTTTTTTTCTGCTCTGGACGTGCGCCAGGCTAACCAGAGTTTTTTCAATGGTGTCAGTGAAATGCGCTGTTTCATCACCTGAAACTGATCTTTTTCAATTTCGTCTAACGTCGCCTCATAAATAGCAGACATGATTAAGCCCGTACGTTGTGAGTATCGATCTTCTTTGGGTAATAGCGTTTTGGCTTCTTGATAGAAGGAACGAGCACGTTCGGTTTCAAACGCCAGTAGTGCTGTTAATTCTGCTGTTTGTTTGAGTGCCAGAATATCTTCTTCACTTACCTTAAATCGAGCCATATCCTCTGCGGGGAGATAGATGCGGCCACGTTCGGCATCTTCACGAACGTCACGAATAATATTGGTTAACTGGAAAGCCAAACCCAGTTTTTCAGCATATTTCAGTGTTTGACGGTTTTGATAACCAAAAATTTCTGCAGCAAGTAACCCGACCACGCTTGCGACACGATGGCAATATAAAGCCAGATGTTTAAAAGCGTCATATCGATGCTGGAATAGATCCATTTCCATGCCATCAATAATTTCAAGAAAATATTCTTGATGAAGCTCGAAACGCTTTATTGCTTCTTCCAGAGCTTTACCAACAGGATGAGTGGCTGTCTGGTTAAATATATTCTCAACCTCACTTCGCCACCAGCTTAAGGTCTGTGCAGCAACTTGCGGATCGGCTATTTCATCTACTGCATCATCCACTTCACGGCAAAACGCATACAAGGCGGTGATGGCCTGTCGCTTTTGCGGTGGTAAAAACATGAAACTGTAATAAAAACTGGAACCACTTTTAGCTGCTTTGTCGCGGCAGTATTGATCCGGCGTCATTTGACCAAACGTTCCACAATCGTGTCGTTTAACAGATGTGACTCAATAATTTCGTCAATATCCGCTTCTGTTTCATAGTGATACCAAGTGCCTTCAGGATAAATCACTAACATCGGTCCCAGCTTACAGCGGTTAAGACAGCCTGCATTATTGACACGCACTTTTTTTATTTTTAATTCTTTAACACGCTGTTTGGCGTAATCACGCAGAGACTGTGAACCATGCTCTCCACAATTTGCACTGCCATCATCACGCTGATGCGTACAGAAAAATAAATGATATTTATATATTTGAGCCATAGTGACTAAGAATAGCGAACCTTGAAATAACTAAAAAGCATTTAAACAAAATTAGGACTGATCTGATGCTTCATACGCTGTATCTGGATAGCGAGAACGGTAGTGAAGAACCTGTTCGATAATCGCTAAGAAATGATCGACTAACTTAGGATCAAAATGTTGTCCTTTTTGAGTGATCAGATAATCAACCGCTTGCTCAACCGGCCATGCCTTTTTGTATGGGCGCTCAGACGTTAAAGCATCAAAAACGTCACATATTGCACAAATACGACCTTCGATGGGGATAGCTTCCCCTTTTAAACCATTTGGGTATCCAGAACCGTCCCATTTTTCATGGTGAGTCAGGGCAATATTACTCGCCAGCTTGAGCAATGGCACATCTGTATCAGCTAGTAGGTCTGCGCCAATTTTGACATGGGTTTTCATGATCTCCCACTCATCAGGATTAAGCGAACCCGGTTTCAGTAGAATGTGATCTGGAATGCCAATTTTACCGATATCATGCATCGGCGCTGCGGTTAATATATCAGCAGCAAACTTATCACTGAGTCCGACGGCGAGTGCCAACATATGGGCAAAGTGGCTCATCCTCAGAATATGATTACCGGTTTCGTTATCTTTATATTCTGCCGCCCGACCTAAGCGTTTAATAATTTCAAGGCGGCTTTGCTCAAGTTGTTGGGTTCGGATCTTGACCTGTTGTTCTAGCGTTTCATTCTGCGTCAATACTTGCTTGTGCAGTAGGCGGACTTCCAACATATTTCTGATACGTTGGATGACTTCTGTCTGATCAAACGGCTTAGTTATAAAATCTTTTGCGCCGGAGCAGAGAGATTTTTTCCGTATTTCCTGAGTGAGTTCGGCGGTGATTACCAGTATTGGAAGATAATCATCCTGTATCGCTGTTTGCAGTGTTTCCATTACCTGAAAACCATCCATATCCGGCATACGGATATCTAGCAGGATGAGATCAATTTCGTATTCAAAATAGCGTTGTTTGACTTCAGCGCCTAGATTTGTGGAATACAGAGAGGTAAATCCGGCCTGTCTCAGCATTTTTTCCAGTAATTTAATGTTGATCAATTGGTCATCAACAATAAGAATTCTGGCGTTTAAAATGTCCTTATCTGAAATCATTATGTGCATCCTTTGCATATCATGACTGAATTAACCATGTAACCAGCGATGCTTTTCATTTGATGACCTTAAGGTGTGAGTCGGACCATTACATTAATAATTTCGCTGAATAGCAAAGTCGGCTAACGATAATAAAGCTTGTTTATACGGGCTTCCAGCAAGTATATCCAGAGCTTGTTTCGCTTGCATCACTTCCTTTTCAGCGGCACTGGCTGTGTAATCTATCGCGCCTGTGTTCTGAATGATCTCAATAATGTCAGTAATCCTGTCTCGCTGGCCTTGTTCGATGGCTTCACGAATAATGGCTGATTGTTCAGCATTACCATGTTGCATCGCATAGATCAGAGGTAATGTAGGTTTGCCTTCAGCAAGGTCATCACCAATATTTTTACCAATTGTCTCGCTGGATTGACTGTAATCAAGTAAGTCATCGACCAGCTGAAAAGCACTACCCAAATGCATAGCGTAGTTAGCCATAGCCATTTCAGTAGCGTTATCAGAGCCTGAGATGACGGCACCTAACTGGCCAGCAGCTTCAAACAGCTTGGCGGTTTTATGATGAATCACTTCAAGGTAACGCGCTTCGGTGGTATCGGCATCATGACAGTTCAATAACTGCAGTACCTCGCCTTCCGCAATGACATTCGTGGTATGAGAGAGAATTTGCATTAAGCGCATAGACTCAATTTCTACCATCATTTCAAAAGAGCGGGTGTAGAGGAAATCTCCCACCAGTACACTTGCTTCATTGCCCCAGAGTGTATTAGCTGTTTCCTGACCCCGGCGCATATCAGAGTTATCTACCACATCATCATGTAATAACGTTGCGGTGTGAATGAACTCAATAATGGTAGCGAGGTTGATATGTTGACTCCCCTCATAGCCACATGCACGTGCAGCCAGAATAGCTATCGCCGGGCGAAGCCGCTTACCACCACTGTTGATAATATAAAAGCCAAGTTGATTAATGAGGGCAACATCAGACTGTAAGCGTTGTTGGATCAACTCGTCTACAGCTTTCATGTCATCTTGAATTAGAGAATAGATGGATTGGATATCCACGGAACCGTAATCTGCCTATAATGTGTGATTTAAACGCGTACTTTCTCATGAGCGAGAATACTGCGCAAATATTTCAATATGAATTTGATCTCCTTGAAGAAAGGAGATACAATTGCCGGTCTTTTGTGGGGTAACCCGCATTAACACTATTATACTTTGGAGACAGCGATGTACGCTATTGTCGCGACTGGCGGTAAACAATACCGAGTTAAAGAGGGCGAAAAGCTCCGCATTGAAAAATTGACTGCTGAAGCCGGTGATACGGTTGAGCTTGATAAAGTTCTGTTAGTTGGCGAAGGTGAAGACATCAAAGTTGGTGCACCTTACCTTGACGGTGCTAAAGTGACTGCGAAAGTGGCAGCTAACGGCCGTGGCGATAAAGTGAAAATCGTCAAATTCAAACGTCGTAAGCACCATCAAAAACAGATGGGTCATCGTCAAGCATATACTGAAATCGAAATCACAGGCATCTCAGCCTAAGAATCGGAAAAGAGGTTTAAGAAATGGCTCACAAGAAAGCTGGTGGTAGTACTCGTAACGGACGTGATTCAGAGTCTAAACGCCTTGGTGTAAAACGCTACGGTGGTGAATTAGTGTCTGGTGGTAACATTTTAGTTCGTCAGCGTGGTACACGTTACCATGCAGGTCGTAACGTAGGTATCGGTAAAGACCATACTTTATTTGCGACAGCTGAAGGTAAAGTATTATTTGAGACCAAAGGTCCTCAAAACCGTACTTTCGTCAGTGTTGTTGCTGACTAAGAATATTTGTTAGCCCGTATGGGGCAAACAGCACAAAGCCCCGCTGATGCGGGGTTTTTTGTTTCTGGCATATAGGTTTATAGTCAGAAAGAACATGAGATTAAGGTCGGGAAGCGACAATGAAATTTGTGGATGAAGCGAAAATTAAAATCAGTGCCGGAGCCGGTGGTAATGGCTGTTTGAGTTTTCGCCGTGAAAAATTCATTCCTTTTGGTGGCCCCGATGGCGGTGATGGTGGCGATGGTGGCGATGTCTATTTATTGGCCGATTCACAGGTCAATACACTGATCGACTTTCGTTATCAGCGTAATTTTAAAGCCGAGCGTGGTGAGCATGGTCGTGGTCGTTTGTGCAGTGGTGCGCGTGGTGAAGATCTGATTATCAAAGTCCCTATTGGCACAGAAGCCTGGGATGATGATACCGATGAACTCATTGGTGACCTGACCAAAGATGGCGATAAATTATTAGTCGCAAAAGGCGGTTGGCATGGTTTAGGCAATGCGCGTTATAAATCGAGCATTAACCGTGCACCTCGTCAAACCAGCGACGGCACTCCTGGTGAAGAACGCACTTTACGGCTTGAAATGAAGCTGTTAGCTGATGTGGGGCTGTTGGGTTTACCAAACGCTGGTAAATCAACATTTATCAGCCAGGTGTCAGCTGCGCAACCCAAAGTGGCAAATTATCCTTTCACCACGCTTTATCCAAACTTGGGTGTGGTGACCTTAAAAGATGTGCGCAGTTTTGTGATTGCCGACATTCCCGGTTTGGTTGAAGGTGCGGCAGACGGCGCCGGTCTCGGTATCCAGTTTCTGAAACATCTGACCCGTACGCGCTTACTGTTACATCTTGTTGATATGGCGCCGGTTGATGTGAAACAGGACCCGGTAGAAAGTGTGCAGATCATCAACCGTGAACTGGAAAACTATAGTGAAGCTTTAGGCAGTCAGGATCAGTGGTTAGTTTTGAATAAAATGGATCTGGTACCCGAAGATATTCGCGACGATCTCTGTCAAGAAGTGCTGGATCGACTGCAATGGAAAGGCAAAGTGTTTTACATTAGTGGTCAGACTGGCGAAGGTTGCGATGCGCTGGTCAATGAAGTCATGAATTACCTGGAAAGTGTTCGTGTCAGTGAAAAAGACGAAACGTCAGATAATTCGCAGGATGATGCTCAGGAATAAACCTCAGTGACAGAACCACATCAGCAATTATTAAATACCAAGCGCTGGGTTATCAAAATTGGCAGTGCTTTATTAACTCGTATTGGTGAAGGTCTTGATACGGATCGCATACGTTGGTTAAGTGCTGAAATAGCCGAACTAAGACGTCAGGGAAAAGAAGTGGTATTAGTCACGTCTGGCTCAGTTGCGGCGGGAATGCAGAAACTGGGTTGGAAAAGACGTCCACACGAAATTCATCGTCTGCAAGCGGCTGCCAGTGTTGGTCAGATGGAGTTGGTCAACGCCTATGCCACAGAATGCGGTAAGCATGGCATTCACACCGCTCAAATCTTATTAACTCACTCTGATTTATCAGACCGTGGCCGTCATCTTAATGCACGTAGTGCACTGCAAACGTTGCTGGAATTAGATATTCTGCCCGTGGTTAATGAGAACGATACCATTGCTACCGAAGAAATTCGTTTTGGCGATAACGACACACTAGCAGCCATGACTGCCAACCTGGTTGAGGCCGATGTGTTAGTTATCTTGACGGATCAGGACGGCTTGTTTGACTCCGATCCCAGAACCAATCCTGATGCCCGCATGATTGCTGCCTCAGCTGCCAGTAACGCAGCGCTTGATCAAATGGCGGGTGATAGCAAAGGTGAACTGGGCCGTGGTGGTATGACCACCAAATTATTGGCAGCACGCCGTGCGGCCCGTTCAGGTGCCTATACGGTTATTTTATCTGGTAAACATCCCGACAATCTTCGTCACCTGGCAGCAGGGCATGGCGTGGGTACATTACTTTGGCCAGACAATAAGCCGATTACTGCCAGACAGCAGTGGCTGGTGGGCCATTTAATCGCTAAAGGGCAATTAGTGTTGGATGATGGTGCTGTGGCTGTGTTGAGAGAACAAGGGCGCAGTTTATTGCCTGTTGGAGTGACCCATGTTGAAGGCAAGTTTACACGTGGTGAATTGGTGATTTGTCGTGATGTAAATGGTAAAGAAATCGCCAGAGGGTTAGCGAATTATAATGCTGATGAGGCGCATCTGATTAAAGGCAAACCCAGCAGTGAAATTGAATCTATCCTGGGTTATGTCGGTGAACCTGAACTTATTCACCGCGATAATCTGGTGTTAACCAGCTAATTCAAGAGAATAATAAAAATCGCAGGCATAAAAAAACCGACATTAAGTCGGTTTTTTTATAAAGTCGAAACTTTAAATTACATTGCGCGAACAGCGTTGTTCAAACGGCTTTTACCACGAGCAGCAGTATTCTTGTGAATAATGCCTTTACCCGCCATACGATCTAATGCAGGCGCTGCAACTTTGAAAGCAGCAACAGCTTGTTCTTTATCACCAGCTGCGATTGCTTTTCTCAGTGCTTTAATCGTTGTACGCATCGCTGAACGTTGGCTGGCGTTACGCTGACGGTGTACTTCTGCTTGACGCGCGCGTTTTCTTGCTTGTGCCGAATTTGCCAAAGTGCTTCTCCTAAAAATTCATTTATCTGTAGCTAAACCTAGCTATCTGTATTTACAGATGAGCCCGACATTATCCGGATTTTAATCTGATTTGTAAATGGTATTATGTGATTATTTTTCAATAGGATGACCCATGCGCATAATCACAGCCAATGTGAACGGTATTAGAGCCGCCGCCCGTAAAGGTTTTTTTGACTGGCTACCCAAGCAAAATGCAGATGTTGTCTGTATTCAGGAAACCAAAGCTCAAGTGCATCAACTTGAAGATGATATTTTCAGGCCGCAAGGATATCACTGTTATTACCATGATGCAGAGAAAAAGGGTTACAGCGGTGTGGCGCTGTATTGTAAAGCAGAGCCCGATGAGGTGATTGTCGGGATGGGGAATGAGGAGTTTGATGCGGAAGGTCGTTATATCGAAGCCCGTTTTGGTAATTTGAGCGTGATTTCGCTGTATATGCCTTCAGGTTCATCAAAAGAAGAGCGACAAATTGCCAAATATCGCTGCATGGATTTTTTTGAAAATAAAATGCAGGACATGAAAGACTCGGGTCGCGATGTATTGATTTGTGGCGATTGGAATATTGCGCATAAAAATGAAGACATTCGTAACTGGAAAGGCAATCTGAAAAACTCTGGTTTCTTACCTGAAGAGCGCGCCTGGTTGGATAAACTGTTTGATGAAATGGGCTTTATCGATGCGTTTCGTGAGTTACCGCAGGAAGAACATCAATACACCTGGTGGTCAAACCGAGGCCAGGCCAGAGCCAATAACGTCGGATGGCGTATTGATTACCATATCTTAACGCCGGGCATGAAAGGTAAAGTCAAAGCCACAGAAATCTATCGCGATGAGTCTTTTTCGGATCATGCACCGTTAATTATTGACTATGACTACGCGTTACCAAAATAAACAAATGAACTTTATCACGCCATAACTCTCTGACTTATTTAACCTAACAGAGAGTTATGTATGTGGTCATTATTTAAGTCTGATCCTGAGAAAAAGTTAAAAAAGCAATTAAAACAAAAGCGTGAACAGGCATTACATGCACAACGTAATGGCGATATACGGCTGTTTGCTTCACTGACTCAGGAAGCAGAGGCGATATTGAAGCAATTACAGCAAGTGCAGTCAGACAAAGCCTGAAGTA
Source organism: Methylophaga sp. F-2 (assembly GCF_056859315.1). NCBI lineage: Bacteria > Pseudomonadati > Pseudomonadota > Gammaproteobacteria > Thiotrichales > Piscirickettsiaceae > Methylophaga > Methylophaga sp. F-2. Next base: position 356,374 of record NZ_JBSXOF010000015.1, read on the forward strand.
GTTTGCATTAGTACATAGATGCCAGCACGCAACGAATCACACCATAATCATAAGCTTCATTCAGGGCCTGATAAATGGCTCTCAGGCTCTGAGATTCATCTCCTAATGATTCAATCGTCAGCATGATCGTGTTCAGCTCAGCATCTTCCAGGTCCAGTACGTCTTTTACATCCAGTAACCCGGCATTAATGCCTTCAGCCAGATGGCTATAAACCGTACTGAGTTTTAAATCTCGCTGTTTCGCAATGCTATCTATCTCATGTCCTTTTTCAAGTAATAACAACGTGTCATTAATCGTGTCACTCAAGCCGTTATTCAGTAACTCAGACAAAGGGTGTTGTTGAATGACCTCTAAAAACGCATGGCCGTAATGGTTGAGTTTTTGTTCGCCCACGCCGGAAATACGTTGCATAGCGGCCATATCTGCAGGTCGGTAACGACACATCTCTAACAATGTCGCATCATGGAAAATAACGTAAGGCGGCACACCATGCTGTTTGGCAATATCCGAGCGTAATTGACGCAATGCTTCCCAAAGTCGTTGATCTTGAGGGCGAACAGCTGTTTGTTTTTTGCCGGTTTTAGCTGTTGATTTTTTAGGCGACTGTTTTCTTAAATATAATGTTTGCTCGCCGCGGAGGACTGGTCGACATTTTTCTGTCAGCCGTAATGCGCCATAACGCTGAATATCAATATCGAGATAACCCGTGGCGATTAACTGACGGAAAATACCGCGCCATTGAGTGGCGTTCAGTTCAGAGCCGATGCCGTAGGTACTTAACTTGTCATGCTGGTTTTGTTTAATACGTTCATCGTCACTACCAAGTAACACATCGATTAAATAATTCACCCCGAATCGTTGTTCGGTGCGATAGACACAAGACAAGGCCTTTTGTGCCATTTCTGTCGCATCAAAGCTTTCTGGTGGTGTTTGGCAATTATCACATTGCCCGCATTTTTCAGGTGCTTCCTCATCAAAATAGGCTAATAAAGCCTGACGCCGACAGGTGATGAGCTCACATAAACCCAGCATGGCATCCAATTTATGTTGTTCAACCCGTTTGATCATATCGGGCGCATTGGAGTCCTGCATAAACTGCCGCAGCGTGATGACATCTTGCAGACCATAAGCCATCCAGGCATTCGCCGGTAAACCATCACGGCCAGCACGTCCGGTTTCCTGATAATAAGCCTCAATATTTTTCGGTAAGTTCAGGTGAGCGACAAAACGCACATCCGGTTTATCAATACCCATGCCAAAGGCGATGGTAGCGACAATAATCACCGCTTCTTCACGTAAAAACCGTTGTTGGTGTTTTGCTCTTACCTCATTGGATAAGCCTGCATGATAGGGCAACGCAACCCGACCTTGTTCCTGAAGCCATTCAGCAATGGCCTCGACTTTCTTTCGCGACAGACAATAAACAATGCCGGCATCATTGGCGTGGTGTTCCTCGATAAACTGCCACAGCTGTTGTTTGGCTTGGCTTGCCTCGGTAATCGCATAAAAAATATTGTGCCGGTCAAAACTATTCAGATAAACATTGGCTTGCTGCAGATTGAGTTGCTCAATGATTTCCTGACGCGTGCGTTTATCGGCCGTGGCTGTCAGAGCAATACGAGGTACATTAGGGAAGCGTTCATGTAGCAATCGAAGCTGTTGATACTCTGGTCGAAAGTCATGACCCCACTGCGATACACAATGCGCTTCATCTATTGCAAATAAGGAAATGGTTACACGACTCAATAGCGATATGGTGCGCTCATTCAGTAAACGCTCTGGGGCGATGTACAATACATCAATCTGCCCGCCTTCAAGTTGTTGCTCAACGCTATAGGCTTCTGAGGCTGACAAACTTGAGTTAAGAAAGGCCGCTTTCACACCCAGCTCGTTTAATGCCACCACTTGATCCTGCATTAAAGCAATCAACGGTGAAACCACAATGCCGGTGCCTGGTCGTATCAGCGCCGGAATCTGATAACAAAGTGATTTACCGCCGCCAGTTGGCATCAATACCAGGGCATCACCACCCTGAATAACATGCTCAACGATATCGTGTTGATTATGCCGAAAGACATCGTAACCAAAAATGTTCTGTAGCACGTCCAGTGCGGGTTGTCCTTGAGTCTGCATAAATAAATTCAGTGGTTAAAGCAAAGGGGCATTATGGCAAATATGACCTGGCTCTAACATCAGAGATGAACGCTAAATTCGGTTTATCACTGAAAGACAGGCAAAATAGATAAGGCGAAATCCCCATCTCATCCCAAATATTTATTATTTGGGCAAAACTTAAATTTTAGGAATTCAAATGAAAGACATTACCGTGGACAGTAATCCCAGCGAAGCACAATTAAAGAAAATGGGGGTTGAACATTGGCCAACATGGGGAAAAGAAGTATCCGTATTTCCCTGGTCATTTGTCACCACTGAAGTGGCATACATTGTAGAAGGAGAGTGTGTGATGACGCCAAATGATGGTGGCCCAGCGACCACATTTAAAGCGGGTGACTTAGTGGTTTTCCCTAATGGTTATAAAGGCACATGGGAAGTAAAAAAAGCACTAAAAAAACGCTTTAAACATAAGGATGGTAACTTCGTGAAATGTGCGTTTAGCCGTTATAAAATTCTGAAAAATCGTATCAAGGCAGCTCTTTAATTATATCAATAGTGCTTGGGTTGAAGCTCAATGACCATAACTAAGTTCATTTCGGGTTTCTTCCTCAATCCAAACGATGGATCGTTTTATTTTTAAAACTCATCATTTAACGCTAAGTCTAACTGTGGTTGATGCGTCTGTACTACAGGCACATCAAACCTACTCATACTTAATCCCACCAATCTCACAGGTTTGATTCCAGCTTCTGTCTTTTCAAGCAATAGCGGAATGATCTGTTTTAAGTCTGTTAGTTGAATAATGTGCTCGGGGCTGTGGGCACGGGTGACTTGTTGAAAGTCAGCATATTTCACTTTGAGGGTGATGGTGCGCGCTTTCAGGTTTTGTTTATCCAGGCTTTCGAAAACGCGTTCAGCCAGATCAAGCAGTTTGGCGGTTAATTCCGGGATAGAGTGAATATCTTCAGCAAAGGTGGTTTCTTTGCCCAGTGATTTACGAATGCGTTGACTGCGAACCGGGCGTTCATCGATAGCTCGGGCGATATTGTAATAATACTGACCTGCTTTGCCGAAGCGTTCAGTCAGTTCAGCTAAGGTTTTCTCCCGAAGGTCTTTGCCGGTATGGATGCTGAGATTATGCATTTTGGTTTCCGTAGCCGGACCAATACCATGAAACTTACCCACAGGAAGATCGGCGACAAAAGCTTCGCCTTGTTCGGGTCTGATGACATAGAGCCCATTGGGTTTGTCCATATCCGAGGCAATTTTGGCGAGGAATTTATTATAGGAAACACCCGCCGAGGCGGTGAGTCGGGTTTCCTGCAAAATCTCACGTTTAATGGCCTGGGCAATCAAGGTGGCCGAACCATTAAAAGCCTCGGTGTAGGTGACATCTAAATAAGCTTCATCAAGAGATAACGGCTCAACTTCAGTGGCATAACGCCAGAAAATATCACGGATTTGGTTGGATACTTCACGGTATGCGTCAAAGCGTGGCGGCACAAATAAGGCATGAGAGCATAAACGATAGGCGCGCGAGCAGGGCATGGCCGAGTGAATGCCGTACTTTCTGGCTTCATAGCTACAGGCCGCAACCACGCCCCGGCTGTTAGGCTGGCCGCCGACGATCAGTGGTTTACCCTTATATTCTGGATGATCACGTTGTTCAACAGAAGCAAAAAAAGCATCCATATCGACGTGAATTATTTTGCGTTGTTTAGCCATGAGGTATCAAGAATATCAGAAGTGTGTTCTCTTAATTTTCTCATTATCGTTGACTGCATGATGAACAGCAATATTTTCTAGTCGTCTGCATCACTATGAACAAAAGTGGAACCAGATATACTTCAATGTTACTTTAGCTGATTCAACGCGATCTGAGACCGATTTTGATAGCACGACTACGTTCATGGCAGGAGAGTTTACAAGCATTTATGCACCCGCGGGTGTTAACGATGCTTGTCTTTGGCATCATGGCGGGCCTGCCGTTATTACTGATTTTTTCCACCTTGAGTCTATGGCTTGGCGAAGTCGGCATCGCAAAAAGTGACATCACTTATTTCAGTTGGGCGGCACTGGGTTACTCATTCAAATTCGTTTGGGCACCATTAGTCGATGTCATGCCTTTACCCTTATTAACCCGTTGGCTAGGACGTCGGCGTGCCTGGTTATTATTGGCGCAGTGCATGGTGATGGGCTCCATTATTTTTATGGCCATGGTCGATCCTGCCCAGCATTCTTTAGTATGGATGGGCGCTGCTGCAGTGTGTTTAGGCTTTTCCTCGGCTACTCAGGATATTGTCACCGATGCTTACCGTATAGAGTCTGCTAATGCTGAACTGCAGGCGATGATGTCAGCCAGTTACATCGCCGGATATCGCATTGGCATGTTGCTGGCTGGAGGCGGCGCTTTATTTCTGGCCAGTTATTTTGGTACCAGTATGGAGCATTATAATTTTGAGGCCTGGCAATTAACCTACTGGGCGATGGCCAGTTTATTTTTAGTTGGCATTTTGACCACCTTAATCATCGATGAGCCCAAGCAGCAACAAGCATCAGCTTTGATCAATCGTCGCCATCATGTGCGATTTTTTATTACCTTTTTGCTGGCAGTGAGCGCCTTTATTTGTAGCTTTGCTCTGACAGCAGACTTAACCGCGCTGGCGAAACAAAAACTGAGTTTATTGTTGAGTAATGCGCAACTGGTGTCTGTTTTTATCGAGTTAATCAGATTGGTATTTGCCGGGGTTGCCGCAGCGCTAGTGGCGCTGTTGATGACACAAATAAAATTTATCGATAAACAAAGTGTGACTCACAGCTACATCGCGCCTATTCAGGATTTCTTTACACGCTATGGCTGGTCTTTGGCTTGGTTATTATTAGCCTTGGTGGGTCTGTACCGAATCTCAGATATTGTGCTGGGCGTAGTGGCTAATCCGCTTTATCAAAGCCTTGGCTTTACCAAAAATGAAATTGCCACCGTGGTGAAAACCTTTGGTGTGTTTATGACCATTTTCGGCGCCTTTTATGGCGGGGTACTGGTGTTACGTTATGGTGTGATGCCGATATTGATGTTGGGGGCGGTGTTATCTGCCATTACTAATTTGTTGTTTATGCTGTTAGTGCAAAGCGGTCATGATATTACGATGCTGTATGTGGTGATTACCGCCGATAATTTATCCGGTGGTCTGGCTAATGCCGCCTTTATTGCCTTTTTGTCGAGTTTAACCAATATCTCTTTTACCGCTGTGCAGTATGCCATTTTCAGCTCATTGATGACCTTAATCCCCAAAGTGCTGGGCGGTTACTCTGGTTCTATGGTCGAGTCTATTGGGTTTGAAAATTTCTTTTTGATGACGGCACTGATGGGGCTACCTGTGTTATTACTGATTGCACTGGCCCGTAAACGATTTAATCTCACCCATCCTCAATAACTATCCTTAAATAATTCTCAAGGATAGTGACATATTGCTTGGGTGGCTAATTCATTCAGGCCAAGGACACCGATGACTGGTCATGGAAAAGTGCAATCACCAGCTATCTGTGCCCCTGCTTCTGAAGTGGTTTATGTAACATCACTTGTCATTATCGAGTAAAAGTTAGCCCACCAATTTATAACAAGGTTGATACACCCCTTCTCCCTGGCCTAGTTTCATTCGTTGCTGTTTGACAAAAATATGGAGCAGATTATCAATGGCTTGCATGATGTCAGGATCACCCTTCAACAGATAAGGCCCATGCTTCGCCACTTCTTTAATACCAAAACTTTTCACATTGCCGGCGACAATGCCTGAAAATGCTGAGCGGATCTGGCTGGCAAGCAAATGTTTGGGCAATGATGGATCTAAATCCAACGCGGCCATATTTTCATGAGTAGGAATAAATGGCTGCTGCAGCATAGGGTCGATATGTAACTGCCAGTTGTAGTAATAGGCTTCTTCAGTTTCTCTGCGATTTTCATGGACTTCGGTCATCGCCTGTTTGACTTTATAGCCAACGGTTTCTGGCTCACCAATCACGATTTCATATAAGTTACTAATTTCTTCACCCAGACACTGTTTGAGGAAGGCGTCCAGCGTGTTGAAGTAGTCCCGACAGGATTCTGGCCCAGCAAAAATTAATGGAATGCCATATTTATTTTCCGGATGCAGCAGGATACTGAGTAAATAGAAGATTTCTTCGACGGTACCGACACCACCTGGGAATACCACGATAACGTGACCCAGACGCACAAAGGCTTCCAGGCGTTTTTCGATGTCGGGCATGATAACCAGCTCATTGACGATGGCATTGGGCGATTCTGAAGCAATGATGCCTGGTTCGCTAATGCCGATATAACGACCATGGGTGATTTGCTGTTTAGCATGACCCACTGCAGCCCCTTTCATAGGGCCTTTCATCGCACCAATACCGCAGCCGGTGATGATATCCAGTCCTCTCAAACCAAACTCATATCCGACATGTTTGGCATAGTCATATTCTTCACGTGGAATAGAGTGACCACCCCAGCACACTACCAGATTAGGTGACACATTCGGTCTGACCATATTGGCATTACGCAAAATGCGAAACACTTTATCGGTGATTTTTGCCGAGCTATTGGTTTCTTCTGCCAGAATTTTAAAGTCAGTGTAGACAATATCGCGCAATACCGAAGATAAATGCTCCTGAATACCGCGAATCAGGGTGCCGTCCACAAAGGACTGAGCGGGTGCATTAAAGATTTCCAGCATCACACCTCGCGGTTGTGATTTCAGGCGGATATCAAAGTCCGCATAGAGCTGCTGAATTTCTTCAGCATCATCTTCATGGCTGTCAGTATTCAGAATGGCCAGAGCACATTCACGAAACAGTTGATGCAGCTCAGCGCTGGGTGAGCTGAGTTTGATGATTTCTTCCTGTGATAACAGGTTAAGACTACGAATCGGACGAACAGTCGTATAAGGGATTTTTTTCATTCACACGCCTTCTTTGGTGGTTACTAATTGATGCTCCCACTCTTGTTAATAACAATCAATGGTTTTCAGATAATTTTTGCTCAGCGGCACTACAAATGCATGGAAGCTAACCTGATTGAGGGCTCTTCCAGGCTGGCCGTGACCGTAAACCCTAAACTCTCTACCAGCCGCTGCATGGGTTGATTACTGGTCAGGATTTCGCCTTCCATCAGGCTGAAACCTTGCTGGCGAGCACTGGAAATTAACGCATTCATCAGTCGTGTGCCAATCCCTTTATGCTGCCACTCATCGGCGACGACCAAAGCAAATTCACAGCTGCTGCCATCCGGGTTCATGCTGTAACGGGCGACACCGACTTCAATTTCTTCCTCTTCTTCCATGGTCACCGCCATCAGAGCCAGTTCGCGACTGTAATCAAGCTGAGTAAAGCGTATCAACATATCCTGCGATAATTCGTTGAGTTCCTGCATAAAGCGAAAGTAGCGAGATTCGGTAGAAAGCTTTCGGAAAAAGACTTGTTCTATCAGTGCATCTTCAGGTCGTATTGGTCGGATAATAATATCCGTGCCATCGGCTAACTGTTCTTGTCTGGTCAAATGGGTAGGGTAGGGGTGAATGGCCATATGATCATAACGATTAATCTTTTTGACATGATTTGCCACCATAATTCTGACATCTAATGCCAACACGCCACGCTCGTCGACAACCAGCGGATTGATATCCAGCGATTCAATTTCTGGTAATTCACAGACCATTTCAGATACACGCAATAACACTTGTATTAAGGCATCACGGTTTACCGCAGGCATATCACGGAATTCACCGAGCATTGCTGCGATTTTGGTTTGATTAATCAGCTTATCCGCCAGGAAGGTGTTTAACGGTGGCAGGGCGATAGCGGTATCCTGAAGCACTTCCACTTTTACACCACCGGCACCAAACACAATGGTGGTGCCAAACACCGGATCACGATTGGCGCCGACCAGACATTCTCTGCCAAAGGGATCGGTATACATCGGTTCGATACTGACGCTGAACGATTTTATATCCGGCACTTTCTTGCGTACAGCTTCTTGTAATTCTTTGTAAACCAGTCTGACCGCCGCTGCATTATTGATATTTAAACGTACACCACCGACATCCGTTTTATGCTGGATATGGCGATCATTGATTTTCATCGCTACCGGATAACCAAAACTTTCTGCGGCGACCAAAGCTTCATTGGCACTATGACACTGAATGCTTAGGCTCACCGGGATATCAAAGGCATGTAACACGGCTCGGGATTCAGCCGTTGTCAGCGCTTGTCTATTTTCAGCTAAGACACTTTCAATAATCAGTCGGGCGCCTTCAATATCGGGTTCACTATGTGATGATAAAGGGCCGGGAACCTGCATCAGCAGCTGCTGATTTTCATAAAAACGGGCCAGACAGGCGAAGGCTTCCACTGATGATTCCGGATCAGAAAAACACGGCACATGATGACGGGCAAACAAACGATCTGCACTGGCGATAAGTTGTTGTCCCATCCAGCAAGCCAGAACAGGTTTAGAACTGGTCTGTTGTGCATCAATGACAGCCTGCGCACAAGCATCGGGGTCAGTCATGGCTTGGGGCGATAACATGACTAACACGCCATCAATGCCTTCATCTTGCAAACAGGCATTGACCGCTGCTTTATAACGTTCCGGTGCGGCATCACCCAGCACATCGATAGGATTACTACGTGACCAGTGGGCTGGTAATACCTTATCCAGACTGACAATGGTGTCATCTGACAGACTGGCTAATTCAATACCTAAATCAATGGCCCGATCAGTGGCCATGACGCCAAGACCACCACCGTTAGTAACAATCGCTAAACGTCTGCCATGAACACGGCATTGTGTGGCTAATAATTCAGCCGCCGCAAAAAGCTGCTGGATGGTATCGGCTCTGACCACACCTGCTCGCTGAATTGCGGCATTAAAGACGTCATCTCCCCCCATCATCGCACCGGTATGCGTTAAAGCGGCTTGTGAGCCAGCTTGATGACGACCCGCCTTGATCACGACCACAGGTTTCATACGAGAAGCGATACGTAAACCGCTCATAAAACGGCGTGCATCACGTATGCCTTCGACATACAGCAGAATGCTTTGGGTCTTGTGGTCCTGAGCCAGGAAATCGAGCAGATCGCCAAAGTCGATATCGGCGGCATTGCCCAGAGAGATAATGGCGGAGAAGCCCACTTCATTGGCTGCGGCCCAATCCAAAATGGCTGTACATAAAGCACCAGATTGTGAAATTAAGGCTAATTGCCCCGGCGCAGCGGTGTTTTTGCTGAACGTGGCATTCATGCCAATACTAGGCCGGATAAGACCCAGACAATTCGGGCCTAGAATATGAATATTGTATTGCTTTGCGGCTTTCACCACCGCATGTTCCAGTTTCAGTCCTTGCCCCTGTCCTTCACTAAAACCGGCTGAAATAATGATGGCCGCTTTCACACCTGCGTGACCACATTGATGAATAATGGCTTCTATGGTGGTGGCCGGTGTGGCGATAACAGCCAAATCGATAGATTCATTAATCGCTTCCAGATTCGGGTAGCAAATATGATCATTGATACGATCATATTTTGGATTTACTGCAAAGACTGGTCCGGAAAAATCGGTATCCACCAAATTATCAAATACGCGTCTGCCCACCGCATCCGTCGTCTGACTGGCACCAAATACCGCGATTGAACGGGGTGAAAACAGGCGGTCTAAAAAATGTGTGGTCATATCACTGGTCCATTTTCCTGATACGATTAGCTTACAAAAACTTTATTACGGTTGTTTAAGGTGTCGTTATGACTATCGCGTTTATTTCTCATGCTGACTGTGCCCTGCACGAAACGACATCATATCACCCGGACACGGCAGAAAGACTTGCTGCCATTCACGATCGTCTTATCGCCAGCGGCCTGGAAATGGTTATGCATTTTTATGACGCGCCGATGGTCACCTTACAGCAATTATGTCGTGTTCATGATGCTGATTATGTCAGTGATATCTTTCAGAAGTTGCAAGAGAATGAACGTGTTTGGCTGGATGCCGATACATTGATGGTGTCAGCGTCATTAACGGCGGCACAGCGTGGAGCCGGGGCTGTAGTAAAAGCGGTTGATTTAGTGATGAGCCAAGACGCGAATACGGCCTTTTGTTGTGTCAGACCGCCCGGTCATCACGCAGAACATAACAAAGCGATGGGCTTTTGTATATTCAATAACGTCGCTGTAGGTGTCGCTCATGCGATAGCTGAATATGGATTGCAGCGAGTGGCCATTATCGACTTTGATGCACACCATGGTAATGGCACAGAAGATATTTTCAGAGGCAATCAGCAGATACTGTTATGCAGTAGTTTTCAGCATCCTTTTTATCCCGATACTGGTGAACCGGGTAAACACGACAATATGATCAATATTGGTCTGCCTGCTGGCACCAGTGGTGAGCAATTTCGCCAACTTATTGAAGAACAATGGCTACCAGAGCTGGAAGCATTTCAACCAGAAATGATTTTTATCTCAGCTGGATTCGATGGGCATCGGGAAGACGATATGTCAGATCTGGATTTGGTGGAAGATGATTTTGCCTGGGTGACGAGTGAAGTGAAAAAAATAGCGGATAAATTTGCCCAGGGCCGGATAGTTTCAACGCTTGAAGGCGGTTATGTCATGTCAGCGTTAGGCCGCAGCGTAGCTAGTCATATTGATGCTTTGTTATGAGTGGTATCTGACGTTAAGATAATAAAAAAGCCCTGTAAAACAGGGCTTTTTTGTGATCTTTCAGAGATTCCTAGAACGGAATGTCATCATCGTAATAATCATCACCGCCACCACCATAATCAGGGCCTGCAGATGATGAGGCAGGTTGTGGTGCATTGTAACCGCCTGATTGTTGTTGTGGACGTTGGTCAAACGAGGTATCACCACCACTGTAGTTACTGCCACCGCCCTGGTTGGCACCGCCGCCGGCACCACGACTGTCCAGCATGGTCATTTCATTACCCACGATTTCCGTCGTGTATTGGTCTTGTCCTTGCTGATTTTGCCATTTACGCGTTTGAATCCGACCTTCGATATAAACCTGTGAGCCTTTGTGCAGATATTGCTGAGCGATTTCCCCCAGTTTGTTGCGTAAGACGACACGGTGCCATTCGGTGCGTTCCTGACGTTCACCGGTTTGTCTGTCTTTCCAGCTTTCTGATGTGGCAATTCGTAAATTACAAATTGAACCACCGTTTGGAAAGGCGCGGCTTTCAGGCTCTGCGCCGAGTCGTCCGACCAGAATGACCTTATTTACTGACATGGCTTGTTCCTTGGTTTAATGGGGACCGTCAAATCTGTGCTGATGTTGCTGCTGAACATCAGTCAAATGACCGTCTCAGTGTTAAAAAAATAGTTAAAAGCGTTTCTACCATCAACCACACTATTGCAGGCAGAAAAGGATTGCTAATGAGCAGGGATAATATCATCTCAGTCAGACATTCCCAATATCAAAATAGAAGGTCCAGTGTGATGTGTTGTCTCAGGTGGGGTGTTTGGAAGAGATAAGGATAATCTGCTTTAGCGCTTGAGTACTTCTTCAACTTCAGCTTGACACTGTAGTAATGCTGAAGTCACTTCTGTCATGTTTTTGTTGAAACGAATTACGGGTAATGCGACTGCAATGGCATAGCGCTCTGCTAGCGAGGATTGAATGCTGACACCTACAGCGCAAACTCCTTCAGCATGTTCTTCAATATCAACTGCCCAGCCATTTTTACGAATCAAATCCAGGTCACGAAAGAGCGTGTCATAGGATACGTGGCTGGACTTTGTGCGCTGTATCCATTTGTCACCAATGACAGTTTTGACTTCTTCATTACTGAGCGTTGCCAGTATCGCTTTGCCATGAGCCGATGTGTAAACAGGGAAGGCTGTCCCCACCGGGGACATGACGCGAAGTTCCTGATCACTGGCTATTTGATCGATGGATAAGGAGTATTGCCCCCGAAACACGCAGACATCTACGGTTTCTCTTGTTCGTCTGGCCAATGTATCGATGTGGGGTTTGGCGACGCTGATGAAGTCAGTGTGCGCAGTATGCGTCATCTGTAATAAGGCCGCACCAAGTTGTATACCCTGACGAGTGTGAATTACCAAAGACGCTTGTTCTAAAGACGACACCAAACGATGAACAGTAGATCGTGGTAACTCAACGCGTTTGGCTAATGCTGTGATGCTGATTCCTTGTGGATAGTGTTGTAATGCTTTGAGTATCGTGGCGGCACGCGAAATAACCTGACTATGATTGTGTTTGCTTTGATCGACCATCATTTTATCCATTATTGACACAGGGAGTCTAACATATGACTATCACCGATATATGAAATAAAGTGACCGTATAGTGGATAAAAGTTCAAGACAAGCAAACCGGTTAACCGGCATCACATTACTCGCAGTATCCTCGCTTACCATCATGGTGGGATGTATTCTGCTGCCAGGCTTACCGTTGATTGCTACTCAGCTCGGAATTTCTTCTGATCCTGGCTGGTTGATTACCATGCCATCGCTAGGGGTGATCCTGTTTGGCCCAGCTGCAGGAAAATTGATGCAAAAAGTCGGGGCTTACAACGCGCTTTGTGTCGGTTTGGCTCTCTATGGGCTAATCGGTATGGCAGGTTTTTTGTTCAAAGATTCCATATTCATTCATGTTGACCGCCTATTACTCGGCGCTGCCACTGCGGTGGTTATGGCATCTGGTACGGCATTAATTGCCCACTTTTATCAAGGGCAAGAAAGGTTACAGATGATCGCAAAACAAGGTATGTCGATAGAGGTAGGTGGTGTCATCTTTCTTGCTGTAGCCGGACTGTTAACCGCACAGGCATGGTTCTGGCCATTTTATCTTTACGCTATTGCCTGGCTCATCTTAGTCATGGTGGTGTTGTATGTGCCAGCGATGACAGGTCTTGAGAAAACACAAACAGATACTGCCGAAGTAAGAGTGAGCCGAGAGCAACGTTGGGTGTTAGCACTGGCTTTGATATCCATGCTGATCTTTTTCATCACCACCATTACCCTGCCTGTACAACTGCATCAATCGGGTGTCAGTGAGACTACAGCAGGATTTTATCTGGCGTTTATTTCATTTATGGCCGTGATAGGCGCTTTTTTTATGCCAAAGGTAGTTGAACGTTTGCAGGAAAAGTCGACGCTGATTGCTGCTTATAGTCTCTACGGTATTGCCCAGATATTGTTTGCCTTCACCAATTCTTGGTTCACTCTCATACTAGCGGCCGTTGCCATGGGGATGGGATTTGGATTATCAATACCGTTGGTAAATCACATCACTATTGAATTGAGTGATTCCAGCATCAGGAATAAACAATTAGCCTATTTATCCATGGCGATATTTTCAGGTCAGTTTCTGTCATCAGTGTTGGCAGAAATGATTGACGACCACTTGGCGTTGTATCTTTGTACAACTTTTCTAGCATTTATCACCGCCATCACATTAATAGCAATGAGAGGACTGCGGTTTCGAGCCTGATTTCTGCACTCCTTAATGCCGTGAAGCAAAGGCTTCCAGTTCTTCCATATTAATTTCATCGGGCGAATATTTGACGTAAGCCACTTGCTCTTCCGGCACCATGACAGCTTCTTTTACACCGTAGATGGCTGTTAATTGTTGAATGAAGTCAGTGGAATTATTCATGGTCGCCTCACTCAGATGAATGATCTTACTGCTGTAGTGTTTCGGTGCCTGCATAGGGAAAACCAGTAATAACCATATGACGACCAGTACGACACTGGCGACAAAAATCCCTTCCAGACCGAAGATGCCATAAAGCGTACCGCCCATAGCGCCACCAATAAATGCACCTACAAATTGGGCACTGGAGTAAACCCCCATCGCTGTCCCTTTATTTTCCAACGGACTGAGCTTTGACATCATCGATGGCAGGCTGGCCTCGAGAATATTGAACGCAGAAAAAAACAACCAAAGACAGATTAGGATCGCGGTTAATGAGTGAGCAAAAAATGCCCAACCCAGCTCAGCCAGGCCTATCACGGCAATGGCACCGATGAAAACGGGTTTCATTTTGCGTTTTTTTTCAGCGATGATGATAAATGGCACCATTGTGAAAAAAGCTAAAAGCAGCACTGGCATATAAGCCATAGCATGCTGGCTTTTATCCAGTCCAGCCACATCCTGTAAAGCATGAGGTAAAGCGAAAAAGCTGGTGGTAAGCAGTAAATGCAGCAACATAATGCTCAGCACTAAACGCATGATTTGTTTGTTACCAAACACTTTCCCAAATTGCTTGGGGACAGGTCCAAGATCGGTATGCATCATCAAACGTTTAGGGGTAGGTACCCATAAGTGCAAAATACCGATACCGGCGATGGCGAGCAGCGCTGTCGCCCAGAAAATACCTGATAAACCAACCCAATGTTCGAGAATAGGACCGGTTGCCAGCGCGACAGAGAATGATAGACCGATACTAATACCGATACTGGCCATCGCTTTGGTACGCTGTTCATCGCGGGTTAGATCTGCTGTTAAAGCCATGATTGCGGCGGCGATGGCTCCACTACCCTGCAATAGGCGTCCGACAATAACCATCTCAATAGAGTGTGCCATTGCAGCAATCACACTGCCGGCCGCAAATAAAAGTAAGCCGATAGTGATAACGCGCTTACGGCCAATCTTGTCGGATAACATGCCAAATGGAATTTGCAGTAGCGCCTGAGTCAGTCCGTATGCGCCAATCGCAATACCGATGAGCATGGGGGTACTGCCCGTGTATTGATGTGCCGATATCGAAAAAACCGGCAAGATCATGAATAAGCCCAGCATTCTCAAGGCAAATATCAACGAAAGCCCTGAAATGCTCCGCTTTTCCAGCGAGGTCAATGAGTTTGTTGTAGTTTGTTTTTGCGTCATGGTAGTCGGACAGAGTATATTGATCCGTTTGATTTTACTACGGAATCCTGATGAAAAATATAAGCGTTCCCGGGATGAAAAATATAAGCATTCGTGGGGCTCGTACCCATAATCTTAAAAATATTGACCTGGACCTGCCTAGAGATGCTCTGATTGTTATCACTGGCTTGTCTGGTTCGGGAAAATCCTCGCTTGCCTTCGACACATTATACGCAGAAGGACAGCGTCGATATGTAGAATCCTTGTCAGCATACGCCAGACAGTTCTTATCGATGATGGAAAAGCCGGATGTGGATCATATTGAAGGCCTGTCTCCTGCGATATCAATCGAGCAAAAATCCACGTCACATAATCCGCGCTCAACGGTGGGCACCATTACCGAGATTTATGACTATTTGAGATTGTTATTTGCTCGTGCTGGTGAACCGCGCTGCCCGACACATCATCAGCCACTGGCGGCGCAAACCGTCAGTCAAATGGTCGATGCGGTGCTGGAGATGCCTGAAGGTAAACGTTTGATGTTGATTGCGCCGGTGATTCAGGACCGTAAAGGCGAGCACCGTGATGTGCTGGAAGAGCTGCGTATTAAAGGCTTCGTTCGTGCACGAGTAAATGGTCAGGTTATCGAGCTTGATGATCCGCCCGAATTAGAACTGCGCAAAAAACACACGATTGAAGCCGTAGTAGATCGTTTTAAAGTACGCGCGGATATTCAGCAACGTTTGGCAGAATCATTTGAAACCGCGCTGGCTATGGCTGATGGCGTCGCCAAAGTGGTATCAATGGATGATGAATCTGATGAGACTTTGTTCTCAGCACGCTTTGCTTGTCCAGAATGTGGTTATTCGATTTCCGAATTAGAGCCGCGCATGTTCTCGTTTAACAATCCTGCTGGTGCCTGTCCGACCTGTGATGGTTTGGGTGTGAAGCAGTTTATTGATCCTGTGCGTGTGGTGACTCATCCCGAATTAAGTCTGGCGGCGGGAGCGATTCGTGGCTGGGACCGTCGTAATGCTTACTACTACCAACTGATGTTATCGCTGGCGGAACATTATAAATTTGATCTGGAGACACCCTTTCAGGAATTGTCCGATGATGTGCGTGAAGTCATTCTGTATGGTAGCGGCAAAACACAGATCGCCTTCAACTACATGGGTGACCGCGGTAAGACAGTGAGCCGCAAACATCCGTTTGAGGGTGTCATTCCGAATATGCAGCGCCGTTATCATGAAACAGAATCAAACAGCGTTCGTGAAGATCTGGCTAAGTTCCATTCCATTCGGGCTTGTCCAGAGTGTCACGGGGCGAGATTGACGTTGGCTTCGCGTAATGTATTTGTCAATGAAATTACATTACCTGAAGTCACGGCGATGCCGATTGGCGAAGTGAGTACTTTCTTTGAAACACTCACCTTACCGGGTAAACGCGGTGAAATTGCAGAAAAAATTGTCACTGAAATTTCGGCGCGTCTCAGCTTTTTGGTCAATGTCGGCCTTGATTATCTGAATCTGGCACGTAGTGCAGAAACTTTATCTGGTGGTGAAGCTCAGCGAATTCGTTTAGCCAGTCAGATTGGAGCTGGTCTGGTGGGGGTCATGTACATTTTGGATGAACCTTCAATTGGTCTGCATCAGCGCGATAATGACCGTCTGCTGGAAACCTTAACCCGACTACGCGATCTGGGTAATACAGTCATCGTGGTCGAGCATGATGAAGACGCGATCCGCATGGCAGATTTTGTGCTGGATATTGGTCCGGGCGCCGGTGTGCACGGTGGACAAATTGTGGCACAGGGCACGCCTGAAGAAATCATGAAAAGTGAAGAGTCACTGACCGGGCAGTATCTGTCAGGACGCAGAAAAATTGAGGTGCCGGCGAAACGTCAACAACCTCATGCGGGTCGTGTGATTGGTTTAAGAGGTGCCTGTGGCAATAATCTGAAAAATGTGGATATTGATGTACCGATTGGTCTGATGACCTGTGTTACCGGTGTGTCTGGCTCCGGTAAATCAACCCTGATCAATGAAACCTTATTAAAACTGACCGCCAAAAATTTAAACGGTAACTCTGAAGAACCCGCACCGCATTCTGAAATTATCGGTTTAGAGCAGCTCGATAAAGTGGTGGCGATTAACCAAAGTCCGATTGGTCGTACACCACGTTCAAACCCGGCTACCTATACCGGTTTATTTACCCCTATTCGTGAATTATTCGCTGGCACGCCAGAAGCACGCTCACGTGGTTATGGTCCTGGTCGCTTTAGTTTTAATGTCAAAGGTGGCCGTTGTGAAGCGTGTCAGGGCGATGGTCTGATTAAAGTGGAGATGCACTTCCTGCCTGATATTTATGTGCCATGTGATGTGTGTAAAGGCGAGCGCTATAACCGCGAAACATTGGATATCCGTTATAAAGGTAAAACGATTACCGAAGTGCTGGATATGACCATCGAAGAAGCCAACGTCTTTTTCGAAAACATCCCGGTCGTCGCCAAAAAGCTACAGACATTGATTGATGTCGGACTGACGTATATCAAACTGGGACAAAATGCGACGACCTTGTCCGGCGGTGAGGCGCAGCGTGTCAAATTAGCCAAAGAGTTATCCAAACGTGATACCGGTAAAACCTTATATGTGTTGGATGAACCAACCACCGGCTTACACTTTTTCGATATTGAACAGCTACTGAAAGTCCTGCACAGCCTGCGTGACCGCGGTAATACCATTGTGGTGATTGAGCATAATCTGGATGTCATCAAAACCGCAGACTGGATTATTGATATGGGACCTGAGGGCGGTGCGCGTGGCGGTGAAGTGCTGGCTGTGGGTACCCCAGAAGAGGTGGCAGAACATCCGTCTTCATACACTGGCAAATATTTAAAACCCTTACTGAACTTATGAGTCTAGAACAAGAAATAAAACTTCAGGTCACCCAGGCTGAGTCTCTTCTGTTACATGAAATAGACTGGCTCAAAAAACGTTTGATCCAAGATGTGTATCAGCAGCATTTATTGAGCACCTATTTTGATACGGCTGATAAAGCCTTGATGAACTTTGGTGTGGGTCTGAGATTGCGTCAAATCGGTGAACAGTGGCTGCAAACGGTGAAATGCAGTGGAAAAGCCAGTTCTGGTTTGCATGAACGTCAGGAGTGGGAGCATGAATTAGAAGCGCCAGAATTTGACCTTGAGCGTCTGGCTGAAACCGCTATCGCGCCATTACTGGAGCAGGAGCAGGTATGGAATGCTATTCAGCCAGTGTTCACCACAGAGTTTGAACGTGATGTTTGGTTGTTGAGGTTAGAGGCTGACACCGTGGTTGAACTGGCTTATGACCGGGGCGAAGTCAGAGCGGGTGACAAACAAGTCGCGATTCATGAAATTGAATTGGAATTAAAGCAGGGGCAAATAGACATTTGCCAAAAATTAGCCGATCAGCTCAAGGCCGCTCTCCCGCTTGAATACAGCAATATCAGTAAAGCGGGTCTGGGATATGGCTTGTCGCAAGGTGCTGATAAGTAAAGAATTGTTTGGAAATGTTAAGTAACAGACAAAGGCGATCTTGTCTGTTATAGTCGAACCATTGCTTCTATCAAGTTAATGATGATGCAGGGTGATTTCCCGCTTATTGCTCTGTGTTGCTTGTTTCCCCAAGCGAGAAGGAGAATCGACTATGAAGAAAAAGTGGATCGTTGTCGCCGAGAGCAGTCGTGCTCGGATTTTTTCTGTTGAGAGTCGGACTAGTCCACTCAAGGAAATCGATGACATGATCAATACTTCCAGCCGTGCCCAGAACCAGGAATTGGTTTCTGATATGCCGGGACGAAGCTTTGATAGTCATGGTGCTGGAGGGCGTCACGCCATGGAATCCAGAACAGAACCTAAAAAGCACGAAATGCAGATGTTTGCCCATGACCTAAGTGAACGTCTGGAAAGCGCTCGCCGAACCGGTGATGTCAACGACCTGGTTTTGATTTCCCCACCCAGTTTTCTGGGGGCACTCAAGCAGCAAATGGGTGAAGTGACACAGAAATATATCAGTCAAACCATCAACAAAAACTTTATCAATAAAAGCGAACAAGAAATTCGCCAGTATTTATTTCACTAAAATTCAAGCCGGTAGCGATGGTTACCGGCTTTTTTTATCTTGTCGATAAACCGCGACCGGTTTCAAACTTCCAGGTACGAATCACGGTCAGCATATCGTTATTTTTCAGCACATCTTTGGGAATGGCGGCATAAGGCGCACCCAGTCGCACGATTTTGACGGCAGCATCATCCAAAACTTTATGTCCTGATGAACGTGATACGACGATGCCACCCGCCGGTACACTGCCATCCGGATTAATATCTACAGATAGCATCAGACTGCCACTCAGGCCTTTTTGCCTGGCTTCCTGAGGGTAGTTCATATTACCGATGCGCTCGACTTTCATTTCCCAGGCTTTCATATAGGCTGCGGCAGCAAACTCTTTGGTCGAGGCTGAAATGCGTCGCTTTTTAGGCCTTTCACTTAACGCCTTGGTGCTTTTATCGAGTTTTTCCTGAAGCTCACTTATTTCACTTCTGGCCTGCATCATCAAATCACGGGCAGAAATTTCGGGCTTAGCCACTTCTTCAGGTTCTGCCTCAGTTTCAGCAGCGATTTCCGCTGTCTCTGTTTTTTCTACCTTGCGTTCCGCTTTTTCCTGAGTGAGCTTTTTCACTGGCTTCTCAGGTTTCGGCACTGGCTTTGCCTTGGGCTGAGGTTTGGGTTTTTGCACCTCAGGTTTCGGCTCGACCACTTTTGGCTCTGGCGGTGTTGGTTCTGGTGCTGGTGGTTGAACGGCGACGGTTTCCGTCTCGGTGACCGTTTCTGTTTTTTGCACTGGGGGGGGGGCAGAAGGTTGGTCTTCAGTGAGCGGTACAGGTATGTCTTTTGTTGGCACTGGGGTAGGCGTATCAAGTTCCCCCCCGCCTTCATTATTTGCCTGAGCCAGAAAGTCCGCTTCTTCTGGCTTGATTTTGTCTTGTTGTTTCACCAGCGTGATATCAAGATTGTTCGCTGGTGAGTTGGAGGGCTTAGAAAACACATCAAAGCTCACACCCAGCACAATCACCAGATGCAGGATGACTGAAAACAGCAGAGTAAAAATGAGTCGATCTGATGATGCGCTGGTTGCCATAGCTATGGAGTCGTTGTTGAGCCTATTTCACGTAAAATCGGTTGAGTTGATTTGTCAGTAAAATGAATTTTTTTCTGCATGGACGGGGTCATTTCAACTTGACCATCGGCACGAACAATCATGACTTCTTTAATACCCATTGAAGCGGCGATTTCCGGCCAGTCTTTACCGGCCACAATTAATGCTGTCGCTGCGGCATCAGCACGGGCGGCCTGCTGGTGAATCACTGTCGCAGAAATATTATCGCGTGCGGGGTAACCGGTTCTTGGATCCAGAATATGAGGATAGCGTTTGCCCTCATAGGTAAAGAAACGTTCATAGTCACCCGAAGTAAATACGCTTTCGTCACCGGATACGGCTACAGAGGCGAGCATAGCGCCTTCTTTACGAGGATGGCGGATACCAATGACCCAGGGGCGGTTGCCGTGTTTACCGATAGCGCGTAAATCACCACCAATATTGATAATGGCGTTATTCACGCCTTGTTTTCTCAGGGCATCAATGGCGGCATCAACCGCAGTGCCTTTAGCAAAACCACCAAACCCCAGTTTAACCTTCGAATTGTCACTGGTCAGAATATTGTCCTTAATATGGATATCATCCATGGTGGGGGCCGCTTTTAACCAAGCGTCGATTTTATCTTGAGCAGGCGGTGGGCGTGACTCAAACCAGTCATCACGATGGTAACCCCACAGTTCAAATAATTTACCGGCAGCCGGATTAAACAGGTTATGACTTTCCTTGGCATAGGTGGCTGCCTCTTCAATAACCGTGGCCACTTCTGGTTTGATTTCGACTGGTTCGCCGTTTGCAATTGCTTTATTGATGCGGGTTAAGGTGCTGGGTTTCCATGCATGCCAGGTTTCATTAATGTTATCGAAGGAGTCTTCCAGATCGGTCACTGTTTTCTCGGCAGTGTCAGCATCCACACCGTAAAGACTGACATCAATTTCAGTGCCGAAGGCATAAAATTTTGCTTGACGAGCAGCTTCTTCCTGTTCGCCGCAAGCTGTGAGTAATAAGGTCGTTAAGATAAATAAAAGGGGTATCAGTTTCATGGTAGAAGTTTGTCTATTGCAGTCATAAGATCGGCACCAATATTGATGCCAAATTGTCGATCAAGTTCACGGATACAGGTCGGACTAGTGACATTTATTTCGGTCAGATAATCACCAATCACGTCGAGCCCGACAAAAATTAAGCCTTTTTCGCGGAGTTTGGGGCCGACCTGCTCGCAGATCCAACGATCCCTGTCGGTCAATGGCCGGCCTTCAGCGCGTCCCCCTGCAGCAAGGTTGCCACGAGTTTCACCTTCAGCTGGGATGCGGGCCAGCGCGTAAGGCACCGGCTCACCGTTAATAAGTAAAATGCGTTTGTCGCCGTCTTTGATAGCCGGCAAATACTTTTGCGCCATCACCGAACGTCGCCCGTGTTCTGACAGCGTTTCGACGATAACTGAGAAATTGGGATCGCCTTGATTGATGCGGAATATAGACGCGCCACCCATGCCATCAAGCGGCTTAAGAATAATATCGCCATGTGTTTGCTGGAAGGCTTTTATCAGATGTTTTTGGCGTGTTACCAAGGTCGGAGGACAGCATTGTGGGAACCAGGCGGTAAACAGTTTTTCATTCGCATCACGCAGGCTTTGCGGATCATTGATGATAAGTACGCCAGCAGCCTGTGCTTGTTCCAGCAAGTAAGTGCTGTAGATATATTCCATATCAAACGGCGGATCCTTGCGCATCAGAATCGCATCTACATCGGTGATAGGACGGGTGACTTTTTCACCCAGTTCAAACCAGTGCTCTGGATCATCGAACACACGAAGACTGCGCATTTCAGCAAACACCTTGCCCTCTGACAGAAAAAGATCTTGCTGTTCCATATACAAAATCTGCCAGTCACGCTGCTGCGCAGCCAGCATCATCGCAAGACTGCTGTCTTTTTTGGTATTGATCCGATCGATCGGATCCATAACGATGCCAATGGTTCGTTGCATAGTCACTCTCATGATTACCTGACTCAGGGGGTGAATTGTACCTGAATGGCGGCGATGGAGTGACGAGGAAAATATGTGCTTAGGCTTTGTGCTAACAGATTTATCTGTTGTCGACCTCTACAGTCAGCTCGGTATTCGCTATAATCCCGTATGTTTTGACTTTGGATTGTGAAATCGAGCTAATGACTAAGACAGCGGTGATGAAGGCGGAAACGCCAAGAACCTTTCAGGAACTGATCCTCAGGCTGCAACAGTACTGGGCTGAGCAGGGCTGTGTGCTTCTCCAACCATACGATATGGAAGTGGGTGCCGGGACATTCCATCCAGCCACATTTTTGCGCGCAATTGGTCCGGAGCCATGGAGTGCTGCTTATGTTCAGCCTTCACGTCGTCCGACCGATGGCCGTTATGGTGAAAACCCGAACCGATTACAGCACTATTATCAGTTTCAGGTTGTGTTAAAACCATCACCTATCAACATTCAGGAGCTGTATTTAGGTTCGCTGGAAATGCTGGGGCTGGATACCGCTATCCATGATGTACGTTTTGTCGAAGACAACTGGGAATCACCCACGCTAGGTGCCTGGGGACTAGGCTGGGAAGTCTGGTTGAACGGTATGGAAGTTACACAGTTCACCTATTTCCAACAGGTTGGCGGACTGGAATGTCGCCCCGTTACCGGCGAAATTACCTATGGTCTGGAACGTATTGCTATGTACCTGCAAGGCGTGAGCAGTGTCTATGACTTAATCTGGGCCGATGGGCCTATGGGGAAAGTCACCTACGGTGACGTGTTCCACCAAAACGAAGTCGAAATGTCGACCTACAACTTCGAACATGCCGATGTGGAAAGTTTATTCACCACATTCGATACCTGTGAACGCGAAAGTCAGCGCATGATAGAAGCAGGTTTACCTCTGCCTGCCTATGAGTTGGTACTAAAAGCGTCACACACATTTAATTTACTAGATGCAAGAAAAGCCATTTCCGTGACAGAAAGACAGCGATTTATCCTCCGTGTCCGTACTTTGGCCAGAGCCGTTGCTCAGGCGTATTACGACAGACGTGAGTCATTAGGTTTCCCAATGGTTCAGTCAGCAGATAAGGAGGTGCAATCATGAGTCAGGCATATCAGGATCTGCTTATCGAATTAGGTACAGAAGAATTACCACCAAAAGCATTGCTGAAATTAAGTCAGGCGTTTCAACAGGGTGTTGAGCAGGGGCTAAAAAGTGCTGAGTTAAGCTTTGATGTAATTCGTGCCCACGCGACCCCAAGACGTTTGGCCTTGGTGATTTCGAAGTTACAAACCCAGCAAAACGATTTAACAGTAGAACGCCGTGGACCGGCTGTGACGGCGGCATTTGACGAAGATGGTAACCCGACCAAAGCGTTACAAGGCTTTGCTCGCTCTTGTGGCGTGGATGTCGATGATTTAGAAACCATGCAGACGGATAAAGGCGCGTGGCTAATTTTTAAACAACAACAAAAAGGCGCTGAAACCGCCAGTTTGCTGCCAGAGATTATTCAACAATCACTCAACGCTTTACCGATTCCCAAGCGTATGCGTTGGGGAGACTTGCCTGGCGAGTTTGTCCGGCCTGTGCATTGGTTGGTGGTATTGCTGGGCGATGATGTCGTTCCCGTCAATTTGTTAGGGTTGAATTCAGACCGCTTCACGGTCGGTCACCGTTTCCACCATCCACAGCCTATCCGAATTAGTACACCGATGACTTATGCGCCACAACTGGAAAGCGAAGGTCACGTAATGGTCGACTATGAAGCCAGAAAACAGGCGATTCACGGACAAGTCAATGAATTGGCGGCCAGCCTCGGTGGTGATGCTGTGATTAATCCGGATCTGCTCGATGAAGTGACGGGATTAGTGGAATGGCCAGTAGCTCTGGCAGGTAACTTTGACCCGCGTTTTCTGGAATTACCCGCTGAAGCGTTGATTTCTTCAATGGAAGGTCATCAGAAATATTTTGCTGTACGGGCGAAAAACGGTGATTTATTACCGCATTTCATCACCATCTGTAATATCGCCAGTCAGGATCCGGCACAAGTGATTGCTGGCAATGAACGTGTGATTTTGCCGCGCTTGAGCGATGCCGCGTTTTTCTGGGAAACCGATCGTAAATTGCCACTGGCACAACGTCAGGAACAATTAAAAACCATCGTGTTCCAGAATAAGCTTGGAACGGTTTATGACAAATCTCAGCGTGTTGCAGCCTTAGCCGCCAGTATTGCCCAGCAGATGGGTAGTGAGGCTCAATTAGCAGAGCGTGCTGCGTTATTAGCCAAATGTGATCTTGTTACAGAGATGGTTGGTGAATTCCCAGAGCTACAGGGCATTATGGGCCGTTATTACGCGCAATTGGATGGTGAGCATGCCGATGTCGCTGAAGCGCTGGATGAGCAATATCGTCCACGCTTTGCCGGTGATGATTTGCCTCAAACGGCTACCGGTATTGCTGTCAGTCTGGCTGAAAAGCTGGATACCATAGTGGGATTATTTGGTATTGGTCAGCCACCTTCAGGTGTGAAAGACCCGTTTGCTTTACGCCGGGCTGCTTTAGGCGTGCTGCGGATTATTATCGAAAATCAGTTATCGCTTGATCTGTCTCGTTTAGTCACAGAAGCGGCAAATAACTTTGTTGATATCCTGACTGAAGATGAGGTGACAACGCAGGTCATGCAGTATTTTTATGACCGTTTGCGAGGTTATGTTATCGATCAAGGCGCTAAAGCCGATGAATACGAGTCAGTGCTGGCAGTATTACCAACGCAACCTCTGGACTTTATGCAGAGAATGAAGGCGGTGGCTGAATTTAGAAAACTGGAACAAGCTGAGTCTCTGGCCGCCGGTAATAAACGTATTGGTAATATCTTACGTAAAAATGAGGCTGAGCAGGAAGGCTTAAGTGTTGATACAAACTTATTAGCCGAACCTGCCGAAAAAGCATTGGCCGATCAGGTTGTGGCTGCACAACACGCGTTGAAACCACTCTATTCAGCTTCTGATTATGCCGGTGTTTTAAATTATCTCGCCGGCATGCGTGAAACCATCGATGCTTTTTTTGAGCAAGTCATGGTAATGTCTGATGACGAGGCAGTAAGAAACAATCGCTTAGCCTTACTCAATCAAACCCGGGCACTATTTCTGGGCGTTGCCGATATTTCCTGCTTGCAGGAGTAACAGGAGCAATTATGTCGCTGATTATTCTGGACCGAGATGGCGTCATTAATCATGATTCGGATGATTTTATAAAAAATCCGGCAGAATGGGAGCCGATTGAAGGCAGCCTCGAAGCGATTGCTCGCTTAAATTATGCGGGATACCGGGTGGTGGTGATTACCAATCAGTCGGGTATCGCGCGTGGTTTATTTGATGTGGAAACCTTAAATCGTATTCATAGCAAAATGCGTCGGATGCTGGCTCAGGTCGGCGGCAAAATTGAGGCGATCATGTTTTGTCCTCATGGTCCGGAAGATGACTGTCAGTGTCGTAAACCTCAGAACGGTTCGTTTGTGGATTTAGCTCATCGTTTACGAGTGAATCTGGAAAATGTGCCTGCAGTGGGGGATTCCTTACGTGATATTCAGGCAGCGATGTTGTCACAAGCCCGACCTATCTTGGTCAAAACCGGCAAAGGTGAACGAACCTTGGCTGCAGGCATTCCGGATGGTGTTGAGGTTTATGAAGATTTGGCGAGTGTCGCCACGGCCCTATTAGAACGCAAACTGCAATGATCTATATTCGCTCCACTATTTTCTTTATTTTACATGCTGTTACAGCCGTATTGTTTTCCTGTTTAGGCGTTCTGTTATGGCCATTACCGTTTAAATGGCGTTATGCCGTGGTCAGCCAGTGGGCGAAATCCAATATCTGGCTATTGGACAAAATTTGTCAGGTAAAGCTTGAGGTCGAAGGTCGCCAAAATATAGGCGATAAGCCCGCTGTGATTATTTGTAAACATCAATCCTCGTGGGAAACGCTGGCATTACAGGCTGTTTTTCCGCCTCAGGTGTGGGTGTTGAAACGTGAATTATTCTGGATTCCGTTTTTTGGTTGGGGGCTAGCTTCTCTAAACCCTATTGCTATAGACCGCAAAGCTGGGAGAAAAGCGCTGAATCAAGTGATAGAACAAGGCTTGGATCGGTTAAGCTCTGGTGCCTGGGTGGTTATTTTTCCTGAAGGCACAAGAATAGCGAAAGGGTATATTGGTCGCTTTGGTATTGGCGGTGCCAGACTTGCAAAAGAAACCGGATATCCTGTTATTCCGGTGTGTCATGATGCCGGTAAATCATGGCCTAAACATGGGTTTTTGAAATATCCCGGTGTGATAAAAATGACGATAGGCAAAAAGGTGGCTACTGATAGCCTCTCTGCAGCCGAGTTAAATCAACAGTTGTTTGACTGGATGGAACTGCAACAGACCAAACTGGAAGGGAAGAAACCGATGCTTCTGGATAAAAAGAAAGAACAATAAGGTGGCGACTGTGGCGAGAGCAGAAGGCATTTTACGAGTACTAATTATTGATAGTTCTTTGACGGATGCAGACGTGATTGTCAATGTGCTGCGTAGTGCTGGTCATGCTGTGCGGGCGACAAGGGAAGATAAGCCTGCCGCGATTGAAAAATTGTTATCAGCCCAGAATTGGGAACTCATCTTATGCCGCGAGCATGTCGCTGATGTCCAGCCGATGGATATCCTCAATCTGATTCAACATTTAGATAAAGATTTGCCTTGTATCATCATTACCGATGATAAAACACATGAAGCTGACTATTTCACAACAAACGCGAAAGATATTGTGTTGTTTGAGGATAAACAGCGCCTGCAATTTGTGATTAATCGTGAGATTGATAATCTTTTCATAAGACGTCTGGCACGACGTAATGAACGAGCGCTCAGAGAGAGTGAGAAGCGCTCCAAAACGCTTTTAGATAGCTCCAGAGATGCTGTCGCTTATATGCATGAAGGAATGCATATTTATGTTAACCAGGCCTACTTAAACTTATTTGGTTATCACGAATCTGAAGATGTTGCCGGATTACCTATTCTGGATTTATTTAGTGCAGATGATCATCCTAAGTTTAAAGCCGTGTTCAGGCAATTTACGGAACAACCTGATGCGCCCCCGGTAACCCTCATGGGTAATGGTCTTACAGCTGAGGGTGTTACGTTTAAAGCAGAAATTCAGTTCAGTCATGCCCGGGTAGAAGGCGAGGATTGCACACAGGTTGTAATTCGTGATGACACGGTAATCAATGAGCAAACAGCGCCTGTGGTCACGCTTATTGATGAGCATGATCAGCTCACCGGCTTATACAACCGTAGCCGCTTTATTGATGAGTTGGAAAAAACGGTTCGTCGTGCTGCTGAGGGTGAAGGTGATGCACAGCTTTTATATCTGACATTGGATGACTTTTTATCCATTAAAGAAAAAGTAGGATTAGGTACCAGTGAAGTTATTCTAAAAAGTGTATCTGACTTGTTACAGAATAATCTTGCTGAACATGAAGTTATTGGTCATTACGGTGATCAGGTATTTACGATAATTGTTCCTCATCATGATGACGCCTATATTGATGAGCGAGCTGAATCTTTCCGCAGAACCATCGATGATTATGTGTCGCATGTGGCGGGTAAAACGATTGATTTACACTGTAGTGTTGGTATCGCCCGAATCAATGAAAGTCAGCTAACGGCTGAGGCTGTATTGGAAAATGCAGATAGAGCGGCGATGAAAGCACAGCATGCGGGTGGTAATCAGGTGATGCGTTTTCATGCTCAAAGCAGTGAAATTGAACAACAGTCGAGCGAAGTCTGGCACAAACAGCTGCAAACAGCACTGCAGGAAGATAAGTTCACTTTGTTTTATCAACCTATTGTGAGTTTACATGGAGAAGAACAGGAATTTTATGAGGTACTACTCCGACTCCAGGTGAATGATGAATTTATTGCTGCGGATAAATTTATTCATCATGCCGTTCAGTTAAAAATGATGACGGAAATTGATAAATGGGTAATTCGAAGTGCGTTAAAGGCATTAACCATTCATCGTCAACGGTTTCCTAAAACACGCTTCTTTATCAAGTTATCTGAACAAAGTCTGCATGAAGAAGCTTTTGTTGATTGGTTGTCTGCGTCATTATCCGCTCAACAGCTGACAGCTCGGTCTCTCATTTTTGAAGTAAGTGAGACAATGGCGATTGATAATGTTGAGCAAGTGAGTCATGTTATCGAGCGTTTACAGAGTTTAGGCTGTGAGTTTGGTCTGGAACATTTCGGCTCCGGCATCGATTTCTCCAATAGTCTCAAAGCGTTTAATGTCGATTATTTAAAGATCAACGGCACGTTTGTCGAAAATATGGCACATGATGCTGAAAATCAGGCGGCTGTTAAAGCGATTATTGAGATGACAAAAGAAGCGGGTAAACGCTCGATCGCTGAGTTTGTATCTGATGCTAATAGTCTAGCTCTATTGTGGCGTTTAGGCGTAGATTATGCCCAAGGCTATTATATTCATGAACCGTCAGCAGAGATGAACTATAACTTTGAAGATGATGAGCTTTAACGTAAAAAAAGCCGGGCTTGCCCGGCTTTTTTATTGATCATTATCGGTTTCCACGTAAGGCGTTGATGCGCTCTTCTAACGGTGGATGCGTCATAAATAATGCTGACAGCCCGCCGCCTTTGCCTCCGGAGATGCCCATAGCGTGAAGCTGATCAGGTAATGGTTCGGTTGATGTGCCTGCTAAACGTTGCAGTGCGGCCACCATCTTGGGAGCGCCGACCAGACTGGCAGCACCGGCATCAGCTCTGAATTCACGCTGACGGCTGAACCACATCACGATGATACTCGCCAGAATACCAAGCACTAGCTCGGCAATAATTGAAGTGATCCAGAATGCCGGGCCATGGCCACGTTCTACCTTAAATACGGTTCTATCGACGAGATGACCAATGACGCGAGATAAAACAATAACAAAGGTGTTCACGACACCCTGAATTAAGGCCATTGTCACCATATCCCCGTTAGCGATATGGCTTACTTCATGAGCCAGTACGGCTTCTACTTCATCCTGAGTCATGGATTGCATAAGACCTGTGCTTACGGCAACAAGTGCATTATTCTTGTTCGCACCGGTTGCGAAGGCATTCGGTTGTGGAGAGTTGTAGATAGCGACTTCTGGCATACCAATATTCGCTTGTTGTGCTAAGCGTTTAACGGTATTGACCAGCCAGCGTTCTGTGTCATTTTTTGGTTGCTCAATGACCTGGGCGCCTGTCAGATGTTTAGCTGTCCATTTTGAGATAAGCAGCGAAATGATGGAGCCACTGAAACCAATAACGGCTGCATAGATAATCAAGGCATTCATATCAAGGCCTGCACCTTGCTCATCCAATAGACTGTCAATGCCCAGCAATCTCATTGTAATGCTTAATACGGCGAGTACAGCTATATTGGTGCCAAGAAAAAGTAATATGCGTTTCATGCATTCAATCCTGTCTTAATGAATCATGGTTAATATGGGTAGAGTCCCTGCTATTTTCAAGCAGGATAAAGACAATTTTTCACTATCTCAGTTTCCAGTTGATGACGAATATTCTGGCACGCATGTTCGAACTCAGTATCGATGACTAATGTACAGATAGGTTGATCTGAATGAATCATCTGCTGGTCAGAAGGAATATCGTGAGCCTGAGGTGGCCAGTTTGCTTTTTCACGAACACGATAATTTTTATCAGCAAACAAATAAGATAATGTTCGTATGCTATGTTTTTGTATGTCTTGATAAGCTAGATTATCTGCTTGGGTGCTCATACAAGCCTGAATATGTCTGCGTAAAATATCACCTGAGTTGGAATAGAGTTCTGCTGAGGCAGATAGCCTTGGATTCAATTCAAGAATGTAGATATTGTCTGCCTCATCGATTAGAAAATCGAGACTGCCAAACCCTTTAAAACCCGTTGCTGTAATGAGTTGCTGTAACGCTGTGCTTACTTTTTGTTGTGAAGATGGATTGAGAGCAATCTGGTTAGTAAGCTGTTGTAAGGTGAAGGTGTGTTTGTCATGAATCTGTTCATTAAAACCAAGGACTGAAGCAGCCTTTCCATCAGCAATAAAGCTTACTGAAGCAGATTTACCTTCGATATATTCCTGGAAAATCACCTGTTCATCAGAGTAAAGATTGGTGTGTTTAATATGTGTTCCCCCACAACTCTTCATATCCTTACTGAGCCAGCGCCTTTTATTTTTGTCTGGAGGGCTGATGAGGTGAGTTTCAGGATAAGGAATACCTAGTCTGTCGAGTAATGGAAAAAACTGATCAGCTGAGCGTAGTTGTTCAAAAGTATGGAAGGTATTGCCTAATGGTTGAATATGAGGGGGTAACTGTTCCAGAACAGGGTAAAAACGTTCGATTCCAGCGCCACAAATCAACATACACGGCTGCTGTTGGCTCAGAGAATCAAGCGATGAGAGCAAGGAGGCTATTGTGAGTTTATCTAACGAAGGTAAGCGAAGTAATCGATCGGAAACGCGCTGGGTATCTGTATCTGCAAAACAGTCCGCAACCCAGGTCTGGTAACCGAGTTGGGCCGCGGACTGTGCAATAAATCGAGCAGTTTGCGCAAATATGAGTAAAGGTAACTGCCCTTGTGGCATAGCCTGACTGTGTTAAACCAGTTTACGCGCACCTTCAAAAGCATTACGGAAATCAAGATATACAGGTTTTTCTGATTCTAGGGTTTCTCTCAGTAAAGCTTGCTGTAATTTGTATTTAATATCACCAATAGCCAAGGCACCAATCCCTACTGCATCAGGTGAATTCGTAGCATGAGTCAGAGGTGCACCAAAGTCCATTAATTTAACGCCTTCAATACCCAGAGGTGAAACCGCATTGACATCACCAGCAACTTTGAGTTTTGTCGCATCACGAAGTACAGAAGCATTTAACACTTGAACACCGGCTTTTG
This sequence comes from Methylophaga sp. F-2, assembly GCF_056859315.1. NCBI lineage: Bacteria > Pseudomonadati > Pseudomonadota > Gammaproteobacteria > Thiotrichales > Piscirickettsiaceae > Methylophaga > Methylophaga sp. F-2. Next base: position 387,561 of record NZ_JBSXOF010000015.1, read on the forward strand.
CCGCACAGAAAACGATATCTGCATCAGATAATAGACGAGCCTTGTCAGCATCAGATGCTGCCGTTGTTCCACGTAAATCGACGCCGTAACGTTTTTTAGCTTCTGCTGCAAATTCAAGTGCTGTATCAATAGAAAAGTGATCAACAATCGCAGTTTCAGCACCTTGGAGTGCAGCAATGACTGCTGTGGCAATACCTACTGGACCTGTTCCACCAAATACAACGGCTTTAGCCCCTTTTAATTCTTGCTGAAATTTGCTTTTTAGTTCACGTTCGACACAAGCAACCAAAGCTGCTGCAGTGGTAAATGCACCACTTGGATCTGCAAATACTGAAATCTCAAATGGTGGCACCATCGATTTTTTGGCTGAATCCAGCATGTCCATGGCTAATCCGATATCACGGCCACCAATGAACATTCCTGTTTTTTTCACGCCAGAAGGGCCACGGGAAAATATGGCATCTTGAGTTAATCCTGCGACTTCACTCAACTCAACATGAGAGTATGGAATGAGTACATCGTAACCAGCGTCTAACGCCATGTTAATGTCAAAAGGGCTGTTATGCTTCATTGGATTGAGCATGTGAATAATCGAACGTTTGGACATAATTAATCCTTATAATAAAATCAAATTACGGCTGGAGTTGTGATAATAGCCACACTTACATAGAGGATTCAATAACTGCACCATGATTATCAGCAGATGTCTGAATAAAGATGGGGGCGTTACCATCCGAAAAAGTGGTTTTGGCAAACTGGGTAAGATGCTCGATTAATTGTTTTGCCTTAGCCTCATTTTCGACAAAGATACAGCCAGTTGGTCCCCATGAGCTCTGTGCTACTCCTGAATGACCTAATCTTTGTGCTTCTAATAAGCAAGATTCAACTCGCTTGCTGGTATATCTTCCACCCTGTGCTTTTGCAAAATGATCACCAATTAAAGCTTGAATATCGGTGACTGCTTTGCCAAAGTCATCACAAGACTTCTCTATGAGTGCAGGTAACAAGCACATCAATGTCAAATGGCTAATTAATCGTGCATTTTCTTGAGGGAAAATAGGTAGTTCATGGAACGCTTGTACCTCGGCAGTGCCATGTATACCTTGATGATGAGGATCCATAACCAATACTATTTTCCAGTCTGCCGGATAATCCATATGAGCCAGAATAGGAGGTACAGTCTGGTTTGGTTTTAATCCACCATCAATCACAAACCCGCCATGATCAAAAGTAGCAATGCCGATACCTGAGCGTTTCCCCCTACCTAGCTGCTTCGCGATAGAGGGTGTGGAGATTGATATACCATGAAATTTGGCAAGGGCCGTACCTACAGTTAAGGCCAGTTGTGTCCCAGACCCCAGACCTGAGTGCTCAGGAATGGTTTGTTTTACACAAATATTGATGCATCGGTTTGCTGAAGGAATCTGACTACCGATACTTTCATAAAAACGTTCGCAAATTTGCCTGATTTTCAGTTTCAAATTATCCGTCAGGTCTTTACCTTGAATAAGGAAGTTCTCAGCGGGGGATATTTGAATGATGGTGTGATGGCTATTGAGCGCCACGCCGATACTACCGAACTTGCGACCAATTTCAGCATTTAAATCAAGAAATCCCAGATGGAGCCTGGCCGGAGCCTGAACGGTAACAGATGACATTGCCGTCAGGCTTTCAGCTTCAGCAGTTTGTTGTTTCACTGTTCGTTATCAATCTTGCAGGCAATGTCGTAAATCGTGGTTTCATCCAAAAAGGCATCATTACTTTCAAAAAGTGAAGCGATAGCGCCACGGTGGACTTTCATTTTGAAGTTACCAATGGCAATTGCGCCGTAGTAACGCATGCCATTTTTCTCTGTGCCATTATCCATAACTTCCATACCTGCCACACCGAGGGGAGGTACAGCGTTTACATCGGCCACCACCTCAATAGATGTATTGTTTTCCAGTGCCATCTCCGGCACAACACAGACACCAGCTGGTCCGGCAGCAATCACAACATTAGCATCAGATAAGACACGTTTAACCGCTTCATCACTACGTGTTTCACCTGGTAGAACCTCAACACCGTAATGTTCTTTCATTTCCTTGACGGTTGCTTTACTTCTTTCCATGCTGCGGCAAGTTAAGGTGACTTTTTTTGCGCCTTCTCTCAGCATATAAAGTGCAGTACGTTGGCCAACAGGGCCTGAACCTAAAATAACAACGTTTTTATCTTTCACATCGTAATCTGTTAGCACTTTTCGGGCGATAGCCGCGGCAGTGGTATTTGAGCCGTTAGGATCAAGCATAACCGATACGCTGACTGGACCAAAAAACGCTTTTTTAACTGCTTTACCAACCAGATCGCTGGCAGGGACATTTGAGCCACCGATGAAAATCGCGCTATTTTTTAAGTTTTTACCGCCACGAGTAAAAATCATGCCGTGGACATGTGGTGTGACATTGTCACGTGTCGCGCCGCCATGAGCAATAATGTTATCGACTCCAGCATCATAAGCCACTGCTTGGTCGAAGGTGCTGGCAACTGGATCGGTATCCAAGTGCAATAACAATTTTTTCATTTGGCTATCTCCCGCCTGTATTAATAGTGTCTGAATGAATAAGAAATTCTACCTGATGTTGCTCTTGTGTGAAAATAAAGCGTTTTTCGTCTATCTGCGATGGCGGAAGATGGTGAAGAATTCATGTAATATGTCTACCTAATTCTGTATCAAAATCAGGATAAGTGGAACTTAATACTATAAGGCTGAGTCACAACTCATCCAAACTGATGAATAATAATTTATAGGAGAGAATGAATGAAGATTGCTGGAGCTGCTACGTTGTTTGCTACAGGTTTGGCGTTACTGCCAACAATGGCAATGTCCAATGATTTTTCTACGGTAACCCGTGTACATTTTGTGATGGATTGTATGGAAGCTAATCCTAAAATGAATGTTTATGAAGGTGTTCATAAATGTTCTTGTGTGGCGGATAAAATGGCAGAAGCCTTTTCCGAAAAAGAGTTTGAAGATATTAGTGCTGGCTTTATGTACAAGAACCTACCTGCTGATAAAGGGGCGGAGTTCAGAGACGACAAAGGCCTTAAGAAAGGTTTAAAACTTTTCGAACAAGTGAATGAAACAGCTTATAAAGAGTGTCGTATTCACAATTAATAAATGTTCAAATAAAAAAGGCCGCTTAAGCGGCCTTTTTTATTTGTGGTTCGGTTAAATGTCTTTTTCTATTTCAAACTCTTCTGATTGAGTATCACGTACTTTCGCTTCTAATTTTCCATGTTCTTCAGGTGTGAATGTGAATCGAAGACTTGGATCTTCACTGATAGATATTCCAGCATCAACACTTATTAAGGGTTGACCGTTATAGCTGATATCAATTTTATCCACATAATGTGCCGGTATGTATTTACGTGCCTTTTGATCAAATTGTAGTCCGTTGTAGTTGGGATGACTGATGATCATCTGCGCCTGAACCGGTTCACCGATGGTTGGTTGACGCATTCTTAGCTGCATTTTGCCTAAACGTGCTAATGCGGCGGCGGCATCTTTGCCAGCAGGAGCACTACAGCCACCAGAGGCTTTCACAAAGCGCGACACCATATATAAACTGCCGTCGTTCATTTCGGCGACAGCGCGAACATAGGTATATTGATCAACCCTCATTCGAGTTGATAAATCCACGCTACCTAGGTTCGGGGAAAGGTGGAACTTTGCCGAGTAAGGCATCGGGTTGTTATCGATAAATACGTATATGTTTTCTATGTAGTTATCTTTTGTTTGTGGTTTTAATGATTTTATCGTGATTGGAACAATGGCTGCGTCTTCAGCACGTTTTGGTGCTTCCAAAACTAATATATCATTTGCATCATCTTGTATTGTTTTGTCACCAAAGTAAGTTTGTTTAAGCGCAGGCCATACGGGTTCTTCCGGCGTTGCTGCCATGATCGAGTAACTACTCATAAGAAAGGCCAAACCCACTAGTGTTATTGTTGATAATCGACTAAACATTTTTCTCTCCCAATAAGTCGTTATTGTTATTGTAAGATTTTTGAGAAGTTATGTATGGGAAAAGTTCCTTGTTCTGCTTGTGTCGGCTGATATCACGAAATTATCTGGTTAAAACTAGATATCTTTGTTTCCATAAAAGCATTAGGGCGCAGTGGTTCTGTAAATATTCGTCCATTGATCAGAATCGCGATATATGGGCTTTCAACTGGTACAATATCGGCCTTTATTGAATCAATCCAGTTGAGAGTTTCTAACATGACTATACGTACCCGTTTTGCACCAAGTCCAACAGGTTATCTACATGTTGGTGGGGCGAGAACAGCCTTGTTTTCCTGGCTTTACGCCCGTAAACATGGTGGTCGATTTGTACTTCGCATTGAAGATACCGATCTTGAACGTTCGACGGCTGAATCTGTACAAGCGATTCTCGATGGTATGTCCTGGTTGGGGCTCGATTATGATGAAGGGCCTTTTTATCAAACTCAACGTTTCGATCGTTATAAAGAAATCATTCAGCAGCTGATGGAACAAGGTGATGCTTATTATTGCTATTGTTCTAAAGATGAATTGGAAGAGATGCGTGAAAAGCAACGCGCCAACAAAGAAAAGCCTCGCTATGACGGGCGTTGCAGACATTTAACAGCACCTAAACCTGGCATTGACCCTGTTATTCGCTTCAAAAATCCAACATCCGGCAGTGTTGTGGTGAAAGATATGATTAGAGGTGATGTCGAATTTAAAAATGCTGAGCTGGATGATTTGATTATTGCACGTCCTGATGGCACCCCCACGTATAACTTAACTGTCGTTGTCGACGATATGGATATGCAGATGACCCATGTAATACGTGGTGACGATCATCTCAATAATTCACCCAGACAAATTAATATCTTCAACGCTCTTAGTGCTGAACCACCGAAGTTTGCTCATGTGCCGATGATCTTGGGTGATGATGGTGCCAGATTGTCAAAACGCCACGGCGCGGTAGGTGTCATGAGTTATCGCGATCAAGGTTATCTACCAGAAGCATTATTAAACTATTTAGTGAGACTGGGTTGGTCACATGGTGATCAGGAAGTGTTTTCGATACAAGAAATGATCGAGTTTTTTGATATTGAGGATGTTAACAGAGCAGCTTCTAGTTTTAATACTGAGAAGCTACTGTGGTTGAACCAGCAATATATCAAAAATAGTCCTGCATCCCATATTGCAAAACATTTGGCTTGGCATATGGAGCAACGGTCAGTCGACTTGTCTGCAGGGCCTACGCTTGAGCAAATTGCTGAGCTCTATCAGGAACGTGCAAAAACGCTTGTCGAAATGGCTGATAGCAGTATTTTCTTCTATGAAAAAGTCAGCAGCTATGATGAGAAGGCAGCAAAGAAAAACCTGAACCAGACGAGCTTACCTTTGTTGCAAGATATGAAAACACGCTTATCACAAATTACAGATTGGCTTGCTGAACCCATCCATACAGAAATAAAAGTCTGTGCCGAAAAGCATGAAGTAGGTATGGGGAAAGTTGCCCAGCCAATCAGGGTGGCTATCACAGGAAATACAGTGTCACCTTCATTGGATGTGACACTCCAATTACTGGGTCGTGAGCGCACATTGGAAGCAATCGAACTAGCTCTTGACTGGATTCTTAATCAGGACTAAAACAGGACTAAAAACCTGTACCAAGTAAAAAAGATATAAATTTCATCCACTTATGCTTTCGGGAAAAAATTCCCGAAAGTTATAAGTAAAATATCATAAAAAAGATGGGAAATATGCTTGACTAACGTTTTCTTCAAGATTATTGTTGCCCTACGCATGAGGTTCAACACTGAACAATTTTCGTGTCGTATATAACTAGAAAGCAATAAAGAGGAAAACTTTATGAAGCTGAAAACTTTATCAATCGCAATGATGACATTAGCTGTTCCAGGTCTGGCAGTAGCTGATGAATTATTGGAAATGCAAAAAGATGAAAACAACTGGGTTATGCCAGCAGGTAACTATGCGAATACACGTTACTCTGAATTAACACAAATCAACAAAGACAATGTCAAAGATTTAAACATGGCATGGTCTTTCTCAACCGGTGTTTTACGTGGTCACGAAGGTAACGCTTTGGTTATCGACGGTACTATGTACGTTCACACACCATTTCCAAACATCGTTTATGCGTTGGACTTAAACAACGACGGTGCGATCAAATGGAAATATGAACCCAAACAAAACTACGATGAAACAGTACCTGTTATGTGCTGTGACACGGTTAACCGTGGTTTAAGCTATGGCGATGGAAAAATCTTCCTGAACCAAGCGGATACAACATTAGTTGCTCTGAATGCCGCTGATGGTAGCGTAGTTTGGTCTGACAAACGTGATGATCCAAAACGTGGTGCGACTAGCACTGCAGCAGCTCACGTATTCAAAGATAAAGTCATCGTCGGTATTTCAGGTGGTGAGTTTGGTGTACGTGGTTACGTTCAAGCCTATGACTTAGATGGTAACGTTAAATACAAAGCGTACAGCACGGGTCCTGATGAAGAAATGTTAGTTGATCCAAGCAAAACCATGTCTATGCTGAAACCAGTTGGCAAAGATTCATCTTTGAAAACTTGGCAAGGTGACCAATGGAAAATTGGTGGTGGTACAACATGGGGTTGGTATTCATACGATCCAGATCTGAACATGTTCTACTACGGTAA
>NZ_JBSXOF010000016.1:0-411129 GCF_056859315.1 Methylophaga sp. F-2
AGACCATAACCTACTTGAACGCCGTGACAAAAACGTCGGGAGCGTTTTTGAATGAGCGAAGCGAACCCGAAGGGGCGCCTACAAGGATGTAGGCGATAAAGTAGGTCACTGCCAGGCTTTATATACAAGAGAAGCCCATCCCAACGGATGGGCTTTTTTATGTCTCACTGTTTTATATTAACCTGCCTGTGCTGGGCAACACACCCTGTGACGAGTAATCGTGCCTGTATGGCTGGCTCACATCACTTGCTTGTGACTAACAAAAAGCAGCGATAAGCAATGTGCCAGAGATTGCTTTGCATAGATTCCATCCTTGGCGATAAGCCTTTTGAATAAGTGAAGCAAACCTGAAGGGGCGCCTACAGAGATGCAGGCAATAAAGTAGATCACCGACAGGCTTTTGGATATTAGAATAGCTCATCTTAAATAATGGTGACCTTTTTTATTGTCTGTAATCTAGATATATGACCTACTTTGAACGAAGTGACTGCCAATCGCTCTACATGGACGGCATACAGCATATCCTGGTAAATGTTAATGAAGTTAATACAAAGAGAGTGCTCATCAATAGACAAAGATCTTGATCATTACAAATGTTGGTTCGCTTTAGAATTTCTGCTGGATGTTTATCAACATGGGTATCGTATATAGAAAGTTAGTGAAAATAGTTGTTACTTGGGTATTGTCGATAGCCTGAATTCTTCACTTAGGTTAACCAGCCTGTCACTAATTTGAAGTAAAATATGAGCTTTAAAATATTAGAATTTCGCAAGGCGATTAATGTACAAAACACTTATTTACCTTTTTATCGCCTGCTTAGTGACGGCCTGTTTAGATGACACTCAAGAGCTTGTGCTCAATAATAATCTACCTCTTCCACGTACAATAGATGTTGATTATGCTTCTGAGATAAAACCGATTATTGAAGAAAAATGTGTTGCTTGTCACGGCTGCTTTGATGCGCCATGCCAGTTAAAAATGGAATCTACAGAGGGATTCCTGCGTGGTGCCACCAAATTAAATGCTTATGATGGGACAAGGAAGGAGCCTATTACACCGACACGCTTATTTATAGATGCCCATTCGCAAGAAGAATGGCAAGAAGCTGGGTTTCACTCGATTATTACCGGGCATGATGCACAAGCTAGCTTGTTATATAGAATGTTAGCTCTGGGAAAAACTCATCAATTTAGAGACAACAGTAAGTTACCGGATGATCTTGATATTAGTATTCGCCGAGATAACCAATGTCCAACCCTCGATACGATTGCTGAATATGAAGAGAAACATCCTCTAACAGGGATGCCATTTGCCGTCTCCGGACTTACAGATGATGAATTCTCCACAATCAGTGGTTGGTTATATCAGGGCGCTAAAGTCAATATAAATGAGGTTAAGCTAAGCCAAAAAGAATTATCAGCAATAAAAAAATGGGAAACATACCTTAATCAAACATCTAATCCGCGTAGGTTAGTTTCCAGGTGGCTTTTTGAGCACCTTTTTCTAGCTCATCTGTACTTTGAGAACCAAGGTCAAAATACCCATTTCTTTGAACTTGTTAGATCCTATACACCGACAGGTAAGCCAATTTCAATTGTAAAAACCCGTCTTCCAAATTCTGATCCAGGACAGCCAATTTATTACAGATTAAGATTAGTAAAAGGGATTACTGTTCATAAACGTCACATAACATTTTTGTTTGATGAGAAGCTAAAAAAACATATAGAGCAACTCTTCTTCTCAGAGCCATGGCAAATAAATACTATGCCTGGTTATGATTATGAAGATAGAGCTAATCCCTTTTTAACGTATTCTGCGATACCGGCTGAAGCCAGATATCGGTTCTTGCTGGAACATGCCGAATATTTCACACGAACGTTTATTAGAGGCCCTGTTTGTCGCGGTCAAATCGCAACAGATGTGATCCGTGATCAGTTTTGGGTGATGTATCAGGATCCAGCCAATGATCTTTTCATCACTGATCCTAGCTATAGGAAAAAAGTAGAGCCACTTCTAGGTTTGCCTGGACAGGACGACAACCTGACAGAGGCAAAAGATAATTGGGATAAATATAAAGATAAACGCAATGCTTATTTATCTTTAAGAGATCAACATTATCGAGATGCACCGATAAACTGGACTTCGACTAATGCTATCTGGGACGGCGATGGCAGTAATACTAATGCGTTTCTGACCGTGTTCAGGCACTTCGATAATGCCAGTGTTGTTAAAGGTATGGTGGGACAGGTTCCTCAAACGATTTGGTGGATGGATTTTCCATTATTTGAGCGAACCTATTATGAGTTAGTGGTTAATTTTGATTTATTTGGCAATGTAGCTCATCAACTTCAAACGCGGTTATATTTTGATTTAATCCGTAATGGTGCCGAGCATAATTTTCTTCGATTATTGCCTAAAGACAAACGAAAGTCAGTGTTGGAGGATTGGTACCAAGGTATGGGCGTAGTCAAAACTTACTTCACCTATGCACCGCTTGATGTTGATAGTAGAACTGCTGAAAAATTCTTGTCTGAGGATACCAAAAATGAGCTGGCCAATCGATTATTAAAGCAATCTAGTCAGGTTAACGCTGCTGCAAACGATGCGATTAATCGTTGTCAAAATCAGCAATGTTTCAGGAAGTCACAGACTGACTGGATACAACAAGCTGATTCACGGTTAAGTCGTATAACGGAAGCTAGATTTAAGGAAAAGTCAGGGCTACAGTTTCTGCCTGAGTTAACATTTATACGGGTGAAGCATGGTGATGAAAGAACAGTTTATTCCCTAATACGCAATCGTTATCACAGTAATGTGGCTTTTCTGTTTGGTGAGTCACTTCGCTATAAACCTGAAAAAGACAGTTTAACGGTTTATCCGGGAATTGCCGGAAGTTATCCTAACTTTATCTTTGATATTAATGCTGAGGAACTGGAACCGTTCGAGAAAGCCTTGATGAAAGCGACATCTGAAGAAGAATTTGATGCCCTAGTACTGAAGTGGGGTGTCCGCAGAACACATCCACAGTTCTGGCAAATTTTTCATGATTTCACTCAGTGGCAACGTGAACAAAATCCCATTGATGCGGGGGTATTCGATGCAAACCGCTATGAGAATCTTTAAAGCTGATTTTAGCGGCGTTTTAAGTGCGATTTTGAGAGACTGAACAATAAAATTTTTAACTGTGTTCTGCGCGTTAATCTTGGTCGGCTCAATATGTTCTCATCATCTTGTGCCGATAATTTGTTTAATGTTTCCAGTCCACCTAATGTCATCGCTCTGATTTCCCAGCCTAAGCGTCCCTTAATACCATTACCGAGTTCCAGTCCTTCATTCATCAGAGCCATCGTTTGTTGGAATAAATGACGAAGCAGAGGTGCTAATTTCCGGCTATTTGCCAGGGTAATGTCATCCTCATTCAGCCCAGCCTCTGTAAGCATCTGCTGGGGGATATAAATGCGGTTGTTTTCCTGTTTGTCTTGCAGGATATCCTGATAAAAGTTAATCAATTGTAACGATGTGCAGATGGCGTCAGACTCTACTAACTGTTGTTGTGTTGGCTGACCATTTAAGTGTAGTAATAAACGACCTACAGGATTAGCAGAACGTTGACAGTAATGCAGAACTTCTTCCATTGTCTGATAGCGGTTTTTGACAACGTCCTGTATAAAAGCCGATAACAAATCATCAAATAAATAGATGGGTAACTGAAAGTGTGTGATCACATCATCAAGAGCAATAAAGATCGGATCATCACCTGTGTATGAACCATCACTTATCTCAGTGAGATGCGAACGATAGTTTTGTAGCTTGGTTATTCGTTCTGCTTTGGTGAGCTGACCTTCATCAGCATAATCATCGGCAGTGCGAGCAAAGGCATAGATAACAGCAATCGGTTTTCTTAACCTTTTAGGAAGTAAAACTGAGGCGACAGGAAAGTTTTCGTAGTGCGACTTTGCAAGTTTTAAGCAGAAATCATAAGCAGCAGCCAGATTTTTATTCGTTGTCATAACGCAATAGTTAAATCCAGTTGAGGATTTCTTCAGGCTTATAAATCGTGGCTTTCGCCTGCCACGTTTCTGGTTGGTCAGTACTTTTTAAATAACCGTAATGAGCGATGAGCGTATCCATATTCACAATATTCCCAGCCTCGATATCGCGTTGGGCATCGCCGATGTATAAGCAGTTTTCTGGCTTAACGGCAGAGGCGTTACATGCAAATAACATTGGATCTGGATGAGGTTTGCTATTGGCCGTGGTATCTCCACTCACGATACAACTCGCCCTCTGATTCAGCTTTAATGCCTGCATTAAAGGATCGGTCAGAAATGCAGGTTTGTTAGTAATCACTCCCCATTTCAAGCCTGCTTTTTCTATGGTTTGTAGAACATTTTCCATACCGTCAAAGAGCCTGGATTCCCGGTTGATATGGTGACGATAAAGTTCAATAAATCGTGTTTGTATCGTCGTATATTCAGGATCTTCAGCTGAGATCCCAAAAGCGAGTTTGATTAATCCCGGACTACCATCGCTGGCCACAGGGCGAATTGTTTCGAGAGGCAGTGGCGATTTATTGTATTCAAGCAAAACCTGATTAAGTGCGTAAGCTAAGTCTGGTGCGGTATCAACAAGGGTGCCATCCAGATCAAAAAAAACAGCATCGTATTTTGCCATATCAGATTTTTTTGCAGTGGATGAGGTAGTTGACCTTGACGTCGTTTCCAAGACTAAATTGACGCGTCAAAGGATTGTAATTCATTCCTGTCACATCTTTGACTTTCAGTCCTGCTTGGCGACACCAGGCAGATAACTCAGCTGGACGAATAAAGCGTTTATAGTCATGGGTGCCTTTTGGTAGCATTTTCATAATATATTCAGCGCCAAGCACAGCCAGAAGATAGGCTTTGGGATGACGGTTTAATGTGGAAAAGAACACATCACCACCCGGTTTAACTAAATCTGCACAGGCACTGATGATAGATGCTGGATCCGGCACATGTTCTAACATTTCGAGGCAGGTAACGGCATCATATTGTTCTTTATTTTGCGCAGCCATTTCTTCTGCGGTGATCTGTTGATAATGGATCGTCAAACCTTCTTCCAACGCATGAAGCTTGGCAATATTAAGTGGCATCTCGCCCATATCAATACCAGTGACATGGGCCCCACTTTTTGCCAGCGCTTCTGAAAGAATGCCACCACCACAACCAACATCAATCACGTTGGCATCTTTTAATGATGTTCGCTCTGCGGTATAAGCCAAACGAATTGGATTAAGATCATGTAACGGTTTCGATTGACCTTCCAGATCCCACCAACTGGATGCTAAGGCATCAAATTTTGCTACTTCATTTAAGTCGACGTTTGCTTGTTTTTGGCTCATTGACCGAGTGATCCTATTTTTATTGCCCATTGCTGAGCATCTTGGATAATTTTTGATTCGTTTAATGTCGTTAGTTGACGGGAATTGAGTAGCTGTTTACCTGCGACCCAAACATCGGTGACTTTATCCCGACTGGCGGCGTAAACCAACTGAGATACGACATCAAAAACAGGCTGTGTTTCGATATCCGATAACTTCACCGCAACGATATCAGCTTGTTTTCCTACTTCGAGTGATCCTATTTCCTGGTCTAGTCCTAATGATCTTGCTGCGTTGATAGTCGCCATTTCTAGCACATTATGAGCATGCACCGCGGCAGCATCTTTGGCTACTGCTTTTGCAAGTAAAGCTGTTTGACGCATTTCTGCAAACATATCCAGATCATTATTTGAGGCAGCGCCATCGGTGCCAATCGTGACATTCACATTATTTTTTTGCAGTTCAGCAACAGGGCAAAAGCCACTGGCCAGTTTTAAGTTAGACTCAGGACAATGAGCGATGTGAACACCCGCTTCGGCGCACCATGTGATTTCTTGGTCATTAAGTTGTGTCATATGCACAGCGAGTAGTCGGGGCGAGAGCAGGCCGATTTGTTTCAAACGCTCAAGCGGCCTAACCCCAAACTCTGCAACGCTCTGTGATATTTCATCTGCTGTTTCGTGAATATGCATACTGATCGGCATATCCATTTCTTCAGCATTGGTAATGATTTGCTCCAGTGTTTTGTCTGCGACAGTGTATGGGGCATGCGGTGAATAAATCGTATTAATCCGTGGGTGATGACGATAGTGATCGTGTAATTGATGGCCTTTATGTAAATATTCTTCTACTGAGCTGGCCCAGTTTGTCGGAAACTCAATAACAACAATACCTAGACTGGCTCGAATACCTGATGTATCAACAACTCTGGCCGTGGCTTCCGGAAAAAAATACATATCGTTGAAATAGGTAGTGCCACCCCGAATCATCTCTGCAATGGCCAGTGCACTGCCCGCTTCCACAAACAGATCGCTAACAAAGGCTTTTTCTGCGGGCCAGATATGATCGTTCAGCCAAGTCATTAAAGGTAAGTCATCAGCCAGTCCCCTAAACAGCGACATGGGGGTATGGGCATGGTTATTGATTAAACCAGGTATTAAACAATGCTCATTCAGATCATGAGTCGCATTGGCTGAGTAAAGCTGTTTTGCCTGTTGCTGTGGCAGAAGCGCTAAAATACGTGCATCCTTGATAATGATGGCGTGGTTTTCTAACACGGTCTGGTCTTCAGTGACGGGGACTAACCAGCGTGCGTTAATTATCAGATCGACATTTTCCATAGGGTTTGATTATACCGTTGAGCTGAATGAAAACCTATTCTAATCAATTATCATGACAAACCAATCACAACTAAAATTCATCAAGCATCACAGGAGCTTGTTTTGACCAAACTATTGCAGACTATTGAGCCAATTTTATGGCGTGATGAACGACTTCATTTATTGGACCAACGTGTTTTACCACATAAAGAAAATTGGTTGGAATTTCATGATTCCGATGCCGTCGCTGAAGCCATTAAAACGATGGTGGTTCGTGGTGCCCCAGCTATTGGTGTGACTGCTGCTTATGGTGTGGTGTTGGCAGCAAGAGAAGCTTGGTTTAGTGCTGGAGAAAACTGGCAGGAGGCAATCAATCCACCACTCAAAAGATTAGCTGCATCACGTCCTACCGCAGTGAATCTGTCGTGGGCGATTGATCGTATGAAGACGGCCTCTGCATCACTGTCTAAATATGAGTCACCAGAACCCGCCTTGTTAACATTTGCTCAGCAGATACATCAAGAAGATGTTAAAGCCAATAGAACCATGGGGCAATATGGAGCTGACTTGCTGGATAATGACAGTATTGTGCTGACACATTGTAATGCTGGTGCGCTTGCCACTGCTGGTTTTGGCACGGCCTTGGGCGTTATTCGGCAAGGTTTTATCGATGGAAAAATTGAGCATGTTTACGTGGATGAAACCCGTCCATGGTTGCAAGGTAGCAGACTGACAGCATGGGAGCTTATGCAGGAAGGCATTCCTATGACCTTACACGCCGATGTAGCTGCAGGCGCGTTGATGGCGAGTGGTCAATTAGACTGGGTCATTGTTGGCGCTGACAGAATTGCCTCAAATGGTGATACAGCCAATAAAATTGGTACCTACTCATTAGCCGTATTAGCGAAATATCATGGGGTGAAACTGATGGTGGTGGCTCCCACCACAACGATTGATTGGTCAATTGATAATGGGAGTCAGATTCCGATTGAACAACGCACGGGTTCAGAAGTCTCAGAAATAGATGGACGTCCGATTGCACCTTCAGAGGTTCATGTATCGAATCCGGCGTTTGATGTCACACCGGCAGAATTAATCGATGCCATTGTGACAGAGTCAGGCGTGGTAAGGTCGCCTTCAAAAGAAAATATGAAGCAACTCAAAAGTGAGGAGGAAAAATGACACAAACAGCATTAGTGACCGGAAGTAACCGGGGAATTGGTTTAGAACTCTGCCGTCAGCTTGCCGCAAAAGGCATGCATGTTATTGCAACCTGCCGTAAAGCCTCATCTGAATTAACGTCCCTGAATGTCGAAATTATTGAAGATGTGGAAGTCAGTGAGCCTAAAAGCTTAGCAAAACTGGCTGATTCATTAGAGAACAGAAAAATTGACTGGCTAATCAATAATGCGGGTATTGCCGGTGGCATTGGTCTTGGGCAAATTGATGATAATGCGATCGATGATTTTGTCAGAATGTATCGTGTGAATAGCCTTGGACCATTACTGACCACTCAGGCTTTATTAAATCATCTGGGACAGGGCAGTAAAGTTGGTATTATTACCAGCCGCATGGGCTCGATTGATGATAATGACTCGGGTGGTAGTTATGCGTATCGAATGTCGAAATCAGCGGTGAATGCCGCCGGGAAATCATTATCAATTGATCTCAAACCCAAAGGCATTGCTGTCGCCATCCTGCATCCAGGTTGGGTAAGAACGGATATGACCGGACATGGTGGATTGATTGATCCAGATGAATCAGCAGCAGGTCTCATCCAACGTATGGAAGAGTTAACACTCGAAACCAGTGGCACTTTCTGGCATACCAATGGTGAAAAATTACCTTGGTAATACAGCAACGTTAGATGTATTCGTATCCTGAATTAACTGTTGAGCAGCAGGCGACATTGCCGGTGTTACGTGCACCTGCATTAGCCTTGGATGCACAATTTCCTGATAGCACGCACCAGCTTTGGCAGTGTGATACCGCTGATGGCATGATGATCTTAAAAGTCTGTCACCAATCGCGAGTGCAAGACTCAACGTTTTGGCTGGGGATGAATAATCTGTTTCAACTCGACTTTCCACAGTCTTTAGCTCGTACCCAAATCATCAGTCAATTTCTACAACGAGAGGGTGGTTTTAGCATACCCGATGTCGTGGCTGAACAGGCAAGGCAGTATGTATTGGTGCGTTACCTTGATGGGACGGATCTGACAGCAGAAAAGATCGACAATACCATGTTGACGCAGCTTGCTCATCACTGGGGCAAACTGCATCAACAAATATCATCTCAATGGGGTTGTCTCGATAACCCCGTATTCAATGCGAATGATTGGCCTGTGCGACTGGAGCAGACGATTCAGTTTTTATCTGGCCGCAGTGATATCCCGATCCCTGCAGATACGTTAAAACTCAGCCATGAACAATGTCGAAGACTATCAGCTCAACAGTTTGTGCCGATCATGCCGGATTTTCGCTGGGACCAACTGCGCCAGTGTGAAAATCATCAATTAGCCGTGGTGGATTTGGATGCCTTTGTCAGAGCACCCCGTGAAGTTGAGTGGGTAATACTGGAATATCTGCTGAGCCCTCAGCAAGCGAAACATTTTGTCGAAGCCTATTCACAATATCAGCCCATCCCTGATCTTACGAACTGTCGCTTAAGTTACCGTTTACTTTTGTTTTTGATGAATATTCTTGGTGAAACCGATTTGCGAAACTGGCTTGAGCAGCCCATCTTATTTAAATAAATCACGCAGCTCTTGAATGGCAAGCCCGTTTAGACTCTCCAGTTTTAAGGCGGCAACATCATAGTGTGGTAAGTGATAATTGGCTTTTGACGGAACAACAACAGTGCGGATACCGGCACCAATAGCGGCCGTCATACCGGTGACGGAATCCTCAAAAGCGATGGTATGGTTTGCTTGAGCGTTAATGCGTTCCAGAGCCAGTTGATAGATAGCAGGATGGGGTTTGCCTTGTTCCACGTGATCATCGGCGACATAACTATCGAATAATGCTGTGATATGTAGTCTTTCCAGTACCACAGGGACAAGACGGGCCGGAGCATTAGTCGCTAGACCAATTTTCAGCTTATGTTGTTTGAGTTGTTCCAACAGATCATGAACACCCGGCAGTGGCTGGCCTTGCGTGGCGGTTAATAAGGCAACTTCATCGATGACATCATTTTCGACTTTTTCCATGGCGTCCTGACTGAGTGACAGGCCTGCATGATGCAGCCAGAATTCGGTTGCTTCGCGGGTAGTCATGCCCATAGTTTTAGCCGATAGCGCATCGGTGATTTCAATACCAAGTGCAGAAAATACACGTTTTTCAGCTTGTTTCCAGAAAGGCTCTGAGTCAATCAGCAGCCCATCCATATCAAAAATAACAGCTTGCATTTAGTGAGTCCGAGGTATCGGCTGTTTATGGTAGAGCTTGATCCAGTTGGCAAAACCTATCATTGCCAGCACGGTGTAGATTGAGAATAACACCACGGTGGCATAGTAACCCGTTTGGAAATACAACACGACGGATGCCGCATCAATAATGATCCAATAAAACCAGTTTTGCAGCACTTTTCTCGCCATCAACCAAGTATTCATTACAGAAAAGACAGTAATGCCCGCGTCGAGATAGGGACGTTGTGAGGCTTCATTCTTGTCTAGATAATACGCCAGTACAAAACTAATGATGGTGCCTGATACAACAAAGAGCAAGTTGGAATGAAGTGACCAATTGTGAATGACGAGTTCATCATTATTTTGCAGATGTCGCCGCCACAAAACGAAGCCATATACCGCCATGCCCATATAATAAAAATTGAGCAAAGCTTGCATAGGGAGCTGACCTTCCCAAAATAACACGGTATAGATTAGTGTACTGATAAACGCCATGGGCCAACACCATTGCGATTCCCTAGCCGCCAGAATGACATAAGCCATTCCCAGCAAGGCAGCAAATACTTCCCAGCCCGATAACGCCAGCAGGCCATTAATCATGGCATCTATCATGAGTCTTTTCGCCTAATCTTCAACGTGGTAACGATCGTTACCGATCATTTTCAGGACAAATACACTGTGTGGTAGTTGCTCAAAAACGGCTTCAATCTCGGCATCCATGGCATCCATCACATCACGGTATTCACCAAAGATTTGTGTGCTCAGATTATTCCGTGAAATATTCAGCTTTGGATTGTCTTCCAGCTTTTTAATAAATGCCAGAATAGGTTCAACAAATTGTTCGGTGAGTGGGTAGAGACTGATATCAACAGAAACGCGCATATATGATTCCTTAAAAAAATAAAAAGAGGGCTTAGATAAGCCCTCTAGTCTGATTAGTAGTCGTAGCTAAGCGTTAGACCAACAACTCTTGGATCACCATATTGAGTGTAGGTTTCTTCAGCATATGATTTTGATGGGTCGATACCAAAGTAAAAGCCACGAGTGTAGTAGTCTTTATCGAATAAGTTACGTCCCCATAAGGTGACTTTCCATTGATCCTTTTTGTATTCGACACTGGCATTGTATAGAACATAAGAGTGGGATTTTGCATTGTGGCTGTTTGAGTAGTAAAACTCGTCTTTACCTTCCATGTCCGCTTTAAAAGTCCAGCCTGGAGCAAAGTAATACTCACCACCCAGATTAAATTGGTAGGCAGGTGCGTGAGCAATTCTTCGACCGCTTAGTTTAGTGCCTCCTTCTAATAACCTGGGATTTTCATAATCTTCAAGTTTTGCATCCAATAGCCCTAGAGAAGCAATCACACGATATTTTTCGTTAATGGACCAGTTTAACTCTGCTTCGAGACCAATGTTTCTAACTCTGTCAGCATTCACAAAATAATCAACAAAGTCGGTACCACTGCCCGATGTCTTTGGTACTCGAATCGAGCTTTTTATTTGGGCATCGCTTCTACGTGTATAGAAGGCTGTAATAGAAGTGATAAGGTCTCCATCAAGCCAAAAAGATTTTAAACCAGCTTCAAGGTTCCATAACGACTCAGTATCAAAAGAACGTAGATCATCGCTGATTCTAGGTTCGACGTTTATACCTCCAGCTTTGTAACCTCGAGATAAAGTCGTGAAGGCCATGTGATCCTCATTAAGATGATATTCAAGACCTAGCTTTCCACCAAACATCCAGTCGTTTGGATCATCTTTAAGTCCTGCAGAATCTTTATAGTCTGCATCCCAATACTCAGCGCGTAACCCGCTAATTAGTTTGAGATCTTCTGTCAGAGCGGTATCCAATTGACCATATACAGCGGTGTTTAGTGTTTTATAGGCATTTTTTGTGACAAATCCTGTTACAGCATCACTATTAATAGCATTTGAATAATAAGTACGATCCAAGTTCTGACGTTGTTCTGAAATATATAGTCCAACTGTCCAATCCGTCGTATCAGCAAAAACACGTCCATTCTCATTTGATAATGCACGGAATTCTAAAGCGGTGTTTTCACGTTTACGCTTATATTGATCGAAACCACTATAAGGACAGGTGAATGCATCGTTAGAGTCATCGGAGTCTACACAGGTGACATCAACTGGAAATTGTGATTTATAAGACCAGTCATCATCGTAACTATATTCAAGATTGGATTTTGAATAACTGAGGCTGGATTGTAATTGAACTTTGTCATTAGCACGGTAATCTGCTTTTAAAGCAAAGGCATTAGTATTTTGAGCATCCTTACCTGGCTGGTCTGAAAAAGTGTTGCGACTGTTATCAAGTGTGAATGCATCGTAACCATTGTCAATATTGAGATGCAATACGTTAAGATCGATAGTCAGGTCATCAGTGGCAAGCCATTTTAGGTGGCCTCTGGCAGTGGTTTCATCACGGTTTTGAGTATTATCTCTACCTAAAAAGTCGTTATCCATGTAGCCATCAGACTTATAGCTGTGAACAGAAAAACGACCAAGCAAAGTATTATCAATCAATGGACCACCAACAGCGATACCTTCAGCATGAGTATTATAAGT
The DNA here is from genome assembly GCF_056859315.1 of Methylophaga sp. F-2. Taxonomy (NCBI): domain Bacteria; kingdom Pseudomonadati; phylum Pseudomonadota; class Gammaproteobacteria; order Thiotrichales; family Piscirickettsiaceae; genus Methylophaga; species Methylophaga sp. F-2. The sequence goes on from NZ_JBSXOF010000016.1 coordinate 12,673, forward strand.
GGCTAAAGTTGATTCAAACTTCATAGCAAGATCATTTGTCGGTTCAGTACTTTTCAAGTTGATGGTGCCCGCCATTCCGTTTGCACCATAACGTGTGCCTTGAGGACCACGCAAAATCTCGACTGACTCAATATCAAATAGAGTTGCAGCACCACCACTTCGGCTAAAGTCGATGCCATCGATATACATACCTACCGAAGGGTTGAGTGGTGCTTGGAACTCACTTCGTTCACCAATACCGCGAATCTGAAAATACTGGCCTCGTGACGCACCGCTGGAGACGTTGACATTAGGAGCGAGGTTAAGAACGTCCTCAATATGTTGAGCGCCGCGAGATTCGATGGTGTCTTGATCGATCGTCGTTAAACTAATCGGTGTGTCATGCGCATCGTTAGGACGAAAGTCAGCACTGACGATCATCGATGGTAAGTCAGCAGGGGTGACTTCCGCCAAGGCCACTGGCGATGACATAGCCGTTGAAACAGCTATGGCAAGTGTTTTTACTTTCATGGTTATCCTTTTTTGAATCAAAAAGGACAGGGGAATAAATCGAGAGACACCAATGCGGTGTAGATGAAGATCTATTTCAGCCTGTCCCTACGCCAGTATTAACTGGATCAGGTTCATCGGGTCCGCTCTTTAAACGAGCATCTCAGGCTTTCGCCACCCCGAGGCATCATTCCTTATATTTATGCAGTCACATCCTGTGAATGGTGATTATTCTATTGTAATTACACTCTTTTTTCTAGCAAGAAACTTATCACGGCATTTATTTGGCAGGTTTGATACTGGCTCTGCACTGAGGGCATACACGTAGACGGCTGTTGATACGTTGCGTGGCGATTAAATCTTGTTGTCTTTCATAGCAACGGGGGCAATAAAATACTGATTCCTGACCGCGACGATAACACCCCGATGAACCATCGAATTCAGGTTTAGCGAGGTATTCCCCCGATAATAATGTATCGGGTAAAACAGTCACTAATTGCTCAATTTCAGTATTAAGTTCAGACAGTAAATAGTGATGTTCCTCAGGGATAATGTTTTCAAGCTGCTTTATTAGCTGTCTTATTTTGGTATGGGAAGGTGTTGTGTTCATTGATGATCCCAGTGAAAGTGAACTAAAAAGATTATCTTGGCAGATTTAAAGACTGATGGCTTTTTCAACAGTCTTTTTATCAAGATGAGCCGCAAAAAACTCGATAAATGCATACATATAACTTCGAAGATAACTGCCTTTACGAATACCCATGTGGGTAACACTGGGTGGAAATAAGTGCCTGGCATCCAGTGCCTGAAGAGGCGCATCTTTGTCAGGATCAAATGCCATGCTGGCGATAATCCCAATCCCCATTTCTAACTCAACGTAGGTTTTGATGACGTCGGCATCTGTCGCCGTAAAAATAACGTTAGGGTGCAAGCCTTTTTCAATAAAGGCCTGATCTTGTTTGGCGCGGCCAGTAAAGCCCATCACATAGGTCAGAATTTCATATTGCGCGATATCTTCCAGACATAACTTTTTCACCGACAATAACGGGTGTTCAGGCGGAACAACAACACAACGATTCCATTCATAACAAGGCAGAATAGCCAATGATTCGAATTGAGCGAGCCCCTCTGTCGCAATGGCCAAATCGATTTTGCCTGTCGCTGCCATTTCGCCGACTTCAGTTGGGGTGCCTTGCACCATATTTAAATGAATATTCGGGTAGTGTTCGGAGAATTTTTTAATGGCACTAGGTAAGGCATAACGGGCCTGGGTGTGTGTTGTACCAATTGATAAAGTACCGGATTGTTCGGTTTTACTATCCGCTACTAACTGACGAATATTGTCGACATCCTGCAAGACTCTCTCAGCCATCTCTATGACAGACTGACCAATGGGGGTAATGCCGGTTAATCGTTTACCGTGTCGTTCGAATATCTGTAATCCAAGCTCATCCTCCAATAACTGTACCTGATTACTGACACCGGGTTGTGAGGCGTGTAATGCATTTGCTGCAGCAGAGATACTCAGATCCCTTCTGGCTATTTCACGGACATATTTTAATTGCTGAAGCTTCATCTATATATGATTTAGTTATAAAGATAGTCAATAATATTCATTGATAGAATATTACGCTTTGGTAAACTTGTCAGCATTTTCGTAATACATAAGGCGTAAAACAAATGGAATGGGGCTTTCTTCTTGCTGGACTATTTGTCGGCATTATGGTCGGCATGACCGGTGTGGGAGGCGGGTCTTTAATGACACCCATACTCATTTTTATTTTTCATGTGCAACCAGCTATTGCTGTTGGTACGGATTTGTTATTTGCAGCGATCACCAAAGCAGGTGGTATCTGGTCTTACTGGCGTCATGGTGTCGTCAAATGGCATATCGTATGGCGTCTGGCTGCGGGCAGTATTCCAGCAACATTGGCAACGTTGTGGTTTATGAATGCAACAGGAATGCACGATGGCAACCACAATGAAATTATTACAAAAGCGCTCGGGATAGCGTTGATTTTGACCTCCAGCGCATTATTACTCAAAGCGCCTTTAGGCAGATTATTGCGTTCACAGGAAAGTCATCCTGTGGTGAGTGCGCTTTATGATATTCGCGAAAATGAATTAAATAAGGCCATGATTACGGTCATAACCGGGGCACTGCTTGGTGTAATGGTCACGCTCTCATCGGTGGGAGCCGGGGCGCTTGGTGCAGTGATTTTGTTGTTTTTGTATCCACGCCTGAAAGGGGTGGAAATTGTGGCGACGGATATTGCTCATGCAGTGCCACTGACATTTGTAGCAGGTCTCGGGCATTCAGCCGTGGGCACGGTAGACTGGTCCTTATTAGTGTATTTATTAGCCGGATCATTACCAGGCATTTTTATTGGTACGCATCTGGGGGTTCGTATTTCGGATCACATTATGCGTCCATTGCTGGCCGTCATACTTGTACTGGTGGGGATAAAATGTCTGATATAAAGCAAGTCGATTTAACCCTGTTTGGCTGCCCGATGCACTATATCAAAGCCAGAGAAGCCGTGCAGAAACTGGCATTAGAACAGTCAATAGACCTACTGGTGAATACTGGTGATGCCGTGGATGAAGTATTCAACAGCTTAACCCAGGATGGGCAGCAGTGTGAGATCACCTCAACAGAGGGGTTAACCACAACAATTCGTGTGAGAAGAAAACAATGAGTGAAATAAAACCGGCTCTGGCCGCCAAAATAGATGCTGTGATCGCAGTGTTAAAAGACATTGAACAGAATTATCTCCCCGCCACGCTGGCAACCAGCTTTGGTGCTGAGGATATGGTGCTGATGGATTTAATCTGCAAACATGCTCCGGGCATCGATATTTTTACTCTTGATACTGGGCGTTTGCCAAAAGAGACGTATGAGCTGATGCAAACGTTGAATAAACACTACGATAAAAAAGTCGACGTGTTTTTCCCCAACACCGGCGATGTTGAATTATTTGTCACCAATAACGGACCAAATGCATTTTACGACAGTGTTGAATTAAGAAAACAATGCTGTGGTATCAGAAAAGTAGTGCCGTTGAATCGTGCTTTATCTGGCAAAAAAGCCTGGATTACCGGCATGCGCCGTTCGCAGTCGGTCACTCGTGCTGAGTTACCCGTGTCTGAGTGGGATGATGATCACGGCTTACAGAAATTCAGTCCTTTAACGGACTGGTCAAATGGCAATGTTTGGGCTTATTTAAGAGCGAATGATGTGCCTTATAACAAATTACACGATGAGGGCTACGCCAGTATTGGCTGTGCGCCTTGTACAAGAGCTATCACCATGGGCGAAGACATTCGTGCCGGACGCTGGTGGTGGGAAGATCCAGAAAATAAAGAATGCGGCTTGCATGTCAAATCTAACTAACGAGAAAGATAATGACTGAAAAACAATTAACACACTTAAAGCAGTTGGAAGCAGAAAGCATCCATATCATGCGTGAGGTGGCTGCTGAGTTTGAGAATCCAGTAATGCTGTATTCAATTGGTAAAGACTCAGCCGTCATGTTGCACTTAGCGATGAAAGCTTTCGCGCCGGGTAAACCCCCATTTCCATTGATGCATATCGATACCACATGGAAATTTAAGGAAATGATCAAGTTCCGTGATGAGAAAGCCAAAGAGCTTGGTCTTGAACTGATTGTGCATACTAACCAAGAAGGTAAAGAAGCCGGTATCAACCCGTTTGATCATCCTCGCTACACTGACATTATGAAAACCGATGCGTTAAAACAAGCATTGAGCAAATATGGTTTTGATGCCGCTTTCGGTGGTGCTCGTCGTGACGAAGAAAAATCGCGTGCAAAAGAACGTGTTTATTCTTTCCGTGATAAAAACCATCGTTGGGACCCAAAAGCGCAACGACCGGAACTCTGGAATATCTATAACAGTAAAGTCAATAAAGGTGAAAGCATTCGTGTTTTCCCTCTGTCAAACTGGACTGAGCTGGATATCTGGCAATACATTTATCTGGAACAAATTCCCATTGTGCCGCTTTATTATGCTGCTGAACGTCCGGTTGTTGACTACAACGGTCTGACCATCATGGTCGATGATGATCGTATGCGTATTCCTGAAGGGCAGGAGCCACGCATGGAGAAAGTACGTTTCCGTACTTTAGGTTGTTATCCGTTAACAGGCGCAGTGAAATCATCAGCAGACACCTTGCCTGAAATTATTCAGGAAATGTTGCTGACCACGACATCTGAGCGTCAGGGTCGTGCGATTGACCATGACCAAGCGGGTTCTATGGAGAAGAAAAAACAAGAGGGTTATTTCTAGATGACTACTGAATCAAGTTCATATCAATCAGATAGCCTGATTGCCACAGATATTGAAGCGTATCTGAAGCAGCATGAAAACAAAGAAATGTTACGTTTCTTAACATGCGGTAATGTGGATGATGGTAAAAGTACGCTGATTGGCCGTCTTTTACATGACTCGAAGATGATCTATGAAGATCAACTTGAAGCCGTCACACGTGATAGTGCCAAGTCAGGTACTACGGGTGAACAGGTGGATTTAGCTTTATTGGTAGATGGTTTACAGGCGGAGCGTGAGCAAGGCATTACCATTGACGTTGCTTACCGTTATTTTTCTACCACCAAACGTAAATTCATCATCGCCGACACACCGGGGCATGAGCAGTACACGCGTAATATGGCAACAGGGGCATCCAGCTGTCAGTTAGCGGTTATCCTGATTGATGCACGTTATGGGGTTCAAACACAGACGCGCAGACATAGCTTTATTGCCTCATTGCTAGGCATTAAACACGTGGTTGTGGCCATCAATAAAATGGATTTGATGGATTATAGTCAGGAAGTGTTTGATAACATCCGTCACGACTACACCGAGTTCTCACGTGAGTTAGAACTGGAAGATATTCACTTTGTGCCGATGTCTGCGTTGGTGGGTGATAACGTCGTTAACCGCAGTGAAAAGATGGACTGGTATCAAGGACAAACCTTGATGGAGATTCTGGAAACCGTCAATGTTGATAAAGATCCCAACTTCGATGATATGCGTTTCCCTGTGCAGTTTGTGAATCGTCCAAACCTGAACTTCCGTGGTTATTGTGGCACTCTGGCATCGGGTATTTTGAAGCCGGGTGATGAAGTGACAGTGTTGCCGTCAGGTAAAGAAAGTAAAGTAAAAGCGCTTGTCACTTACGATGGTGACTTGGATCATGCTGTGCCGGGTGAAGCCATTACTGTCACATTAGAAAATGAAATTGATGTCAGCCGCGGCGATATGCTTGTTCATAGCAATCATCATCAACCACATGTATCAAGCCAGTTTAAAGCGATGGTTGTGTGGATGACCGAGCAACCGTTAGTGTCAAACAAGCAGTACAGCATTAAAGTTGGTGTCAGTGATGCGGGTGGTTCCTTAACTGGGATTGACTATCAAATTGATGTGAATACGCTGGAGCATAATAAAGTCAGTGAACTCAAACTCAATGAAATTGGTTTGTGTGAATTTTCACTGAATAAACCGGTTGTGTTTGATTCATATAAACGCAATCGTACTACTGGTGCCTTCATCATTATTGATCGTCTGACGAATGTGACCATTGGTGCCGGTATGATTACGGATGCCGTTTCAGGTAGTCATGAAGTCGTGGCTGCAGGTGAGTTTTCTGCTTTTGAATTAGAGTTGAATGCACTGATTCGTAAACATTTCCCTCACTGGGATGCCAAAGATTTGAATCAACTTCTCAAATAAAAGCACGACAAATCTTATCGCAGAATAAAGCCAGTCAGTGTTTGCTGACTGGCTTTTTTGTGTCCGTTAAAAATATATAAATCGTTTTTATCGATTAATTAAAACATAATAAACAATTATACAAGTCATTCATGGATGGATAGACTTTGTTGTGTGCAATGAATTTGCTCAACATAATTAGCAGCAGCAAGGAATAAATGATGACTAAAAAAGTTTTGACGACATCAGCAGGAGCCCCTGTCTCTGATGATAATAACAGTATCAGTGTCGGACCAAGAGGACCTTTGACTTATGACAACCACTACACCTTCGAAAAATTGGCTCACTTCAACCGTGAGAGAATTCCTGAACGCGTGGTCCATGCACGTGGTACCGGGGCTTACGGAACCTTTACCCTCACCAAAAGTTTAAAAGAATTCACCATTGCTGATTTCTTGCAAAATGAAGGTAAAAGAACGGATGTGTTTATTCGTTTCTCGACAGTAGGTGGTGGTCAGGATTCACATGATTTCGCCCGTGACCCACGTGGCTTTGCCATAAAGTTTTATACCAAGCAAGGTAACTACGATATGGTGGGGAATAATACTCCAGTGTTTTTCTTGCGTGATCCAAGTAAGTTTCCGGACTTTATTCACTCACAGAAAAAGAATCCGCGTACCAACTTGCCAGATCCTCGCATGGCTTATGAGTTCTGGGCTAATTATCCTCAGGCCTTACATCAGGTGACTATTTTGATGTCCGATCGGGGGATTCCAGCTTCATACAGAAATATGAATGGCTATAGCTCTCATACTTATAGCTTCTGGAATGAAAAGGGCGAACGGTTTTGGTTTAAGTGGCACTTTAAAACTAATCAGGGTATTAAAACGCTGCGAGCAGAAGAAGCGGCAGTAGCAGACCCTCATGGGGCGCAACAGGATTTGGTGGAAGCCATTGACCGTGGTGATTTCCCAAGCTGGACCGCAAAAGTGCAGATCATGACGGAACAGCAAGCGCGTGATGCGGAGGTTAATCCGTTTGATTTAACCAAAGTATGGCCGCATGATGAATTTCCACTGATTGAGGTAGGTCAGTTAGAGTTAAACCGTAACGTAGATAATTATTTTGCTGAAACCGAGCAAGCGGCTTTTGCACCAAGTAACTTTGTGCCGGGTATTGGTTCATCACCTGACAAAATGTTGCAAGGAAGGCTGTTAGCGTATCAGGATGCTCATCGTTATCGAGTGGGGGTGAACTACAATCAGTTACCTGTTAATGCGGCAAAATGTCCGGTCAATCATTATCAGCGTGATGGGGCTATGGCGGGCTTGTGCCCGGCGGGTGGACATCATCATCAGACAAGTGGTGCAAACTTTTATCCGAATGATCGTGATGATGGTCCGGCACCGGATCAAGCTGTGGCAGAACCTCCGATGCCTGTTGAAGCGGGAGCCTGGTTGGATCGCTTTGATACTGATGAAGAGGATCATTACACACAAGCGGGCAATTTGTTCCGTATTATGAGTGACGATCAAAAACAGCAATTAGCAAATAATATTGCTGGTGGACTTGGGCAGTGTGATGCCTCTGTTCAACAACGTATGTTAGCTCAGTTTGAAAAGGCTGATGCGGACTATGCTGCCAGAGTAGCGGCTGCACTAAAGGCTTAAAGAGTCTCAAAATAAAGGGGCGTTAAATACGCCCCTTTATTTATTGGATAAGTTGCTTGATGCTGCTTAGTTGTTCACGCCAGATGATTTGTTTTTTCTCTAAAGACAGAGCCGCATTAGCAGGACTGGTGGATGGCAGCCGAGATGTCGTGATGTTCTGCCATGGTTTTTCTAAGCTCGCCTGAACGTATTTCATATAAATTTGTTCTGCTTTAGCACCATTAAAAAACACAGCCTGAATATTGGGATGAGCCTGAAAAAAGGCATTAAAGTCGTTGGCTTCAATAGAGTCAGGCGCAATATTGCTATCCAGGCTGCCTGATCTGTCGCAGGCCTTTAACACATCCCACACTGCTACGCGTTGTTGCGTCAGCAGTTCACAACGTTGCTGATATGGCCAGCTTTTTTCAATAGCAAATAGACTTTGCATAATTGACCAGAAAGCATTGCGTGGATGAGCATAGTATTGCTGTTGCCGAAGTGATTCTAATCCTGGCATAGAACCGAGAATGAGAATTTCAGCTGAAGGCTTGGCGATCGGTGGAAAGCTATAACAGCGAGATTCATTAGCTGACATTATTGATATAACTGACCCTTGTAGCGTATCCAGCCGTGAGGATGTTTATTGTCAGGATCATGATGAGTCCAATGAATGACACCGCCTTTGTCATTCCACTCATATTCACCAAAAACATGTACTTCATCGCCGACTTTCAGAGCGTCAATACGTGGTGCCAGATCAATATTATGAGCAATCAAGACTGTCAGCTTATCCGGCAGGGTGATAATAAAACGCTGATGACGACTGCCTTTAGTATCGTCTGGGAGAATACGACTAACGACACCACTGACTTCAACCAGAACATCACTTTTTTGCTGTTGGTAAAGTGACGAAATCGATGTGGCTTCAGGACTGCTAACATTTTTATTGTGTGGCTGATAATGACTGGCGCCCCAAATCAGAAAGCCAAAAGCGATCACTAGCCATAAACGTTGTTTTTGTCGACTTGCTTTAGACATGCAAGATTTCCTGATCAAAAAATGTGTTCAGTATAACCAGTTTTACAGTGAATTAGAGAGAGTAGTGAGAACAGCAAAACAGATTGACTCAGGAGTGATTAAAACTGAGATTTGCCCGTTAAGTGACGCGCACAATTAAAACTGACAGCAATCGCTGGCGGTAAAACGATATTTTGTGGTCGGATTAAACCATAGAGGTGACGCGGTATTAGTTAATTAACTAATATAGATATTGGTATTTATAATTTCCTGTTATATATCGCCAGCGTTATAATAACGAGTCCGGTATTAAGAGTTTAGAGAGCTTAAATGTATCAATACGATAAGTATGATCAAACGATGGTTGAGCAGCGGGTCGCACAGTTCCGTGATCAAACACGTCGTTTCTTGGCGGGTGAGCTGACCGAAGAGCAGTTCCGTCCTTTACGACTGATGAATGGTTTATATATTCAGATACATGCACCTATGTTGCGTGTTGCTATTCCATATGGACTGATGTCATCCAAACAAGTTCGTAAAATCGCGGAAGTCTCACGCCGTTATGATAAAGGGTTTGTTCACTTCACTACGCGTCAGAATTTCCAAATGAACTGGCCGAAGTTAGAAGATGTGCCAGATATCCTTGCTGAACTGGCCACTGTACAGATGCACGCCATCCAAAGTAGTGGTAACTGTATTCGTAATACAACGTCTGATCAGTTTGCGGGTATCAATGCTAATGAGATTGAAGATCCTCGTCCATGGGCAGAAATTATTCGTCAATGGTCAACCTTTCATCCCGAGTTTGCCTATTTACCGCGTAAATTCAAAATTGCGGTCATCGGTTCTGAAGAAGACCGTGCTGCGACAAAACTACATGATATCGGCTTACATTTAGTCAAAAACCATGAAGGTGAGATTGGTTTTGAAGTGTTAGTTGGCGGTGGTTTGGGACGTACTCCTATCATTGGTCAGCAAATCAGACCGTTCCTTGAGAAAAAGGATCTGCTGTCTTATCTGGAAGCTATCTTGCGTGTTTATAACCGACTGGGCCGTCGTGATAATAAATACAAAGCACGTATCAAGATTACTGTTCGTGAACATGGTATTAATCATATTCGTGAATTGGTTGAAGCTGAGTGGGTGCAAATTCGTGACCAGCTTGAGTTGAATCAGAAAGAAATTGACCGTGTTAAGTCTTATTTCACTGAACCTGAATATGAAGCTGACGCAGCAGCAGATGAAAGCTATGAAAAAGCACTGGCTGAAGATAAGGCGTTTGCACGCTGGGCTAAACAAAATACGTTTGCTCATAAACAGCCTGGTTATCGTGCCGTTTATGTCTCACTGAAAGCGCCCGGTATTGCGCCTGGTGATGTCACATCTGACCAGCTTGAAGTGATTGCCGATCTGGCTGATGAGTTCAGTTTGGGTGAAGTTCGCTCAACTCATACCCAAAATCTGGTTTTTGCTGATGTAAAACAAGCAGATTTGTATGCGTTATGGTTAAAACTCGAAGCAGATAATCTGGCAACACCAAATATTAATACGCTCACTGACATTATTTGTTGCCCAGGCCTGGATTATTGCGGTCTAGCGAATGCTAAATCAATTCCTCTATCGAAACAGATCGCGGAACGGTTTGGAGATCTGGATTATCTATACGATTTAGGTGACATCAAGATCAAGTTCTCAGGCTGCATGAATGGATGTGCTCATCAAAGTGTTGGTCATATCGGTATCCTGGGTGTCGATAAGAAAGGTGAAGAGTGGTATCAATTCACGCTTGGTGGCAGCTCAGAAGCTGATGCATCATTAGGTGAACGTTTAGGTAAGGCTATTCCTAAAGAAGAAGTCGTTGATACTGTGGGTCATTTACTGGATGCTTATGTCGACTTACGTCATGAGGATGAGTCATTCCTGGCCACTGTCCGTCGTTTAGGTATTGATCCATTCAAGGAGCGTGTATATGCAGATAATTAAAGATCGTGAAATCGTCGAAGATAATTGGACACATCTGGATGATGATGCAGATCTGGTTGCTGGCAATATTACCGTCTCCTTAGCTCGTTGGCAGGAACAACATGAAACACTGGTCAAGCATGAAGGTGAACTGGGTTTACGTCTGAGTGGTGATGATCCTTTGGAAGAAGTCGTTCCGGATTTGATTCATTTTTCGCTAATTGTGTTGGTTTTTCCTGCGTTTACGGACGGACGCTGTTATTCCTTTGCTCGCTTACTACGTGAGCGCTATGGCTTTAAAGCTGAAATCCGTGCGCAAGGTGATGTATTACATGATCAGCTGTTTTATATGTCACAGTGCGGGATTAATAGTTTTGAACTGGCGAATCCAAATCGTATCGACAAGGCATTGACCGCTTTTGATGACTTTAGTGAAAGTTATCAAGCCACAGTGTTGCGTCCTGAACCGCTTTATCGTCGTCGTTAGGTTTCAGTTCTCGTCTATATGGCTGTATATGCGATTGGTGATGTTCAGGGCTGTTACGATGAGTTAGTCAAAATGCTGGATCGAATTCAGTTCGATCCAGCAGATGATCAGATATGGTTGGCTGGTGATCTTGTCAACCGAGGGCCTAAATCCGCTGAAGTATTGAGATTGGCAAAACAGCTGGGCAATAGTTGTGTTGCCGTTTTAGGAAATCACGACCTGCATTTACTGGCTAATGCGGCTGGTGTGGTTGAGTATCAACACCATCTGGACACGATTGAGCAAATCCTCTCAGCACCTGACAGAGATGAGCTTATCGGTTGGTTAAGACAACAGCCCTTGTTTTATCATGATCCCGCTATTGATTTTAGTATGGTACATGCGGGTATTCCGGCTGAATGGTCTGTAAAGGAATCACTGGCGCGAGCGGCAGAAGTTGAAACCGTTTTAAAGAGTGATAACTGGCGCGATTTTTTTCAGCATATGTATGGTAATAAACCTAAACGCTGGACACCGGAGCTCAGAGGTTGGGACAGATTACGCTTCATTACCAATTGTTTTACCCGGCTGCGTTATTGCCATGAAGATGGCCGAATCGCCTTAAAGTTTAAAGGGGCACCGGAAGATAAACCGTTGCATCAACGTCCCTGGTTTGAAATGCCCAATCGGCTAACAGCCAATGATCGTATTGTTTTTGGGCATTGGTCTACCCTGGGGGTGGGGCGTTATGGCAATGTGTTTTCATTAGACAGTGGCGCTGTGTGGGGAGAAACACTAACAGCAGTCCGGATTGACCAAGAGCCATATGAGTGGATAACGGTTGAAGCTGATGCGGCTAGTTTACCTTTCCCTAAAAAAAAGTCGGATAAAAAGCGGAGACGTTGGCTGTAGGTATTGGTTCGCCACTGCTCTGTGAAAATGAGTACAATATATTTCATATTGATTAATTTCTGGATTAAAAATAATGAGTGATGTCACGAGCTATTCCGCTGACGTATTTGCGAAAGGCGAGGAGATGGGGACTGACACTCACCTTTTCAGCGTTGCTAAGGCAGCCACTGGAGTGATTGAAATGGTTAATGGTTTAAAACAAATTGAGGCTGGCAAATAAATGGCCACGGGATTACCCAGAACAAAAGCACGCCGAGCGGCTGTACAAGCGCTCTATCAGGCTCAAGTCAATGGTGAAGCACCACAAAAAGATACACTTGAGTTTGTTACCGCCGAATATGCTGACAAGATTGATAAGAAATATTTTGTGACGTTAATCGATGGTACGCTCAAGTATCAGGGCGAAATTGACGCTGAGCTCACCAAAGTGATTGATCGTGACCTGGACAAAATTGACCCTGTTGAAGTGTCGGTTTTACGTTTAGCTGTGTTTGAATTTATGCATTTGCCGGAAATACCTTACCGCGTTGTGCTCAATGAAGCTGTTGAATTAGCCAAATCATTTGGTGGTGAACAAGGCCATAAATACGTCAACGGTGTATTAGATAAAATGGGCGCGCGTCTGCGCACGCATGAACATCAGGCAGCAAAAGCTGCACGTCAAAAGAAATAATTAAGCTCAGGGCCTAAATCCAGCTGGATTCAGGCCCTGATTACTATAAGGTTTCTGTGTGGCTTTAAACGAGTTCTCTCTGATAAAACAGTATTTTGCTGATGCTACGCAAAAGCGCCAGGATGTTATTGTCGATATAGGCGATGATTGTGCTGTGCTGTGCTGTCCTGAAGACAGCGATATTGCTATTTCCATTGATACCTTAGTTTCAGGCATTCATTTTTTTGCTGATGTGGATCCGTTTACTCTAGGTCATAAATCGCTTGCTGTGGGGTTAAGTGATTTGGCAGCTATGGGAGCAACACCAGCCTGGTTTACACTCGCGTTAACATTACCCGAATTGGATGAAAACTGGTTATCGGCTTTTGCTGAAGGTATGACAGCATTAGCTAGCCAGCATAATATTCAACTTGTGGGCGGTGACACGACGAAAGGACCTCTGACCATCAGTATTCAGGTTCATGGGCTGGTGAAAAAAGGCACGCAGCTACGACGCAGTCAAGCAAAGTTATCCGATAAGATTTATGTCAGCGGAACACTGGGGGATGCCGGTGCAGCTTTACAAAAACGTCTATCATCATGGCAACCATCAGAACTGACAGAACAAGATTGGCTATTCCTTAATAAACGGCTTGAGCAACCAAGCCCACGACTAGCGATTTCACAAAAAATCTTACCTTTTACTCACGCAGCAATTGATATTTCAGACGGTTTATTAGCTGACCTTAGTCATATTCTGGAGACGAGTGGTAAGGGTGCCAGAATTAATCTCGATGCCATTCCCTTATCTTCCAGCCTACAAAAAATCGATAGACAACAGGCGCTAAAATTAGCACTGAGTTCAGGTGATGATTATGAACTCTGCTTTACCGTGGCGGCAGAACAGGCGGCTGCCGTTGAAGCATTAAATCTGGATATTCAACAAATTGGTGAAATTATCGATGAACAGACCATTGTTCTGCTCGATGAAGATGGGAAACCCTCGATATTAGATATCACTAGCAAAGGATATGACCATTTTGCCTAAAGTGACCTTTAAACAATTATTAGAAAGACCAACGGCATTTTTAGCTTATGGGTTTGGTTCAGGTCTTGCACCTAAGGCGTCCGGGACATTTGGCACTTTGGCGGCTATCCCTGTTTTCTATTTGATGCAGTCCTTACCTATGGCGAGTTATCTCTTGCTGACGGTTGTATTTTTTTTCCTAGGCATCTGGTTTTGTCAGAAAACAGTCGACTGGTTACAACAGGATGATCCCTCCGCTATTGTCTGGGATGAAATTGTTGGGTTTCTCATCACTATGATTGCAGCCCCGAGCGGCTGGTTATGGATTTTGTTGGGATTCGTTCTATTCCGGGTATTCGATATTTTGAAACCCTGGCCAGTCAGTCTGGCTGATAAAAGACTGCATGGCGGTTTTGGTGTGATGTTAGATGATGTTATCGCCGGATTATACGCTTTGCTGATACTTCAGCTTATTGCGTATTTTGTCTAATCCGACGATAACCAATATTTATCTTTCTCTACAGGATAGAAGCGGCATCAATCGAGTGATTTTGTGTACCGTGATGGGCAATTTTTAAAGCCCCAAGGGTAGACGCAATTCTGCCGGTTTCTTGCCAATCTTTACCATGCAAAATACCGTGTAACAGGCCAGCACGATAAGCATCACCGCAACCTGTTGGGTCAACAACTTGAGCCGCTTTCTGACACGCAATATCAATGCGCTTACCTTCAGTATAGATGTAAGAGCCTTCGGCGCCACGGGTGATAATCAATGCCTCAACATGACGAGCGATTTCTTCTTCAGGAAGCCCTGTACGGTCCATGAATAATTGTGCTTCATAATCATTTAAGGCGATATAACTGGCTTGTTCAGCAAAGGCCATCAATTCATCACCATTAAACATCGGTAAGCCCTGACCTGGGTCGAAAATAAAAGGAATACCGGCTGATTTTAATTGTTCAGCATGTTGAATCATGCCATCACGACCATCTGGAGCAATGATAGCCAGTTTAATATCTTTGGCTTCACTGATAGGTGTTTCATGTGCCAGGTTCATGGCTCCGGGGTGGAAAGCTGTAATCTGATTATCATCCTTATCGGTGGTGATAAAGGCCTGAGCAGTGTAATGCCCTTGTTTGACATGCACATGCTCACGATTGATATTTTTAGCATCCATCCATTCGGCATAGGGTGTGAAGTCGGTGCCGACTGTTCCCATCGGTACGGGATTATCACCAAGAAGCTTCAGGTTATAGGCGATATTGCCAGCGCAGCCACCAAATTCCCGACGTAACTCTGGCACCAGAAAGGCAACATTTAGCATATGCACCTTATCCGGCAGGATATGGTTTTTAAATTTATCAGGGAAAACCATAATATTATCAAAAGCGAAGGAGCCACATATGAGCACTGACATAGCTTAACTTTCCTTTATTTCTAAATGAGTAGGTTGGGCCTGGATACTGATTTTTCCTTGCATAAATGCTTGCAAAGTCTGCCCAATAATTTTGTAGCGCCAGCCGTGTAATAAAGCACAGTGCTGGCCTCTAACCAATGATTCAATATCTTTACGTGTAGCAACTGCAGAAGGTGTAATGGACTGTTCGTCACAACTTTTTCTCAATAATGCCATCAGGGCATCAATCAAGGCCTCTTGTTGGTTACTTAAAGCGGTAGGCCGTTTCAATACAGGCCATTGTTCTTTCGGTATTTCTTTTGCCGCTGTAATGACGTTAATTAATATCTTGCCGTAACGATCAATATCACGTGGTTCTATACCACGAATTTTTTTCATAGCATCAACAGTTGTTGGAGAAAAGCGTGCTAAATCCAGCATAACATCGTCTTTCAATATCCAGCGACGTGGCAAATCAACCTCAATGGCTCGTTTCTCACGCCAGGCACCGAGTTCTTGCAAGATCACTAATTGCTGACTTTTTAAGCGTCCTGCACCTTTCACTCTCAACCAGCTTTGTTGTGGATCTTCTTGATAAGTTTCTTTTGCAGTTAATGCCGCAAAGTCATCACTCAGCCACTCCACCCGACCTGTTCGGTTAAGTTCATCTACAAGTTGAAGATAAAGTTGTCGAAGATATCTGACATCATCGGCGGCATAGTCGACCTGTGCTTCTGATAGAGGTCGTTGGCGCCAGTCTGTTCTTGCCTGACCTTTATCAAGCTCAACACCGAGACATTGTTTAACTAAATTGCCATAACCTATTTGATCGCCGTAGCCTAGGACTGTTGCGGCCAATTGTGTATCAAAGACTTTGGGCGGGAGTGCATTTTTCATTAAGAAAAATAATTCTAAATCTTGTCTGGCAGCATGAAATACAATGGTGATGTTTTCAGAGTAAAACAACGCCATCAAGGGAGATAAATCACTAATTGCCAATGGATCAACACAAGCGATGACATCATTGCTGGCAACCTGAATTAAACATAACTGCGGGAAATAGGTCTTTTCGCGATGGAATTCGGTATCCACTGCCAGCCATTCACTGTCTGCTAGCTGTTGGCAGAGTGTATTGAGACCGGCTTCTGTATTTACAAACTGAATAGTCATGCTGTGTCTTTAAAAAAGGAACACAGTATAGCCAGTTTCTTGTTCAATGCATAACCTGACCCTGATGTGTTGACACCATATCTAAAACAGCATTTACAATAATGTCAGGTTGATGAAGATGGATATCATGACCACTGTGAAAAGCAAACAAATGCTGGCTATGGGAGGTGAGTTTCCATAAGTCTTGTTGGAGATGAACCCAGATTTTTTCACGATTTTCAGCATCCTTTTGGCCTTGCCACTCACTCTGGCCACGGCTGATAACAACTAATGGCACATTTGGCAGATGTCTGAGATGTTTAACTTGTAAAGCACTTTGATAAAGTGAGGATATTTCAGTTCGAGCAGCGTTAATTGCCCGTTCTTTGAGCATAGATTGTTCGGCGTTCAGTGGCGTACCCGAAGGTTTGGGAAGAATGATGATATTTCGTTTACGATCGTAATTTTGCGGTAGCTTAATATTTAACTTTTCATACTGATTTTCATGTGAAGCGTCTACTAACACAATACCAGTCACTTCTTCAGGGTGACTAGCCGCGAATACTCGCATGTTATAGCCACCAAACGAATGTCCAACCAAAATGAATGGACCATCTAACTTTGCTTTATGGATCAGGGTTTCTAATTCATTTGCAATACGGACACTGGTACGAGGTTGTGGTCCTGCATCACTCCAGCCATAACCCGCTCTGTCATATACACAGGTACGTGTGTGTTTGGCAATGTTATTTTGAATATCAAACCAGGCTGTGGAGTCATCACCAAGACCAGTATCGATAATAACGACGGGCTGTCCATGACCTTTGCATAGCATATGAAGTTTGTATCCACCTAGATCATAACGGACGCCAGGTGCCTTAGGATATTCGCTGGCATAGGCAGAACTAAGAAATAGGCACAAAAAAATAACAGTGGATATGGAATTTACAGACATCACATGCTCCAAGATGAATCTTACCGGAGCATAGTTTTAGCGATGTGAAGTTTACGTGTAAGAAACTGTTTGCTCTTGGATTTTTTGATTGAGTTGTGTCAAATCAAACGGCCAGAAAAGTTGTTGTTTGTCTGGAAATTCGACAACCGGAATATGTACTCCGAATTCTTCAACAAGCTTATCATCATCACCGATTTCGATAAGCTTGATATCGATTGCATATGCCTGTGACGACGCGTGTAACAGCTCTTGAGCTTGCTGACATAAGTGACAACCAGTCGTGGTATAAAGATGAATGACCATTATTTTTCTAATAAACGTGGAATCAGGTCAATAAAGTTGCAGGGCTTGTGCGTGGCATTTAACTGGTCATGGAGTATTTCATCCCAGCCAGTAATACAGGCACCTTTAGAACCGGGCAGGCAAAAAATAAATTTACCATTGGCTAGGCCTGCGATAGCTCGACTTTGAACTGTCGATGTTTTGATAACATCATAAGAACGAGCACGAAATAACTCGCCGAAGCCTTCAATTTCTTTATCGAATAATACTTTTACGGCTTCTGGAGTACCATCCCGACCGGTCAGGCCTGTTCCACCTGTAGTAATGATGACATCAATATCGTCATTGATTAACCATTGTGAAATAACCGCCCTTATCCGGTAGGTATCATCAGCCACAATGTCACGATGAGTCACGCTATGATCATCCGCTGTAGCTTTATCTTGCAGCACGTCGCCTGAGGTATCGTTGTCTTTAGTGCGTGTATCGGATATTGTCAAAATAGCAATGTTGACAGGAATAAATTCTGAGCCCATCTGGTACCTGCTTTAAAATGATATTTGCGGAACCAGTATAATGAGCAACCAGTCTACGGTCTAGAATCGATTAAAACCCTAGGAGAAAATTAGATGAAGAAAATTGTCTTGGTTTCACTGATTGCCGCGGCCTTGAGTGGCTGTGCTGCTGACGATCCTAACCAGAAAACGAAAACAGGTGCGGCGATAGGCGCTGCGGCTGGCGCTCTATTGGGTTATGCAGTCGATGACGGAGCTGGTGGTGTTCTCGCTGGCGCGGCTGTGGGTGCGCTGGCTGGTGGTGGTGTCGGACACTACATGGATAAACAGCAGCAAGAAATGGAAGCGGCTTTAGCTGATGAGCGTGCACGCAATGAATTAAAAATTCAGCAATTAGAAAATGAAACACTGAAAATTGATATTGCCAGTGAAGTGTCATTTGATTTTGACAGTGCTTCATTAAAATCGGCTTTTACACCGACACTGAATAAAGTCGCTGATATCTTACAGCGTTATCCTAATACCATTATTCATGTAGTTGGTTATACAGACAGCGTAGGTTCAGAAAGCTACAATATGAAACTATCAGAGCGAAGAGCGCAATCTGTTGTTGATTATTTATCCTCCAGAGGCGTGTCTTCCAGTCGTTTATACGCTATTGGCAAAGGTGAAAGTGATCCGCGTGCAACTAACGATACTGAAGCTGGCCGACAATTAAATCGTCGTGTCGAATTGTTTGTTAAACCTATTATTGAAGGACAAGAGTCTGAAGCCTATCAAACGCCGTAAAACGAAAACGGCCCATCACGCACCGATTGATCCAGATGTCATTTTTGGCCTGCATGCTGTGCAGGCCGCTCTGGAAGTACCTGTCAGCCGTGTGAAAGAAATATGGCTGGCAGCCGAAAGACAGGATAACCGTGTTGAGAATCTCCTTGCTGCGGCAAATGAGCAAGGTGTGGTTATTCACTTTTCTGAACGTGAAACCCTCGATAAGATTGCTCCTGATGTTCAGCACCAAGGCTGTGTCGCTAAATGTCGGCCTCTGGAAAGTCTGGATGAGAAAGGGTTATTCGATCTTTTAGACAATCTGAATGAGCCGCCTTTATTGTTGATTCTGGACGGTGTTCAAGACCCTCACAATCTAGGCGCATGTTTACGTACAGCTGAAGCTTCAGGAGCTCATGCTGTTATTGCTCCCAAGGATCGTGCTTCTGGCTTAACTGCAACGGCGATTAAGATATCCAGTGGCTCAGCAGAGCGCTTACCTTTTGCCCAAGTAACGAATATTGCGCGTTTGATGCGAGAATTGCAGCAAAGAGGTGTTTGGTTAATTGGTACCTCGGGTGATAGCGAAACCAGTCTGTATCAAACCAAACTGACTGGGCCAATGGCAATCGTGCTGGGTGCTGAAGGTAAAGGTATCCGCCACTTGACTCGTGAAAATTGTGATGAAGTGGTGTTTATACCTATGCAAGGCGAAGCCGAAAGTTTGAATGTTTCAGTAGCGGCAGGCGTGTGCCTGTTTGAAGCATTTCGTCAACGCAGCTTGTGATAAGTACCTGAATTCAAGTAAAATGTCAGATTGCTTTAAATTCTGATTCGTCAGTTAAGCAAAACTCCTTGCTTTATGGCTAAGACCATAAAGCTGTTTAAACCGTGAGGAGCTCAAATGAGACATTACGAAATCGTGTTTCTGGTCCACCCTGATCAGAGTGAACAAGTGCCCGGCATGATCGAGCGTTATACCCAAACACTGACAAGCGAAGGTGGTCAAGTCCATCGTTTGGAAGATTGGGGCCGCCGTCAACTTGCATACCCAATCAATAAAGTACACAAAGCACATTATGTTCTTATGAACGTTGAATGTGGTGTTGAACAGTTGAATGAAGTAACTACTGCATTCCGTTTCAACGATGCTGTTATTCGTCATCTGGTTGTTAACATGGAAGAAGCGGTTACTGAAGCTTCACCTATGATGCAAAAAGAAGACGAGAAAAAATCAGCTTAATACTGCTGCAGACTTTTAGGAGAATTCATAATGGCACGTTTTTTTAGACGTAGAAAATTTTGTCGCTTTACTGCCGAAGGCATTAAACAAATCGATTATAAAGATGTAAATTTGTTAAAAAACTACATCACTGAAACAGGAAAAATCGTACCAAGCCGTATCACAGGTACTAAAGCGCGCTACCAGCGTCAGCTTTCAACTTGTGTGAAGCGTGCGCGTTTCCTGGCATTGTTGCCATACTGCGACATGCATAAATAATTTGTCTTGATCTAAGCACTTAAACGTATCAGTTATGCTGTTTAAAGTTATTGCCTCTTACGCTATGCAAGGTCGCTGGAAAGCGGCAGCAACAACAGCGGTGTTGTCAGCTCTGGCGATAATCTTTCCGCCACTAAACTATTTGTCTAGTGGTGTGATTTCGTTAACGACTTTGAGAATGGGCCCACGTGAAGGCGTGAGCGTTATTCTGGCAACGTTAGTTGTGTTTGCTTTGCTTGCTGGTTTCTTAGTGGGGCAGTTGTGGATTGCGGGTTTGGTTTTGCTAACCAGTTGGTTGCCGGTTTACCTGGTAACTCTGGCGCTTGGTTATACTCGTTCATTTGCATTGTCTTTATTAACGGCGAGTGGTTTAGGCATTCTGGTTGTACTGATGCTGCATCTGTTTATTCCAGATACAGCATCTTGGTGGCAACAGATGTTAAAACCATTCATCGATAATCTGAGTGAACAGCCTAGTTGGCAATTAAATGCAACACAGACCGAACAGGTGGCGATGAGATTATCTGGTTTAATGACCGGTCTGGTTGCTGCTGGTGTGTGTCTTAATGCGATTTTAGGCATCATTATCGGACGTGCCTGGCAGTCTGAACTCTATAATCCAGGAGCATTTGGTGCAGAGTTTAAACAGTTACGCTTGGGTAAAGCGCCTGCCGTTTTTACCGGGCTACTTATCATTTTGGCACTTACCTCTATTGGTAGTTATGTGCCATGGTTGATGGATTGTTTACCAGTGATGCTGGTAGTGTTTGGTGTTCAAGGTTTGGCTATCGTGCATGCGATGGTGGCGATAAAGCAAAAAAGTAAAGCATGGTTAGTGACTGTCTATGTTTTACTCGTCATTATGCTGCCACAAATGGTAATGATACTAGCCAGCCTGGGTGTATTAGATCAGTGGTTTAATTTACGTGATCGCTCTAAAAAGAGTGGTACGGGTATTTGAATAAGCAATCGATTTGATTGCGAATGAGGGTAGAACGATGCAAGTTATATTGCTAGAAAAAGTTCAAAAGCTTGGTAATCTGGGCGATGAAGTCAATGTTAAGTCTGG
The DNA here is from genome assembly GCF_056859315.1 of Methylophaga sp. F-2. Classification (NCBI taxonomy): domain Bacteria; kingdom Pseudomonadati; phylum Pseudomonadota; class Gammaproteobacteria; order Thiotrichales; family Piscirickettsiaceae; genus Methylophaga; species Methylophaga sp. F-2. The sequence continues at coordinate 34,219 of NZ_JBSXOF010000016.1, forward strand.
TTTTGGACGTAACTTCTTAGTACCTAAAGGTAAAGCGTTACCTGCAACTAAGCAAAACAGAGAAAAGTTTGAAGCACGTCGTGCGGATCTGGAAGCGGCAGCAGCTAAGTTATTAGCTGAAGCTGAAGCGCGTAAAGCGAAACTGGTTGCAGCTGGTTCTCTTAACATTATGGCTAATGCTGGTGTTGAGGGTAAACTATTCGGCTCAATCACTGCTGCAGATATCGCTGATGCATTAAATGCAGCCGGCGCTGATATTGACCGCAATGAAGTTCGCTTACCGACAGGTCCATTACGTCATACAGGCGAATACAACATTGATATTCAATTACATGCTGATGTTATTGAAGTCGTTAAAGTCAATGTAAGCTCAGAAGCTGAACTGCAAGCAAAAGCGGAAGCTGAAGAAGCGAAAAAAGCAAGAGAAGCAGCTTTAGAAGAAGCTGAAGCGATTGCAAAAGCACAAGAAGAAGCTTAATGAAAGTATGGAGGCTGGACTCTAGGTCTGGCCTCCATTTTTTATTCTCATCATCTCAATTTATGAGAATTGTGTCTTAGTTATATAGAGGCTATAAACACTGTGGAAGACTTAAATTATTTCGATTCATTTAAGGATTCTGCCACTGAAGCACTGAAGGTGCCGCCTCATTCCATCGAAGCTGAGCAGTCAGTGCTTGGCGGATTAATGCTCGACAACTCTGCCTGGGAACAAGTGGCCGATCTCCTGGTTGAGCAAGATTTCTATCGTCATGACCATCAATTAATTTATCGTGCGATTGCTCAGTTAATGGAGCATTCACAGCCTGTTGACGTGATTACACTGGCTGAATGGCATGATAAGCGTGGTGAGTTAGACCAAGTTGGCGAACTGGCTTATCTGGGGATGTTGGCACGCAATACACCAAGTGCTGCGAATATTACCGCATATGCTGAAATCGTGCGCGAACGGGCTATTCTTCGTCAATTAATCAAAGTCGGCAATAGCATTGCCAATATGGCGTTTAAGCCTGAAGGCATGAGCAAAGAAGATATGCTCGATATTGCTGAGCGCCATGTCTTTGAGATTGCTGAAAAAGGCGCAAAACGTGGTGGTGGCTTTATTCAGGTAAAAGATGTACTGAGTAAAGTGGTCGACAGAATTGACAGCCTGTTTGAGCAAGACAGTGCTATTACTGGCTTACCGACCGGATTCATTGACTTTGATGAGCAAACCTCAGGGTTGCAACCGGCCGATTTGGTGATTGTTGCTGGTCGCCCATCAATGGGTAAAACCACCTTCGCAATGAATATTGCCGAAAATGGTGCCATACACAGTAAACAACCTGTAGCGGTGTTCAGTATGGAGATGCCTGCAGATGCCTTAGCCATGCGTATGCTGTCTTCATTAGGCCGAATCGATCAGCATCGCTTACGTACGGGTAAATTAAATGATGATGATTGGCCTCGGTTAACGTCAGCGATAGCTTTACTTAATGAAGCGCCGTTATTTATCGATGACACTCCTGCATTAAGTCCAACAGAATTACGTGCGCGTGCCAGACGTCTTAAACGTGAGCATGGTCTAAGTTTAATCGTGATTGACTATCTGCAATTAATGCAGGGAAACGCCGGTAAAGCCAATGAAAACCGAGCTACTGAGATTTCTGAAATATCGCGTTCATTGAAAGCACTTGGTAAAGAACTGGAAGTACCAGTGATTGCCTTATCCCAGTTAAACCGAAGTCTGGAACAACGTCCAAATAAACGTCCGGTAATGTCTGATTTGCGTGAATCGGGTGCGATTGAGCAGGATGCGGATCTCATCGTCTTTATCTATCGGGATGAAGTCTATAATTCAGATTCACCTGATAAAGGTAAAGCCGAAATTATCATTGGTAAACAGCGTAATGGTCCTATTGGTACCGTGGCGTTAACATTCCAGGGCAAGTACACACGATTTGAGAATTTTGCCCCAAGTTATTACGAAGATCAGGATAATTATCCGAGCTACGGCGAGGAGTAACATTGACTTTCCCCACTGCGACTATTTCTATTAGTGCCCTACAGCATAACTTTGCACGGGTAAAACACTATGCACCCAAGAGCAAGGTTATGTCGGTTATTAAAGCCGATGCCTATGGCCATGGTGTGATAGCCGTAGCAGAAGCCTTAAAGCAAAGTGATGCTTTTGCTGTGGCACGATTGTCAGAGGCGCTATCGCTTCGACATCATGGTGTGACACTCCCGATCGTTATTCTTGAAGGCGTTAATACGGCTGATGATTTTCAGCTTGCAGCAGAGTTCAATTTATCGCCAGTGATACATCTCAGTTCTCAAGTCGACTTATTGAGTTCAATCACCTTGATTCAGCCTTTGCGTTTTAATTGGATCATGGTTGATAGTGGCATGCACCGGCTTGGAATTCGACCAGAGGATATTGAAACAGCCCTTAGTCGTTTAAAAGCATCAGGCAATATGAACGATGAGTTCGGCTTGATGAGTCATTTTGCAAACTCTGATCTCGTAGGTGATATCCGTAATCAACATCAACTTGAGCATATGCAAAGCCTCAAACACAAAACCGGTTTGCCAGTCTGTTTGTCTAATTCCGCTGCTGTGCTGGCGTATCCCGAATCGCATTTGGATTGGGTGCGTCCCGGTTTGATGCTGTATGGTATTTCACCATTTGCAGATACGAATGCTGCCGAGCATGAGTTACAGCCAGCCATGCAATTAACGACACAATTGATTTCGGTCTATGACATCAATATTGGTGAACAGGTTGGTTATGGTGGTGACTGGTCAGCTAAACAAGCTTCACTTATTGGTGTCGCCAGTATCGGTTATGGTGATGGGTATAGTCGGCATTTATCTAACCGTTCTGAAGTGGTGATTCGGGGCCAACGTTGCCCGGTGATTGGTCGTATTTCTATGGACACGATTTGTATCAATCTGACCGATTGCTCAAAGGCGAGTGTCGGCGATGAGGTGCTGTTATGGGGCCGTTCAGAATTAATGGTAGAAGAGGTGGCTGAATATGCGGGCACCATCCCTTATGAGCTTGTCACTGTGTTGAGTAAACGTGTTAACAGGGACGTTATAGATGGCTAAAGTCAAAAAGGTTTATGTCTGTAAAGAGTGTGGGGCTCAAACACCACAATGGGCGGGACGTTGTTCCGATTGCGGGGCATGGAATAGTCTTGAAGAAGAGATCTATTCCAGCGCTTCGTCCACGGCACAAGCCACAATCAGTAAGCACTCTGGTTATGCTGGAGAACAAAAAAGTGAAGTTCAGGCACTGGGAGAAGTCACTTCTGAGCAAGCCGTACGTTGGACTACGGGCTTGCCAGAACTCGACAGAGTACTCGGTGGTGGTTTAGTCACGGGCTCGGTTGTCTTGATAGGTGGCGATCCTGGGATTGGCAAGTCCACCTTATTACTACAAGCTATGGCAACAATGGCTGACAGTAGTGGGATTAGTCCACTTTATATCAGTGGTGAAGAGTCCTTACAGCAAATTCGCTTGCGTGCAGAACGGCTTCAATTGGAACAGGCACCGGTTGATCTATTAGCCGAAACCCATGCTGAGCAGATGATTCAGGTCGCAAAAAATCGTAAACCACAAGTGATGGTGATTGACTCAATACAAACGGTATTCACTGAGTTATTACAATCTGCACCAGGAACAGTGGCACAGGTACGTGAAAGTGCTGCACAGCTGGTTCGTTTTGCTAAATCCAGTGGCACGACAATGATTCTGGTAGGTCATGTCACTAAGCAAGGAGCATTAGCCGGGCCTCGTGTGCTTGAACATATGGTTGATACCGTGCTTTATTTTGAAGGTGATACTTCTACACGATTCAGAATTTTGCGTGCTGTTAAAAACCGTTTTGGTGCTGTGAATGAGCTTGGTGTGTTTGGCATGACGGAATTAGGACTTAAAGAAGTCAGTAATCCATCTGCCATTTTCCTGTCTCGGGGAGATGAGTCTGTGCCAGGCAGCATTGTCACAGTGATACGAGAAGGCAGCCGACCGATGTTAGTTGAGGTGCAAGCCTTGGTTGATAGTAGTCCTCTCGGAAACCCAAGACGGGTGACGGTGGGGCTTGAGCAAAATCGCTTAGCCATGTTGCTGGCTATTTTGCATCGACATGGTGGAATTACCTGTCATGATCAGGATGTATTTATTAACGTTGTCGGTGGTGTAAAACTGAGTGAGACTGGGGCTGACTTGGCGGTATTAGCTGCGATTATTTCCAGCCTGCGTAATAAACCACTACCCAGAGACTGGGTATTATTTGGTGAGGTCGGACTGACCGGGGAAATTCGACCTGTGCAGGCCGGCGAAGAACGCATTAAAGATGCAAATAAACATGGTTTTACTCATGCGATTGTGCCAGCAGCAAATGCGCCACGAAAAGACTTGAAGGGTATGAAGGTGCATGCGGTAAAACACTTGTCAGAAGTGATTAATATACTCCGGGATATCACTGCTTAATGCTGATCAATCAGAGCTGATAATTCCCTGTGGAGAATGGCTTCATCACCCAGATTCAGCTCAATCAGGCGTTTTAAGTGTGTGATGCTATCTAAACCGATATGTTCGCAGTCAAAACCGATCTGTTCATCATCGATATGGGCTATTACGGTTTCCATCTCGATAATGACTTGGGCATTATCCAGTAATAAGTCGAGACGACATTTATCGCCAATCTCAGATTGCCACTGTCCTGGTTTATGAACTAATAGACCTTTTAATGAAATATCAATGATTTGGCAATTGAGAAATAAATCACCATTTTCAGTGTTGATGTGGGCAACAGCATCAAAAGGTATGCGGCTGAAACGGCGTCTATCCTGAGCGGTTGAATCGGTCATAAATACCCCCTTGAATATAAACTGATACTATCATTGTTTTTGTATGAGGAATACACCATGCTTTGGGTGAAGGCATTTCATATCATTTTTGTAGTGACATGGTTTTCAGCCATGTTCTATTTGCCGCGTTTGTTTGTTTACCATGCGATGACTGAGGATCAAGCGGGTAAAGAGCGCTTTAAAATTATGGAGCGCAAACTCTACCGTGGCATTATGACGCCAAGTGCACTTTTGACTCTCATATTTGGTGTCTGGTTAGTGAGTTATTATCCGCTAGAACAAATAGCATCAATGGGTTGGTTGCATGCAAAACTGACGTTGGTATTACTGCTCTTTGCTTATCATGGTATGTGCGGATCTATGGTAAGGAAATTTGCTGCAGATCAAAATGAGCGTAGCCATACGTTTTACCGTTGGTTTAATGAGCTGCCAGTACTGGCCTTGATCGCGATTGTTATTCTGGTTGTTGTAAAACCGTTTTAATAAAAAAAGGGCTCATAAAGAGCCCTTTTTTTGAAGATTGTTGAAACGGCTTAACTTAATCAGTGTATTCAAAAATTTTCACTACACGCTGAACACCGGCAGAATTCCTAACTATATTGACGGCTTGATCCGCTTCAGCATGACTCACCATGCCCATCAAGTAAACTACACCACGTTCTGTTACCACTTTTACATGGAATGGATCCGTATTTTCATCTGTGGTCATTTTCGCTTTGATTTTGGATGTAATCCAGGCATCACTACTACGAGAAGGCAAAGCGCTCGGGGCTGCAATCGCTAACTCATTATGAATACGTCTGACTTTAGGAATCGCTTTTACTTCTGCCGTTACTTTTTGTTTTAGTGACTCGCTCGGAGTTTCACCTGTCAGTAATACAACGCCGTTATAACTGGTGACGTTAATATGACTCTGGTTATAGATTTCTTTGTTGTTATAGATGGCGTATGACGCTTTAAATTCGATCCCTTGATCATCAATCACACTACCGGTAGTACGACGATCATAGGCAACTGATGCGCCTGTCGCTGCACCTGTTGCCACAACAGGCACACATGCTTGAAGAAACAATGTGGCGGCAGGAATAACTAAGCCTAACCAAGCTGCTTTTTTGATGTTGAGCATAATGATTTTCCTTGTAATAACGCTATGTACTGACATTTTTTTAGCTAACTAAGCTGGAAAGCGTTTTTTATCCATTCAATCTGTATGGATGAGTCAGCAGGTGTTACCGCCACAACATCAAATCGATAGTGCTGATATGGTGATGATGTTGTTTGAATGTAGTGCTGCGCTGTATGAATAATTTTAGTCTGTTTTTGACTATTTACGCTTTCCAGTGCTGAACCAAATCGTGCATTCTTCCGAAACCGTACCTCGACAAATACCAAGGTATCTTTTTCTTTCATGATTAAATCGATTTCACCTCCACGGCAATGATAGTTCTGTTGTATCAGACGCATACCATGCTTTTGTAGATAGCTGGAAACCTGTTTTTCTATTTGCTGGCCTTTTTCCCTGGCAAACATAATTATTTAATGAGCTTTAGCTCTCCTTGTTCAAATTTTGCCCACAACATTTTGCGAATGACATGTCCCTGCGAGTTGATAGATAACGTACCAGTAGCGCCTGCCATTGAGCTGGTGGGATCTCGACTTAGTTTATTAAGTTGTGGAATCAACTTATAAGCATCTACACCTAGAGCATAGAGTCGGATTGCACTGGCAAAGTTCTCCGGAGACTGATTTTTCAGTGCCTGATACACCAGATCTTCTGCAGCTAATTCTTCAAATACCCATGGAATATCACAAATAATCAAGTCATTCAGATCAATATTTTGTTGCGGATCGGACTGCCCGCTATAAACATGTGAGGTTGCCAGTAACGGTAACTGACCTGAACGATGATATTTCAGCTGTGGTACGAGCTGACGTGCTTTGAGTGGTCGAGCCACTAAAAATAAAAAATCAACGCCTTCACGACGACGAGGTTCAAAGTCGAGCGAGCGCCCTAATGTGCCTTGCAAAGACTTATAACGTTGCTCACTATCATTTAATCCCATTAATGGAATGAGTGTATCCCGAAAGTCATTTTCAGCTTCATTATAATTTGAGACTAATAACGTGGTGCCACCATCCTTCCGCCATTGATTGGTAAAGGCTGAAGCGATGCGTTGTCCCCAGTCATTATAGGGCGCGAGCACAATGCTGCGTTTGTAGCCCAATTGCTTAGCATAATTGGCAGCAGCGGCAGCTTCGTCTTCTGGCGCAAGTCCAAACTGATAGAGGTTTTTATAAGCCTCAGGCCCATCAGTGCGGTTCAAAGCCAGTACCGGTACACTCAAGTTTGGGTGTGTTGCTAATGTTTCCACTGATGATTTTTGCAATGGACCGATAACCACGCCGGCGCCATCAGCAACGGCAGCATCGTATTGAGATAACACATTACTTTGCCCGCTGATCGCATCGGTTTGTATATCGTAAAAGTGCAGTTGGGCCGTTGAACCATTTACATATTGTGCGGCAATAATGGCGTCTTTAATCGCTTTAGCCGCTTCTACAAATGGCCCTGAGTTAGGCAGTAAGACGGCAATATTTTCAATATCTTTTGGGATATGCGTTCCGGCTGCCAAGGTTTTTTGATACAGCGCTGGATCAGCAGGATGATTGGGGTAGCTTCGTTTCCAGTCTTCAAGTGCGACAGCCAGTACTTCCGGGTTATCCTGATACGCTTTAATGTTGTAGGCAAGGGCAAACCAACCACTATCTTCGGCGGGTGGATAGCCTGGGTTAAACAGATCCAATGCTTGTGGCGTCATTTGCATTAATGCCTGCCAAAGCGCTTCACGGTTGTTTTTCAATGATTCAGGATCTGTCAGAATTTTTTCAAGCTTCAAATGGGTGTTGGCTTTTTCCAGCCAATTTCCAGTCAATGTATAAGCATCTGCCTTAAGCTTTAGAACATTCTTTAGATTCTGAGCGGACAAGTCTTTTTCCTGCACAGCACTGACAGCTTCTAATGCACGCTCACCTTCACTGTTAAACAAGGCGATATTGGCGCCCAGGATCGCGGCATCATAGCGTCGGCTTTTATCCAGTAAGCTGAGTTTGATTTGATCTAGTTGACTTTGGCTTAATTCAACTTGGCCTGACTGCCAATACATTTGAGCTGCTTTCAGTTGATATGCCGCTTGTTCAGCACCGTCATTTGTCGTTGCCAGTTGGGCATATTCATCCGCTGCCTGTTGGTATTGTCCGGATAACTCTGAGGCGACCGTTTCAATTTGAGCAGGCTTTGTCATGCTGACCGGTGATTGCACAGGCTGACAAGCCGTCAAGCTCAGGAGGATAATGGCGGATAACCAGAAGCTGCGTTTCAGGAACATAAGGTCATTCTATTATTAGTCATAGGAGGCATCATCTTACCTGTTCGCGTATATTACGACCACACTGTATTCAAGATTTTAAGGAAAGACTGTGAACGAAAGTCAGGCAGGTCAATTATTCATTGTCGCTACGCCTATTGGTAATTTAGCTGATTTTTCAGCTAGAGCGATTGAGGTATTAAAAAGCGTTGATGTGATTGCTGCTGAAGATACTCGCCATAGTAAGTATTTATTGCAGCATTATGCTATCCAGACCTCGACGATTTCTCTGCATGAACATAATGAACAACAGCGCAGCGACGCACTTTGCCAACGTTTGCTTGCGGGAGAGTCAGTAGCATTAATTAGTGATGCCGGTACGCCACTGATTAGTGATCCAGGCTATCGACTGGTTACTACCGTTAGAGATGCGGGCATTCGTGTGATCCCCATTCCAGGGTGTTGTGCATTAATTACGGCATTATCTGCTTCGGGCCTGGCTTCTGATAGATTTAGTTTTGAAGGGTTTTTACCGGCTAAGTCATCAGCTCGCAAACAAGTCATGGAGTCATTGAAGTCAGATGCCAGAACCTTGATTTTCTATGAAAGCCCACGACGTTTACTGGCGGCATTGGAAGATGCGGTTTTGATCTTCGGTGAACAACGACAAGCCTGTCTGGCACGTGAATTAACCAAACTCCATGAAACCATCGAAACGCGACCATTGGTCGACTTAATTGATTGGGTTAAAGCAGATGATAATCAACAGCGGGGTGAGTGTGTACTGTTGATAGAAGGTAGTCAAAATGAAGCAACGGCGGATGAACAAGAGGTCAGTCGGCTATTAAAAATTCTGCTTACTGAGCTTCCTGTGAAAAAGGCCGCGGCGATGGTGGCTAACATTACGGGTGGCAGTAAAAACGAAGCCTATCAGTTAGCGTTGAAATTACAGCAGAAAAACTAGCCTTTAGGTAGAATAGCGCACTGAGACGACTTGGCAATCGCACTGATAGTCATATTGGTGAGGAAAGTCCGGGCTCCATAGGGTAAGGTGCCAGGTAACACCTGGGGGGCGCGAGCCCACGGCCAGTGCAACAGAGAGTATACCGCCGAAGCGATTCGGTAAGGGTGAAAGGGTGCGGTAAGAGCGCACCGCGCTTCTGGTAACAGAAGTGGCATGGTAAACCCCACCTGGAGCAAGACCAAATAGAGGAACGTCTGCTTGCAGACATGTGCGACCCGTACTGTTCCTGGGTAGGTTGCTTGAGGCTGATGGTGACATCAGTCCCAGATGAATGATTGTCCACGACAGAACCCGGCTTATCGGTCGTCTCAACCTTATATGTAACAAGCAAAATAACTGCTATAGACAGCATCATTTTTCCTGTCTTGGCAGTTATTTTTTTGTCTTTTAGATGAGTATTCTAGAATTTACTTTAACTTCACATGCCAGTTTTTTGATAAGAAAGACCTCCTTCAGAAACACCTCCAAGCTTTTTCTCCCACTTTTGTGAAAATGCCCTAAGTCATTGTCATAAAAAGAGGATTTTGTTTATTTACAGGCTTGACTTCGGCCATTTGCCCTCCTATAGTGTCGACAAGTGGGGGAAAGTGGATCTTAGTGGATCGTATTTTTTGGGGATGAGCAGTGTTTCGAGGCGTGGCAACTTTCAATCTGGATGCAAAAGGGCGGATGGCTGTTCCAGCCAAGTTCCGCAAGCATCTTGACGTCTGTTGTGAAGGCCGATTAGTCATCACCATCGATCATTCTGATCATTGTTTACAGTTGTACCCATTGCCAGAATGGGAAATTGTTGAAGAAAAACTTTCCGCATTACCCAGTTTGAATCCTCAAGTACGTCGTTTAAAAAGAATGCTTCTCGGTTATGCCACTGAATGTGAAATGGATGGCAATGGCCGTATTTTATTACCCGCTAAATTACGTGAGTTTGCAGGCCTTGATAAAAGCATGGTGATGATTGGTCAAGGTAACAAGTTTGAATTATGGAATGAGCAAACTTGGAATGAGCTCATGGATGAATGTCTAGAAGAAGATTTTGGCGAGATTTTACCGGCTGAATTAGAAAGCCTGTCGATATAAAGGCGGAATTATGACTGAGAACTACTCGGAACATCTGCCAGTCTTGTTAAGCGAGACCATACAGGGCTTGTCAGTAAAGGCAGATGGTAAATATCTTGACGCGACATTTGGTCGTGGTGGTCATAGCCGTGCCATTCTGGCATTGCTGTCTGATAACGGTCGTCTACTTGGACTGGATCGTGATCCTCAAGCAATTAAAACCGGTTTGGCTCTGGCAGCCGAAGATCCTCGTTTCTCTATCGAGCAAGCTAATTTTTCAGAACTCAGCACGGCCGTGCATTCTCGTCTCTGGCAGGGAAGTGTTGACGGTATTCTGATGGATATCGGCGTTTCTTCACCCCAGTTGGATGATGCGGAGCGTGGTTTCAGCTTTATGAAAGATGGTCCACTGGATATGCGCATGAATCCAGACGCAGGCATCAGTGCAGCTGAGTGGCTGGCAACCGCTGAGATGGATGAGATTGCGGATGTCATCAAAACCTTGGGTGAAGAACGTTATGGCAAGCGTATCGCCAGAGCGATTGTGGAAACCCGGGACGAAAACCCTATAACCACGACTAAACAGTTAGCAGATTTAGTCGACAAAGCGAGTCCTTCTCGCGATAAATTCAAGCATCCGGCGACCAGAACATTTCAGGCCATTCGTATCTTTATCAATAATGAGCTGGAAGAACTCACAACCGCATTAGAGCAAGCTTTGGATGTGCTCGCGGTGGGCGGTCGTTTAGCTGTCATCAGCTTCCATTCTCTTGAAGATCGAATTGTGAAGCGTTTCTTCCGTGATGAAGCCCGGGGGGATGATTTGCCGTCTCACTTTCCCATTACCGTGGATCAATTAAATCCACGTTTGAAAGTGATTGGTAAAGCGATTAAAGCCTCAGAAGATGAGACTCGCTTAAATCCTCGTGCGCGTAGTGCTGTACTTCGTATTGCGGAGAAGTTGGCATGAATATAAAAGCACTGCTCGAAACCATTAAAATTGATACGCCATTGTTTGTGATGGTTTTTGTCGTTTTGGTGTCGGCGGTAGCGGTGATTTATACCAAGCATTTGAGCCGGAACGAATTTGTGCAACTTCAACGGTTAGAAAAAGAACGTGATGCGCTGAATGAAGAGTGGGGACGCCTGCTACTGGAAGAGAGTACCTGGGCGAGTCCAAGCCGGATTGAACAGGAAGCGAAAAGCCGTTTAGGTATGGTGGTACCTAAATCAGATATGACTGTGGTGATTAAACCATGAAGTATCGTGGTCAAAAAGTTCATCCAGTGGGTGCGTGGCGCCTTAATCTTGTTCGCATCATGTTTGTGTTGATGGTCGCTGGTTTATGCTGGCGTTTGGCAGATATTCAGGTCGTTAATCCAGAGTTTCTACGTCATCAGGGTGATGCACGTCATCTTCGTCAAGTGCCAGTTGTTGCTCACCGCGGAATGATTTTGGATCGCCATGGCGAGCCTTTAGCAATTAGTACACCTGTGCATTCTGTTTGGTTGAATCCTCAGGATGTGCTTGCTACTGATCCTCGTTTACCTAAACTGGCGCAGTTACTTGGTTTATCGACACAAACTATCAGAGAAAAGATTGAACAGAATCAATCGCGTGAATTCGTTTATTTGAAACGTCGTATTACACCTGAGCTGTCAGCCAAGGTCAAAGAGATAGGTATTCAGGGCGTAGCACTTCAACGTGAATACAAACGTTATTATCCAGCTGGTGAAGTTGCTTCTCATATTGTCGGATTTACCAATGTTGATGATATCGGTCAGGAAGGTCTTGAGCTGACTTATGATGCGGTTTTAACTGGTCGTCCAGGCCTGAAACGTATGGTGCGTGACAGCCGTGGTAACTATGTAGAAGGTGGGGAGCTGATTCGTCCTGCAAAATCAGGTGAAAACGTTCAGTTAAGCATCGATCTGAGATTACAGTATTTAACCTATCAGGCACTGAAAAAAGCGGTTACCGAACACCATGCCAAATCGGGTACGGCAGTTATTTTGGATACGCATACCGGTGAAGTATTGGCAATGGCAAATCAGCCATCTTATAACCCCAATAATCGAGCGGGGTTAAAACCGAGTGATTTAAGAAACCGTGCCGTCACCGATTTATTCGAACCTGGGTCGACTGTCAAACCCTTCACGGTTACCAGTGGTATCAAGTCCGGTCAGTTTGATACCACAACGATTATTAATACACATCCCGGTTATTACCGAGTCAGTGGTCATCCCATCAGGGATTTTCGTGATTATGGCGAAATTGATTTAGCGACGCTTATCCAGAAGTCGAGCAATGTTGGCGCCAGTAAAATAGCCCTGGCACTCGATCCGGATAAGTTATGGCATGACTTTGCCAGTTTTGGTTTAGGTGAAGCGACGGGTGCTTACTTCCCAGGTGAAGCAATGGGTACCATGCCTGATCCACAATCATGGCGCACGCTGGATATCGCCACTATGGGGTATGGCTACGGCCTATCAACCAGCGCTATGCAGCTCGCTAGAGCCTATACCGTGTTAGCTGATGGCGGCATTCTCAAGCCTGTGACGTTTATCAAAACAGATAAAGTGCCACAAGGTCGTCGAGAATTTTCAGCAGATATCATGCATGAAGTGGTGCAGATGATGGTGAAAGTCATTGAGCCAGGTGGCACTGCGACGCGGGCAGCGGTAGCCAATTATCATGTGGCTGGTAAAACCGGTACAGCGAAAAAAGCGATTAGCGGTGGTTACGCCGATAAACGTTATCAATCTGTCTTTGCGGGCATTATTCCTGCCTCGGCGCCTCGACTGGCGATGGTGGTGATGATTGATGAGCCTCAAGGCGAATATTACGGTGGCGCAGTTGCTGCGCCTGTGTTTGCAGAAGTGATGACTGGGGCAATGCGTTTGCTAAATATTCCCCCTGATGATTTACCGATGACCCAGATGCAGGTGGCTCACAAATGATGACTTCAATCGTAAAACCTCAATCATTGATGGCATTACTTAGTGATGTTGTCGTCGACAAATCGGCCCTACAAGAATGTTCTTTGACGGACATCAGTATGGACAGCCGAAGAGTTGCTGCGGGTGGTTTATTTTTAGCCCTGGCTAAAAATACGGTCGACAGAGAAAAGCATCTTCGACAGGCTCTGGAAAAAGATATTTTTGCGGTATTGATTGATGAGCAGCAACCTCTCACTGAGACTGAGCTGGAGATGCTCAATGCAGCCGTGGTGATTGCTTACTCTGTCGACAATCTAGCTGAAAAAGCTGGGTTCATTGCAGCCCGTTTTTATGGTCATCCGTCGGCAGATATGACAGTGATTGCGGTGACGGGCACCAATGGTAAGACATCGGTGAGCCAGTTTATTGCTCAGGCGCTTGAATCGATGAATAAACCTTGCGGTGTTATTGGCACTATGGGAGCGGGGCGTCTATGTGATCTGGAAATGACTGGTATGACTACGCCTGATCCGGTCACCATGCAAAAACTGCTGGCAAGATTCCAACGTGAAGGTTGTGACTACGTAGCATTGGAAGCCTCATCACATGCGCTTGCACAAGGCCGTTTAAACAGTGTCGAAATTGATATTGCTGTACTGACCAACCTCAGTCGTGATCATCTTGATTACCATAAGACTATGGCTAATTATGCCGCGGCAAAAAAACGCTTATTCGACATGGATAGTGTGCAGTATGCCGTTATTAATGCGGATGATGCTTTTGGTACCGATGTCATCTCAAAACTCAGAAAAAACGTCACGTTGTTAACTTACGGTGATGCTGAAAGCCAGGTCAATATTCGTGCTGAACACATTTCATACAAACGTGACGGTGTGGCGTTTGATGCCCGGGTCAATGACAAGTCTGTAGCAGTCGACTTACCCGTTTTAGGTGAGTTTAATGTCGATAATATTCTGGCGGCAATCGGGGTATTAACTGCACTGGGACTGAATACAGAACAATGTCGTGATGCGATTAATCAGTGTCGGGCGGTAAGTGGTCGTATGCAAACCTATACTCAGGCAGGTCAGCCCACCGTTGTCATTGACTATGCCCACACGCCTGATGCTTTACATCAGGCATTAAGAACATTACAGGTACATTTACCTGATGCGGGTCAGCTTTGGTGTGTGTTTGGCTGTGGTGGTGACCGCGATAGAGGTAAGCGCCCACTTATGGGTAAAGTCGCTGAACGTGAGGCTGATCAGGTCATCGTCACAGATGATAATCCCCGTACAGAAGATCATTTGCTCATTATCGAAGACATTCTGGCTGGCTGTGATGAGCCTCAAAAAATTCGTGTCGAACTTGATCGTAAATTAGCGATTACTTATGCGATAAATCATGCCGAGGCAAAAGATATTGTCTTAGTGGCGGGTAAAGGCCATGAGTCCTATCAGGAAATCAATCATGTGCGTTATCCATTCAGTGATGCGGCGGTAGTGACAGCTGTATTTGACGCTCAGGCAAATGGCATTAAAAACGTGGTGGGAGGACATTAATGGGACTGCAACTGCCACTTAAACAGATTGCTGAAATCGTCTCAGCCGATATGCCTATCGTTGATGTTACCGTCACCGGTGCGGTGATTGATTCTCGCAAGGTAACGCCGGGTGATTTGTTTATTGCCTTTAAAGGTGAACATGTTGATGGTCACGAATATGTTGCTAAAGCCAGAGAAAGTGGCGCTGTTGCAGCATTAGTCAGTGAATATCAGGATGATGAATTACCACAGATCAAGGTCGATGATGTGCGTGTCGCATTTGCGCAGATAGCTCGAGCCTGGCTAGCTGAATGCAAAGCAAAAGTGGTTGCTATCACAGGCAGTAATGGCAAAACCAGTTTGAAAGAAATGGTTAAAGCTATCTTGGCAGAAGTGGGCACGGTATCGGCAACGCAGGGCAATTTGAATAATGATCTGGGTGTACCGTTAACCGTTTGTCGAATCGACAAAAATGATGATTATGCTGTGATCGAGATGGGCACCAATCATCCTGGTGAAATAGCTTATCTGATGAGCATCGTGTCACCTGATGTGTCAGTTATCAATAATATTGCTGCAGCACATTTGGAAGGATTAGGCAGTGAAGAAGGTATTGCCAGAGAAAAAGGCAGTATCTATCAGGGCTTGAAGCAAAACGGTGTAGCAGTAGTGAATGCTGATATGCCTTATGACTCCATCTGGCAACCTCTAATTGCTGATAGAAAAACTATTCGGTTTGCTTTGCAAAATAATGCTGATATTTATGCTGAATATATTCAGCCAGAACCCGCTTCTAGTCATTTTTTGGTGCATATCGACGGTGTTAACCATCACATGACTTTACCTCTGCCGGGATTGCATAACGTCAGCAATGCATTGGCAGCCATCGCTGTGAGCGTTGCCCTAGATATTCCGGTTGATGCCATGGTGCGTGGACTGAACAAAATACAAGCAGTGCCCCATCGACTACAGATGCGTAAAGGCCTGTCAGACAGCCGTTTAATTGATGATACCTACAATGCTAATCCCGGCTCATATCTCCGGGCGTTAGAAACCTTAGCTGGATTTCAAGAGCCGCGTTGGCTGGTACTCGGTGATTTTGGTGAGTTGGGTGATGAGGCTGATGCCATCCATCAAACCATGGGATTACAAGCGAAATCTGCTGGTGTGACGACATTATTTACGGTCGGAGAAAAAAGCCAACTGGCGGCAGCCGCGTTTGGTGATAACGCTATTCATTTTGAGGATGTACAAACATTGCAACAGCTTTTGCAAAACACACTAACTGCAGATGTGACTTGTTTGATTAAAGGATCACGCTTTATGCAACTCGACAAACTGGCCGATGCGCTGGTAGCGGAGGCACAGTAATGCTGTTGTTATTAAGTGATTACCTAAGCCAGTTCTACAGTGGGTTTAGTGTTTTCCAATACCTGACCTTAAGAGCCATTCTCGGGGTGATGACAGCGCTTGGGATTGCCTTGATTATTGGCCCAACCATGATTCGCCACTTGAGTTTCAGACAGATTGGTCAGGTGGTTAGACAAGATGGTCCTGAATCACACTTCAGCAAGAAGGGTACTCCTACGATGGGTGGTGCACTGATTCTGGTCGCTATTGCTGTGAGTACCTTACTGTGGGCTGATTTATCCAATCGCTACATCTGGGTTGTACTGGTTATTACTCTGGCTTTTGGATTGATTGGTTTTGTTGACGATTACATCAAATTAGTCCGTCAGGATCCACGTGGTTTAATCAGTCGCTACAAATACTTCTGGCAGTCTGTGTTTGGTGGCGGTGCTGCCGTATTTTTATATATGACGACCACCGTGCCGGCTGAAACGCAACTCATCGTACCGTTTGTGAAAGAGATTGTTATTCCACTGGGTGGCTGGTACATGCTGCTGACTTATTTAGTGATCGTTGGCAGTAGTAATGCGGTGAATTTAACTGATGGTTTAGATGGTCTGGCGATTATGCCGACAGTGATGGTAGCAGCTGCGCTGGGTCTGTTTAGTTATGTCGGGGGCCATTTTGAGTTTGCCACCTACCTGCAAATTCCTTTTATCCCAAGTGCGGGCGAACTTGTTGTCTTTTGTGCGGCAATGGTGGGCGCCGGGCTTGGTTTTCTCTGGTTTAACACTTATCCAGCACAAGTTTTTATGGGCGATGTCGGTGCTTTAGCACTTGGCGCGGCATTAGGCACGGTTGCTGTATTGGTCAGACAAGAGTTGGTTTTACTCATCATGGGCGGTGTGTTTGTTATTGAAACACTGTCAGTAATGATTCAAGTGGGCTCATACAAATTACGTGGTAAACGCGTTTTTCTTATGGCACCGATTCATCATCACTATGAACTGAAAGGCTGGCCGGAACCTCGCATTATTGTGCGGTTTTGGATTGTCACTGTGTTCCTGGTGTTGATTGGTTTAGCGACGTTGAAAATACGATGACATACGGCATGAATAGTCTTTCACATAAAAACTGCCTGATTATCGGTCTGGGTCAGACGGGACTTTCGTGCGCGCGATTTTTAGCCAACAGAGCTTTGGGTATTGCCATCATGGATACGCGTGAGAATCCACCGTCTGTGCAGGAGGTGAAAAATGAGTATCCACAAGTATTAATTAAAACGGGTGGGCTGGATCAGGATTGGTTATTAAAAGCGGATCTTATTGTTCTGAGCCCAGGGATTGATCCACGTTTACCTGAAATTGAAATCGCACGTCAGGCGGGGATTGAGATTGTCGGTGATATAGAGCTGTTTGCCCGTTATGCTGATGCGCCTGTTGTAGCCATAACGGGTTCCAATGGTAAAAGCACCGTCACCACCTTACTTGCTTTGATGGCTCAGGTGTCGGGAAAAATAGTACGTGCCGGTGGTAATTTAGGTACGCCAGCATTAGATCTGCTGGAAGAGTCTGCACCTGATTTTTATATTCTGGAGCTATCAAGTTTCCAATTAGAAACGGTACGTTCCTTAAATGCGTTTGCGGCTGTGGTACTCAATGTCAGTCCTGATCATATGGATCGTTATGATTCGCTGGAAGCATATCAGCGGGCGAAACAAACCATCTTTAATGGTGATGGCGTCATGGTCATTAATCAGGATGACCCCATTGTTAATGACATGCGTCAATCTGGCCGAAATACTATCGGATTCAGTTTGAAACAATCCCATGGGGTGGATTTCGGTTTAATGGAAGCTGACGGGCAAACCTGGTTAGCGGAAGGTGAATATCCGTTACTGCCGGTTGAGCAAATGAAAATTGTCGGTTCACATAATATCGCTAATGCGTTGGCTGCCTTAGCACTTGGCTCAGCCATGGCCTTACCCATGTCGTCCATGTTATCGGCTTTACGTGAATATAAAGGCCTGCCACACCGTTGCCGATTAGTCAGACAGCTCAATGGTATTCGTTGGTTTAATGATTCTAAAGCAACCAATGTGGGTGCCTGTGTGGCAGCCATTAATGGGCTTGCCGGATCAGGCAATATTATTCTGATTGCTGGTGGTGTAGGTAAAGATCAGGACTTTTCAGAGCTGACGTCAGCGTTAAAACAGTCGGTTAAAGCCGTGGTGTTGATGGGGGTTGATGCCGATAAGATTGCAAAAGTGATTCCGCCTGGTGTTGAGCAAATTCAAGCAAGCGACATGGCTGATGCAGTAAAAATCGCACAGTCGATCGCCAGTGAGGGTGACAATGTTCTGCTTTCACCGGCTTGTGCCAGCTTTGATATGTTCAGCAGTTATGCCGACCGTGGCAATTCATTTGAACAAGCCGTCAGGGAGATTGCAGCATGAGTGATTCATCACTGCAATTCGATAAAAGCTTA
Source organism: Methylophaga sp. F-2 (assembly GCF_056859315.1). Lineage (NCBI taxonomy): Bacteria > Pseudomonadati > Pseudomonadota > Gammaproteobacteria > Thiotrichales > Piscirickettsiaceae > Methylophaga > Methylophaga sp. F-2. The sequence goes on from NZ_JBSXOF010000016.1 coordinate 52,840, forward strand.
CTGTTTGCCACAGGCGCTTTGCTGTTTATCGGTCTGGTGATGGTCTGTTCAGCCTCTATCACGGTTGCAGATAGTCGCCTCGAACAACCGCTTTACTTTTTTATTCGTCAGTTTGCATTTGCGATGGTGGGACTGGCTGTGGCCTGGGCGTTTATTTCTGTGCGTTTAGCCGTGTGGCAGCGTATTGCACCACAACTGTTGATGGCCGGGGTAGCGATGCTGATCATGGTATTAATCCCTGGCATTGGTCGTGAAGTGAATGGTAGCTCTCGTTGGTTACCGTTGGGACCTGTGAATTTACAGGTAGCAGAATTGATTAAATTGTTTGCGATTATCTATATCGCTGACTATTTACAGCGTCACCATGGTCAGTTGCATGTGTCATTCTTAAAAGTCTTAGCGCCACTTACACTTTTGGGCGTTGCTGCATTGTTACTTTTATTACAGCCAGATATGGGCTCAATGGTGGTCATTATGTCTACCGTTTTGGCTATGTTGTTTTTGGGTGGTGCACGACTGGATGTATTCGCCACCTTGATTGGTGTGATGGGCATGCTGTTTGCGATGCTGGTGTGGATTGCACCTTATCGTCTTGAACGTTTACAGAGTTTTATGGACCCATGGGCTGATCCCTTCGGCAGCGGTTTTCAGTTAACACAGGCGTTGATCGCATTCGGCCGTGGCGATTGGTTCGGCGTTGGTCTTGGCAGCAGTATGCAGAAATTATTTTATTTACCAGAAGCGCATACCGACTTTCTCTATTCGATCATTGCTGAAGAATTGGGCTTAGTAGGGGCATTAACAGTGATCGTGCTGTTTTTTGTCTTTATCTGGCGAGCTTTAGCGATTGGTCGTGCAGCAGAGCAGGCTGGACAAGTTTTTGGTGCACAGATCGCTTATGGAATCGGTATTTGGTTAGGTTTACAGGCTTGCGTCAATATTGGCGTCAATATGGGAGCTTTACCGACAAAAGGACTAACACTGCCTTTGATGAGTTATGGCGGTAGTAGTTTAGTGATTGTCTGTGCAGCGATTGCATTGTTATTCCGTGTAGATATGGAAACACGAGTACCTGAAAAAGCCTCAGCGAGGATCAGACGATGAAAAGAGTCATGATCATGGCAGGCGGTACAGGTGGGCATGTTTTCCCGGCGCTCGCGGTGGCAGATGAATTGCGTCAAAGAGATGTTGAAGTGTCATGGATTGGCACTGCTAATGGTATTGAGGCGAAATTAGTGCCCGCTGCCGGTTATTTATTATCTGAAATTAAAGTCAAAGGCTTACGTGGAAACGGTGCGTTGGGTTGGTTGATGGCACCATTTAAAGTTGTCAAAGCTGTTCTGGAAGCCCGTTCGCTTATCCGTCAGTTAAAACCGGATGTGGTAATGGGCTTGGGTGGCTTTGCCTCTGGTCCAGGTGGTTTGGCTGCATGGCTGATGGGTAAACCGTTAATTATCCATGAACAAAATGCGATCCCGGGCCTGACAAATCGTTTATTAGCAAAACTGGCAGACAAAGTTCTGACGGGTTTCCCTGATAGTTTTGATAAAAAAATCGATGCTGAATGGGTAGGCAATCCGGTGAGAAAAACGATTGAAGATTTGCCAATGCCTCATCTTCGTCAGACAGAAAAAACAGGCCGCTTAAAACTCTTAGTATTAGGCGGAAGCCTGGGCGCACGCTCATTGAATACTTATGTGCCGGAAGCCTTAGCCAAAATATCGGCTGAACATCGTCCAGAAGTGATTCATCAATGTGGTAGCAAACACAGCGATGATTGCCGTCAGTCATATAAAGATGCGGGTGTCGAGGCGGACGTTAAAGAATTTATTGAAGATATGGCCGAAGCCTATGCCTGGGCTGATTTAGTGATATGTCGTGCTGGCGCACTGACTGTTGCTGAAGTCGCTGCAGCAGGTATTGCATCAATTTTAGTGCCTTATCCGCACGCCGTAGATGATCACCAAACGCACAATGCCGCTGTTCTGGTTGATGCTAATGCGGCCATTTTAATGGCTGATCACAGCTTAGATGCTGATGTGATTGCCAACACCATCCGCCGACTGGATGGCGATAGAGAAGGATTGTTGAACATGGCAAACGCGGCAAGACAAGTCGCAAAAATGGGTACAGCGGCTTATATCGCAGATTTATGTATGGAGGCCGCAAATGGATAGACTGACCTCAGCTATGCAAAGTCGCGTGAAGCATATCCACTTCATCGGTATCGGTGGGGTAGGCATGGGTGGTATTGCCGAAGTCTTGTTAAACCTTGGCTATCAGGTGAGTGGTAGTGATTTAGCTGAAAACAGCCTGATCAAACACCTTCGTAGTCTGGGCGCGACCATTATGATTGGTCATGATGCATCCTATCTTGAAGGCGCTGATGTGGTGGTGGTGACTACCGCCGTCAATTCAGACAATGTTGAGCTGATTGCGGCGAGAGAGCAGTTAATTCCTGTCGTGCCAAGAGCTGAAATGCTGGCTGAGCTGATGCGGTTCAGTTATGGCATCGCGGTGGCCGGCACGCATGGTAAAACGACAACAACCAGTTTGATCGCTGCTTTGTTAAGTGAAGGCGAACTGGATCCCACATTTGTTATTGGCGGACGTTTAAACAGTGCAGGCAGTAATGCCCGATTAGGCACTGGGCGTTATCTGGTGGCTGAGGCAGATGAAAGTGATGCGTCATTCCTTTATCTGCAGCCAATGATTGCTGTTGTTACTAATATTGATGAAGATCATATGGCGACATATGACGGCGACTTTGGCAAGTTAAAAGCCACCTTTATTGAGTTTCTGCATCACTTACCATTCTACGGTTTGGCTGTTTTGTGTCTGGATGATCCCGTCATTCAATCTTTATTAGCCGATGTCACCAGACCGTTCATTACCTACGGCCAGAATGAAGAGGCTGATTATCAGTTAGTTGAACTCACTCAGCATCAGGGCCAAAGCTTTTTCACCGTTGTTGAGAAACGCTCAGGACAGAGTTTCCCTGTCACGCTGAATATGCCTGGTTTACATAATGCGCTGAACGCAACGGCAGCTATGGCTGTGGCGCGTAACCTCGATGTCAGCGTCAACGATTGCCAAAGAGCCTTATTGAAATTTGATGGTGTTGGCCGTCGCTTCAATTTATTAGGTCAGGTCAAAGCCGGACAAGGTCAGGCCATGCTTATTGATGATTATGGGCATCATCCAACGGAGATTGCCGCTACGTTGGCAGCTACTCGTGGTGGTTGGCCAAATAATCGTTTGGTGTTGGTATTCCAACCCCACCGTTACACACGTACACGCGATCTGTTTGAAGATTTTGCCCACGTATTATCCAGTGTGGATGTCCTGGTGGTATTAGAAGTGTATCCCGCTGGTGAAGCAAAAATTGCTGGTGCGGACTCTCGTAGTTTATGCCGTGCGATTCGTTTACGTGGTCAGGTTGAGCCGGTCTTTGCAGAAGATAAAGAGGCTTTATACAGCTTATTACCAGGCTTATTGGAAGACGGTGATGTGTTGTTGACCTTAGGTGCCGGTGATATTGGTCGTATGGCGCAGGCCTTGCCCGAGATATTAAATGATGGGGGTGCTGAATGATGGCGCTGCCACAAACACTGAAAGGTGAATTGAAAATAAACGAACCCTTGTCTCGTTATAACTCATGGCGAGTAGGTGGGCCGGCAAAACAACTATATCGCCCTACAGATAGACATGATCTTGCCCTGTTTTTACAACAACTGCCGGAAAACGAGCCTGTTTTATGGGTGGGGCTAGGCAGTAACTTACTGATTCGTGACGGTGGTTTTGCCGGTACCGTTATTGTGACCGCAGGGACGTTACAAACAATTGATATCCGTGATAATGAAATTACGGCTGAAGTGGGACTCTATTGCAGCAAGCTGGCTAAACAAGCGGCTAAGGCGGGCTTGAAAGGCGCGGCTTTCTGGGCAGGCATTCCTGGTACGCTGGGTGGTGCTTTAGCAATGAATGCAGGTGCTCATGGTACGGAAACATGGGACTCGGTAGTCCAAGTGACCACCATAGATAAACAGGGTGAGCTGCATCAGTACCCGGCAGAAGCGTTTGATGTGCGTTATCGTCATGTTAGTTTGCCTGAGAACCAATGGTTTGTGGCGGCAAAAATGCAGTTCGAACATGGTGACAGTGATGCTGAACTTGAACTGATTCGTGAGTTATTGAAAAAACGAAATACCAGCCAACCAACAAATCAGCCTTGTGCTGGTTCGGTATTCCGTAACCCGCCAGGTGATTTTTCTGGACGTTTAATTGAAGCTAGCGGTCTGAAAGGGCTGACAGTTGGTGGCGCCAGTGTTTCAGATAAACATGCCAACTTTATCGTCAACAACGGTGAGGCGACTGCGGCAGACATTGAAACACTGATTGCTGATGTGCAACAACGAGTGGAACTCGAGCACGGCGTCAAGTTAATTCCAGAAGTACATATTATCGGAGAGCAACTATGACAAAACGCATAAGTTCTGCTGCTGATTTTGGTCGAGTTGCTGTGCTGATGGGCGGACGTTCAGCTGAACGTGAGATTTCACTGATAAGCGGTAATGCCGTATTAGCCGGCTTACAGCGTAAGGGTATTGATGCTTATGGTATTGATGTCAGTTTTGATATTTGTCAGAAGATAGCCAGCGGCGAGTTTGATCGGGCCTTTATCGTATTGCATGGAAGAGGCGGTGAAGATGGCGAGATTCAAGGCTTTTTGCAGGCGGTTAATTTGCCGTATACAGGCAGTGCAATTACTGCTTCCGTTTTATCGATGAATAAACGACTGAGCAAATTGGCGTGGATTCAGCAGGGCTTACCCACAGCGATTTTTATGCCTGTGACGGAGCAGACTGATACGCAAGCGTTAGTGGATGAATTAGGGCTGCCGCTTATTATCAAACCTGTGAATGAAGGCTCCAGCATTGGCATGTCAAAGGTCAATGATATTGCTGAATTGCAACAGGCAATTGATTTGGCATTGAAGTATGACGCTGACGTTATTGCTGAGCAATGGATTCATGGTGAGGAATATACCGTGGCGATTTTAGATGGTGAAGCACTGCCAGCGATTCGCTTAAAAACGCCACATGAATTTTATGATTTTGATGCGAAATATCATGCTAACGATACCGAATATTTATGCCCATGTGGTCTGGATGCTGATGTTGAGCAAGGTATGCAGGATATTGCCGTAAAAGCATTTAATGCCTTAGGTATGAAAGGCTGGGGACGTATTGATTTTATGCGGGACAGCCAGGGTAATTTATTTCTGTTGGAAGCAAATAGTGTCCCTGGGATGACCGATCACAGTTTAGTCCCTATGGCAGCTAAGCAGGCAGGCCTGTCTTTTGAAGACCTTGTCTGGCGTATTTTAGAAACCAGTTTTAAGGATGAGAACTGATGGCTAAACCACGCAGAGGCGCTGTGATGCAACAAGCACCTAAGGTGAAACAGCCTAGACCGCCTGTGCCATGGAAAAGTGTGTTTAAACACTCTGCGGCTTTGTTGATAGTCGTTTTATTAGTGGCTGGTGGCGTATACCTGCGTGAAGCCGACACCTTGCCTGTAAAACATGTCACGGTGGATGGCAGCTTGCTTCATACCGACAGGAATGAATTGGTTAAAGCGGTTATGCCTTATGTCAGGGGCAGCTTTTTAAATGTGGACGTGGCCAGCATTCAAAAAGCCGGTGAAACCTTGCCTTGGGTAGAACAGATACAAGTAAGACGGGTTTGGCCAGATACGCTACACCTCATTGTGGCTGAGCATGAAGCGGTTGCCCGCTGGAATGATGATGGTCTGGTGAATCGCCACGGGAAGGTGTTTAAACCGAGTAAAGACACCATGCCTGATGGATTGATTCAGTTAAACGGGCCAGATGGTATGAGCGAGATGATGTCTCGTCGTCTGGTCGATGTTCAGCAAAAGGTCAATGTACTGGGCTTGCGAGTCATCAGTATGAGCATGGATAAACGTCGCGCCTGGCAAGTGGATTTTAAAGACGGCCTGCACCTGAAATTAGGCCGAACTGATGATGAACAGCGATTAGACCGATTTGTTACGGTGTACCTCGGTGGCTTAGGTACCTTTAAAGAACTGATTAAAGAAATTGATATGCGTTACACCAATGGGCTGGCAGTGGTATGGAAATCCGGCCAGCAACCTGATTTTAATGGAACAGTATGATGTCGAAACGAACTGAAAGAGAACTTATCGTTGGATTGGATATCGGAACATCAAAGGTAGTGGCTATCGTCGCTGCTCCCGTTCCTGATGCCGGTCCAAATGATAATGCGCTCGAAATTATTGGCATTGGCTCTCACCCAGCCAGAGGTATGAAAAAAGGGGTCGTCGTCAATATCGAATCGACCGTACAATCGATTCAGCGTGCCATCGAAGAAGCTGAACTGATGGCAGGTTGCCAGATTTATTCTGTTTATGCCGGGATTGCCGGTAGCCATATACGCAGTTTGAATTCACATGGCACCGTGGCGATTCGTGATAAAGAAGTGACGCAAGGTGATCTCGACCGTGTCATGGATGCGGCACGTGCTGTTCATTTTCCTGGTGACCAGCAGTTACTGCATGTTTTGCCGCAGGAATACATTATTGATAATCAGGAAGGCATTCGCGAACCCATTGGTATGTCAGGCGTACGTCTGGAAGCCAAAGTCCATTTGATCACAGGTGCAGTGAGTGCGGCACAGAACATTACTAAATGTATTGAACGTTGTGGTTTGACTGTCGATGGCATTGTGCTTGAGCAAATGGCATCCAGTTATTCCGTCTTAGACCAGGATGAAAAAGAATTAGGCGTCTGTTTGGTTGATATTGGTGGAGGCACAACGGATATTGCTGTGTTTGTTGATGGTGCTATTCGACACACTGCTGTGATTCCTATTGCAGGTGATCAGGTCACCAATGACATCGCTGTGGCATTACGTACACCAACGCAATACGCCGAAGAAATCAAGATTAAGTATGCCTGCGCTTTGACTCAACTGGCTCGTGAAGACGAAACCATTGAAGTACCAAGTGTCGGTGACAGGCCACCACGTCAGCTTGCCAGACAAACACTAGCTGAAGTGGTTGAGCCACGTTATGAAGAATTATTGATGTTAGTTCAGGCTGAACTACGTCGGAGTGGGTTTGAAGAATTATTGGCTGCCGGCATTGTGCTGACAGGCGGTAGTTCGAAAATGGAAGGCGCTATTGAGCTTGCTGAAGAGGTCTTCCACCTTCCTGTGCGTTTGGGCGTACCACAACATGTCGGGGGACTTGTGGATGTGGTGCGTAACCCAATTCATGCAACAGGTGTTGGGTTGCTGTTATTCGGCAATCAGGAGCATGCCCCAGGGCATGGTGAAATTAAAGTAAGTGACGGCTTAAAAGGCATGCTGGCAAGAATGAAAAGCTGGTTCCAAGGGAATTTTTAAGCTGAGTAATTGAGCATGTTCGTTTTACACATTTTTTTGGGGGAGAAGTTATGACTTTTGAATTAATTGATACATACAGTGAGAATGCCATCATTAAAGTGATTGGTGTTGGTGGTGGTGGCGGTAATGCGCTTGAGCACATGGTCATCAACCAAATTGAAGGGGTGGATTTCATCAGTGCTAATACGGATGCACAAGCATTACGTAAAAGTTCTGCCACTACCCAGTTACAACTTGGTGGTGATATCACCAAAGGCCTGGGTGCAGGTGCTAATCCTGATGTAGGCCGTCAGGCAGCATTGGAAGACAGAGAACGCATCATGGAAGTGATTGATGGTGCTGACATGGTGTTCATCACTGCAGGCATGGGTGGTGGTACAGGAACAGGTGCTGCACCAGTGGTGGCACAAGTAGCTAAAGAAATGGGGATTTTAACTGTGGCAGTTGTCACAAAACCTTTCCCATTTGAAGGTGCTAAGCGTATGAAAATTGCGCAGGCGGGTATTGAAGAGTTAGGGCAACATGTTGATTCACTTATCACTATTCCTAACGAAAAATTATTAAAAGTATTAGGTAAGGATATGACCTTGCTGAATGCATTTAAATCAGCAAATGATGTCTTATTAGGTGCAGTACAAGGTATTGCTGAGTTAATTACTCGCGAAGGTATGATTAACGTCGACTTTGCTGACGTGAGAACTGTGATGTCAGAAATGGGTATGGCGATGATGGGAACAGGTCATGCTAAAGGTGAACATCGCGCGCGTGAAGCAGCGAAACTCGCAGTTTCAAGCCCATTATTGGAAGATGTGGATTTAGCGGGTGCTCGTGGTGTGTTAGTTAATATTACTGCTGGTCTGGATATGAGTATTGGTGAATTCGAAGAAGTGGGTAACACCATTAAAGAATTTGCTTCAGATGACGCCACAGTAGTAGTAGGAACGGTCATTGATCCGGATATGACGGATGAATTGAGAGTCACCGTTGTCGCGACTGGTTTAGGAGCTCCTAGAGCCGTCGTTGCAAAAGCGCCTGAAGAAGCTGCGCCACAAATTGAAATTGTGAAAAAGCCTGTTGAAATTGATTATGATGAACCAACAGTGATTCGCAATGGTAAAGATAGCCAGCAGAAACAAGTGGCCAATGGTGATGTCAATATGGATTATTTGGATATTCCGGCTTTCCTGCGTCGCCAGGCTGATTAATTTAGTGTAGCTGCTAATATTGTGCTTATGATATTATGCTTTGATCTGTAACTGTTTAAGGGGGTAATACACCGTGATAAAGCAACGAACATTGAAGAATGTGATTCGTGCGACCGGTGTCGGTTTGCATAGTGGTGAGATGGTTTATCTGACCCTGCGTCCTGCTGCCCCTAATACAGGCATCATTTTTCGTAGAGTTGATCTCGACCCTGTAGTTGAGATTCAGGCGAAAGCTGAGAATGTCGGTGAAACAGCCTTATCAACCACGCTGATTGAACATGGTCAGCGCGTTTCGACAGTAGAGCATTTATTATCTGCGTTTGCCGGATTAGGTATCGATAATGCTTATATTGATCTGAATGCGGCTGAAGTACCTATTATGGACGGCAGTGCTGGTCCATTTGTTTTCTTGGTACAGTCAGCAGGTATCGAAGAGCAGAATGTTGCTAAGCAGTTTATTCGAATCAAAAAACCAGTGATGATGGAAGATGGTGATAAATGGGCGAAGTTTGAGCCATTTGATGGTTTCAAAGTGTCTTTCACTATTGATTTTGAGCATCCAGCTTTTACCGGACGTCCCCAACAAGTCGATGTTGATTTCTCCTCCACATCGTTTGTCCGTGAAGTAAGCCGTGCTCGTACCTTTGGTTTTATGAAAGATATCGAAAAGTTACGCGAAAATAATCTGGCGTTAGGTGGCAGTATGGACAATGCCATTGTGGTTGATGATTACCGTGTCTTAAATGAAGATGGTTTACGCTACGAAGACGAATTTGTTCGTCATAAAGTCTTGGATGCCATCGGTGATTTATATTTACTTGGACATAGTCTGATTGGTGCCTTTAAAGGCCATAAATCAGGCCATGAAGTGAATAATAAATTGTTACGGAAATTATTAGCTCAAGAAGATGCTTGGGAATTAGTAAGCTTTGAAGACGATAAAGATGCCCCCATTCTTTTCAGTCGACCTGCAGCTTCTATCTCAGGTTAATCCTTTTTCTGGGCTTGACGTTTAGCTAATTTATTCAAGGCGGCCTTTAACGGGCCGTCTTGCATTTCAGCGGCTGTACTTTTGAGAAGGTCTGCTGTTTTTGCAGAAACACGAAGTGTATTCGGAAGTGTTTTCTGTTTCAGTGGTTCAGACTGTGGTCGAACTTTTACTTCAAGTTTTTTGATTGGTTTAGGTAAATGCGCTGATAAAGTACTGCAAATAAAGGCAGCTTGAAAGCGCAATAGACTGGCATAATTGGCTTTGTCGGTGAGGATGACAATTTTGTCTTCCGTGATGTTTGCCAATGTGCAATGATTACTAAATTTTAAAGGCAGGCTTTTTTGCAAAATGGTGTTAAGCTTGTTCAGTTTTTGGGCGCGAATTGATAACCATTTCATCTGGTTATCGTTTTGATAGAGTTGGTTTATGCGCTCAGGTTTTTTTGACATATTTTAAGTGACTGAAAAAGGATAACAATGCAGGTTATCATTATATCCTCAAACAGCAAGACCCATAAGCATTGGCATTTGACGCGCTCGACGTTGTTGATACTCATGCTGATGTTAACGTGTTTGATCAGTGTGAGCAGTTATAGCCTCGCTAAATGGCTTTATACCGATCGCGTTATTGAAAATCCTCTTCCTGTACCTCCTCTCACTTCAACTCCAAAGCCAACCGATACGAATCAGACTCTGGCTAGCAATAATCAAGAAGAAAATCTGCAAGAATTTTATGCAAAGCAATTAGGTGGCTTGCAGGCGGAAACGATTCGTTTGAAGATGTTCAGCGAACGCTTAGCGCAAATTGCCGGATTCGATACAGAAGACTTTTCGTTAGATGAACATCCTGGGCAGGGCGGCATTGAGCATGATGGTTCACCACTGGGTAGTGAAGCATTAGATCGTGGGATACAACAGCTTTCCAGTCAATTACGTGGTCAGAGCGACACACTAAACGCGCTTGAGGAATACCTGATAACAAAGGAAAACATTGCAGCGGGTATCCCTGAAGGTAAACCCGTCAAGAATGGCTGGGTATCATCATTCTATGGTAATCGTATTGATCCCTTTAATGGTAAAAAAACCTTTCATGAAGGAATTGATATCGCAGCAAAAGAAAATAGTCCGGTTATGGCTGTTGCTGATGGTATTGTGAGTTGGGTAGGTGATCGTGGAGGTTACGGCGGTTTAGTTGAAATCGATCATGGCAATGGTTATGTCACACGATACGCGCACAATAAAACGATCAAAGTAAGCAAGGGTGAGCGTGTAACCAAAGGTGAGATAGTAGCACTGATGGGCTCTACAGGCCGATCAACCGGGCCACATGTTCACTATGAAGTATTGCGAGACGGTCAACATATCAATCCTTATAGTTTTATCAAGTAAATTCTTTTTAGCTCTTGTTTTATCCGTGGGAAGTCTCCACATGAAACAGTGTGATCTACAAACGCTGACTTTGTCCGCGTTATAATCACAAATTTATTACTTTTTATCGGTGTCGTTCACGCCGAGGTCAACACAGTGTAAGGCGAAAAAATGGTTAGCAAGTTTTTCAGTAAAATTTTTGGTAGTCGTAACGAGCGCGTATTAAAAAAAATGCGTAAGTTCATAGATGAGATTGCCAAGTTTGAGACCGAAATAGAGCAACTTGATGACCCGGCACTACAGGCTAAAACGCAAGAATTCAAACAGCGCCTTGCCGATGGACAGACTACGGATGATTTATTGACCGAAGCGTTTGCCGTGGTACGTGAAGCCAGTAAACGTGTGCTTGGCATGCGTCATTTCGATGTGCAAATGATCGGCGGTATGGTGCTGAATGATGGCAAAGTCGCTGAGATGAAAACCGGTGAAGGTAAAACCCTGGTGGCGACACTCGCCGTCTATTTGAATGCACTTGAAGGTAAAGGTGTTCATGTCATCACGGTTAATGATTATCTGGCAAAACGTGATGCTACCCAAATGGGCAAACTGTATGGCTTTCTCGGACTGACAACTGGCGTAATTGTTGGCGGTCTGTCTAATGATGACCGACGCGAAGCCTATGCCTGTGATATTACATACGGCACCAATAATGAATTTGGCTTTGATTATCTTCGAGACAATATGGCGTTTCGTCTTGAAGAGAAGGTTCAACGAGAATTACATTTTGCTGTTATCGATGAAGTTGACTCGATCCTAATCGATGAAGCAAGAACACCGCTCATTATCTCTGGTCCCGCGGAAGACAGCTCCGAGTTATATCAGAAAATTAATACACTCATTCCAAGCCTGAGCAAACAAGAAGGTGAGGGTGATGATGTCACTGTGCCTGGTGATTTCACCCTGGATGAGAAAAATAAGCAGGTTCATTTTACTGAATCGGGTCATGAAAAAATTGAATCCATGCTGACCGATATCGGTTTGTTATCAGCTGATGCCAGTTTGTACGACGCGGCAAATATCGGCCTGATGCATCACGTAACAGCCGCACTGCGTGCACATGTGCTGTTCCAACGAGATGTCGATTATATTGTGCAAGATAATCAAATTGTGATTGTTGACGAGTTCACTGGTAGAAGTATGCCGGGCCGTCGGTGGTCTGAAGGTCTGCATCAAGCTGTTGAAGCTAAGGAAAATGTGAAGATTCAAAATGAGAATCAAACATTAGCGTCAATTACATTCCAGAATTACTTCCGTTTGTATAACAAATTGTCAGGTATGACCGGTACGGCTGATACCGAAGCTTATGAGCTTCAGTCCATTTATGGTTTGGAAGTAGTGGTTATTCCGACACATAAAGAAATGCTGCGTAAGGATGAAGCGGACCGTATTTACTTAACGGCGAAAGAAAAGTACGACGCTATTCTGGAAGATGTGAAAGACTGCGTGAAACGTGGCCAACCTGTGTTAGTGGGTACCGCTTCGATTGAAAGTTCAGAATACCTTCATAGTTTACTTAAAAAAGCCAAAATTCCACATGAAGTGCTCAATGCGAAGTTCCACGAAAAAGAAGCGCATATCATTGCCAATGCGGGTATGCCTTCAGCGGTGACTATTGCAACAAATATGGCCGGTCGTGGTACTGATATCGTACTGGGTGGCAGCCTGGAAGCAGAATTAGAGGCGTTACCAGAAGACACCAGTGAAGAACAAAAACAAAAAATCCGCCAGGAGTGGATGAATCGTCATGAAGCTGTGTTGGCTGCAGGTGGCTTGCATATCATCGGTACGGAGCGTCATGAGTCTCGTCGTATTGATAATCAGTTGCGTGGTCGTTCTGGCCGTCAGGGTGATCCTGGTTCAACGCGTTTTTACTTATCGCTTGAAGATAATTTAATGCGTATTTTTGCGTCAGAGCGTATGGCTGGTTTGATGCAGAAATTAGGCATGGAAGAGGGTGAAGCTATTGAGCATCCTTGGGTATCCCGTGCCATTGAAAATGCGCAGCGTAAAGTTGAAGGTCATAACTTTGATATTCGTAAACAGTTACTTGAGTTTGATGATGTCGCCAATGACCAGCGTAAAGTCGTTTATGAACAACGTAATGAATTGATGGCGGCTGATGATGTGTCAGAAACCATCACATCAATGCGCAGTAGTGTAATTAATGATGTTATCAGTTTGTATATTCCGCCTAACAGCATTGATGAACAGTGGGATACCGCTGGTCTTGAGGATGCGTTACGCGAAGAGTTTGCTTTAGATGCGCCGGTTAGAACGTGGTTAGAACAAGATGATTCTCTGCATGAAGAATCATTACGTGAACGTATCGTAGAAGAAGCTGAAAAAGCCTATAAACAGAAAGAACAGGCGGTTGGTGAAGAATTGATGCGTCATTTTGAAAAAGCCATCATGTTGCAAACACTGGATTCGCAATGGAAAGATCATCTGGCACAGATGGATTATTTACGTACCGGTATCAACTTACGTGGTTACGCACAAAAAGATCCTAAGCAAGAATATAAACGTGAATCGTTCAGTCTGTTTAAAACCATGCTGGATAATATTAAACATGAAGTAATCAAGTTGATTTCTCGTGTTCAGGTTCGCGCTGAAGAAGATGTGGAAGCTGTTGAAGAACAACGCCGACAAACGGCTGAAATGGAATATCAACATGAGCAGGCTCAGCAATTAGCCAGCAGTGAAGACAATCAACAAGAAGATTTAGCGGCACATCAGCCTTACACACGTGAAGGTAATAAAGTGGGACGTAATGATCCTTGTCCTTGTGGCAGTGGTAAGAAGTTTAAACAGTGTCACGGAGCGATTAGTTAATGGCAGTGAATTTGTCAGCACCTACTGCAGAAGCATTATTACCTGTTAAAGGTATCCGGCTTGCCACAGCAAGTGCAGGAATAAAAAAGCCAGGTCGACAAGATGTTGTTTTGATTGAACTGGCCGACGGTACACAAACAGCAGCTGTCTATACAAAAAATGCGTTTTGTGCCGCCCCTGTTATTGTGGCTAAACAACATCAAAGCAATGAAGCGTCACGCTATTTACTGATCAATTCTGGTAATGCTAATGCCGGTACCGGGGATGCAGGCCTTTTAGCCGCAAAATCCTGTTGTCAGGCTGTCGCCGATGTGGCTGATGTGAGTGAGGCCAGCGTTTTACCTTTCTCTACAGGCGTTATTGGTCAGCCGCTACCTGTTGATAAAATCAGTGCAGTATTACCGGAAGCCTATAGTCGTTTATCTGAAGATAATTGGCTGGCTGCCGCCCAAGGCATTATGACCACTGATACCATTGCTAAAGCAAAATCTGTTCAGTTAAAGCTTGATGGCAAAACCATCACGATTACAGGCATATCAAAAGGATCCGGCATGATCCGGCCTGATATGGCCACCATGCTGGCCTATATTGCGACTGATGCCAATATTGACCCTGCAGTATTAAAGACAATGCTTAATAATGCCATGGGACAGTCATTCAATCGCATTACGGTAGATGGTGATACATCAACCAATGATGCTTGTGTATTAATGGCAACCTGCCAAGCTGGCAATGCAGAAATTAAACAAATCAGCACCGCTGAAGGTGAAACTTTGCAGGAAGCGATTACTGATGTGTGTCGTTATCTGGCTCAAGCGATTGTGCGTGACGGTGAAGGTGCCACCAAGTTTATTACCATCAATGTTGAACAAGGCCAAAGTCAGGAAGAGTGTCGTCAAGTGGCTTATACCATTGCCCATTCGCCATTAGTAAAAACCGCATTGTTTGCGTCTGATCCAAACTGGGGACGAATCCTGGCGGCCGTTGGTCGAAGTGGTCTAATAGATTTTGATTTATCAGGCGTGTCTATTTTTATTGGTGATGTCTGTATTGTTGAATCTGGTCAACCTGAGAATAGTTACACTGAAGAAAAAGGCCAGGCTGTGATGGCTGAGTCAGAAATTACTATCACGGTGAAATTGAACCGAGGTGATGCCTATGATCAAGTCTGGACCTGTGACTTTTCTTACGACTACGTAAAAATTAACGCAGAGTATCGCACCTGAATTAGAGCAAACAATGAGCGAAAATACTATTACCACCCTGAGTGAGTTTCTGGAGCAGAGTGGCGCCCATTATCGCGTCTTTGATATGGGCCGTAGAGTCACCAAACTGAGTGCTAAGAAATTTACGCGCTTTGAAGCGGCTGAAGTACCTTATCCGTATCCATTCCAACGTACCGCTCTATTTGGCATTATCTTTTGGCATCCACAATTCACAGACAGACACTATGTCTGGTTTCTCAAGTTTCCTCTCGATGAACAGGGGCTATTAATTCAGGCCGCTCGCGACGAGTTTCTGGTAATGGTGCTGGATAGGGTAGGTGAGTATTTACTCGCTGCTGCTGATGGCAAGTATATTGAAGGCGCATTAAAAGATAGTCCTTATAGCTTCAATCCACGCGAAGATCGGATGGCGGCTTTTAATGCACAGGCAACCAAAAGTCTCAGCTTAAGACCTTCATCATTTTACGAGGCAGCATACGACTACTTTACTGGTCAGAAACCGTTTGATAGTTGGCAAGTTCTTGGCATGCAGGGCGTTGCCGATATTGCGGTGAGAACTGATGATAAAACGCTGACAAAAGCGTTAATTCAAACCTTACCCCAGCTTCCACCTCAACCCTTTCATATGCTGACTTCATTTATGGAAAATGCTGAACCAGCGAATAATATGGTTGAGGCTTTGCAGTGGCGGCTTAAAAATGAGTTAGAGCAAAATCAGCCTGATATAACTGAGGTTTGTGCTTGTCTGAGGGCTGTCTCTAATACCTCTGCTCAGGGCATGGTTGAGAGTATGGTCAAGCAGACGCTTATGTCTGATATCAGTCGTCATATTGAAGTGTTAGCCGTGATTGCCGGTCGTTGCTGGAAAGTACTTGAGTCTTCGGAACTGTGTCAGCTATTTGTTGAAAAACTCGCTGTTAATGGAGCTGGTTATGAAGGCTTTAGCCATATACTGGCAGATTTAATGTTTATGCCTGGTATGCGTGAATTAGTGATGACAGCATTACGCAACCCAAACCGTTCAGCCGAGTTGACCCAGCAAGTGGGTACAATGTTTGGCTCTTGAGTTCTAGCATAAGATTTCTTCTGACTCACTGACGTTTCACTACTATGTACTATCAAGTACAACTTATTACACCCTATGCTCAAAGGATTGTTAGTATTAGGTTTCTTAAATGACAGAATACTAGTATGAAAATCTTATTATTAAGGATGATGGGCTTAGGTGATGTGGCTTCCATATTATTACCTGCAGCCAAGATAATGCGACAACGCTACCCTGATGCCGAGCTGGACGTGATGACATTTAATGTTGGCGCTGAACTCATGGGCTTGATGCCCGAAATTGATAAAGTGCATATGGTGACGTCAGAACAGTGGCCGTCTGAAATGCAGGAAGCCTTACCTCGCTTTATTGATTTGGCCGAATATCTTGCTTACGAAGAATACGATCAGATTATTAATCTTGATACTTGGTTTATGCCTTGTGTGCTGGCTAGATGTCTTAAAGATATGGGGTTGCCCGTCGCGGGTAACTACCTGCAAATGTCGATGCAAGAGCTATTTTCATCATTGTTAACCTTTGAAATTCAACAATCATATGTTCAACAGCCATGGCAATACATAGAAAGTACCTTTCCTAATATGGCCCAGTGGTTTGAGCGTTGGTGGGATAAGCCTGAATATGCTGAAATGGCCTATCCACAGTTTTACTTAAATCAGTGTTGTCAGTTCCCTGAAACTATCGATATTTCTTTGGATAACTTTGATAAAACTGTGACTTTTCCATGCGGTGAGCGGCAAAGAGTTATTGCTTTATCGACTTCTGGACGTATTGCCAGTAAACAATACCCCTATAAGGACGAATTGAAGCGTTTACTGGAAGCTGAAGGTTATTATGTGTGGAGCGAGTTTAATGGTGAAGTGAGCATGGATGTCACGCTCGGGCGTTTGGCGAAAACGGACTTATTAATTACCGTAGCAACAGCGACACAGTGGTTAGCCAGGCTGGTTGATTGTCCATCTTATATGATCACTGGCCCTTTGCCTCCATCCATTCTCGGAGCAGAAGTCTCAGCAGAGAAACATATTGATTGTCAGTATTGCGCACAAAGTGAGTGTCATTTGGATACGCCATTTGCCTGTATGGATATCAAACCAGATCTTATTGTGCAGCAGGTGAAAAACTTCTTTAATGACAAAGATAAAGTGCAATAAATTTTTTTACCCTGCCAAGGCAGGGAACAGGCCCTTTAAACCATTTGCAATAAACTCGACCGCAATAGCAGCCAGAATAAGCCCCATAATACGTGTAGCGATATTGATACCATTTGTAGACATACGGCGGGCTATCCATGGCACCAGCAATAATAAAATCCACAACAACAATCCCAGCAGGATGATATCCAGAGCGATAATACTGTAATGGGCAACGCCATGACCTTTATAAGCATTAATGATGACAGTACTGATTGCTCCCGGACCGGCAAGGAGAGGCATGGCAAGAGGAACAACAGCAATGGACTCACCTGACTGCTGGGCCAGTTCATGATTTTGTTTCAGGCCTTTACTGGTGTTATGAAGCATGCCAATACCCATCAGTAACAGCATAATGCCACCACCTACACGGAACGAGTTAATACTGATGCCAAAAAACTCTAAAATCCACTGCCCTAAAAAGGCAGTGACTAAAAGAATGGTTGTGGCAGCGATAATCACAGTCCGTGCTATTTTTGCACGCTCAGCACTGCTGTAATCAGCCGTCAGACTGATGTAAATGGGAATAATCCCTAGTGGATTAACAATGGCGATTAAGGACACCAGAAATTTTGTATATTCAGTATAGTCGAGCATGATTAGCTTAGATTCTTATCTTCAATATGTGTGGTAATACCATCAATTGTTTTGCTATTTTTTTCTCGCCAATAGTCTTCAATCCCTGTAGTCCCTTTTTTTTCAGCCCAATTATTGAGCTGCTCACGTTCACCGTTATAGTCGAAAAAAGGAACTGCCATGCCACAAGAGGTTTGGACTAAATCAATGTTCAGATCAAATATTTGTCGGGCACCTGGTAGTGGGTCAAACAAATGGAATAATTCATGCCATTCGGCATCATTTTGATGAATCACGCTGGCAGTACCATACAGACGCAAAATCATGGGTTTACCGCTAAAGGCACAGAACATAATGGTCATTCGGGGATGTTGCTGAATATGGCCTGCTGTTTCATTACCGCTGCCGGTTACATTGAGCCAAATGACTCTGTTCGGGGTCAGAACGCGAAGTGAGTCCATACCTTTTGGTGAAATATTCACACGACTATGTTCCGTCGCTGTGCCAACAAAAAAGAGATGTTGTTGCTGAATAAATTCGATTAAGCGATCAGATAACGCATCAAATTTCTGTCCCATATTCGTTTATAAGCCTTTTCGGTTTTCGACGATTTGTTTTTGCCATTCGTGTTCCATCATCACCTCATAAGTCGATTCCACCCGATCTAGAAAAACATGACCTTGCAGATGATCAAACTCATGCTGAAAAACACGTGCAAGGAAACCATCATAGCGAGTTTCAACCCATTCAGCCTGGCGGGTTTGATAACGAACGTGAATCTGAGTATGACGAGGCACTAATCCACGGATGCCGGGTAGGCTAAGGCAACCTTCCCAGTCTTTTTCTTGTGTATTTGAGGTGGAAATGATTTCTGGGTTAATGACAAAAAAAGCAGGCACATCCGGCGCATGAGGATAACGGGCATTGGGATGGGATGACATGATAAAAAAACGCTGCGAAATCCCTACTTGTGGTGCGGCGATACCCATGCCACCTTTTTCCATCACAAAATCCATCAACATATCCAGTTGCGACTGGAAGGCTGAATTCATAATGTCTTCAACTTTTTCAGTAGGTTGACGTAGTATCGGATGGCCTAACTGAAAAATGTCGAAAAGTTTTGTCATATTAAAGGTGCTTGTAACGGATCATGTAATCGGAACCAACCTGCAATACTGTAACGATCTCGATAGCTTTTGACTACTTCATGTGGAAATTGCTCACTGAGGAAAATCACAAAACAGCCAAAGTTTGGGTTTACGCTTTCAATGACGGTATCTGAATCTGCTGCATAAATGAATAACTGCCCACCATCATCTTCTTGCCATTCAGGATTGAGATAGAGCACGGTAGTTAATACCCGGTTAGATTCACCTTTGAAAGCATCGACATGTTTTTTATAAAAAGCTCCCGGTGCGTAATGCGCATAATGGGCTTCGTAATCAAACAAGCCCATAAACAAGCGACGGTTTATAGCCAGACGAAACTCAGCCATCTGATCGAGGTAAGCTTTATCAATACTGTTGTCCAGCGTTAACCAGCGGGTTTCATCACGACGAACAGTGTTATTCAACTGAAAGTCTTGTTCACGGCCAATACCTGCACGTTTGAAATCATCATCATCCAGATTCATCACACGTTGTTGTAATGCATTATTCAAATTAGCATGAAGAAGTTGAGGCAGGACGCAATAGCCTTTGTCAGCTATGGCATCAGCAATATAATCATAGGTAGCTTCTGTGGGATGAATTAACGGCTTCAAGCATGCAATCTCCAAACGGACAAATTAAGACCAGACCGATTACTTTAGATGGAGAGCTTGGGAGTCGGATGACCCACTGGTTCCATTGAGGTAAGGGGTTGAACAGGCAGCAAAATTTAGCAAATTTTTGCTGTTTAGGTATGATTTTTTTCTGCTTAGCCGAAAAACCAATAGGCCACAGTGATAGCGGCTAAAATGCCAGCAAAATCTGCGGCAAGTCCACAGCCAATCGCGTGGCGAATATGCTTGATACCGACCGAACCAAAATACACGGCTAACACGTAAAAAGTCGTTTCGGTGCTGCCTTGAACAATGGAAGACAGTCGTCCAGCAAACGAGTCGGCACCATAGGTTTGCATGGTATCGACCATCATGGCTCTGGCACCACTGCCACTGAAGGGTTTCATTAATGCTGTGGGCAGTGCTTCTATAAAACGATCATCCATTCCCAGACTAAGCACTAGATGGCGTAATCCTTCTGCCAGCATATCCATTGCACCACTGGCCCGGAAAACACCAATGGCTACCAGCATAGCAACGAGATAGGGAATGATGGTGACTGCTGTTTCAAAACCTTCTTTCGCCCCTTCAATAAAGGCATCATAGGCATTTACTTTTTTTATCCATGCTGCAGTGATAAAGACAATCACCAAAGAAAATAAAATTACATTACTGATCAAGGAGGATTGGTTCACCATGTCCTGTTGTGGCAAGTTCGAAAAATATAGCAATAAAGCAAAAACGACGGCTGTGAACCCGCCTAGATAGGCCAGAACAACCCGATCCAACAGATTAATCTTCTGCACCCAGGCCACACTCAGTAATCCAACCAGGGTTGAAATATAGGTTGCGATCAGAATTGGAATAAACACATCGGTTGGGTTGGCGGCACCCATTTGTGCCCGGTAGGTAAATATGGTCACAGGAAATAAGGTGACGGCAGAGGTATTAATCACCAGAAACAGTATCTGCGCATTACTGGCGGTATCTTTGAACGGATTTAGTTTCTGCAATTCTTTCATGGCTTTGATGCCCAGCGGTGTCGCGGCATTATCCAGACCAAGTGCATTAGCAGAGATATTCATTATCATGGCGCCAATGGCAGGATGGTTTTTGGGGACATCAGGCATCAGGCGTTGGAATAATGGCGTTAGGGCATAGGTCAGTAATTGTATAAAGCCGCTGCGTTCGCCGATTTTCATAATACCCAGCCATAGAGCTAGCACGCCGGTAAGCCCTAGAGCTATTTCAAAGGCAGTTTTAGCCAGCTCAAACATGGCTTGCATCAGTTGGGTAAATATTAACTGGTCGCCCAGCACCAGTAATTTAATCAGTGCGACAATAAAGGCGATAAGGAAAAAAGCCATCCAGATGATATTCAGCATAGCGCTATTGTGGCATGAGTGAATTGTTTGCGGAAGTGAGTGAGTTAATGCCATAAAAAAAGCCCGCGCATGTCAGACATCCGCGGGCTTTTAATACGTGTTTTTTAGCTTAGTCGCGATTCGCTTTTCTTTGCTTTTTTGCCGCTATGGCTGGACGTTTTTTTGTTTTGCTAGAAGCAGGTAGTCCAACACGACGAGGTTTTCTCTCTGATCTAACTACAGCAGTGTCAGCATCTCCATCAGGAAGACTAATTTCAAGCTGTTTATTGTTGACCCAGACTTTTCTTAAATGCTGAAAAATATCTTTTGGCATACCATCAGGTAAATCAACCAGACTGTGATCCTGATTAATCGTAATACGGCCAATCATGCGACTATCCATACCGGCTTCATTGGCGATAGCGCCAACGATATGTTTAGGTTCAACATTCTGTTCTGTACCGACTTCGATTCGGTATGTTTTCATACCTTCTTCAGCCTGATGAGAAGCCTGACGACGAGGGCTACGTTCTGCTCTTGGTGGTCTTTCTGAACGCATACCACGTTCACCACGATTCGCTCTTTCAGGACGATCGCCACGTTCAGCGCGCTCAGCTCGTTCTCTGGGTTGTTTACGCTCTGAATGTACAACAGGAGGATTTAATGGACGTGCTTTTTGCACCTGAAAGGCTAATGCGGCGGCCATTTCAATCGGATCTGCATTATGTTCTTCTTGATACTGACGAATCAGATTTTCAAAAAAGGCGAGATCTTGAGATTCGATGGTTTCTGTCAGGTCTTGTTTAAAGGCCATAACACGACGGTCAGCAATATCTTCGCTACTAGGCAGTTGCATCCGAGTAATCGTCTGTTTAGTGGCTTTTTCAATCGCACCCAACATACGTTTTTCACGTGGAGAGACGAATAAAATCGCTTCACCTTTACGGCCTGCACGACCCGTTCTACCAATGCGGTGAACGTAAGATTCGGTGTCATAAGGAATATCGTAATTAACGACGTGGCTCATACGTTCGATATCCAGACCGCGCGCAGCCACATCGGTGGCAACCAAGATATCAATCTTGCCTGCTTTCATTCTTTCGATGGTTTTTTCACGTAAAGCCTGATTCATATCACCATTTAATGGTGAGCTGGCATAACCGCGAGCTTCAAGCTTTTCAGACAGATCAACGGTCGCATTTTTGGTACGAACAAAGATGATCATGCCATCGAAGTTTTCGACTTCCAAGATACGGGTAAGCGCATCCAGTTTGTGTAAACCGGTGACTTGCCAGTAACGTTGTGTAATCGTGTCAACTGTCGATGTTTTTGACTGGATGTGGACATCCACAGGATCTTTTAAATAACGCTGAGCTACCCGATGGATCGGTTTTGGCATTGTTGCTGAGAACAGCGCAACCTGACGATTTTCAGGCGTTTCTTTCAGTATGGTTTCAACATCATCAATAAAACCCATGCGCAGCATTTCATCAGCTTCGTCCAGCACGAGTGCTTTCAGATCTTCGAGTGGTAATTTGCCACGACGGATCAAATCAAGAATACGACCAGGGGTGCCGACGATGACCTGTGGGCTACGTTGTAACTGGCGTAATTGAATCCCCATGCTTTGACCACCGTAAACGGGTAAAACATGGAAATTTTTCATATGGCGGCCATAGCCTTGCATCGCTTCTGCGACTTGAATAGCTAATTCACGTGTTGGGGTGAGTACCAGAATTTGAGGTGTCTTTTGACGGTCATTCAAACGACTTAATAGCGGCAGAGAAAACGCGGCAGTTTTACCTGTACCGGTTTGGGCCTGGCCCAGTAAATCACGACCTTCTAATAAAGGCGTAATACTTTGTGCTTGAATGGGTGACGGTGTTTCGTAACCGGCTTCTTTGATTGCTTTGACAATAGCGGGAGCGATACCCAACTCACTAAATGAGGGGATCGAGTCAAGTTGTTCTGTGGACATGCAAAAACCTGTGAATGTCAGTTTTGAACGCAAAACTGAGGAGCGGGATGATAAACCGCATATTATACAATCCTGAACAAGCAAAAGATAGAAAAATCATTTGTTTAATGTGATATGGCGCATTTCTGGTAATGTCAGGTTTTAGGTTTTATGATGGCTTAGAACGTTATCTATCACACAAAGGAGTGAGACATGAGTGAACACACATACAAACTGATTGAGTTAACCGGTAGTTCCAGTGAAAGTTCAGATCAGGCTATTCAAAATGCTATCAAAAAAGCCGGCGAAACCGTCAAGCATATGCACTGGTTTGAAGTGATTGAAACACGTGGCTATATTGAAAACGATGGTGTGAAATACTGGCAGGTCACGATCAAAGTCGGATTTAGAATCGAAGATTAAGCATCGCTCCAAAAAGGATAATCATGACAAAAGCAACCCAGACCGATGTCATTATCATTGGGGCAGGTACGGCCGGCTTAGCAGCCCTTAAACAAGTACAGAAAGAGACTGAGAATTTTTTGTTAATAAATGAAGGCGAGTACGGCACAACCTGTGCTCGAGTCGGCTGTATGCCTTCCAAGCTGCTTATCGAAGCGGCAAATGCGTATCATCATCGTCATACCTTCGCAGAGTTCGGTATTCAACATGCCGACCAACTGACGATTGATATCGCTGCTGTATTCGAGCGGGTTCGTCATCTGCGAGATTATTATGTATCAAGCACATTATCATCCGTTCGTGATATTGAAGATAAGGTCATTACTGGACGCGCCTGTCTTAAGGGGCCTAATACCATCAGTGTTAATGATCAGTTAATCACCGCAAAAAAAATAATCATCGCTACGGGTTCCAGACCCATAGTGCCGGCTGACTGGGAACAGATAGGCGACAAAAAAATACTGACAACAAATACCTTGTTTGAACAAAAAAACCTAAAACCCAGAATGGCGGTGATAGGCCTTGGGGCAATCGGTATTGAAATGGCGCAGGCTTTGTCACGATTAGGCATCAAAGTGACTGCCTTTGGCGCAGAATCTTTATTGGCAGGGCTGACAGATAAAAAAGTCAGTGATGCGCTAAAACAAGCTTTGGCAGAAGAGTTTGATATTTTCACTGAGGCCAAGGCCGATCTTATTGAGACGGAAACTGGTGTGAAAGTGGTCAGTGAGCATAATGAAGTTGAGGTGGATCAGGTTTTGGTCGCTGTAGGTCGTCGCCCTAACCTTGATGGGATGGGATTGAACACATTGGATGTGAGTCTTGATGACAAAGGCATGCCAGAAATTAACCCAAATTCAACGCAAGTTGAGGGAACGGCTGTATTTATTGCCGGTGATGCCAGTGCGAATAAAATGCTGTTGCATGAAGTTGCTGATGAGGGCCGGATAGCGGGTCATAATGTTGTGAGCGACGGCATCAATGCCTATTGCCGACGAACTCCCTTAAGTGTGGTGTTCAGTGAGCCGGGAAGTGCGATGGTTGGTTTATCTTACGCAGAGCTGGATGAGCAGAATATTGTGATTGGTGAAGTGGATTATGCTGATCAGGGACGGGCACGGGCGGCACAACGTAATAAGGGCTTGATGCGCATTTATCTGGATAAAGAGTCTGGCAAGCTTCTTGGTGCTGAAATGGCCTGTCCTGCCGCTGAACATATGGCACATACCCTGGCTTTAGCACTCAGTCAGGAACTGACGGCAACTCAGGTGCTGGCGATGCCGATTTATCATCCGGTGCTGGAAGAGGGAATGCGGACGGCCTTGCGTCACGCGAATAAACAATTACAAGCTTCACATGGCTTTGATTTATCTCGTTGTGATGCTTTTCAGGCAGAAGCCTTGGATTAAAGTTAAGTTCAACTGAGGCAATAATGCCTCAGCTGAACTGAATATGAACTAACTAGTTGGTCACGCCCAGGCTTTTTAGGTATTCATCATAGCTGCCGCGGAAATCGGTGATGCCATCCGCTTCCATATCAAACACACGTGTCGCTAATGAAGAGACAAATTCACGATCATGGCTGACAAAAATCAGTGTGCCTTCAAATTGTTCCAATGCCATATTTAACGATTCAATCGATTCCATATCCATATGGTTGGTCGGTTCGTCCATGACCAGGATATTAGGGCGTTGCAGAATCAATTTGCCGAATAACATACGGCCTTTTTCACCACCGGATAAGACGTTGGCTTTTTTATCAATGCTGTGACCAGAAAACAGTAAACGACCTAACGTGCCTCTGATGACTTGTTCATCATCTTCTGGACCTGCCCATTGAGACATCCATTCAAACAGTGTCAAATCATCTTTAAACAGGTGATCATGATCTTGTGCGTAATAACCAATATTGGCATTTTCAGACCATTTTACTTCACCAGCTTTAGGCGGAAGCTCACCTACCAGGGTTTTGACTAAACTGGTTTTACCAATACCGTTAGGTCCGATGACCGCAATTTTTTCACCGACTTCTGTCATGAAACTAAAGTCTTTAAATAATGAGGTTTCATCCGATTCATAGAACTGGGTGATTTTGCTGACTTCTAAGGCATTACGGAATAATTTCTTTTCCTGATCAAAACGAATAAAGGGATTGACCCGGCTCGAAGGTTTGATATCTTCCAGCTGGATTTTTTCCATTTGTTTCTGGCGAGACGTCGCTTGTTTGGCTTTGGATGCATTCGCTGAGAAACGGGCGACAAAGCCTTGCAGCTCTTTAATCTGAGCTTTTTTCTTGGCGTTATCAGCCATCAGACGTTCGCGGGCTTGTGTTGATGCCAGCATATATTCATCATAATTACCGGGGTAGATGCGTAGTTCGCCATAATCCATATCGGCCATATGTGTACAAATACTGTTCAGAAAATGGCGGTCATGCGAAATAATAATCATGGTGCTGTTACGCTGATTAAGCGTATCTTCCAACCAACGGATAGTATTGATGTCCAAGTGGTTAGTCGGCTCATCCAACAGCATGATGTCTGGGTCAGCAAACAGCACCTGAGCCAATAAAATACGTAACTTCCAACCTGGTGCGACTTCACTCATCGGGCCGTAGTGTTGTTCGACAGGAATGCCTACACCTAATAATAGTTCGCCCGCACGGGACTCAGCGGTGTAGCCATCCATCTCAGCATATTGGCCTTCCAGTTCAGCTACCTTGAGGCCGTCTTCTTCGCTCATTTCTGGCAGGTTATAGATACGGTCACGTTCAATATGGACTTCATACAGTTCAGGCTGACCCATAATCACCACATCGATGACGCGTTCATTTTCGTAGGCAAACTGATCCTGCTTTAATACAGCAAAGGACTCATTCACATCACGCATAACATTGCCTGATGTTGGCTCCAGCTGTTTAGCAAGAATTTTCATAAAGGTGGATTTACCACAACCATTAGCGCCAATAAGACCATAACGGTTGCCGTCGCCAAATTTGACGGACACATTTTCAAATAGGGGTTTGGCACCAAATTGCATGGTGATATTTGCGGTACTAAGCAAGGGAATATCCTGTTATTAAAGTGCGACGAGAATGACGCTGAAAAAAAGCGCCATTATACAGATTGTTAGCGTGTAGCGATAAGTGCTAATTTTGCCTGACGGCTGAGTTTTTTTATGGCGGCTTCACGTTTAGAGGCAGTACTTCGGTCAGGATGAGTTTCCTGATAGACAATTTTTTTTGCCTGGCTGGTATGAAAGAATCTGGCGCCGCCTTTGCCTTGCTGATGTTGCTGAAAGCGGCGGGACATATCTGTAGTGATACCGGTATAAAGGTGACCGTTATCTGCTTCGATAATATAAACCGTCCAGTTAGTTGTTGTCGTCAAAATCGAGAGCAACCGAATTAATACAATAACGCAGCCCTGTCGGAGCTGGTCCATCATCGAAGATATGACCTAAATGTGCGTCACAGGACTGACAGCGTACTTCTGTACGATCCATGCCATGACTGTGATCAGCCAGATGATTCACTACTCCGTGGGATATTTGCGCTGAAAAACTCGGCCAGCCACAACCTGAATCAAATTTATTGTCGGATGAAAATAAAGGCTGCTTACAACAGATACATCGGTATACACCTTCATCATCATGATCAACATAGTCACCCGAGAAAGCGGGCTCGGTTCCAGATTGACGAGTCACATAAAACTGCTCTTCACTGAGTTCTTGCCGCCACTCAGCATCCGATTTTACAAGTTTGTTGGGCATTTTATTTTTGAAGTTGTACCTACGAAGCTGACTATTGTAGGCAAAACATGTTGAAAAATCAGCCTAACTGAATTTTTTGAAGAAGGAGAGTGTGAAATCGGGGAAAAAAAGTTGCCAGCCGAAAGACTGGCAACAAACTCGGTTTTCAGATTTAAGAGAGAGGGAGCAGGTCAGTCTTTGTGAATACAAATTCCTATCAACTCCATCGATTACAAATGATAATGATTATTATTTAAATTATCAAGTAGTTTGTTGGATTAATTTTTCTATGTGGTTTTATTTTAATAAATTCATATTGTTACTAGAAAAATCAGGAAGGTTTGTTTGAGTGATTAATGCCTTCATCAAGAAATTTTGCGTTATGTGACTGACTTTGCCGGCTAAAGTTATGCTCTTTACAAGTTTTTACATAGGTTTACTTTTTTCTATCTATTATCAATAGGTTAAACGAAATATAGTGTTCACTAAATTGGTGGCATAGCTGGGAGACTATCGCCATTATTAATTTGGATAAGGGTGGAGTTATGACAATAAATGCTATATCCAATAATCTGCAGTCTCAGTACTCAAGACGGTCGAATCTCACAGAAAAAGCCAATGCTATTTATGCAAAGCTAAATGAAGACGAACAAAATTTTCTCGATAAAGACACCGTAGAAAAAGCGCTCCAGGATATTTCTGTTATTGAGTTAAGTAATCAAGAACGATTTTCATTGGATAGTTCTACTCCAGAATCTATAGACAGCCAAAAACAAACATCAACGAGTCAATACGAGCTAGCTGCTGAACTAGCTATACGTTTGCAGGGAAGTGAAAACCAGATCGGAAAACAGCAACGACCTCTGAATTTGAGTATAGATGACAGTGGTGTCTTAGTGCGAACGGCGATGAAAGATGACTCAGCTGATAAGGACAAAAATACGAATTCGTCGTCGAACAATAGAACTGAAGGTTATCGGCAAGCATTTAATTCTATAGACAATAATCAGCCACACATCAAGATTATTGCATAGTGACAATTTTCATCCTATTCCCCTGACAAAGATTCAATTGTGTTTGTCAGGGGGTTTTTATTCTTTCTGTACATTTTTATTCTATGGGAATGACTGCTATTAATCTTTTATTTATATCTGGGCACTAAGATGAAGCCTTTCTAAGTCATTATCCCAGTGACACAAAGTGAGGTGAAGGAATAATATGCCAAGCTGAATGACATGAGCTCTTTTGAGCGTGAACCAACATTATCTGTTTCCGCTTAATTTATTAACCTATGGTAATCACTCCGATCTTGTGTCGGAGTGATTATTTTTTATAGGGTAGATTGACTTCGACACGAAGTCCGCCATTTTCTCTGTTAGACGCTTTTATTTCACCGCCATGTGTATCAATGGCACGATACGCAATAGCTAATCCTAACCCAATGCTATCGTTTCGCTCAGTTAGGTGGCCACGGAAGAATGGTTTAAATATGGATTCTAAATCCGCTTCAGCAACGCCTGGGCCATTATCTTCAATCACTATAGAAAGGCGGTGTTTTTCACTATCTGTCGATACTGTCAGTTTAACTTCGGAATTCAACGGGGAGAACTTGATGGCATTTCGCAGAATGTTTTCAATAGCACGATGAATTAATTCACTTCGCACTGTGATAAAGATATCTTCAATGGCTGAGTAATGAATCTTGATTTCTTTACTACTTGCTTCAAAGCGAGCATCACTGATGATTTCGTCAAGAAGATCATTCAAGCAAATTTCGGTTTGTACATTGTCTGTGACCCCTGTTTCTAAACGAGATAAGACGAGTAGCTCGCCGACCAGATCACTCATCCGTTGTGATTCACGTTCAATACGATTCAGTATTTCATGGGTTTTTTCTGGTTGTTGCTCGGCGATACCTATTGCCGCTTGCATGCGAGCTAATGGGGAGCGAAGTTCATGGGATACGTCATGCAGCAGGCGTTGTTGTGCTGACATCAGATGCCCAATTTTTCCGGCCATATCATCAAAATTTTTGCCCAATTCCACCAATTCATCGCGTCGCCGTCCCATTTTTTTGCCAATACGAGTCTGCAATTGGCCGTCGGCAAGTTTTGCAAATGACTGGCGCAATAAGCCAATGGGTTTGGTGAAGTACCAGGCTAATAAAGCACTAAAAAAGATAGCGGCAATTAACCCTGAGCCAATCAATAATATTAAAGGATAGGGGACGGCCTCATTGGGTGGTGGAGGCAGATGCATGGCTTCAAATGGTGGTGAAGGAAAAGGTTCATTTAGCATAGGCGCTGGTCCAAATTCACGCCGCTCATGAGGAGGACCAATAAATAATGTTTCGGAAATCCCTCTCTTCATCGGTGAGAAAAGGAGTAATGAATGGCCTTCATTATCGGTGACATAACGGATCGCTAATGGAAACTCTCCTTGCAGAAATAAGGCTTTCGCATAAGCAACAACTTTGGGATCGATTGAGCGACCAAGGATTTCATTACCATTATCATTGATGGCATACACTTTAGGAAACGGGGCCTGTTGGGCTTTTTCCAGAAATGTGATCAGCGCAGCCTCGCCGCCATAACTAAAGATATCTGCTGCAACGGACACAAAAGCGTGCGCATGGACATCAATTTCAGGATCGGTTTTATTTGCCTGATCTTGAATAGATTTATGATGTAACCAGACGACAGTGCCAACGCTGATACCAGCAACTAAAAGCGCTAGCCAGAATACGATAAAGAATTTCCAGAATAATTTACTCATTCTCATCAGTTAGTCTCGAATGAACTGATAACCCTTACCACGAATGGTTTGGATATACGATTGTCCATCCTGCTGATTTCCCAGTTTTTGACGAATACTACTCATATGTACATCAATACTGCGGTCAAATCTGACTAAAGGCCGACCTAATGCGCGCTGAGAGAGTTCGTCTTTGCTGACAACATGGCCTGCTTTACGGACTAAAGTTTCGAGTAAATTAAATTCAGTACTGGTAAGGTCAAGCGGTTTATCAAACCATAAAACCTGGCGTTTTTGAGCGCTTAATTGCAAGGGACCTATCTGAATATCCTGAGTCTGCATATCGACCATCAGAGCATCCATTCGACGCAGAATGGCGCGAATTCGGGCAACGAGTTCTCTTGGAGTACAGGGTTTTGGCACATAGTCATCAGCGCCAGATTCTAATCCAATAATTCGATCAATATCATCGCCCTTGGCTGTAAACATCAGTACCGGTATTAAACTTTTTTGACGAATTTGTAACAGTATTTCTGTCCCGGTAATGTCCGGTAACATCATATCCAGAATGATTAAATCGTAATCACCAGTTAATGCCATTTCTAAACCTGCTTTGCCTGTCAAGCTGGCACTGACCTGAAATTGCTCTTGTTGTAAATATTCCTGGAATAGTTCAACCAGTTCAGCATCATCATCAATGATGAGTACATTAGCCACATTAAGCTCCTTATTCTATTGATATTGCCATGATAGTGCTTACTTGTTGTCTGCTCCAGAGTTAAACGACTATCTTTACTCGTTTTTACCTTTGGCTAACCCTCATTAACATCCAGATGCCGGATACTGCGTCATAAGTTTCGAGCCTAAATAGGCCTAAAGAATGAAGACCTGGTTTGTATATGGAGGTAGCTAATGAATAAGCTAATGTTTTTGATAATGTTATTACCAATAGTGGCTATCGCCAATCCGATGATGGATAGGGATGTTTCACCACCACATAGTGATAATAAAATGCCACCACCGGCTATGCATATGTTACCTAAACCTGACGATGTAGGCTTTTTCTTACATGACCTCAATTTAACGACGGCGCAGAATGCCAAAATACTGATCTTATTAGAAAAAGAACGTGACTTGATGGAGGAAGATCGGGATGAAGCGCGTAAAGTCAGACGCGATATCGAGGAAATGACACTCTCGGATGATTTTGATAAGGAAAAGCTGGAAAAGTTAATTGATAAGTCCCTGATGCTTCATAAGCGTTATGCACTCAAAAAAGCCGAATTTTCCCATGAGCTTTATGCGGTTCTGGATCAGCAGCAAAGACAGGCTTTAAAACTTAAGATGTTGAGTTTTAATACGCCATTCCCCGGTTAATTAAAGAATATGCACGGCTCTCCCCGACCAATCCTCTCTCCCATCCCAGTGATGGGGAGAGCTGCTGCATTTATTTTAGTTTGGATAGTTGGGTCAAGGCATAGCCCTGATGATATCCCTTGGCGCGGATATTAAAGTAGTACTGACAATAGGCTGAGAAATTATGCGGCGTGCCTTCGGTCGGTAAATGAGTAAACATATCAATCAGACTGACAGCGCTTTCTTCAATCCCAATTTCTAATAACATGTCTTCTAGCTGAACTGCTCGGTTAGCAATCATCCGTGGGCTCTCACGGAAGTGATGTGAGGCATGCTGTAAAATCTCAATCCGATGTTCACGATCGGTCACTTCACCTCTTAATGCTGCTGCACTACGAAGAATCAACCAGTCTTCAGGCGCAAGACTATCATAGGGTTCCAGCCATTGAGGAATATCGTCTTTTTCTATGGGGGATGGCACCTTGCTGTCAGATGCGGTGAGATCATATTCTTCCTCATTGTCACCACAGGCGCTTAACAGGCTAATAAAAAGAAGGCAGAGAATAAACCGGATACGTGTTTTCACTTGTGAACACCATGTATGTGACTAAATAATCGTAGGCTAGCATCAGAGTAAACATCACCCTATCGGATATTCTCCTGATTTATTTTAGGAAATTTTTCCAGCAGGTGATTTTATGCCCCGGATTTGGCTATTCAATAAATGGATTCGGTATCATAGTCCTGATTTTCTGGTAGGGAATAAACATGGTTTTGGAACACGCGCCAAGTTGGCAGGCCGTCCTGGCTGCAGAGTTTAATGCACCTTATATGCAAAACTTGAAATCTTTTCTGCGTCAGGAGAAAGACCAGCAGAAGAAAATTTATCCTCATTCTGCGGATTGGTTTCATGCTCTGGAAACTACGCTGCTTGATGAGGTTAAAGTCGTTATCCTGGGCCAGGACCCATATCATCAGCCTGGACAGGCGCATGGTTTATGCTTTTCCGTCAAACCGGGTGTCAAAGTGCCGCCATCATTAGTGAATATTTATAAAGAGCTGGAATCCGATCTGGGTGTGCCCCCTGTTAAACACGGTTATCTGGAGTCGTGGGCGAAGCAGGGCGTATTGTTACTCAACGCCGTATTAACTGTAGAAGATTCACATGCTAATGCGCATCAGGGAAAAGGCTGGGAACAGTTTACTGATAAAGTCATAGAAACCATTAATGTACAACGTGAAAATGTGGTGTTTATGTTGTGGGGCAGTTATGCCCAGAAAAAAGGCAGCGTAATTGATCAACAGAAACATCTGGTTTTAAAAGCGCCTCATCCATCGCCTTTATCAGCGCATCGCGGCTTTTTAGGCTGTCGTCATTTTAGTCAGGCGAATGATTATCTTGTCCAGCATGGGGAATCACCGATTAACTGGCAATTACCAGACACGGTGTCATAAGAAATTCTGCTAGACCGGCCCCGGCCTTGATACAATTCGCGCCATGATAAAGTTCAATCAAGTCTCTCTCCGTCGTGGCACTCAACTACTGTTTGAATCGGCCAATCTTATTGTTCATCCCGGACAACGTGTGGGTTTAACTGGTGCAAACGGTACCGGTAAATCCAGTTTATTTGCGATGTTACGTCAACAACTTCACGCGGATACCGGTGAGGTATCGATTCCTGATATCTGGACCATTGCTCATGTGGCTCAGGAAACACCGGCTGTAAACACGTCTGCACTGGACTATGTGCTAGAAGGTGATGCCGAATTAACTGAGTTGAACCAACAGCTGGCTGACGCAGAAGCGAATCATGATGGTCACTTAGTCGGTGTATTGCACGATAAGTTGGCGGCAATTGATGCCTACACGGCCAATAGTCGGGCAGGAAAATTGTTGCATGGC
Organism: Methylophaga sp. F-2; assembly: GCF_056859315.1. NCBI lineage: Bacteria > Pseudomonadati > Pseudomonadota > Gammaproteobacteria > Thiotrichales > Piscirickettsiaceae > Methylophaga > Methylophaga sp. F-2. The sequence continues at coordinate 86,112 of NZ_JBSXOF010000016.1, forward strand.
CTGGGCTTTAGCGCTGAGCAGGAAAGTTGGCCAGTGAATGCGTTTTCCGGTGGCTGGCGGATGCGACTCAATCTGGCGCAGGCATTAATGTGTCGCTCTGATCTTTTATTACTGGATGAGCCCACCAATCACCTTGATTTGGAAGCGGTATATTGGCTGGAGGAATGGTTACGTGCTTATCCCGGCACATTAATTGTGATTTCGCATGATCGCGATTTTCTCGATCGCGTGGTCACCCACATCGCAAATATCGAACAACAGCGAGTGAAACTTTATACGGGTAGCTATTCTGATTTCGAGCTGGCACGTGCCGAGCATCTGGCCAATCAACAAGCGGCTCACCAAAAACAACAACGTGAAATTGCGCATATGCGCAGTTTTGTGACACGTTTTAAAGCAAAGGCAACCAAAGCCCGACAAGCTCAAAGTCGTATTAAAGCTTTGGAACGTATGGAATTAATCGCCCCGGCACATGTGGACTCACCGTTTCATTTTGAGTTTTTTCCACCAAGTCGCCTCGCCACGCCCTTATTAGATTTAGATAAAGCCTCAGTAGGCTATGATGAAAACAAGCCACTGATCAGTAATATTAAAATGCGTCTGGCACCGGGAGACCGAATCGGTCTGTTGGGGCCGAATGGGGCGGGTAAGTCGACACTGATTAAACTGATTGCCGGTGTACTGGAGCCCCTGAGTGGTAAACGTAAAGAAGGCAAAGATATTCGCATTGGCTATTTTGCCCAGCATCAACTGGAACAACTTCGACCAGATGACAGTCCGTTAAAACATATTCAACGATTGAATAAGCTGGCTTCAGAACAGGAATGCCGAAACTTTCTCGGTGGTTTTGGTTTTCATGGTGACAAAGCATTAGAGCCAGTAGCCCCTTTTTCTGGTGGTGAAAAAGCCAGATTGGTGCTCGCTATTCTGGTCTATCAGAAACCTGCTGTGTTGTTACTGGATGAACCGACCAATCACCTTGATCTGGAAATGCGTTTAGCCTTAACGGTAGCTTTGCAGGATTTTGAAGGCGCACTGGTCGTTGTCTCGCATGACAGACATTTACTACGTACGGTGACTGATGATTTATGGCTGGTGTCTAATGGACAAGCGACAGTGTTTGATGGTGATTTGGATGATTATCGTCAGTGGTTGTTGAATAAAGATAAACCTGAAAAAACCACAGAATCATCGTCTGCTGTGAACAATAAAAAGCAGGACAGACAAAATGCCGCTCAACAGCGGCAAAAGCTACAGCCATTACGAAACAGTGTGAAAAAAGCGGAACAGCAGATGGATAAGCTTAATGAAGCTCTGTCCTCATTGGAAATGCAGCTGGCCGATACAGCACTTTATACCGATGCCAATAAAGATAAGTTAAAAGACTTATTACAGCAGCAGGCGGATCTTAAAACACAGCTGGAACAGACCGAAATGCAGTGGTTTGATGCCAGCGAACAATTAGAAGCAGCTCAAGCTGCTGAGGAATAACCGTGGCATTACTGTCATTAAAACAAATTACCGTCAGTTTCGGCGGCCCGAATTTATTAAATAAAGTCGATTTCCAATTAGATCGTGGTGAACGTGTCTGTTTAGTCGGACGCAACGGTGCTGGCAAATCGACACTGATGAAATTAATTGCCGGCGAAGTTACTGCTGACTCTGGTGAAATGGTCGGTATTCAAGATTTGGTCATTTCACGACTGGAGCAGGAAGTCCCGAGTGGTACGCATGGCAAAGTCTTTGATGTAGTGGCAGCGGGTTTAGGTCAGTTAGCGCCTCTGCTGGTGGAATATCACGATATTATTCATCAACTACAAACAGACAGCTCACAGGCCCTGTTAGATAAACTCGAAAAAGCGCAGCATAAAATTGAAGCGGCTGATGGCTGGTCTTTAGAGCAGCGTGTCGAAACTGTCATTTCCAAATTATCGCTGGATGCAGATACCGAGTTTGATAGCTTATCCGGCGGGAAGAAACGTCGTGTTTTACTAGCGCAGGCATTGGTCAAACAGCCAGATATTCTCTTGCTTGATGAGCCGACCAACCATCTGGATATTGAGTCGATCACCTGGCTTGAGGGCTTTTTGAAAAGTTATGGTGGCACTGTTCTGTTTATCACCCATGATCGAACATTTTTGCAGGCTCTGGCTACACGCATTGTGCAATTGGACCGTGGCAATCTGGTCAGCTTTCCCGGTGACTATGAAAACTACCTGAAAAAACGCGAAGAATTGCTGGCGGCTGAGGCGGAGCAAAATGCACAATTTGATAAAAAACTGGCTCAGGAAGAAGTGTGGATACGTCAGGGCATCAAAGCGCGTCGTACGCGTAATGAGGGCCGTGTCAGAGCATTGGAAGCCTTACGTAAAGAGCGTAGTCAACGACGTGAACGTCAGGGAACAGCCAACATTCAGTTACAAGAATCAGACAGAAGCGGCAAGCTGGTATTAGAAGCCGAGCATATTAGCCAGAGTTACGACGGTAAAATGCTGTTTGAAGATTTTTCTATTGTTATTCAGCGTGGTGATCGTATTGGCATTATCGGTCCGAATGGCTGCGGTAAAAGTACACTGTTATCCATTTTATTGAAACGGATCGAACCTGAGCATGGCTCAGTGAAATTAGGTACTAATCTGGACATTGCCTTTTTTGATCAATTACGCAGCCAGCTTAATGAAGAAGAATCGGTGGTTGAGAATGTCGGGCAGGGCAGTGATCACGTCGAAATTAATGGTAGTCGTAAACATATCATTGGTTATCTGCAGGATTTTCTGTTTACACCTGACAGAGCACGCACACCGGTGAAAGCATTATCCGGTGGTGAAAGAAACCGGCTCTTGTTGGCGAAACTGTTTACGCAACCAGCTAACTTATTGGTGATGGACGAACCGACCAATGACCTGGACGCTGAAACATTGGAACTACTGGAAGATTTATTACTGAATTACTCTGGTACCTTACTGTTAGTGAGTCATGATCGTTCATTTATTAATAATGTGGTGACCAGCAGTATTGTGTTTGATACGGATGGTCAGCTCCGTGAGTATGTCGGTGGTTATGATGACTGGTTAAGGCAGCGTGCGGATACTCAAAAAAGCAACCCCAAGCCGGCAGCTAAAACGACTGCAGAAAAACCGACTAATAAGCCTGCAAAAAAATCCACCCTGACCTATCAGGAGAAGTTAGACCTGGAAGCCTTGCCAGCCATTATTGAAAAGCTGGAAATGGAACAGGAAGCTCTAACCGAAAAGATGTCTGAACCGGATTTTTATCAGCAGGACCCCAAAAAAGTCAGTCAGGTACAGCAAGCGCTGTCTGAATTAGAAGCTAAAATGGCAGAAGCCTTTGAGCGTTGGGAGCTGTTGGAAGAAAAGGCCAACAGCTAGTCCCGAATCAGCTGACAGAAAGGTTTTGCTCTAATAAAGTCATAGCATGTTTAGCTGCTATCGGCCGACTAAAGTAATAACCCTGATACACATCGCAGTGGTGTTGTTTCAGGAACTGTAATTGTTCCTGATTTTCAACACCTTCTGCGATGACTTCCAGTCCAAGACTTTTGGCTAATGTAATAATTGCTTTACAAATAGCGGCATCTTCAATATTAACACTGCACTCTCTGATAAAGGCCTGATCAATTTTCAGCACATCCACTGGGAATTTCTTCAAGTAGCTCAATGATGAATAGCCGGTACCAAAGTCATCTATGGATAAACGGATGCGGGTTTTTTTCAATGCTGTTAATGCAGCGATGCTCTCTTCGGTATTACCGGTTAACACCCCTTCAGTAATTTCAAACTCCAGTAATTCGCCACGGATACCATACTGCGCCATCAATTTTTCAACATAGGCCGTTAATGTGTTGGAGTGCAGATGATGACCAGAAATATTAATGGCGATGGGTAATAACGTTGCACCGGCATCACGCCAGGCTGATAACTGTTTGATGACATTTTCAATCACCCATTCACCGACGTCGATGATCATATTGGATTCATCGATAACGGGAATAAAGTCGCCAGGCATGATTAAGCCGTGCTCTGGATGTTTCCAGCGTAATAACGCTTCAAAACCCACGACTTCACTGGTTTCACAGGACACCTTAGGCTGATATTCAAGAAATAATTGATCACCTTTGATGGCATCAGGCAGTGCGTGTTCCAGTTGAAAATGTTGTAAGGATTTCTCACTCATTTCTTCCAGGAAAACACGATAGGTGTTTCGACCTGCCTGTTTTGCTTTATACATTGCAATATCTGCGTGTTGTAACAACTGCTCAGCCTGTATCTGTCCATTTTCTGATATAGCAATGCCGATACTGGTCGGCACAACCAGGTTTTGTTGAGCAAGCGTCACTGGTGCACGCATCACGCCGAGGATATCCATTGCCTTGCTTTCAGCGTTCTCGAGCGTGATATCGCCAGATAATACGATGACAAACTCATCACCACCCCAGCGTCCGACCATATCCAGTTCACGCGTGACTTTGCCAAGACGATTAGCGACCTCACATAGCAGTTCATCACCGGCTTTATGACCCAGATTGTCATTGATCTTTTTAAATTGGTCTAAATCCAAGAACATTAAAACGACGGAACCAGGCGTTTGCTGATGATATTGGATGAGCTGTTTTAAATGACTCATGAAATAGGTACGGTTGTAGAGACCGGTGAGAGGATCGTTATACGCCAGTTGTTTTAAACGATTTTGCAGTTTTATTTGCTGAGTAATATCACGAATATGTAAGGTATATTCGACACGAGGATGTGTTGTATCAGTGGTTTGAGTGATCACCACTTCAGCAGGGAATTCCTCACCATCACTGCGCGTGAGTTCAGCAATATTATGGCGCTTGAGTACCAGACCATCACCACTGACAAAGCCGTGTGACAGGTTACTCATTGCAGCTGAACGCGATTGTTCGGTGATAAATAAAACAAAAAAGTTTTGTCCAAGTACGGAGCGTTTTGACATACCAAAACACTGTTCCGCAGCAGGATTGAATTCGATAATTTCGCCGCGTTCATTGATGGTGACGATACAATCCATGGCCGCTTGTAAAATAGCGCCTTTGCGGAACTCACTTTCCTTATAAGCAGAGAAAGCCTGATCGCGTTGTTTTATTTCCTGATTAACCTTATCAATAACGCGATTGTACTGTTGGGCAATTTGGCCCACTTCAGTGAACGGCTCAACAGGAACAGTAGATGAAAAATCAGACTTTTGTTGTTGATGATGCATGGCAGCAAGAAGGTCAAAGACTTCTGTACTGACACGATGCTCTGCCACATTAAGCCCGATCAATTCGGCATTGGCATCGACACGAAGTGGATAGAAGCGATTGATTATTTTGAACACCACATAGGCGAGAATAAAACTGTATACACCAATCGTAGCAATGCCTAACAATTGTACTTCTAACTGATCCAGTCGACTGAGTCCTGTACCAATTTTTGTTGGATCACCTAACAACGCCAGAGCGATGGTGCCCCATATGCCAGCGAATAAATGAACCGGAATCACACTGATAGCATCATCAATCTTTTTCCATTCAAGCAGTTTGTCACCATAGAAAACAATAACCCCACCGATAATGCCGATTAAAAAGGCCTGATCACTGCTCACCGCATGACAGTTTGCTGTAATAGACACTAAACCGCCTAGTACACCGTTAATAATCATTAATACATCAACATAGCCATCAGAGAAGTATTTCAAAAGCGTTGTCGAAATACCGCCCCAGACTGCTGCAACCAGAGTGTTAAGCAAGATGCTGGGCACATTGTCCGACCATGCAAGCGTGCTACCACCATTGAATCCAAACCAGCCAAACCATATAAGCATTGCACCTAACACAGCCATAGGCAGGTTACTGCCGGGAATACGGCGATCATTAACATCATAGCGGCCGATACGTGGCCCAATAATCAATATGGCAGCTAAGGCAACCCAGCCGCCGACTGAATGCACAACCGTTGAGCCTGCAAAGTCAACAAATCCTAACTGTTCCAGCCAGCCTGTTGCGGTACCGTTATAAATGCCTGCCCACGCCCAATGCCCAATAACAGGATAGATAAGCAGGGTAATAGTGATTGTAATAATGACATAACCAATATAACTGGTTCGCTCAGCAACAGCACCTGACACGAGCGTGGCTGCAGTGCCACAGAACATCATCTGGAAAATAAAAAAAGTGGTCGCACTGGCTGTTGGCGTTTCGCCAAACATAAAATGACTGATTCCAAAAAAACCGGAAACACTGTCACCAAACATTATGCCAAAACCAATTAGCCAGAAAATAGCGCTGGAAATTGTAAAGTCAGTAATGTTTTTTGCTGCAACGTTAATGCTATTTTTGCTGCGGACAAGGCCACTTTCCAAACAAAGAAAACCCGCTTGCATGGTAAATACAAGGCAAGCAGAACAAAGTAACCATAAAGTATCCACAATCAGTGTCGCCTATATAAAGTCAGATTTATGTATTTTTTTACGATATTTCAGAAAATAAATCCATACGTTATATGACGAAATGGAAGAGTTTCCCGTTTGACGAGAATTTATTGTGATAGGGCTAAAACAAAAAAGCCATTTCCCTAAGTGGGTAAATGGCTTTTTTATTCGAGATAGATGCTTTAATTATTCATCTAATAAGGCATCACGGTCATCACTGTGACGGCGTGGCATGATCCACATTTCATACATTGATACACACCACATAAAGGCAAATGACATAGCCATGGCACCACCTGCTATGATGACCATCCAAGCAAAGTTAGGGTTAAGTTTTGTCAGCCACCAAGAACTGATGTCGACGAGCAGGAATGCATAAGGTGTGACAATAACCGTGACTTTTAGTGGTTTAGGTACGCCTGAAGCCAAACTGAATATTAAACCAACAAACATAAAGATAAATGCGATACCAAATAGGTGGATATGCGAAACACGGGCTAGAGATTGAAATGAAGCTCCGGTGTCTACAACAGCACGTTCTTTAATATTCTTGAAATCGGTGTAATCAGGGATTGGCATACCTGAATCAGCGTTGTGACAGGGAATACAGTTGGCTTCAAATATTTGTTTTATTCCTGTTGCTTCATACGCCGCTTCTGTTGCTCCCTGATGCACCCAAGTCACGATAGCTGCACGATCTTCATCACTTGCCATGGGCTTCATTGAGCCACTTAATTTATTTTCTAATAAAGAATTATTTCTGTTGCCGTAGTAACTGTAGACAATATCATCAACAGAAAGACCATATTTACCATCAGCCAAGCCATGAGTGAGTTGAATCTGAACCAGAGCCATCAGATAGCCAACAGCGACCACCATCAAGTATCCACTAAACAAAGCTTTTAATGAAGTGCCTTGACTGGCGAGGTTCAGCTTGTGCGATTGAGCCATGAATTTTTCCTTTATTTTCTATGTAGGCGTTATGTTATTACATTCAATCGTTCAATAGTAGCTATTGAGAAAGATTCATTATTGAAATACAGTTTTGAGCAACTCTGTTGTACGAGCGGCGGGGTTCTCCCGGATCTTTTTCTCTTCTGAGGCTAACATGGTGAATAGCCCATCAAGCGCCTGCTCTGTTACATAATCGGGTAGATTGATGTTGATATTTTTTCCCACCACAGGAATGTCAGCGATTTTGTCTGTTAGTTGATTGTAATACTGGGTAGATCCTACTTTATCCAGACTTTCATCAATGGTTGGTTTAAATAAGGTTCTTAGTTGATCGCTGGTGTGTTTCCTGAAGTATTCTGTTGCGGCATCATCAGCGCCATTCAATATGTTTTTCGCATCATCGATACTCATTTTTTTGATGGTATTGACGAGAATATCTGTTGCTTGTGGCGCTGCTTTCTCAGCGGCTCTGTTAAGGCTCGTTTCAAACTCATCTGCCAAATTACCCATTCCATACTGGCGCATTAATGAGCCAGCTTTCTCTATTTGAGGCGGGAGGGGAATATGAATGGCGGTGTTTTTTAAATACCCATCCGTTTGACTAACACTGGCAACAGCCCGCTGGCTGCCAACCACCAACGCTTCTTTTAAGCCGGAAACGATGGTGGCAATATCCAGATTTGTTGAGGTTTTGTCAGAAGTGGTTTCGGAAAGCGATGAGTTTAATAAGGTTTTACTATTTTCTTGAATGTCTTTCAGTAAACCGCCCCAATCTGCCATGACATTTGCAGTGCCAAGTGTTAATGCTAAACCAAGAGTAATGGCAGGTGCTTTTGTATTCATAACAATATCCTCTGGGAAGTAAGATGTATTCTGCTATCAGCTTGTTCGTCTGTTTTTATCGCATAGATAGTAGTATAGAAAATGAAAAAGGCCGAACAGTTGTGTCTGAACGGCCTTTGATGTTGCGTAGTATGGTTAAAATTAACCAGGAATCACGTTTTCTGCTTGTGGACCTTTTTGACCCTGAGTTACCTCCATGGTAACTGATTGACCTTCTTTCAATGTTCTAAAGCCTTCTGACTTAATCGCCGAGTGATGGACAAATACATCTGGACCATCAACCTGCTCAATAAAACCGAATCCTTTTGCATCATTGAACCATTTAACTTTACCTGTAACTTGCTCTGCCATATCAACCTCAATTTAATAACTACATCGGCACAACTCCTTGTTGACCGATCTACACTTCTGAGAAGCTTATCCGCATTGTAACCATATAAAATAGAAAAAGGACACTCTCTTTATAATAAAAAGCAATATTTTTTTTGTTATATATCCCGGCTTAATTTCACACTCATGAGTATTTCTTCTTTTATTATTTTGTTTTTTATATATTTATCTTAAAAATTAAACATTTCCATATTACATAAAAAAAGGATAGTTAAATTTAACTATCCCTTATTTTTTGATGAAACTGCGCTGTTTTATCTGGATTTTAACCTTTTGGAACAAAATCCGCTGGAGGAGCAGAGCCTTCGCCAAAGAAGAATTTTTCCATTTCAGTTTTCAAAAATGCCTGTGACTTTGGATCGGCAAGTGACAGTCTATATTCGTTAATCAGCATGGTTTGCTGACTTAACCACATTTGCCATGCTTCTTTTGAAACAGATTCATAAAGGGTTTTTCCCATATCACCTGGGTAAGGCGGGAAGTCTAAACCTTCGGCTTCTTTGTTGAGTTTTACACAGTGTATTGTGCGTGCCATATTTGCCTCTATTGTAAAGTGTGTAAAAAAGAACGCACTGGTGCCGGAAGACCCAGTTGCATAATGTCGTCTATTTTATACCAGTTGCCGACACTCTTGTCGGTCACACCCTTTGGTCGTGACGTTATCAATAACGGTCGAATCGTTAATTTGAAGTGACTGAAAACGTGAGTCAGCTCGGATAACTGTTCGATATTATCGACAGAAAAATGGAAAGTCCGTTCACAATAAGCAATCAGATCCTCTTTTTCCTGTCTTTCTGGAAAGCTCCACAAGCCCCCCCAGATACCCGCTGAGGGTCTTTGTTCCAGAAATAGTTCATCACCATTCTGACAGACAAGCCAGTAACATGTTCTGGTAGGAATAGTTTTTTTTGGTTTTTTCTCAGGATAATCGGTTGGGCTAGCCGTGTTATAGGCTAAACAATGGCTCTGCAGCGGGCAATGTGGGCAGTCTGGTTTACTGCGTGTGCAAAGGGTCGCCCCTAAATCCATTTGTGCCTGAATATAATTAGCAATACGTTTGTCGGGGAGTAACGACTCTGCTTTTTGCCATAAATTATCTTCGACTTTTTTATTTCCAGGCCAGCCACTGATAGCAAAAAAACGTGTCAGTACGCGTTTCACATTACCGTCTAAGATGGGATATTTCTGATGATAGCCCAGTGTCAGTATAGCGCCGGCTGTAGAGCGTCCAATACCGGGTAAATTGATGAGCTCCTCTAATGTTTTTGGGAAACGTCCAGTATATTCTTCGCTGACTATTTGTGCGGTTTTGTGCAAATTGCGAGCACGGGCGTAATAGCCTAAACCAGACCAATACGCTAACACATCATCTTGTTTTGCTTTTGCTAATGATTGAACGTCAGGAAACCGATGAATAAACCGGTTGTAGTAATCGATGACAGTAGCAACCTGCGTTTGTTGCAGCATGATCTCCGATAGCCAGACATGATAGGGCGTTGGATTTTGCTGCCACGGCAGATTTTTACGACCGTGATGATCAAACCAGTCGAGTAATGCGTCAGCGAAGTTGAACGATTTTGTCATGATTTTCAACGTAAAAGCCCGCCTGACATGTTATCAAGGCGGGCATATAAAAAAGAATGCTTATCGCTTAAAAGAAGTTCTTTAATTTATCTTTGACGGCATCTTCTAATTTTTTATCAGAGGATTTTTCTTCTTGCGACTCAGCGTCAGTCGCTTTCTCAGCATCTGTTGAGTTGGCTTCAGATTCGGTTTTTGAACCACCCAACTTACCACCAAGAAGACCACCTAAATCATCACCCAGTTTTTCTTTGAGTTTTTCTTCTGCTTTTGATTTCAGCTCTTCTTTAGCTTTATCTTTCACAAGATTAGCAAGATCAACTGTGGGTTTCGGTTCTGAAAATGTGCCCGTAATTTTGATAGGTATAGTCACACCTTTCAGGTCTTCAAGCTCTTTTCCCCCTTGACCTTTGCTGGTACCGACAATCCCAACTTTTAAGCCGTAATCAAGTGCTTCATTAGCCAAATTTGCCTTACCGGCACCGTCAATGCGGAGCAAGGGGGACTTAACAGCGAGATCTTGATTGTTAATTACCCCATTGTTTGCTGTAAATGTGCCTGACATGCTGGAAAAGTCAGTTTGGACTGGCGCATCTGATTCGGGCAATTTTTCGCCTCTTAAAGCCGCTTTTGCTTTACGAATGATTTCCGCGATATTGATACCTTGCAAAGCACCGTCAGTAAAAGCAAAGCCACCATTGCCTGTTAATGTTTGTTTGATTTGTGAGACAGTGGCGCCGCTACCTGTCAGCTTGGCGTTAGCATTAGCGGTACCACTGATTTTGGCATCACCAGTCATGTCTTTAAGTAAGGGACCAGCCTGAACATTTTTTACTTGTTCATTCAGTGACAGTTTTAATGCGTCACTGCGTGCATCAAGAATGATATTACCGTTGTATTGTCCCTGATATAAATTTGCACTCAACGGAGTCAGCTTGACCAGGCCATCGGCGGCATCAATGGTGATATGGATATTTTCACTGGTCAGTCCTGTGGCTTTCATTTTTCCTATATCAATGGTGCCTTTAGCGTTGATTTGACGTAAAGCTTCAACAGGTAATGCTTCCTCGGGTTTAGCTTTGTTATTTTGTTCTGTTGAAGCTGGTGCTTCAGTAGTGTCTTTGTTTTCTTTAACTGGAGGCATATAGCGATCAGCATCAATCTGATCCAGTTTCAATTTGAAGTTGAATGCTGGCTTGGCAAAATTGCTGACAGCAAATTGTCCAGTCAGATTGCTTTGATCCAGTGTTAAAGCAAGTTGATTTAAATTGATTTGATTGGTCGAACCACTGAGTTCTGAACGAAGTTCGACTTTCTCCAGAGTCGATTCATCACTCATTTCTGGCAGTTCAATTTTCATATCTGATGCCAACTTTCTTAAACTGAAAGGCTGGATATGAATGCTGCCCGCAAATGTCGGCTTTTCTTTCAGAATATCTTTCGCCTGAATGTCGCCTTCAAGCAATAAATCCTGCAGTTTTAGCACAAGAGCGGAAACGGTGAGGGTTTGCTGTTTGAGATCGGCTTTGATGCCGCTAGTCAGGTGAAGTTCCGCTTTTTTATCCGGCAAACTGGGATCTTCGATAGTGGCAGTAAGGTCGAGGTTATCAATATTAGACTGTTGCGTGGCCAGGTTGGAGGTAAGTTGTCCTGTTAATTTGGCATCAATCGTTTGTTGATTATTCGACGCTTTGGCAGAAAGAACTAAATCACTCACTTCCAGCCATTGTTTAGCCATATCTGCTTTGATGTCTCCCTTCAACGATAAATCTGCTTGATTGAAAGCAAGTTCTTTACCCTCAGCAATGGCTGAGAATGATAGTCCTTGAAGTGCATATTGTTGTTTTTCCATATCCACAGCGGCATTGGTTTTCAGCGTAACGTGTGCTTTGGCTTCTGGTTTGGTGCTAATTAGATCAAAGTCCATATCAACCGCAGTTGGTACACCCGGTTCAAGAGGATCTGTTGTCAGGTTAAGATTACGTAACTGGTAACTTTCTCCTTTTGATGCATCGGACCAGAGAATATTGGCATTGGTCAGTTTGACACCTGCAACAGTGATGGTTTGTAAAGCTGGTTCAGATGTATCTTCAGGCTGACTTGTCGACTCTGCTGCCGGTGTTGAATTTTGTTCTTCCGTTTTGTTAATTAAATCATCCCAGTTGGTTTTACCACTTTTATCGGTCTCTAAGTTTAGTACCAATCCATCGAGAACTATGGTGTCCATTTCTAACTGTTTTTTGAGCAGAGGGATAAGTTTAATGCGAATTTCGGCGGCTTGAACCTTAGCAAAAGCGTCGGCTTTAAAACCTTCAGCATTGCTGAGTGTTAAAGGACCGAGATCTAAGGCAATCCAGGGAAATACTGACAGGCCAATATCACCTTGCAGAGTCAGGTTACGGCCAGTGGCTTTTTCTACTTCACGGGAAATTTCATCTTTGTAGTCGTTAGGATTGATAAAGAATGGCAGTGCGATTAAAGCGGCTACAACCAGAACGATGAGGAAAATGATAATTTTTATAACAGTACGCATATTGGTATTCCGTTTTGAGCTCTTATCCTAAGAAATTGCATTCATGATATGCGATCGAGCCGCATTTATGAACCGAGATTAAGGTTGTAGTTGAAAATTTCATAGTCCAGGCTACTGTCGATAAGTCCATTGGCAAGGATTGAGTAGGCTGTGGACTGTCCGCTTATCTGAATTTTACGGTTAGGTGAAAAGATCCCTTTTTCTGTCAATATTATCTTTGTATTCGCTTGAGTCACATTATCAGTCTGTAACAGTAAAGCTGGATGTTCTTCTTGTTCATCAGCAGGCTGACACATCACGGGCTCTGGTTTACCGATAATGCGTTCAAGCCCGATTTGTACATCATTATGGATATCAATTTGTAACCATTTGATGACAGCAAGTGTGACCTTCTTATGGGTATCAAATAAGCCAACAAAGTCACCAATATTCAGATGATAACAATCTGTATGCGCACGTTTAGCCATCATACCGCCGTTACTGAGGTTCACCAATTGCCAGTCTAATGCGTTGACCAGATTACCTTGTAAGCTCTGGTGTACAGATTCTAAGCCTAGTGTGATTTGGATATGTTCGTCTGTTTCTTGTTTTATGCGCTCAAACCGTCTTTCATAACTTGTATTAAGTTGCGGAAGAATATGCCTGACCAGTCTTAATTCGGCCGACATAACTGTATGAGTACGGTGGCTTTTAGCTTCACGTAATGTGGTTTCGATAGATTTTAACACCGCTTGAGCATCAAATAAGCGACTTGTTTCTGCTGATCTGATTTCTTTTGGTATGTTATGCATCGGTTGCGGGCAGTGATCCTGCTGAGCATTGATACAAAAATGTCCGAGAAGTAAGAAGCGACTGTTCACTTTACTTTGTTCTTCTGAGAGCCTGACAATGACGATTTTGTCAGTAAACTGCGACATCAGCCTGAATAAGCGCAATACGTCAAACCGCATTTGGCTGTAGGGATCGGTGAGTGCAGTCAAAACAATCTGTCCATAAATCTCAAAAAAACTGCGACTCTGATAATAAGGTTTAACAGTGACTTCCTGATGCAACGTCTGCGCTTTCTCCTGATAGAGAAAAAGTTCATGCAGAAATTGCCAGATACCAGCGGGAGCAACGCGGTAATACTGGAAGCTATGTAAGAGTTGTAAGCCGAGCATTTCTGCTGTTCGGTTTAGTGCCAGCAACATGAGCGGCTGTGAAAGTGGCGTTTTCCCACGCTGATAAAAGAAACGGACAATTTGCTGGTAGGCAACTGACAATAAGCCAATAAGCTCATTGATTAAACTTATTGTACGCAGGCTTTCCGTGTTCATGTACAGGTCCCGTTTTACTGCGGCAATATCACGGGTGAACAACAACTCATTTACCTGAGAACGATACATTTCCAGTAATTGCAATAACAGACCCGGCTTGATTTTTTGCTGAGTAAGCGCTTTAAGATTTGCGAGCAATGAGGGAACACGCTGATATGTATCGTTAGGCAGCTGATTTAACCAAACCAGTAACAAGGCCGGATCTTTTATAGTGGAAATGGCATTTTCATCATGGGAAACCGTCTGCAGATTCAAGGCCGGCAGATTATCCGCAGGCTTTTTTGCAAAGCCGACAAGATGATGAAATGTATTTAACCAACTTGTTTTGGCTTGAGGAATTAGCTGGCTGTTTGATTTCTTAGCAGACTGATGACTTGATAACTTTTGCTCAGCCAGATTAAGCGTTTCAGCAAACTGCGTTTTATGCAGTGGCTTTTGGAAGATGATATCGACAGGCTCATGAGAATCTGCATGATGGGTTAATAACCCTGTCAGATTCGCCGAGCGTTTTTGCCAGGCTTTACGGCCTGCACTTGAATCAAAGCTATAAATGACTAAATCAGCCTCATTACTATCTGTAATGCTCCACTGACTGGTGAGTAGTGGAGAAGCTATACGAAGCATGGATTTTAAGGAGCGACTTTCGCTCTCGCTCAGACCTAATAATTTTAGATATCTGAGCGACAAGATTATTCCTCCCGTTCCAACTCAGGCTGTAAATGTCTGATACGGACAGTTTTGATGGCGTTGTCTGACGTCTGAATGACTTCAATAACATAGTCACCCATACGGACACTGACTCCGGGATCCGGAATGCTTTCCAGATATTCAAGTACAAGGCCATTAATGGTCTTTGGTCCATCAGTAGGCAAATTCCAGCTATTATTTCGGTTAATTTCACGAATATTAGCCGTACCATTAATTAAGTAACTACCATCATTTTGAGGGTGAATATCTTTATCTTCGTCGATAGTATCGGCTGTAAATTCACCTACGATTTCTCTAAAAATATCTTCCAGAGTGATCAGGCCGAGCAGATCACCATACTCATCAACGACTAAACCTGTTCGACGGCGATTTCTTTGGAAATTGATAAGTTGCGTATTTAATGGTGTGCCTTCAGGGACAAAATAAGCGCCTTTGATAATGCTGCGAAGACTTTCCAGCGTCAGATTATTCTGTGAGATAAGATGAAGGGCTTTACGCAGATGCAGTATCCCAACAATATTATCCATACTCTCTTCATAGACTGGCAGCCTGGTATGACCACAATGGGATAATTGCTGAACAATTTCCGGAAAGGGCGCATTAATATCCAACCCTTCAATTTCATTCCTTGGCACCATGACGTCATTGACAGTCACTTTTTCTAAATCAAGGATACTCATCAACATATCCTTGTGACGCGTTGGGATCATACTGCCAGCTTCCATCAGGGCTACTTTCAGTTCTTCAGTATTGATGGCCGATGTTGCTGCTTGCTCTGGTGATACACCAAATAATCTCACCATGTTATTGGTGATGCTATTGGTAAACCATACCAGCGGATAGAGTATGAATAGCAATGGCTTGAGGATAAAGCTGGCTGGAAAGGCCACTTTTTCCGGATGCAGTGCCGCCAGTGTTTTTGGGGTTACTTCGGCAAAAAGCAAAACGATTAAAGTTAAAGCGAAAGTCGCTGCAACGATACCGTTTTCACCCAGCAGTTTGATACCAATAACAGTGGCAATTGCTGATGCCAGAATATTGACAAAGTTATTGCCTAGCAGAATCAAACCAATCAGTCGATCAGGGCGACTCAATAACTGACTGGCGATGATCGCACCGCGATGGCCTTCTTGTTCCAGATGTCTAAGACGATAACGGTTCAGTGACATCAAGGCTGTTTCAGAGCTTGAGAAAAAGGCAGACAGAAACAATAAAAAAAACAGGATAAGAAACAGAACCAATAAAGAGGTTTCTTCTAACATAAGCGATTAGCTCATCAAATATTCAAGAACGAATTTACTGCCCATATAAGCCAGTAATAAAAAGACCGATCCTGCTAAGGTCCACTTGACAGCAGTTTGTCCACGCCAGCCATAACGTACGCGCCCCCACAACAAGCTAGCGAATACACACCAGGCGATAATGGATAACACAGTCTTATGCACCAGATGCTGGGCAAATAAATCATCAACAAACATCAGTCCAGTAATCAAACCTAAGGTAAGCAGTATAAAACCGCTGGTCAGGAGCTGGAATAAAGCGCGTTCCATCGTCTGTAAAGGGGGGAGTTTACGTAATAAGCCATTGATGTGACGTTGATGTAGCTGCTTTTCTTGTATCGCTAGAATAATCGCTTGTATCGCGGCAAGCATAAAAAAGCTATAAGCAGCCAGAGATAATAAAACATGCCATTCTAATGCGGGTTCCGCTAAGGAGGGAGGCTCGGGTGATGGAAGTTCTACTTTGAGCATCAAACTCATAGCGACCAGCGGGTAGACGATAATGCCCGGATGAGCATTAGGTAAACGCATACCAATTAATAATGCGATTAAAGCCATCAACCATGTAGTGAGCGAAAACGTGGTGAACAAACCCAGCTCCCAGCCTCCGGCATTTTTCATCGTGAAAAAGATATCTGTCGCGTGAAACAACAGTGCCATGATAATTAAAATCCCAACCGGGATGCTGGCATTTACGCTGGTTGGATCTTTTTGTACAAAACGCCGAATAAGAATAACGCTACTGCAGAGATAAAGTAGAAATGCTAAAGCATTCGCAATTGCCATAATGGTGTGTGATCCTTGAACCTGTTTTTTTACCTTAATACATCAATAATATAACGATGTAGCAATGACCGAAACAATATATCAGTTATAATGATGAATTAATTACTAATCCTAAATTCTGAAATTAGGACATCATTAGCTAACAAGGTGATCTATGTTTGATAGCTTAAGCGATAGACTCGGCAGTACTCTCAAAAAAATCCGTGGCCAGGGCCGTATTACCGAAGATAACGTCAAAGAGACACTTCGAGAAGTGCGAATGGCGTTACTTGAAGCCGACGTCGCTTTACCAGTAGTGCGTGAATTTATCGATAATGTTAAAGAACGCGCGATGGGACAGGACGTTTTGCGCAGTCTAACCCCCGGTCAGGTGTTGGTCAAAATCGTCAATGACGAACTTGTTGCGGTGATGGGGGATGACTCAAACTCACTAAATCTGAGCACCCAACCTCCAGCGGTCATTTTAATGGCAGGTCTACAAGGGGCAGGTAAAACAACCAGCGTAGCGAAATTGGCAAGATGGCTAAAAGAGCGGGAACGTAAATCCGTTATGGTCGCGAGTGCCGATGTTTACCGACCTGCTGCGATTGATCAGTTAGAAACCTTAGCAAAAGAAGTTGATGCACGTTTTTTCCCCAGCCAGTCTTCACAAAATCCTGTTGATATCGCGCGTAATGCGGTTGAACAGGCTAAACGTGATTATGTGGATGTGGTGATTATCGATACCGCCGGTCGTTTACATATAGACGATGACATGATGGATGAGATCAAGCAGATTCATGCTGCGATCAATCCGATAGAAACCTTATTCACTGTTGATAGTATGACGGGCCAGGATGCGGCGAATACGGCCAAAGCATTCAATGAAGCTTTACCGCTTACCGGTATCATTCTGACTAAAACCGATGGTGACGCGCGGGGCGGGGCCGCTTTATCAATAAGACATATTACTGGTAAACCCATTAAGTTTATGGGGGTAGGTGAAAAAACAGCTGCCCTTGAACCCTTTCATCCCGATCGTGTGGTCTCTCGGATTCTGGGGATGGGCGATGTGCTGTCACTGGTTGAAGAAGCACAACGTAAAATGGATGTTGGTTCAGCCGAGAAACTGGCTAACAAACTGAAAAAAGGCAAAGGCTTTGACCTGGAAGATTTTCAGGAACAATTACGTCAAATGGGCAAAATGGGCGGCATCGGTTCACTATTAGACAAAATGCCGGGGATGGGGAATATTCCTGCTGCCGCAAAACAGCAGGTGAATGATAAAGAATTGGCCAAACTAGAAGCCATCATTAATTCGATGACAAAAAAAGAGCGCCAGAAGCCTGAAATTATTAAAGGCTCGCGCAAAAAAAGAATTGCGGCTGGTAGCGGAACCCAAATCCAGGATGTGAATCGTCTGCTGAAACAATTTAGTCAAATGCAGAAAATGATGAAGAAGATGGGTTCAAAAGGCGGAATGGCTAAATTGATGAGAGGTTTGGGCGGCAAATTTCCTATGGGCGGAGGCCTGCCTTTCTAATAAGTGTCGAAAGGACTTTTCAAACTTCGGAGACTTGCGTAGAATACGACGGTTTTCCGATCCAGTTTTCAACGGGCTAAATTATGGTAACAATTAGATTGACTCGCAGTGGCGCTAAAAAACGCCCTTTTTACGGTATCGTAGTAACTGATTCACGCAGCAAACGTGATGGTCGTTATATCGAACGCGTTGGTTTCTTCAACCCGATTGCTCGTGGTCAAGAAGAAAAACTTCGTGTTGATTTAGACCGCGTTGCACATTGGATTAGCCAAGGCGCACAAACATCAGAACGCGTTGCTAAATTGATTGCAGAAGCTCAAAAAGCCGCTTAATAATTAGGTTGTCAGGGTATTATGTCAACATCCGAGGAGTTTATCCCGGTAGGTAAAATATCCGGTGCCTTTGGTGTCAAAGGTTGGGTGAAGGTGTATTCTTTTACCGAACCTCGTACCAATATTTTGCAATATTCACCGTTATTTTTATCCAGACGTGGCGATTGGATTGAAATCAAAGTGTCTGGTGGTCGATTGCAAGGTAAAGGTGTGGTGATGGGGATTGAAAACGTCACTGACCGTGATCAGGTTCAGCCGCTGGTTGGAGCAGACTTAGCGATTAAAAAATCGCAACTGGAACCCGTAGATGAAGACGAGTTTTACTGGAATGACCTTGAAGGTCTGACAGTGGTTAATCTTCAGAATCAGGTTTTAGGTAAAGTCGACCATCTGCTTGAAACTGGTGCAAATGATGTGCTGGTTGTTAAAGCTGAAGGGAAAAAAGCGGAAATATTGATTCCATTTGTAGTGGATGAGATTGTTAAACTGGTCGATTTGGATGAAGAAATTATCCAGGTAGATTGGAGTGAAGATTATTGATGGAAATCGGATAATGCACCTTGGTGTTATATCCCTTTTTCCTGAAATGTTTGATGCGATTACTCAATATGGAGTAACAGGTCGGGCGGTGAAACATGGTCTACTCAATTTAGACTATTGGAATCCGCGTGATTTTGCCTATGATCGGCATCGAACGGTAGATGACAGGCCATATGGTGGTGGTCCTGGAATGGTAATGAAAGTTGCGCCTTTGAAAGAGGCCATCACAGCAGCAAAGCAAAAGCTGGGAGATGGGGCAACCGTTATCTATTTGTCACCACAAGGCAAAAAGTTGGACCAGAAAAGTCTGGAACAACTGGCAAGTAAACAGAAATTGATTTTACTGGCCGGCCGTTATGAAGGTGTTGATGAACGCCTGATAGAAAAAGAGATTGATGAGGAATGGTCGATAGGTGACTACGTCCTCAGTGGTGGAGAACTGGCAGCCATGGTTATGATTGATGGTATGTCCAGATTGATACCCGGTGTGTTAGGTGATGAACAGTCTGCTGAGCAGGATTCTTTTGTGGATGGCTTATTAGACTACCCTCATTACACCAGACCAGAAGTTTTAGATGACCAGTCAGTACCCGAGGTATTGCTGGGAGGCGACCATGAAGCGATTCGTAAATGGCGTCTCAAACAGTCCTTGGGACGAACATGGTTGCGACGACCTGACTTATTAGACAAAGAGACTTTGACTAGTGAGCAGACTGCGCTATTAAAAGAGTTTATTGCCGAGAGCGGGCAGGATTAGTTGGGAGTTAACAATGAGTAACATTATCGAACAGCTTAACGCTGAACAAGTGAGACAGGATATCCCTGAATTTTCAGCGGGTGATACTGTTGTTGTTAAAGTTAAAATCAAAGAAGGCGACCGCGAACGTGAACAGGCGTTTGAAGGTATCGTTATTGCTAAACGTAACCGTGGTCTGCACTCAGCATTCACTGTTCGTAAAATCTCTAGCGGTGTTGGTGTTGAGCGTGTTTTCCAAACACACAGCCCAGCCATTGCAAGTGTTGAAGTAAAACGTCGTGGTGATGTGCGTCGTTCTAAACTTTATTATCTACGTGACCTGACTGGTAAAGCAGCACGTATTAAAGAAAAACTATAATCCGCATTGTCATAAACGACGATTGGAAAGAAAGGGTAGTGTGTATACACTGCCCTTTTTTATTGCTTAGTTGTTACTATCAAATATCAGATATTTAATAGTAGTTATATGAGCGAGCAACAGTCTTCTTATTATCTTGAACCTTTCCTTGACAGCCTATGGTTAGAATCTGGATTGAGTCAGCATACAGTTGATGCTTATCGACGAGATTTATTAGCCTTTTCAGCCTGGTTAGCTCAGTTTGATATTGATTTAGTTTCAGCCACCCAGCTGGATATCCAACGTTATCAAAGCCAACGCCTACGAGAAGGAAGAAAAGTCCGTAGTGAAGCCAGGCTGCTGTCCTCATTACGACGTTTTTACCGTTATTTATTACGTGAAGACATACGTGATTCTGATCCGACAGCACAACTTGACTCACCTAGACTTGGTCGTTCCTTACCTGATAGTCTCACCGAAGCCGAAGTCGAGGCCTTACTGACACAACCTGATATTACTGACCCATTAGGGTTACGTGATAGAACCATGTTGGAACTGCTCTACGCTGCAGGATTAAGGGTATCTGAGTTGGTGTCACTGCAGTTTGAGCAGGTGAATCTTCGCCAAGGTTTAATTCGTTGTATTGGTAAAGGAAATAAAGAACGCCTGATACCTATCGGTGAAATCGCTTTAGATTGGTTACAGCAATATTTATACGAAAGTCGACCGGCTATATTAAATGGGCAAATAACAGATGATTTATTTCCCACTCGTCGTGGTAAAGCGATGACCAGGCAAGCCTTCTGGTACATTATTAAACGCTATGCTGGTCAAGCGGGCATTGAAAAACATTTGTCGCCACATACGTTGAGACATGCATTTGCGACACATTTATTGAATCATGGGGCTGACTTAAGAGTGGTTCAGTTATTGCTGGGGCATTCTGATTTATCGACGACACAAATCTACACCCACGTAGCCAAAGAGCGATTAAAACAATTACATGGTCAACATCATCCCCGTGGTTGAGTGCTTATAACACTGACGATATCAATCACAAATGCTAAACTGGCTCGAATTTTTATAGCGTAATTTAGGTGAACAGATGCCTTCTTTTGATATCGTTTCTGAAGTGGATAAACATGAACTTGCCAATGCAGTGGATCAGACAAATCGTGAATTGAAGAACAGGTTTGATTTTCGTGGAACTGACGCCAAAGTGGAACAGTCTGACAAAGTACTGACTATGCATGCTGACAGTGATTTTCAGTTGGATCAACTGCTTGATATTTTGCGACTCAAGTTAGTTAAACGCGGTGTCGATGTTAGCTGTTTAGAGGTTAAGGATTCTGTTGGTAATGGAAAAATGCGTAAACAGGATGTATTAGTTAGAGAAGGTATTGATAAAGAGTTATCCCGGACTATCGTCAAGCTCATCAAAGAAAGCAAAGTGAAAGTGCAAGCCGCTGTTCAGGGAGAAAGTGTCAGGGTAACAGGCAAAAAACGTGATGAGTTACAAACGATTATTGCGATGTTAAAAAGTCACGATAAAATCGATATGCCACTGCAGTTTAATAATTTTAGAGATTAAAAGTCCCATGTTGAAATACACCATATTAGTCCTGTCCTTGTTAGGTGTCAGTGTTGTTCATGCCGATAATGATGAGCTACGTAAAAAAATAGAAAAGTCATTACAGGATGTGAAAGTAAGCAGCCTCAAAGCGATAGACGATACTGGACTTTACGAAGCGGTTATCAATGGACAAATCTTGTATTTTTCTAAAGATGGTCGTTATGTGATTCAGGGTGATATGGTTTCATTGGATTCAAGAACGAATCTAACTGAGCAACGCCGTGTCAGTTTACGCAAAGAAGCGCTTGATAAGCTCGATGAAAAAGACATGATTATTTTTGGTCCTGAAAAGGCCAAATATACGATTACCGTGTTTACCGATATTGATTGTGGCTACTGCCGCAAGATGCACTCGGAAATGGAAAAATACAATGATTTGGGAATTCGTGTGCGTTATATGTCTTTCCCAAGAGGCGGGATAGGCTCTAAATCTTACGATGATGCTGTTAATGTTTGGTGTGCCGCAGATAGACAAAAAGCCATGACCAAGGCTAAGCAAGGACAGGAAATTGCCACCAAAACTTGTGTTAATCCAGTCAAAACAGAATTTGAACTTGGACAACAATTAGGTGTACAGGGCACACCATCTATCTTCCTTGAATCTGGTCAGATTCTGCCTGGTTATTTGCCACCTGAAAAGTTAATTCAGGTGCTAGATGAGAACTCAAAAAAATCGTAAAGATTGTTGCTGATGATTAAGTCGGTGATCATGTAAGGTAAGTTGCTGATCATCGACTAATAGATAGCTGACTTTATCTTCCCAATCACCTAATACAATTCGATAGGCATCGCTATTGTTGGTTAATGAGACTTGATGAATGGCTGGACGATGGGTATGGCCATGAATCAGTAGTTTGACATTATTCTCAAGCATAATTTTCTCAACCTCTGCTTGATTCACATCCATGATCTGGCTCGATTTATATTGTTTCTTTTGCTGGCTTTGCTGTTTGATCTTATCGGATATTTTTTGACGAAAGCGGGCGGGTAGTTTTAAAAAACACCACTGCAAAAAACGATTATTAACCACTCTGCGATAACGTTGATAGCCGACATCATCGATACATAAACTATCACCATGTAATAACAGTGCTGGTTGGCCTGCCAGTTCTAATTGATAGCCATCCTGAATTAAAGTGGCATTGACTGAATCGGCAAATCTTTTTCCCAGCATGAAATCACGATTGCCGACCATAAGATAAAGTTTTACACCTGCTTGCGTTAAAGATCGCAGTGTTTCGATAAAGTCAGCAAATTCATCAGGAACTAAATCATCACCTAACCAGGTATTAAAAATATCACCCAGTATAAAAACGTCAGAGACGGTATCAGCTTGCTGTTGCAGAAAATGACAGGCAAGTGCGGTTAATTCAGGTCTGGCTGGGTTTAAGTGAAGATCGGAAATAAACAGTTTGGTCATGGGAGAGAAACCTGCTTGTAAAATAACAAGCAGGTTTTGTCTGATTAATTGATAACAGTTGCTTTAATGATGACGATATCTTCTGCAGGTACATCTTGATGAGGACCTCGCATGGTGGTATCGACTTCTCTTATGGCATCGACGACGTCCATGCCTTCAATCACTTCACCAAATACAGCATAGCCCCAACCGCTGGGCACTTTAGCCTGAAAATCGAGAAAACCGTTATCAACGGTATTAATAAAAAACTGAGCTGTAGCTGAGTGTGGGTCATTAGTTCTTGCCATAGCAACTGCGCCACGCTTATTGCTCAAACCATTATCAGCTTCATTTTCAATCGCTGCTTTTGTGGTTTTTTGCTGAAATTCTTGAGTAAAACCACCACCCTGAATCATAAAGTTTTTGATGACACGATGAAAAATCGTACCGTCATAGAAACCATCGTTGACATAACCAAGGAAGTTGGCAACCGTGACAGGTGCTTTATCTTCATTGAGTTCGATAACGATATCACCAAGACTGGTTTCAAGTTTAACTTGTGGCATTTTGGATGTCCCATCTGCTTGTATTGAAAAAGAAAAAATGGCAAATAGCCAACACAGCATTTGCACAAAACGTCTGATCATAAGGATATGTCCAGGATCAATTTTAAAGTCGACATGATAGAGCAATATGCATTCTTATGGGAACAAAGTGATAGGTATGGATATGACTTTTGTGAAGAGCCTGCACGATAAAACAGAAAAATATAAGGTAGTTGATGAGTCCACTTAATGTTTGCTAGCAAAGCAATAATCAACCAGTATTTAAAGCATTATTGAATCACTATTCAAAACAGCGCTGTTACCCAGCCCGGCGGAGAGCGTATAATGCGCGTTTTCATATAAATTTGTCATTCGATATGTCCGAATCAGCTGTTAATCATAATTTTATTCGTCCTATTATTCAGGAAGATCTTGATACTGGAAGGGTGACTGGAAAAATCGTCACGCGTTTTCCACCTGAGCCAAATGGCTACCTGCATATTGGGCATGCCAAGTCTATCTGTCTGAACTTTGGACTGGCCGAGGAGTTTGGCGGCGACTGTC
Source organism: Methylophaga sp. F-2 (assembly GCF_056859315.1). Classification (NCBI taxonomy): domain Bacteria; kingdom Pseudomonadati; phylum Pseudomonadota; class Gammaproteobacteria; order Thiotrichales; family Piscirickettsiaceae; genus Methylophaga; species Methylophaga sp. F-2. The sequence continues at coordinate 110,582 of NZ_JBSXOF010000016.1, forward strand.
ATTTACGTTTCGATGATACCAATCCTGCAAAGGAAGAGCAGGAGTTTATCGAAGCTATCAAAGAAGATGTACAGTGGCTTGGCTTCCAATGGGCAGGCGATGTGCGTTATGCATCAAACTACTTTGAACAGTTTTATGACTGGGCTATTCATCTGATCAAACAAGGCAAAGCTTATGTCTGTGATCTGACTGCTGAGCAAGCAAGTGAGTATCGTGGCTGGGCAACTAAGCCAGGTAAAGAGTCACCCTTCCGCAACCGTAGTGTTGAAGAAAACCTGACTTTGTTTGAAAAAATGAAGCAGGGTGAGTTTGACGAAGGTTTTTGTGTGCTGCGAGCGAAGATTGATATGGCCTCGCCTAATATGAATATGCGTGATCCAATTTTGTATCGCATTCGCAAAAAAGCGCATCATCAAACCGGTGACAAGTGGTGTATCTACCCGAGCTATGATTTTGCACATGGGCAGGGCGATGCGATTGAAGGTGTGACGCACAGTATCTGTACGCTGGAGTTTCAGGATCACCGTCCTTTATATGAATGGTTTATCGAAAATCTGCCTGTACCATCACAGCCAAAACAATACGAATTTGGACGCCTAAATCTGAATTATACGGTGACCAGTAAGCGTAATCTCAAACAACTGGTTGATGGGCAGATTGTGGCTGGTTGGAATGATCCCAGAATGCCGACAATTTCCGGTATGCGCAGACGAGGCTACACTGCATCGGCTCTACGTTCATTTTGCAATGGTCTTGCTGTGGCAAAAACCGATGGTGTGGTCGATATTGCACAGCTGGAATTTGAGATTCGAAATGATCTGAATGAAAACGCAGCACGAGCGATGTGCGTACTCAATCCTTTAAAACTGACCATCACTAATGCAAGTGATGGCGTTGAATGGCTCGAAGTCGCTAATCATCCACAACAAGAGTCTATGGGGTATCGCTCAGTACCTTTTACAAAAGCGATTTATATCGATGCGTCTGACTTTACTGAAGACACTAGCCTGAGCCGGAAAAAATTCAAACGTTTAGTCATAGGCGACTATGTGCGTTTACGTGGTGCCTATGTGATTAAAGCCGATGATGTCATCAAGAATGATAGCGGTGATGTGGTTGAAGTTATTGCCTCGTTAGTACCTAATACAGTGGGTCAGAATCCACCTGCTGAAATGAAACCCCGCGGTGTGATTCACTGGGTTTCAGCAACAGAAGGTAAGGAAGTTGAGCTGCGTTTATATGACAGATTGTTCCTGGCTGAAGCACCTGGAAAAGAAACAGGTAACTATCTGGACGATGTTAACCCTGACTCTCTGAAGGTGATTAAGGCTGTTGCGGAACCCGCTATTGTTAATTGCAAGCCAGAGACGGCTTTCCAGTTTGAACGAGAAGGCTATTTTGTCACTGATCGTTATGACCATACCGTTGATTCACCGGTATTTAACCTGACCATTGGTTTAAAAGAAGATACGTCAAAAAATAACTAATATGCTAAAAATCTATAATAGTCTCACCCGACAGAAAGAAGTGTTTAAACCCTTGCAGGAAGGCAAGGTCAATATGTATGTCTGTGGTATGACGGTATATGACTTGTGTCATGTTGGCCATGCTCGTGTGATGGTGGTTTTTGATGTAGTCACACGCTATTTACGCGCATTAGGCTATGACGTTACCTACGTCAGAAATATTACCGATATCGACGATAAAATCATTAAACGCGCTGCAGAAAATGGCGAATCAATTCAGGCATTGACTGAACGTTATATTGATGAAATGCACAAGGATGCCGATGCCTTAGGTGTGCTTAGACCAGATATTGAGCCTAAAGCCACTGAGTCAATGACAGAAATATTGGCGATGATTGAGACCCTCATCAGTAAGGGGCTTGCTTATAAAGCTGATAATGGTGATGTGTATTACGACGTTAGCCAGTTCAACGGTTATGGCAAATTATCGGGTCGTAATATTGAAGATCTACGGGCCGGCGAACGTATAGCTGTCAATGAAGCAAAAACAGATCCATTGGATTTTGTTTTATGGAAAGCCGCCAAGGCCGGTGAACCTGCTTGGGAATCTCCATGGGGGCTGGGACGACCTGGTTGGCATATTGAATGTTCTGCCATGTCAGCACATTGCTTGGGTGAGCAGTTTGATATTCATGGTGGCGGGCAGGATTTACAGTTTCCACACCATGAAAATGAAATAGCTCAATCCGAGGGAGCTCATGGTTGCCAGTCAGTGAATTACTGGATGCATAATGGCTTTGTGCGTATTGATGATGAAAAAATGTCCAAGTCTTTGGGTAATTTTTTCACTGTGCGTGAAGTACTCGAGCAGTACCCTGCAGAAGCTATCCGTTATTTTATTCTGTCGAGTCATTACCGTAGCCCGCTGAATTATGCCGAAGATCAGCTTGAACAAGCCAAAGCGGCGTTAACACGTTTTTATACTACCTTGCGTGATGTGGATACAACACAGAAGGTAAACTGGCATGATGATGAAGAGTTTGGTGGACGTTTTAAAGCCGCCATGGATGATGATTTTAATACCGCTTTAGCACTGTCAGTGATGGCTGATGTCAGACAAGCGATAAATAAGGCGAGAGAGCAGGCACAATCTGAAGCAGTCGCTTATCTTGCAGGTCTATTGTCATCTTTTGGTGACGTGCTAGGCCTTTTCCAGCAAGATGCCGATAAATTTCTGACAGGAGATAGCTCATCCGATCAATTAGCGGTTGATATCGATAGCTTAGTCGCTGAACGTAATCAGGCCAGAGCTGACAAAAACTGGGCTCGTGCCGATGAAATTCGTGATCAATTGACTGAAATGGGAATTGTGCTTGAGGACGCTGCCGGTAAAACGAGCTGGCGTCGACTATAACAACATGCGCGCCTGCTTTTTTATCGCAGGCGCTTATATCTTTAGTTTTTATGTAATGTTTCGGCGGCAAATAAGGTATTTTCTAGCAATGTCGCTACGGTCATTGGTCCCACACCGCCAGGTACTGGGGTTATCCAACTGGCTTTTTCTTTTGCTTTTTCAAATTCAACGTCGCCAGTCAGTTTGCCATTCTCTAAGCGGTTAATACCCACATCAATGACAATAGCCCCCTGTTTTATCCATTCACCTGGAATAAAGTTGGGTTTGCCTACGGCAACCACTAATAAGTCAGCGCGGCGAACTTGTTCTTCCAGATTATTCGTCCAGCGATGACAAACTGTGGTTGTGCAACCGGCCAGCAATAATTCCAACGCCATAGGACGACCAACAATATTTGAGGCACCTACCACAACTGCTTCGAGTCCTTTGAGATCAACACCGGTAGTGCGAAGTAAGGTAATCACGCCTTTTGGGGTGCAAGGTCTGAGTTGTGGATTGCGTTGAGCAAGACGGCCAATATTGTATGGATGGAAACCATCGACGTCTTTATGTGGCGCAATTCGCTCAATGACGGTTTCCGCAGAGATGTGTTGTGGCAGTGGAAGTTGAACGAGAATGCCATCAATCTCATCATCTTGATTTAAGGTATCAATCAAAGATAGTAACTCTTCCTCGGATGTTGTTTCCGGAAGATCATAGGCTTCAGATTTAAATCCGATTTCTTCACAGCTTTTCCGCTTACTGCCTACATAGACCTGAGATGCCGGGTTAGCGCCTATCAATACGACCGCAAGACCTGGACGACGTTTACCTTCAGCTAGTCGTTCTGTTGTCGCTAATTTCAGTTGTTGTTTGAGGTCAGCTGCAACTGCTTTGCCATCGATAATCTTTGCGCTCATTCAATCATTCCCGCTTATGCAAAAGCCGCTATGATCGCATGATGTGAGCCGAACAGCAAAAAATATCAAAACAGTGATTGACTCTTAAATTCTAACCACGTATTATTTCGCCTTCTTCGGGGATGACTTCTCGAATTAAGTCGGGGCATAGCGCAGTCTGGTAGCGCATCTGGTTTGGGACCAGAGGGTCGGGAGTTCGAATCTCTCTGCCCCGACCACTTCTTAACCCATGTCCTCGCTTAGTAAAAATCATATGCGCCCGTAGCTCATCTGGATAGAGCATCGGCCTTCTAAGCCGAGGGTAGCAGGTTCGAGTCCTGCCGGGCGTACCATATTCTTATCTTCCCTACATTACTGACTTTTAATAAAAGCAATCAAACATGATTATTTTTGATGCTGTTTTTTATTGTCTAGAATAATGCGTCGAGTTCTGTAAAAAGACGGCTTCCGCATTGCTTCCAAGTCCGACTAATGCTACTTTTACCTGGCAAATATTCAATTCACTCAAATAGAAGAGCTATCTGTGTCAAGGAAAACACTTTTTGTTACTGGGGGAGCTGGATTCATTGGTTCAGCTTTAATTCGTCGTCTTATTGAAGTCAGTGATTATCATATTGTTAATATCGACAAACTGACTTACGCAGGTAATCTGGAATCACTTCTTTCTGTTGCAGACAACGCTCGTTATCACTTTGAACAGGCTGATATATGCGATGCTGAAAAAATGGCGGCATTATTCACACAGTATGGACCCACAGCGATAATGCACTTAGCAGCAGAATCCCATGTCGATCGCTCGATTGATGGTCCGGCTGATTTTGTGCAAACTAATTTAGTGGGCACCTACGTCTTATTAGAAGCCGCAAGACAATATTGGAAAACGCTTGATAAAGAAGCAGCGATAGAGTTTCGATTCCATCATATTTCCACCGATGAGGTGTATGGCACATTAGGTGAAACGGGATTTTTCGAAGAGACAACGCCTTATCAACCAAATTCTCCATATTCAGCCACTAAAGCTGGCAGTGATCATCTGGTCCGTGCATGGCATCATACTTATGGGCTGCCGGTAGTAATGACCAATTGTTCCAATAATTACGGACCCTACCAGTTTCCTGAAAAATTAATTCCACTCATCATTAATAATGCCTTGGTGGGTAAACCCTTACCTGTCTATGGCAAAGGCGATAACATCCGTGACTGGCTATTTGTTGATGATCATGCTGAAGCCCTACAAATCGTTCTGGAAAACGGTAAATTAGGTGAAAGCTACAATATTGGTGGTTTTAACGAACACACCAATCTGGATGTGGTATACCGCGTTTGTGACATTATGGATGAGTTATTACCAGAGTCTGAATATACACCTCATCGTAATTTGATTACCTTTGTTACTGACCGCCCGGGCCATGATCAACGCTATGCTATTGATGCCAGCAAAATTGTGCGTGAACTAGGCTGGAAACCAAGAGAGACATTTGCAACTGGCTTACGGAAAACGGTTGAATGGTATATCAATAACCGTGAATGGAATGAACGTGTTATGGACGGTAGTTATCAGCAAGAACGTCTTGGTCTGGGAGAACAGGCATCATGAGTCAGCGTAAAGGCATTATTCTCGCCGGTGGCAGCGGTACGCGTTTACATCCAGTCACACAGTCCATAAGTAAACAGTTACTTCCTGTTTATGACAAACCCATGATTTATTATCCTCTGTCGACATTAATGTTGGCGGGGATGAGAGAAATCTGCATTATTTCAACACCTCAGGATACGCCACGATTGCAACAACTGTTGGGCGATGGCCATCAGTGGGGGCTTGAGTTAAGTTATGTCGTACAGGAAAAACCGGAAGGGATTGCTCAGGCGTTTACTTTAACGAAAGCCTTTATAGGTGGTAGCAGCACAGCCTTGGTTTTGGGCGATAATGTCTATTACGGACATGACCTAGCTGACTTGATGTCTGAAGCCGACGATAGAAGTAATGGGGCAACTGTGTTTGCCTACCCTGTGTTTGATCCTGAGCGTTATGGTGTTGTTGAGTTTGATGATGCAGGCAAAGCTTTAAGTATTGAAGAAAAGCCGGCCAAACCTAAATCTCGTTATGCGATTACCGGACTTTATTTTTATGATAATCAGGTTGTTGATATCGCTGAAAGTCTCAAACCGTCAGCGCGTGGAGAATACGAAATAACGGATGTCAATCAGCGCTATCTTGATATGGGCAAATTACATGTAGAAGTGATGGGCAGGGGAATGGCCTGGCTGGATACAGGCACACATGATTCGTTACTTGAAGCATCACAATTTATTCAAACAATAGAAAAACGTCAGGGGTTGAAAGTGATGTGTCCTGAAGAAATTGCTTATCGACAAGGTTACATTGATGCTGATCAGCTTCTAGCATTAGCTAAACCATTAGTAAAAAGTGGCTATGGCGATTATCTAATGAACTTAATTCACGAAAAGATTTATTAAATGCAAGTCATAGAAACGACACTGCCTGATGTAAAAATCCTTAAACCTAGAGTATTTGGCGATGAGCGCGGGTTTTTCATGGAAAGCTTCAATAAAAAACAATTTGAAGCGCTCACTGGCGTAGACACCGAATTTGTTCAGGATAATCACTCACGCTCTACACAAAATGTATTACGTGGACTGCATTACCAGATTAAACATGCACAAGGTAAATTAGTCCGTGTGATCGTCGGCGAGGTCTATGACGTTGCTGTCGATCTACGGCAGGCATCATCGACATTTGGTCAGTGGGTAGGCGTGCATCTGAAGGCAGAGAATCATGAAATGTTGTGGGTACCACCAGGCTTTGCTCATGGCTTTCTTGTGTTAAGTGAATCTGCCGATTTCTTGTATAAAACGACAGATTATTATGCGCCGGAACACGAACGCTGTTTGTTGTGGAATGATCCTGCTTTGGATATTGATTGGCCTTTATTAGACAAGTTGCCTTCTCTATCGGCAAAAGATCAGCAGGGATTACATTTTAACGAAGCGGAATTTTACGATTAATGCGGATTTTAATAACCGGAAAACGTGGTCAGGTCGGGCACGAATTAATAAAAAGCCTGTCGTGCCTTGGCGATGTTATTGCCACAGATAGTCAAACACTCGATCTAAGCAAGACAGAAGAGTTAGCTGAAAAAGTAGAAAAATTGGCACCCGATTTAATTGTCAATGCGGCAGCCTATACAGCTGTTGATAAAGCTGAGACTGAACAAGAACTGGCATATAAGGTCAATGCTCTTGCGCCACAGATACTAGCTGAAATAGCCAAAAATCGTGATATCCCGCTTATTCATTACTCAACCGATTATGTATTTAATGGCAGTGGTGATAAAGCCTGGACCGAAGATGCGGAAACTCAGCCACTCAATGTGTATGGCAGAACAAAATTGGCAGGTGAATTGGCTATTAGTAATGCCACAGATAAATATCTGATCTTCAGAACCAGTTGGGTCTATGGTGCGAGAGGCGCTAACTTTCTTAATACGATGAAAAGATTAGCCATTGATAAGGTGCAGTTATCTATCGTCCATGACCAGATAGGTGCACCAACATGGTCTCGACATATTGCTGATGTGACGGCACAAGTGGTTTCACAAAGTTATAAGCAAGCAGATTTTTGGCAAAAGCATAGTGGTATATATCACTTATCCGGTGCTGGAAGTGCCAGTTGGTTCGATTTTGCTGAGCAGATATTTCATTTAATGGCTGCACAAGGACACTCAGTGCCGAAGCTTCATCCTATCACTACGCGAGATTATCCAACGCCGGCAAATCGTCCAGCTAATTCTTTACTCGATAATACAAAGTTAAAACAACATTTTGACCTTGCTTTGCCAGACTGGCAAACCACACTGGAGTGGGTAATGAGTGGAGAAGAGTGATAATCTTTTGTCTTCTTGAAGTGTATTAGCCAAAACTTGCTGAGTGTATTACGTTGACATACCCATCAATTGTAAAAAAAATGGGCCTATGGTTTTTGAACAGACCGCGGCCTGTAAAAAGAACGATCAGTGTCATACTGGATTTTTTAGCCATCCCATTCTCATTATGGTTAGCTTTTTCTCTACGCTTAGGTGAGTTTTATATTCCGCCGAACCAGCAGTTGTGGATCTTTGTTTTTGCCCCCGTTATTGCCATCCCCATTTTTATAAAATCAGGTTTATATCGGGCGATTATTCGTTACATCGGCATGGATGCTATCTGGACAATTGCCAGAGCGGTTTTTTTATATAGTCTAATTTTTTCTGTCATTGTTCTAACATTCAACGATTTGGCAGGTTTAGTGCCCAGAACGGTTTATGCCATTCAGGCAATTATCTTGATGTTGTTTGTAGGGGGGAGTCGCATGATGGCGAGATGGTTGATAGTGAAAAGCGATCATCATCTCTGGAAAGAGCTCAATGCCGTTCGTTATATTCCACCTGTCTTAATTTATGGGGCTGGGCGAGCTGGTGCACAAGCCGCGGCATTGATGAAATTAAGTAATCAGATGCGTCCCGTGGCGTTTATTGACGATAACGCAACATTATGGCGACAACAAATTAATGGCATGACGGTTTATGGTGTCGACCAGCTTGCCAAGCTGATTGAACGTTTCAAGGTCAGAGATATTTTGCTTGCGATGCCATCGGCGGGTCGTCGTCGCAGAAGTGAGATATTAAAACTGCTGGAGCATTATCCGGTTCACGTCAGAACACTACCGGATTTAATGGATATTGCTGAAGGACGTCTGGAAGTTTCAGATATTCAGGAAGTCGATATTGCTGATTTATTGGGACGTGAACCTGTCGCGCCGATTAATGAATTATTAAGCAAGAATATTGCTAAGAAAGCGGTGATGGTCACGGGAGCAGGAGGTTCTATTGGTTCTGAACTCTGTCGGCAAATTATTCATTTATCACCCTCCTGTCTGGTTCTTTACGAAGCCAGCGAAATTAATCTTTATCAAATCGAGCGTGAACTGGCAGCACTGGCTTTAGATATTCCAGTTTACTCAATGCTCGGATCAGTGCTTAATCAGCAACGTGTTGAGATGGTCTGCCGACGGTTTGGCGTCAATACGATTTATCATGCAGCGGCGTATAAACACGTTCCTATTGTAGAAAGAAATACTAATGAAGGTATCCGTAACAATGTATTTGGAACACTACATTGCGCTCAGGCCGCGATTGATGCTGAAGTTGAAACCTTTGTACTTATCTCAACCGATAAAGCTGTACGACCAACCAATACCATGGGGGCTACTAAACGGTTTGCAGAGTTAGTGCTTCAGGCTTTTGCTGAATCAAAAACACTCTATAACAAAACGCGCTTTACTATGGTCAGGTTTGGTAATGTTTTGGGTTCCTCTGGATCGGTTGTGCCATTATTCCGAGACCAGATTGCCAAAGGTGGTCCGGTAACAGTTACTGACCCTGAGATCATTCGTTATTTTATGACCATTCCTGAAGCGGCAGCCTTAGTTATTCAGGCAGGCGCGATGGGCAAAGGTGGCGATGTTTTTGTTCTTGATATGGGCGAACCGGTTAAAATCCTTGATCTAGCCAGGCGTATGATTCATTTAAGCGGTTTTACCGTACGAGATAATGACAACTCTGATGGTGATATTGAAATTGCCTATACCGGTCTCAGACCGGGTGAAAAGCTTTATGAAGAGTTACTCATCGGCGATAATGTGTCAGCAACCAAACATGAAAAAATTATGCGGGCAGAAGAATGTGTTATTGAGTGGTCAGCACTGGTGTCAATTATTAGAGAACTGGAACTGGCTAACAAACATGATGATAGTCAAAAAGCGCGGGCTATATTATTAGACACGATTGACGGCTTTATCCCTCAATGTGAGCTAAGTGATTGGCTTGGGGAAAGGTAAAGGCAAGATCATTCTTTATGATTAGAATCTCAGTTAAACTCTATATAGTGCTATATTTCAAGAGGATTTAATTAAGTGTGTGGAATAGTCGGCGGAATCGCTGAAAGAAATGTTAGCCCTATCTTGATGGAAGGGTTACGAAGACTGGAATATCGCGGGTATGATTCGTCTGGAATGGCGCTGCTTGATGATAACAACGCACTTCATCGTGTTAGATCTCTTGGGAAAATACAACAACTGCAGGATAAGGTTGATCAATTAACTGAGCCTTTTACTGGCCGTATTGGTATTGCACATACGCGCTGGGCGACCCATGGAATACCTTCTGAAAATAATGCACATCCCCATATTTGTAATAACCAAGTGGCGATCGTACATAATGGAATAATTGAGAATTACCAATTATTAAAGCAAAAACAGCTCACACAAGGCTACCGCTTTACTTCTGAAACGGATACAGAAGTCGTTGCCCATGAGATCCATGCTGAACTGCAACAGGATAATGATCTTTTACAGGCGGTTCTGCGTTCTCTGAAAGTTTTTGATGGGGCGTACGCTCTAGGCGTAATGGATAAGTCTCATCCTGATATGTTAGTGGCTGCCAGAAAGGGAAGCCCATTGGTTATCGGTATTGGTATAGGTGAACACTTTATTGCGTCTGACGTCTCAGCATTGCTTCCCGTTACACAGAATTTTATTTTTCTTGAAGATGGTGATGTCGCCAAATTAACGCGCGATAAGGTCGAAATTTATAGTGCTGAAACAGGCGAATTAGTCGAGCGTCCGATCAAACAGTCAAGCCTTAACATTACTTCGGTTGAGCTGGGCGAACATCGTCACTATATGCACAAAGAGATCTTTGAACAGCCTCAAGCTGTTATCGATACTCTGGAAGGTCGTATCACTCAAGATCAGGTTTTGGTATCCAGTTTTGGTCCCAAAGCGGAACAAATATTTAAAACAGTTGAGCAAATTCACATCATCGCTTGTGGCACTAGCTATCACGCCGGTATGGTGACAAAGTACTGGATGGAAGATATTATCGGCTTGCCGTGCCAGGTAGAAGTCGCCAGTGAGTTCCGTTATCGCAATCCAGTGATTCTTGATAACACATTGTTTGTGATGATAAGCCAATCAGGCGAAACCGCTGATACTCTGGCGGCACTGCATCAAATTAATCATCACAGAAAGGTCCATCAGTTAAATGGTATTACTACCTTAAGTATCTGTAATGTCGCGGAGAGCAGTCTGACTCGTGATGCGGATATGACTTATCTCACTCATGCCGGGCCTGAAATAGGAGTGGCATCAACCAAATCATTCACCACACAACTCGTTGTACTAGCCTTATTATTAACGAGTATTGGCAAAGTGCAAAAACGCTTAAACAAAGAGCGAGAAGCAATGATAGCGGGTGGTTTGCAGAAACTACCTAATTTGATTCGTATGGCACTGGAGCATGAAGAAGAGATTCGTGAAATCTCTCAGTTATTTGCTGATAAACAACATGCTTTATTTTTAGGTCGAGGAACGATGTTTCCGATTGCTCTGGAAGGTGCTTTAAAGCTAAAAGAAATCAGTTATATTCATGCAGAAGCTTATCCTGCCGGTGAGTTGAAACATGGTCCTTTAGCTTTGATTGATGAAACAATGCCAGTTATTGCTATCGCGCCGTTAGATGATTTATTGGAAAAGTTAAAATCCAATTTACAGGAAGTCAAAGCTCGCGGCGGACAGATGATTGTGTTCGAAGATGAGCGCAGTGATATCAGTTCGGAAAGCAGTTTCAAAGTGGTGAAAGCAACGACTAACGTTGGTCGAATTACCGCACCTATTACCTACAATATCTTATTACAGTTATTGTGTTACCACGTTGCCTTGATAAAAGGTACTGACGTGGATCAACCGAGAAATTTAGCCAAATCAGTCACAGTTGAGTAAAAATATGAAAATAGCAATCGCAGGGACCGGGTATGTTGGCCTTTCACTGGCCGTTTTATTAGCTCAAAAGCATCAAGTTGTGGCCTTAGATATTATTGAGGAGAAGGTAAACCTACTTAATAACAAAAAATCACCGATAGTCGATGCTGAAATTGAAGATTTTCTGCAGAATAAAACATTAGATTTCCGAGCAACGCTTGATAAAGCAGATGCTTATGCCAATGCCGATTACGTCGTCATTGCCACACCAACCGACTACGACCCAGATACTAACTATTTCAATACAAAGTCTGTAGAAGCCGTTATTCAGGATGTGAAAAGCATCAACCCTGATGCTGTGATGATCATTAAATCTACAGTGCCAGTTGGATATACTGCTGAAATTAAACAGCGTTTAGGTGTTGATAATATTTTCTTCTCACCAGAATTTCTAAGAGAAGGTAAAGCGCTATATGATAATTTATATCCGTCACGTATTGTGGTGGGGGAGAAAAGTGAGCGAGCAGAAAAGTTTGCACAGCTATTAGTTGAAGGTTCATTGAAACCGGAGGTGGCTGTTCTCGTTACAGATAGTACAGAAGCAGAAGCCATTAAATTATTCTCGAATACTTATCTTGCCATGCGGGTAGCGTACTTTAATGAGCTTGATAGTTACGCAGAAGCGCATGGTCTGGACTCTCGTCAGATTATCGAAGGTGTCGGTTTAGATCCGCGTATTGGTAGTCACTATAACAATCCTTCATTTGGTTATGGTGGCTATTGTTTGCCTAAAGATACTAAACAATTATTGGCAAATTATGAAGATGTACCTAATAACATCATCAAAGCGATTGTTGATGCCAATACCACGAGAAAAGACTTTATTGCCAATTCGATCATCAACAGAAATCCTAAAGTCGTTGGTATTTATCGTTTAGTGATGAAATCAGGTTCTGATAATTTCAGAGCTTCGGCTATTCAAGGCGTGATGAAACGGATTAAAGCTAAGGGTATTGAGGTTATCGTTTATGAGCCCGTGCTTGAGGATGCTGAGTTTTTCAGATCAAAAGTCGTTAATGATCTCAATCAGTTTAAAGCTCAAGCCGACGTCATTCTAGCTAACCGCGTCACTGAAGATATTATTGATGTGAAAGATAAAATCTACACCCGAGATTTATTTGGCGGTGATGCTTAGAATGAGAAATTGATCACTGAGTAAACGTCGTATTAATTATAGGATAGAAATGTGGCATGGATGCCAACAAGAAATATCTGAGTAGACTGCCATGGAAGGCGGGGAAATTTTATTTCTGGCATCTGTGCTACAAAAATAAAATCATTTGAGTGTATTACTATAACTCAAACTTCCTACTTAACATTTCTTGATGTGGGTTATCTAGGGGCATCTAAGTTAAGATATCATCAAATTCGCTATGTACCTCTAATTAATCATCTATTTGAGTAAATTTATGGCGCTAACCTAAAAAATAATATTCTTTCTATCATGAAAAATTACATATTATCAGTTTATTTTGATTATATGATAAATAACTATTTTCTATAGGAAAATGTCGAGTTTTGAATGAAAAATACTCTGTTTTTTTTCCATACATATAGTTAAAAATATATTGATTGCATTTATACTAAGCGGTTAATTTGGAACTAAAGCAAACAACAATTAGGATAGTTAATGAGTAAAGTTGCATTAATTACTGGTATCACAGGGCAGGACGGTGCTTATCTTGCAGAACTATTACTTGAAAAGGGATACCAAGTACATGGAATTAAACGTCGTTCATCACTTTTTAATACAGACAGAATCGATCATCTGTATCGAGATCCTCATGAAAATGACGTAAATTTTTTTTTACACCATGGCGACTTAACTGACTCAACAAACCTGATCCGTATAATTCAAGGTATACAGCCAGATGAAATTTATAATTTAGCAGCAATGAGTCACGTTGCTGTAAGTTTTGAAACGCCCGAATATACTGCAAATGCTGATGGTATCGGTACTCTAAGAATTTTAGAAGCAATTAGAATTTTGGGGCTAGAGAAGAAGACTAAGTTTTATCAGGCTTCGACATCTGAGCTTTATGGATTGGTTCAGGAAGTACCTCAAAAAGAAACAACGCCTTTCTACCCTCGAAGTCCTTATGCTGTTGCCAAGCTCTACGGTTATTGGATTACAGTTAATTATCGTGAAGCTTATGGTATTTATGCCTGTAATGGAATTTTATTCAATCACGAGAGCCCTCTGCGTGGTGAAACTTTTGTGACACGCAAAATTACACGTGCCTTAGCAAGAATAAAGTTAGGTTTGCAAGATTGTCTATATCTTGGAAACTTAGATGCCCTACGTGATTGGGGGCATGCAAAGGATTATGTTGAAATGCAGTGGCTTATGCTTCAGCAAGATGAAGCTGATGATTTTGTTATTGCTACAGGACATCAGTACAGTGTGAGAGATTTTGTTAATGTAGCTGCACGAGAGCTGGGTATAAGTTTGTATTGGGATGGGGAAGGCGTCGATGAAAAAGGGTATGATGCTGACGGTCGATGTGTTGTTCAGGTAGATCCGCGGTATTTCAGACCTACGGAAGTCGAAACTTTACTTGGTGACCCGACGAAGGCAAAACAGAAATTAGGATGGTCACCAAAAACAACTTTCAATGAACTTGTGTCAGAAATGGTGATGGAAGATTATAAGTCTGCGCAGAGAGATGAGCTCATCAAAAAACATGGTTTTGATACAAAAGATTATTATGAGTGATGTTGGGTGACTTTGAGAAAAAACTTCTCAGTTGGAGTCATCTCAGCAATTTGGTGTGCTGCTATCGGGCTAGCTGTAATTCCTTTTTATCTTAAACTATTGGGGGCTGAGGCTTATGGTCTAATTGGTTTTTTTGCAACGACTCAGGCATTGCTACAACTTCTAGATATGGGGTTGTCACCCACCATAAATCGAGAAGTGGCGCGTTGTTCTGTGACCAATAATATGTCATTTGCTCGGAATCTTTTACACTCATTTTCATTGATTTATTGGCTGATGGCTTTGCTTATCGGAAGTGTATTTTTTTTTATAGCGCCAACAATAGCAAGTCATTGGCTACAAGTTGATAAATTACCATCAGACACCGTTATAAACTCATTAATCTTAATGGGGATTGTTGTTGCTTGCCGATGGCCGGTGGGTTTGTATATGGGGGCAATGATGGGAATGCAGCAAGTTGCTATGACAAGTCTCATCAACGCTGTTTTTATAACTGTTTCAAGCCTAGGTTCTGTTGTTATATTAACTTTTCTAAGTCCAACAATTACAGCATTTTTTGTATGGCAAGCGGTTATTGGTTTTAGCTATGCTGTAATCATGCATTCAATTGCTTGGTTTGTTATTAAACGTGATGATGTAAAACTTTACTTTTCATTCAGTAGTGTGAAAAGAGTTTGGAGGCTCTCAGTTGGCATGAGTGCATTGGCATTGACAGGCGTTATTCTTGTACAAATGGATAAGGTAATACTGAGTAAAGTATTAAATCTTGAAGATTTTGGTCATTATGTGTTGGCTGGTGTTGTTGCTAATAGCCTCTATATCTGCTTATCACCATTATTCAACTCAATTTATCCTCGAATGTCTACACTAGTAGCTTCTGGCCAAATTGATGCTCTTAGACGTTTATACATGGATGGAACCCGTATTTTTGCATCATTTTTTTTTCCATTAGTTTTGATTATTTCTTTTTATTCAATAGATTTCTTAGTCCTGTGGACTGGTGATGTCTTATTGGCAGAAGAAACTGGAAAAATATGTTCACTTTTAATACTTGGTACGGCTTTAAATGGAATTATGCACTTTCCTTATGCACTTCAATTAGCTCACGGAAATACAAATATACCTTTACTAATCACAATTGTAATAATTGTTGTACTTGCCCCATTAATATTTATTTTGGCTAAGAATTACGGAGCAATTGGTGGTGCTTATGCTTGGCTGATATTAAATATTTTTTATCTTTTATTTGGGACGTGGATAACTCACAAGAAGCTTTTGGCTGGAGAAGGAATATATTGGCTGATCAATAGTGTAATTTTAGTAATACTTAGTAGTATATCAGTTGTTGGAATAGTTACTTTTTTTCTCTATGACTTTGGGCATTACACATACAACATAATATGCGCAATATTAGGGCTGATATTATCAATAATAGTGAACTTTTTGTTATTACCAAAAAATATTAAATCTAAGCTGAAATGTTGGTATGAACTGAAACGATTTTGACCTTAAACTGAGCATTGATTTGCTTCATTCATCAAAAGAATTATTTATGTATAAAAAACAAAATAAGGTATTTATCGCTGATTTTTTGAATTTAATTAGGAAAAAATACTTTTTTCTGAAGTGTGAAGTTAGAGACATTTACAATTCATATTTATCAAAATCAACGAAACCAAAAATGACGCCTTATGGCTTTAATTTAGTAGGTAGTAGTTCAATGCATCACATTGCTATGCAAAAGGGTGAATTTGAGCCAGAAGAAACAAAGTTATTTATTCAAGAGTTTAATCGATCAGATATTTTTATAGATATAGGCGCAAATATAGGATTCTATTCTTGTTTGGCAAAATCCTATAACAAGCATGTAATTGCCATAGAACCTATGAAAAAGAACCTTGACTATCTAATGGCAAATATAGAAGTGAACAATTGGTCGGACATTGAAGTTTTTCCTATTGGTTTAAGTAGTCAACCAGGAATAGCTTCATTATATGGAGCGTCTAGCACTGGAGCATCCCTAGTTGACAATTGGGCTGGTTCATCAGGCTTTTTTAAAAGGACTATACCTTTGAGTTCTTTGGATATTATCCTCGGTGAAAGATTTAAGAACAGGCATCTTTTTATCAAAGTCGATGTTGAAGGTGCTGAATATAATTTACTTTTAGGCGCGATCAATGTTATCAAGCGAGAACCCAAACCAACTTGGATTATAGAAATTTGTCTCAATGAGTATCATCCTGACGGTTTTAATCCATACTACGAAAATACATTTAATTTATTTTGGAATCATGGATATGAAGTTAGGACAGCTGATCAAAGAAATATATTGATTACTAAAGAAGATGTGCAGAAGTGGTTGAGTCAGAATAAAAGTGAATCAGGGACCATTAATTATAAGTTTTCGGCACCAGTAGATGCACAATTATAAAGATAAAACATCCAACTATTTTCTTATCTAGGCAAAACAATGAAAGTTTTAAAAAATAAGCTACAAATTGAACAAGCACGTCAGGAATTAATTCGTAAGCGACTCTCTTGTATAGAATCTCCAATGATGGGCGTGTTAAGAAAACTGGGAATTCATTCTGGGATAAAGCTGGGCGATCAAATCAAAAGTTGGGATGTACTTGAAACTTTAAACTTTCTAGAACAGAACGTACATAAGAGTGATCCTATTTTAGATATTGGGTGTTATGCATCTGAAATCATTGTTGCTCTTCATAAACAGGGATATATCAATCTTAGTGGTGCTGATTTAAACCCTGATTTAGAACTCATGCCGGAACAAGGTTCGATCAATTATGTGAACACAGACTTTATGCATACCCCCTTTGCTGATGAAGCTTTCAAAGCGATTACTTCGATATCAGTAATTGAGCATGGCTTTAATGCCGATGCTTTATTGAAGGAAATGTCACGTCTATTGCAACCCGGTGGCTATTTTATTGCGTCGTTCGATTATTGGCCAGAAAAGATTGATACTACTGGCATAAAGTTTTTTGGAATGGACTGGCTGATCTTTTCTAGGCAAGATGTTAGTCACTTTGTTGAGCGAGCTGAACAATATGGCTTGAAAATGGTGGGTGACTTTAGTCCAGAAAGCCAAGATACGCCTATCGAATGCGGTGGCAAAGAATATACTTTTGGCTGGATTGTGTTCGAAAAATTGTAGCAGACGCTTGAAAATACTGATTATTACAGGTTCATATCCTCCAGAGAAATGTGGAGTCGGGGATTACTGTTATCACCTTACTAAGCATTTACATGAGGATTATCCTGCTCTAAAACTGGCAGTCATGACTAGTGGGTTTCGTTCTACTGAGAATATGATCACTGGTGTAAAGCTATTGGATAGAGTCTCTTGGAGTCTGAAAAATATTTTTAATTTGAAAAAAAAAATAGCCACGTTCGCTCCTGATGTAATTCACTTTCAGTATCCTACAGCAGGTTACAATGGTCTTTCAGCAAGATACTTACCACTCCTTTGTAAGTTAGTTGGTTTTAAAATTGTCCAAACGTGGCACGAACACTATAAAGAATGTGGTGCCATTGGTTGGCAAAATGTATTGTCATGTGATGCTCTGATATACGTTAGAGAAGACCTTCCAAAACGTCTACCATCATGGGCTGCAATGTGGTTAAAGAGTGTTCCTAAATCTTATATACAGAATGCTGCAACAATACCTGTAGTGAGGTTGAGTCAACAGAAATACTTTGAAGTCAAAGGAAGACTTTCACAGGAAAAGAGGATTGTTACATTTTTTGGTTTTGCTAATGAAAATAAAGGCGTAGATAAGCTTTTCGATATTGTTAACCCTGAAACACAACACCTAGTGCTAATTTGCGACCTTAATGATAATAATCGTTATCATTCGACTATTATAAACATGATTAAAAGTGATAGGTGGCAAGGAAATGTTACTGTAACAGGTTTCCTGCCTGGACAAGCCGTTGGTGAGATTTTAGCGGTTTCAGATGCGGTTGTTTTTCCTTTTTCTAATGGTGCGGGGCCTTGGAATACATCTTTAAAGGCATCAGAAAACTATGATGTTTTTACATTAACAACAACGAATCAAAATGATTTGCTTGGGTATAATTCTGAGAGCAATGTTTATTATTGTCGATGTGGAGATACAGTTGCAATGAAAAGTGCTTTAAATGCTTACATTGGTACAAAATGTAGCAAAAGTGCTAAATATGGGTGGAAGCAGGTTACACAGCAACATGCTATTTTATATCAATCTGTTACAGGTAAAGGAATAGATTGCCTTCATGAGTAGTCTTCTGATATCTATCTGTATCCCTGTCTATAATTGTGGTGATTATCTAGGTGATGCGCTTGAGTCCATACTTCCTCAACTGAATGAGGAAATTGAAGTAATCATTTATGACGGAGGGTCTACGGATCAAACTGCCTTAGTTGGTGATAAATATCAAAGACAATCAGACTTTGCTATTAGATACTATCGCTCTCCTCAGAGAGGTGGTATTGATGCCGATATGGCAAAATGTGTTAGTTTGGCTCAAGGGCAATATTGCTGGCTTTTTAGTGGTGATGACACCATGCGGCTTGGTGCTCTAGCATTTATGAAAGAACAGGTTCAAACTGGGTGTGATGTTTATATCGCGACGCACACTATTTGTGATATCAACATGAACATACTTCGTGAGCATCCCGTGTTGAATATCGATCATAAGTTTCAAGTAGATTTTTCAAATGAGGTCGAACGACTTTCTTGGTTTCAGGCCGCTGTAACTTCAGAAGCATTTTTCAGTTTTATGAGTGGATTAGTCGTAAAAAGGGAAACATGGGATTCTGGGCGCCTGATTCCTCAGTTTGATGGGAGTTGTTGGGCTCACGTTGCTAGATTATTAGAAATATCTAAGCATAGTTTGAGAGTACAGTTTGTAACAGATATTCTTCTAGATCAGCGTGGAGAAAATGATTCTTTTTTGGATAAAGGTGTTATAAACAGGTATGCGATAGGAATTCAAGGATATAGTAATATAGCTAACTTTTTCTATGGTGAGGATAGCCAAGAAGCTTTTCATATCAGACGAGTCATTAGAAATGAGTTTAGGTTACGGTCATTTCTTTCTGCAAAAATCTTGACCGAGTTTTATCCAGAAATAGAAAAAAGGGAAGTTTTGGATAGCCTTTTGAAAACAGCTTATATGGATAAATCAATCAAGAATTTTTTTGTCAAAACTGTTTATACAATTTTTCCTAAAAGTGTTTTTTTAGTGGTACGGTTCTTTTATAGGGCTTTCAAAAGAATAAATGTGAAATTTAAAAATGTCTGATCCTATAAAGCTATCAATCTGTCTTGCTACATTCAATAGAGCAAACTATATCGGTGAAACTCTGGATTCAATTCTTCCACAACTGACTGCAGGGGTTGAGATTGTTATAGTCGATGGAGCGTCTACTGATAATACAGAGCAGGTTTTACATGGCTATGCAAGTGCTTATCAAGAGATACGTTATATAAGGGAGTCAACTAACTCAGGTATTGATGCTGATTATGATAAATCAGTGACATATGCAAAAGGTGAGTATTGCTGGCTCATGACTGACGATGATTTGCTTAAACCTGGAGGTTTGAACAGTATTATTGAACAGTTAGATGGTGAGAATGAGTTAGTAGTAATCAATGCTGAAGTTGCTACTGATGATTTTAGTACGGTATTGGATAGTAAGTTAATAAAAATCGAAAACGATAAAACTTATCTTAATAAAGATAAGGATCAGTTCATGTCAGATGCAGGGCATGGATTGTCTTTTATTGGTTGTGTAGTGATTAAAAGAGAACTATGGCTTTCAAGGAACAGGATTAAGTTTTATGGTACTCTTTTTATTCATGTTGGCGTTATCTTTCAACAGCCTCTCCTCAAAAAAGTACAACTTCTTGCAGAGCCTATTCTTTCTATTCGCTACGGTAATGCTATGTGGACACCCCGAGGTCTTGAAATATGGTTAAGCAAGTGGCCAAATCTTATTTGGTCTTTTGATGGATATTCAGATGAAGCGAAAGCCAAGGTATGCCCGTTGGGGTATTTTAAAGACTTAAAAAAATTAATTTTTTTCAGGGCGACGGGAGCTTATGGCTACAAAGAACTGAAGAGTATTCTTTGGCAGAGAACTAATTGGTTAGGAAGAGTAGTGTTTTTGTTGATAGCCGTTATTCCGCCAAAGCTTATGAATATGCTCGCAACTATTTACTGTACGATGAGGGCTAGGACAATGAAAATGCCATTATATAGCCTCATTAAAAGTAAATACAGAAATAGTCTTAGCCTTTGGGCTTCAAAGTTCATAGGCTAGATTATGAAGAAAGTAGCATTAGTTACCGGTGTAACAGGACAAGATGGTATTTATCTAGCTAATTTACTTAATGAGAAGGGCTACGAGGTGTTTGGGGCAACTAGAAATAAGGATACGACTGTCCTAGATGAGGAAGTTGCTGCTCAGTTGAATGATGTGCATATAGTCGATTGGAATCTTAGAGACAAAAATGATATCCGAAAACTGCTTGAACGAACCCAGCCTGCTGAGGTATATAACCTTGCAGCATTTACATCGGGGGAAGGAATGTTTTCTGAACCTGACATCATGGGGGATGTGAATGGTCTGGGTGTGGTACGAATTCTGGAGTCAATAAAACAGTTTAATCCCAGGATTAAGTTTTGCCAAGCATCAAGCAGGGAAGTGTTTGGAGTGCCAAGTGAAGAACCTCAAGATGAAATGACTTTAATCAACCCTCGAAGCCCATATGGTGCCGCTAAAGCGTATGCTGACATGATGATAAAGATCTATCGTGAACACTATAATTTGTTTGCATGTTCAGCCATCTTATTTAATCATGAGAGTCCTTTTAGAGGCCAGCACTTTGTAACCAGAAAAATAACTCAAACAGCTGCAAAGATTAAGTTAGGCCTAGAGCATCGGTTGGTGTTAGGAAACCTAGATGCTAGGCGTGACTGGGGGTTTGCAGGCGATTATATGCTGGCTATGTGGAAAATGCTACAGAATGATGTGGCAGAAGACTTTATAGTTGCAACAGGTACGGTTCATACAGTGAGAGACGCTTGTAAATATGCTTTTGATTTTTTAGGCCTTGACTATCGTGACTTTGTTGATGATTCGAATACAGAGTTTTTCAGACCTGCTGAGTCTGTTGAGCTAGTCGGGAATGCCAGTAAGTTACAAACAGAACTTTCATGGAAGCCATTGGTAGACTTCCGTTCCACCATTGAAATGATGGTAGAGCATGATTTTCAGTTATTAAAAAATAGAAACATTCAGGAATAATAAATGTATAAAAAAGTCGAGAAATGCAGAATTTGCGGAAATACTAACCTTATCACTGTACTTGATTTGGGAGCCCAAACACTAACGGGAGTTTTTCCTTCCTCTGTTTCACAAAAGATTACTGAAGGTCCTTTGAAACTTGTTAAATGTCATGGAGAAGCTGATATATGTGGTTTAGTCCAGTTAGGGCACTCTTATGACTTGGGTGAAATGTACGGAGATAATTACGGTTATCGTTCGGGACTTAACCCTAGTATGGTGAGTCACCTTAGACAAAAAGTGGAAAAAATACTGGCGCTGGTAGATATCGAGGAAGGAGACTTGATTGTTGACATCGGTAGTAATGACAGTACAACGCTACAAAACTACCCAAAGAACGGCTATTCACTGGTTGGAGTAGACCCGACAGGGGTAAAGTTTAAGGAATATTACCCTCCACATATTGAATTGATACCTGACTTTTTTTCAGCTGCATTGTTGAAGGAAAAGTTCCCAGATCGAAAAGCTAAAATAGTTACATCCTTCTCAATGTTTTATGACTTAGAGTCACCGATGGCTTTTATGCAAGATATTTATGATGTGTTAGCTGATGACGGAATTTGGGTTTTTGAGCAAAGTTATATGCCAACTATGCTCGAAACTAATTCTTATGATACGGTTTGTCATGAACACTTGGAGTTTTATTCTCTTCATCAAATCAAATGGATGACAGATAAGGTTGGTTTTAAAATCATTGATGTAGAGTTTAATGATGTTAACGGTGGTAGCTTTTCAATTACTGTGGCAAAAGACTCGGTTAGTTTGGTGCCGAATGATCAGATAAAAGCAATATTGGAAAATGAACTAGCTTTGGGTTTAAATACGATCGAGCCTTATCATGCTTTTGCAGAAAGGGTTTCAGACTCAAGAGAGAAGTTACTGGAGTTCATTTCCATCGTAAGGAAAGAAGGCAAGAAAGTAGCTGTATTAGGTGCATCTACTAAAGGGAATGTGCTTTTGCAATATTGTGATCTTAATGCAGATGTGATTGAAGCTGTCGGGGAAGTAAATAAAGAAAAGTTCTCGTGCTATACGCCGGGAACTCTCATTCCCATTATTCCTGAAAATGATTTGATAGCGAGAAAACCAGATTATCTGATTGTATTACCTTGGCACTTCCGGGAATTTTTTCTTTCACAGCAGAAATTTTCTGGCATGAACTTGGTCTTTCCACTTCCATGTTTGGATGTGGTTGAAATCCATTAGTATAAGAGTGAGTAAGTCGCTATTTGGTTAAAAGTAGACCAAGCAGCCTATATTATTATTTTTGCCAGAAAGTGTTGTGAGTACAGAAAGAAATATCCCCCAGAAGATTGTTTATATCTTACTCGCAGCATTTAATGGTGAGAGGTTTATTGGTGAACAGATCAGTAGCATCAGGAGTCAGACCTATGCGAACTGGAAACTTATTATTCGAGATGATGGCTCAACCGACAAAACCAAAGATATCATACTAAAGCATATTCAAAGTGATAGTAGAATAAAGCTAATAGAAAGTGATCAAGAGCAGAAAGGTTGTGTTCGGAATTTTGCTGTTTTAATGGCGTATGCAAAAAAAAATCATGCGGAATATATTTGTTTTTCTGATCAGGATGATGTTTGGCGATCTGAAAAAATTTCCATACTTATAAAACAAATGGAAGCTTTGGAGTCTCACTTTACTAAAACAATGCCTATGCTGGTGTACTCAGACTTAGAGGTAGTTGATGAACAACTAAGGTTAATTTATACCTCATACATGAATCAACAGAGACTTTCTCACCCTGAGTTTGAGACATTATCGAGACTTTTAGTGGAAAATACTGTAACAGGGTGTGCCATGCTAATTAATCGTGCGTTACTCCAAATTGCTAGTCCGATTCCTAATACAATTATCATCCATGATTGGTGGGTTGCATTATGTGCAGCGATGACTGGCAAGCTCTATTTTGTTGATAAGCCATTGATAAAATATAGACAACACCAAAACAATACGATTGGTCTAACAAGTTATAGTCAGATTTTTAATCCTAGAAGATTTTTAGTTTTAAATAAGTTAATAGGGTCACATAGAAATTTCTGTAATACCTTTCAGCAGGCGCGAGAACTATTAAACAGAACAGGAGATAT
Organism: Methylophaga sp. F-2; assembly: GCF_056859315.1. Classification (NCBI taxonomy): domain Bacteria; kingdom Pseudomonadati; phylum Pseudomonadota; class Gammaproteobacteria; order Thiotrichales; family Piscirickettsiaceae; genus Methylophaga; species Methylophaga sp. F-2. The sequence continues at coordinate 134,416 of NZ_JBSXOF010000016.1, forward strand.
TAGTTCTCTAGAACGTGCTCAATATGTAAAAGATTTTTCTGAACTAGAGCTAGTTCCCCTAAAACAGCGTATCGCTACATATAAAGACTTGAAGCTAAGTAGAAGTAATCGAATAACAAACTTATTATTGTTACTACATATTATTATTTTAAGAAGAAAAAGATAGTCGATGAACTCAAACGAAGCTCAAGTCTCCATATCCATCGTAAGCCACAATCAAGGTGTGTTGGTGGAAAAGCTACTCAAAGATATTGATGCTCTTAATGGTTTTCTGCAGATAAAAGAAGTTATCGTAACCTGCAATATTAAAGAAAGTAATGTCTTTAAAACCCGAAATGTTCCATTAAGGTTAATAGTTAACACTAGCCCAAAGGGGTTTGGAGCAAACCATAATACGGCATTCAAGCAATCATCAGCAGAATACTTTTGTGTAATTAATCCTGATGTGAGATTAAGGAACAATCCCTTTCCATTAATGATTGATGTTGCGAAGGCCCAAGATACTGGAGTGGTTGTTCCTCTTGTTTATTCTTCAAAAGGCCAGATAGAAGATAGTATTAGACATTTCCCAAAGCTCTCAACAATTTTAAAAAAAACTTTTGGAAGCCATAGTTACAAGTGGAACATACCAGACACTTCAAGTTGTTTTCCTATAGACTGGGGGGCTGGCATCTTTATGTTGTTTCGCCGAGAAGTCTATGAGTTTCTTGGAGGATTTGATGAAAACTACTTTTTGTATTACGAAGATGCAGATATATGCACAAGACTTTGGAAGTTAGAAAAAATAGTTATGGCTTGTTCTTCTGTGATAATAACTCATGATGCTCAACGTGCTAGTCACCGACAATTTAAATATTTCTTGTGGCATCTAGCCAGTTTTATTCGGTATCAAACTCGGTATATTTTTCGATATCCGGATATAAATACTATTTTTAAAAAGAAATAGATACAGTAATGCCTTGTTGTGTTTTTTTGAATGAACCCACTCATTTATTTAGCTTAATATAACGTTAACGTTGAAAAAAGTATATCTTGGAATTCTTAATATGCCGAATATTGATGAATTCTAAATTTTTCCGGATGACTTCGTTTTTGGTATTTTCTTACCTTTACTTCGGTGTGGCCTTCAATGCCTGCCTAGCATTTGGTTTTCAAACTATTTTAGCAAGGCAGTTATCGCCTAATGCATACGGCGACTTAGTAACTGTTTTAGCTGTGATAACGCTCGTAGCAACATTATCTAGTGCTGGTGTGCCTGGATTTTTATTGCGCATTTTTGGGTCAGAACAGCGTCAAAATGAAAAGATAGGAGATTTTGATGATATAAAAACACTTGGATATGGCTCACTATCCGGGGTAGGTTTGGTTCGATTTAATCCAACAAAATTTGCCAGTGATTATAAGCTTGCATTGAAGAAATTACGTATTATTACCGGTTTGGATGATGCAGTACTTGATGGGAAAACAGGGATTCTTGTATCTCCTAAGAATTCTGTAAAACTATATGAAAACCTATGGTTACTTGTAGATGGGCAACAGAGATGCAAAGGACTGGGACAGACCGCATATGAAAGATGCAGATAAACTTTGACTCAAAGCAGATGAGTAAGTTGGTATTGAAAGAATATAAAACACTACTTGCAGATAAACAAAAATGAAAGTGTTCATTACCGGAGCCACAGGGTTTGTTGGAAGAGCTCTAGTTTCAGAGCTTATATCTTCTGACGTTGAAGTCGTCGCAACTGTTAGAAATATAACTGCGGAGTTACCTGAGAGAGTTAGTCAAATTATCTGTGATGACCTGAGTCAACTGAGTGAGGCAAATTCATTAATCGATATTTTGAGTGATGTGGATATCGTTATTCACACTGCTGCACGCGCGCATGTCATGAATGATTCGTATTCGGATCCGTTGAGTGAGTATCGTAAAATGAATGTGACTGTTACTAGAGAGCTTGCGCGTCAGGCTGCTGAAGCTGGGGTTAAACGTTTTATTTTTGTCAGTTCAGTCAAAGTCAATGGTGAGTCGACTGAGCATAATCAAATGTTTAGTGAAAATGATGCTGCTCAGCCGAGTGATGATTATGGTTTATCTAAGTTTGAGGCCGAACAGACATTAATTGAGATAAGTAAAATATCTTCCATGCAGATAGTAATTATTCGACCACCTTTGGTATATGGGCCAAGAGTAAAGGCCAATTTTGCGAATGTAGTCAAGCTAATTAAGAAAGGATGGCCATTGCCTTTTGGTCGTGTACACAATAAACGATCGATGATTGCGATTGACAATTTGATAGCTTTCATCAAACTTTGCATGAGCCACCCAGCTGCTGCTAATGAGTTGTTTCTGATTGCGGATAAAGATGATATTTCCACTACCGCTTTATTAAAAAATATTGCAAAAGCCTACGGTGTGAAATCAATTTTGTTGCCTATTCCCATGGCTTTGATGTCTGGTCTCGCAAAGCTGCTTGGAAAAAAAGACGTGGCAGATAGGTTGTTTGGAAATTTACAAATAGACACTAGTAAGGCCAGGCGAATACTGGAATGGAGTCCAGTTATTGCTATGGATGAGCAATTAGAGAAAATGGCTGATTTTGATAAAAACAAGAAATGAGATATTAATTTAATGAATCAGTTATGTATTCGTGTACTCGATATTGTATTTTCCATCATAGGTTTGCTTGTTAGTTTACCAGTGTTATGTCTGCTGTTGATCGTCGGCTGGTTCTATACGCGTTCACCAGTATTTCGGCAACGTCGAGTAGGACGAGACCAAAAAAGTTTTACTTTAGTGAAGTTTCGCACCATGCGTAAAGACACTGCCCATGTGGCAACACATTTAGCGGCGGAGTCTTCAGTGACGCCTTTTGGGAAGTTTCTTAGACGAACTAAACTCGATGAGCTTCCCCAGCTATGGAATGTATTAAAAGGCGATATGAGTCTTGTGGGACCAAGGCCTTGCCTGGAAAGTCAGCATGAATTGATTGAAGCCAGAGAGAAACTGAATGTATTCTCGGTGCGCCCTGGAATTACTGGCTTAGCTCAGGTCAATGGTATTGATATGTCGACGCCTGAGTTGCTTGCTGAAACAGATGCCAAGATGATTGCTTCATTTTCAGTAAAACAGTATTTTTATTTAATCTTCCTCACTTTGACTGGCAAAGGCGCTGGGGATCGCATCAGGAAATGAGTTGTGAGCCAGCTCACACAATGTAAAAAGTCTGTTTGATTTCCGTTTGTTTTTTCATCTAATCTAAAGCTTCAGTTTCAGGAGAAACTGTTTATGGACTTAGTTTTTTAACACGGAGTATGGATTATGTTACGAAAATCACTTTTTGCATTGGTATTATCTCTTTTTCTAAGCAGCTCTTTTGCTTTTGCTGCCGACAAGATTGATCTCAACACGGCAACCTCTGAACAGTTGCAGATGTTAAATGGTGTTGGGCCGTCAACGGCGGATGCCATTATTCAGTATCGTGATGCTCATGGTGAGTTTAAAACCGTTGATGAACTCACCAATGTCAAAGGTATCGGCGAGAAGAAACTACAACAGCTTTCTGAAGATCTAATGGTCTCCAAAAAATAAGAGTATTTGATGCAGAAAACGGCATGTCATACATGCCGTTTTTTATTGGGACAGACTACTCAAAAGTTGCTCTTTAAGTGCATTTTCTTCCAATTCATCAAGTGCATTTTCATTGGCAGTGGTGATAAAAAAGATATCTTCCACTTGGTCACCTAATGTATTAATTTTGGCGTTGATTAGTTGCACTTTGCATGCCAGAAACACTTGTGCGATAGCTGATACCAGACCTGGTCTGTCATGTGTATGCAAAGACATCACCGTATGGTTTTGCTGAAGGTTTGTTTCAAACTCAATATTTGGTTGTGTTTTAAACAGCTTCATGGTCCTGGGAGTAATGGTTGGACTATATGGCTTCACATGAGAAGTATTGGCCAATTGCTTTTCAAGCGAGCGGGTAATCTGTCTGGTATCAAGCCTGTCACCGTTCACGATGAAGGTATTTAAAGCATCATGTTCATTAGTGACGTTGATTTTGGCATCGAGAACATTCAGTTGGCATTGCTCTAGAGCAGCCGTTATAGCAGCAAAAATACCGGCTCGATCATGAGTGACAATAAAAATTTCCAGCGTCTGTTGATCGTTGTGTTTTCTTAGTGCAATTAATGGATCTTCATCAATATGGTCTAAGCGTTGTTCTGATTGCCAGACAAGTTCGTCGACGGAATGCCGTAGAAAATAATCCAAATCATACGCATGCCAGAGTTTGCCGATATCTTCCTGGATACGGCCTTTAGCAAGCAGTTTTTGCATTGCTTCCTGGTATTTTTTGTAACTTTTCTCGCGAGTACTTTTTGCCTGAGCCTCAGTGTGTTCAATCCACTGATGAGTACTGTGGTATAGCTGTTTTAATAAAGAGTCTCGCCAACCATTCCATAAATTATTATTGGTTGCTCTGATATCAGCGACGGTTAACAGATAGAGATAATTGAGTCGTTCAGTTGTCTCTACCAGGTCAGCAAATTTTTTGATGACGGTAGGATCTTCTAAATCACTTTTTTGAGCGGTAGTCGACATAGCAAGATGATGACGGATCAAAAAAGTCACAATACTCGTATCATAATCACTCAGGTTATGCCGTTCGCAAAATGCTTTGGCATCAACCACGCCTAATACACTGTGATCGCCCCCTCTACCTTTGGCAATATCATGATAAATGCCAGCGATATAGAGTATTTCCGGTTTAGGAAGTTGATTGAATACTTCCGAACATAAAGGAAACTCTTCTCGGTTTTCTTCACAGGAGAAACGTCTTAAATTGCCGACCAAAAACAGAGTGTGTTCATCTACTGTATAGGCATGAAATAAATCGTGTTGCATCTGACCGACGACGCGACCGAACTCAGGTAGGTAAGCTCCAAGCACACCTAACTCATTCATACGCCGAAATTCATGTGTCACACCTTTAGGTTGACGAATAATTTCCATGAATAAGCTACGGTTTTTTATATCCCGGCGGAAACTATCATCAACCAGGTGTAAATGGGCATGAATCTGACGAATAGTAGAGGCCCTGACTCCTTTGAGTTCAGGATTCTGCTGGAGAATAAGAAAGACTTCTAGCAGTGCATAAGGGTAGTAAGCAAAAATGCCAGGATTGATTGTTTCAAGATAACCATTATGAGACTGGAAGCGACGATTAATCACTTTCACTTCACGGGGCTCATCAGCGAGGATAATCGTTTCTTCAAATAGCTGTAGTAATAAGCTATTCATTTGCCGGACAGAGCGGGCACAACGATAATAATCTTTCATGAATTTTTCGACGGCAAGCCGCGAGTCGTCGTCTTTATACCCCAGCTTTTTGGCAAGCTCACGCTGAAAATCGATCATTAACTTTTCTTGTTTCCGACCAGCTAGATGATGCAGTGCAAAACGGATTGTCCACAAAAAGTTTTGTGCTTTTTGCAAAGTTTCATATTCGCTATTAGCTAAAAAGCCTTTTTGACGTAGTCCTTCCAGGTTTTTGACATCAAAATGTTGTTGAGCCACCCAATTTACAACTTGAATATCCCTAAGCCCGCCAGGTGATTCTTTAATATTAGGTTCAAGATTATTGGCAGTATCGTTGTAGCGTTGGTGGCGATCTAACTGTTCTTGTCTTTTTAATTCAAAAAAGCGTCTTGTATCCCAGGTTTTATTGGTAACAGTCAGTTTTTGTAGTGATTCAAAGAGTTCACTGGCACCACACAATAAACGAGCTTCAAGTAAATTAGTGGCAATCGTGATGTCATCTTCTGCTTGCTGACGACACTCTTGTATGGTTCTGACACTGTGGCCAATTTCCAGTCCCACATCCCAGAGTTGGGTCAGGAAGCTGGACAGGGACTCAGGTGGTGCATCAGATACTGACTCGTCAAGCAGGATTAAAACATCGATATCAGAGTAGGGGTGGAGTTCTCCACGACCATAACCACCGACAGCCACCAGACTGACGGGTGTGTCATCGCTGATATGTTGTTGCCAGATTTGGTTGAGAATTTCATCAACAAAAGAGGCGCGTTGATAGACTAATTCTTCAATCGGGCTACCCGCATCAAACTGTTGCTGAAGGTATAGCTGACTTTGTTTTAAAGCTTCCCGACAAATTTCATTGGTTACCTCTGCATCAGAAGAAATAACTAAGTTACCAACTTCCCAGATAGATAGATTCTGCTGAGGCATACAACACCTTATAGATTAAACGGTTTCTTCTTCACGTAAGGTCAGAATCTCATAACCGTTATCAGTCACTAGAATTGTGTGTTCCCATTGTGCTGATAAGGAACGGTCTTTGGTCACCACGGTCCAGCCATCGGGTAATTGACGGACGTGACGTTTACCGGCATTAATCATAGGCTCGATAGTGAAGGTCATACCGGGTTTGAGTTCAAGTCCGGTACCAGGTGTGCCGTAGTGAAGGACTTGAGGATCTTCATGAAAGACCTGGCCGATGCCATGACCACAGTATTCACGAACAACCGAGAAGTTTTCTTTCTCTGCATAGGTCTGAATAGCATGACCAATATCACCCAGACGGATACCGGGCTTAACCATTTCAATACCCACAAACATAGATTCACGGGCGACACGACAAAGACGTTGAGCCAAGATAGATGTTTTACCAATTTGAAACATTTTACTGGTATCGCCATGGTAACCGTCTTTAATGACCGTGATATCGATATTGATAATATCGCCATCTTTCAGTTTTTTCTCACTGGGAATGCCATGACAGATAACATGGTTAACCGAGGTACATATTGAGCAGGGGAAGCCGTGGTAATTTAAAGGGGCAGGAATGGCTTGTTGTTCATTGACGATGTAATCATGACAGATTTGATTGAGCTCTTCAGTGGTTATACCAGCCTGGACATGTGGTTCAATCATGGTCAAAACGTCAGCGGCGAGTTTTCCCGCAACACGCATTTTTTCAATTTCTTCGGCAGTTTTTATACTGACAGCCATTTAAATTCCCTGCTAATTTTGAAATGAAGTTTCTGATATCAGGCATAGTTTGCCGTAAATCAGCTTTAGTCACCAGTGATCATTCCTGGCGATGCTGTTAATTGTTCTTTTAGCTTTGTTTTGTTGCTTAAGTATGGAATAATATGCGCGCCGAAAGAAGGCAAAATCACACATGTGCCGTCACAGGTGTCGGGGTGCTATTAGGTTTGGCCTAATTAGTCGACAACTGGGGTACGTGGAGGTTCAACCCCATACTATTAAAGGTATACACATGGCTAAAACAACAATGCGCCAAATGCTTGAAGCAGGCGTTCATTTCGGGCACCAAACCCGTTACTGGAACCCAAAAATGGGCCCATTCATCTTTGGTAAACGTAACAATATCCATATCATTAACTTAGAACATAGCTTACCAATGTTCAACGATGCGTTGAATTTTGTCAGCAAACTGGCTTCTAAAAAAGGCCGTATCATGTTCGTTGGAACCAAACGTGCAGCACAAGATGCGATTCGTGAAGATGCTGAACGCGCCGGAATGCCATACGTTAACCGCCGCTGGTTAGGTGGTATGTTGACTAACTTCCAAACAGTGCGTCAATCAATCAAACGTCTGGATGCTATTCAAGACATGATCGAGTCAGGTAAAACTGAAGGTCTGAAGAAAAAAGAAGTATTAGATCTTGCTCGTGAACAAGAAAAATTAGAAAAAAGCATTGGCGGTATTCGTAAAATGACTGGCTTGCCTGATGCGATGTTTGTGATTGACGTTGAACATGAACGTATCGCGATCCAAGAAGCGAGAAAATTAGGTATTCCTGTTATCGCTGTTGTTGATAGTAACAGCAACCCAGATGGCGTTGATTACGTCATTCCAGGTAATGATGACTCAATGCGTGCAATCCGTCTTTACACTGCAAACATTGCTGATGCCATTCTGGAAGGCCGCGCTTCTGTCACAACTGCAGATGCAAAAGAAGAATTCGTAGAAGTTGCTGAAGAAAGTGCTGAATCAGCCAGCGAATAATTTCTACTAGTTTAATTCAGCAGGCTCGCCCGAGGGTGGGCCTGTGTTGTATATGAGCTCAGTGATGAGCATTCATAAAACAATCAGATTAAAAGGGTTAGAGCAATGGCAATTACTGCAGCTTTAGTAAAAGAACTACGTGAGCGTACAGGCTCAGGCATGATGGAGTGCAAAAAAGCACTTGTTGAAGCAAATGGTGACATTGAAGTCGCTATCGAAGAAATGCGTAAATCAGGTTTAGCAAAAGCCGATAAAAAAGCAGACCGTATTACTGCTGAAGGTATTATCGGAATTGAAGTTAGTGCTGATAACAAACACGCTGTTATGGTTGAAGTGAACTCTGAAACTGACTTCGTGGCAAAAGCAGACGATTTTGTGAACTTTGTTTCTGCTGTAGCGAAAAAAGCACTGGAAGCTCAGCCAGCTGACTTAGACGCTTTAAAACAATTAACACTAGATTCTGGTGATACGGTTGAAACTGTTCGTCAGGCACTGGTTGCAAAAATTGGTGAAAACATTCAAGTTCGCCGTTTCACCTCATTAAATACTGATGATGGCATTATCGGTTTTTATCGTCACGGTGACCGCATCGGAACAATGGTGCAGTTGAAAGGTGGTAACGAAGAATTGGCTAAAGATTTAGCCATGCATGTTGCGGCTAATCGTCCACAAGCCATTTCTCCAGATGAATTATCACAAGAGTTGTTAGACAAAGAACGTGATATCGTGGCGACTCAAGCACGTGATAGCGGCAAGCCTGAAAACATCATCGAAAAAATGATTGAAGGCCGTATGGCGAAATTCGTTAACGAAATCAGCCTGGTTGGCCAACCATTCGTAAAAGATCCAGATGTAACAGTTGAAAAACTGATTAAACAAGCCGGTGCTTCAATTGAAGCTTTTGAGTTCTTTGAAGTCGGTGAAGGTATTGAAAAAGCAGAAGACAATTTTGCTGAAGAAGTAATGGCACAAGCCAGAGGGAAGTAATTTATGACACAAACGGGAAGTCAGCCAGTTTATAAGCGTGTCCTGCTCAAACTGAGTGGCGAGGCACTGATGGGGGATGCGGAGTATGGCATCCAGCCAGAAGTGATTTCCCGTTTTGCCAAAGAGATATCTGAGCTGAACGCGCAAGGCGTTCAGCTCGGTGTCGTCATTGGTGGCGGAAATATCTTCCGTGGCGCAGGTCTAGCCGCGAGTGGTATGGATCGTGTCAGTGCTGATCATATGGGTATGTTAGCGACAGTCATGAATGCCCTGGCTTTACAAGATGCGCTGGAACGTAACGGTACCTTCTGTCGTGTCATGTCTGCAATAAGAATCCACGAGGTTTGCGAAGATTATTTACGTCGCCGCGCCATCAGACATCTGGAAAAAGGACGCGTAGTTATTTTCGCTGCCGGCACAGGCAATCCCTTTTTCACCACAGACTCAGCGGCAAGTTTACGGGCTGTAGAAATCGGCGCAGAACTGATGTTAAAAGCGACGCAGGTAGACGGGGTTTATAATGCTGATCCCCGCAAAGATCCGAATGCTGTTCGTTATGATGAACTTAGCTACGATGAAGTCATCAATAACCGCCTTGCTGTAATGGATACTACAGCTGTCGTCATGTGTCAGGAACAAAAGATCCTTTTACGTGTGTTTGATGTGCATACAAAAGGTAATCTGACAAAAATTATCTATGGCGAACAAGTTGGAACATTAGTGAAATAGGATTAAATATGATTGAAGATATCAAGAAAGATGCTGCTGATCGTATGAAAAAAAGTGTTGCTGCACTTGGAACAGCAATGGCAAAAATTCGTGCAGGACGTGCTCACACCAGCTTACTGGACCATCTGCAAGTGCCGTATTACGGTTCTGATGTTCCATTAAGTCAAGTCGCTAACGTTGGTGTTGAAGATTCAAGAACATTGACAGTGACACCATGGGAAAAAGACATGGTATCTGTCGTTGAAAAGGCGATTATGACATCCGATCTTGGTGTTAATCCTAATAGTGCTGGTATGACTATTCGTATTCCTATTCCACCACTAACCGAAGAACGTCGTCGTGATCTGGTTAAAGTCGCAAAAAACGAAGCAGAAAATGCACGTATTGCGGTACGTAATATTCGTCGTGATGCTAACAGTACGCTTAAAGACCTACTGAAAGAAAAAGAAATTTCTGAAGACGAGCAACGCGGTGCTGAAGAAGATATTCAGAAACTAACCGATGCTACCATCAAGCAAATCGACGATGTGCTTGCAGAAAAAGAAACGGATTTAATGGAAGTGTAACCCTGTGGTTACACTCTCATTGACCATTCTTGAATGAATACCCCCCCAAAAGAGAATATTCCTAAACACATTGCCATCATTATGGATGGTAATGGTCGTTGGGCAAAACGTCGATTACAGCCACGATTTATGGGGCATCGTGCAGGCGTGAAAACAGTGGCTGATATTGTAAAACGCTGTGCCGAGCTGGGTGTTGAGGTTTTAAGTCTATTTGCCTTTAGTAGTGAAAACTGGCGTAGACCGGGTAAAGAAGTATCACTATTAATGGAGTTGTTTAGTCACGCACTGGATAATCAAGTCAAAAAGCTGCATGACAATAATATTAGGTTATGCATTATTGGTGATATAGATAAGTTTTCTCCGACATTACAGCAAAAAATTGCTCAGGCGCAGGAATTAACTCGGAATAATACAGGGCTAATAGTGAATATTGCTGCCAATTATGGTGGACGTTGGGATATTACCCAGTCAGTTCGGCAAATTGCACAAAAAGTAGCTACCGGAGAGCTTAAGCCTGAAGATATTAATGAAGAACATATCAGTGCTTTATTAACTACATCGGCGCTGCCAGAGCCCGATTTATTTATCCGCACTGGTGGCGAGCAACGCGTCAGTAACTTCTTGTTATGGCAAATGGCGTATACAGAATTTTTCTTCACAGACGTATTATGGCCCGAATTTGATAGTAAACAATTAGATGCGGCTATCAGCTCATTTTCCAAACGTGAAAGACGGTTTGGCCGTACTTCTGAGCAATTGCAAGGTCAATCTGATGCTTAAACAACGTTTAATCACCGCCGCTATTTTAATTCCTCTGGTTGTCTGGGCTGTTTTTGCCAGTTCATTAACCACCTTCACCACCTTGATCGTTGCCGTTGCATTACTGGCTGCATGGGAATGGCATCAGATGATAGGTATTCAGAGCCCTCGCATGCGGGTTATGTTGGCTGTTGATCTAATTATCGTTTTATATCTGGCTATCACCCAACTTAATCCTTATTTCATTATCAGTATTGGCATCCTCATCTGGCTTATTGCACTGGTTGTTATTCTCGGATTTTCGAATAAATCACTGGCTGAGCGGCTGTCACTTGTATTTAAAAATAAAGTTTTTGGGGCCATTAGCAGTATTTTGATACTCACCGTATTTGTGGTCTCATCCATTACACTCAAGGCATTTAGTGAAGTTGGGGCATTTTTATTCTTCTTTGTGATGGTCACCGTTTGGCTGGCTGACACAGGTGGTTATTTTGCTGGTAAACGCTATGGAAAACATGCCTTAGCGCCAGCCGTCAGCCCTAATAAAACATGGGAAGGTGTGGCTGGGGGTGTGTTGTTTGCGTCGATTTGGGCCATCGGTTTTTATTGGGTAAAAACGCCGACAACAATCACCTTGTTTGAATGGCTGTTACTTGCTGTTGTTACCGTTGCAGTATCGATTGTTGGCGACTTGTTTGAGAGTTTGTATAAACGCGCGTTCTCGGTCAAAGACAGTGGTAGTCTGCTGCCCGGGCATGGTGGAATATTAGACAGAATTGACAGCTTAATCGCGGCAGTGCCTGTTTTCACTTTCCTTGTGTTAATTATGGGTGGTTATAAATGAAATCAGTGACGATTCTGGGGTCAACTGGTTCAATAGGACTGAGTACGCTTGATGTATTAAGTCTTCATCCTGAAAAATTCAAAGTCTATGCTTTAACGGCTAATCGTTCAGTAGAATCCATGCTGCAGCAATGCCTTCAGTTCGAACCCGAAATTGCTGTGATGTTAGATGCTGCCGCAGCAGATAAACTGGCTGAAGCGCTTAAAAAAAATTATAGTAAAACCATTGTTAAAATTGGCAAGAAAGCACTTGAGGAAGTTTCGTCTTCGGTCAGTACGGATATAGTTGTCGCTGCGATTGTTGGGGCGGCGGGATTACTACCAACCTTGGCAGCAGCAAAGGCAGGTAAACGAATCTTGCTTGCAAATAAAGAGGCACTGGTGATGAGTGGTGCCTTGTTTATGAAAACCGTAGCCGAGAATGGTGCAACATTACTGCCTGTGGATAGTGAGCATAACGCTATCTGGCAGTGCCTTCCCGTAGCCAATACTCAACATTATGATTTCAATGGTAAAGGTGTAAGAAAAATTATCCTTACGGCCTCAGGCGGCCCATTCAGAGACTATGATCTTGAGCAGTTAGACGATGTCACTCCTGAACAAGCAGTTGCCCATCCTAACTGGTCAATGGGACAAAAAATTTCAGTTGATTCTGCGACCATGATGAATAAAGGTCTTGAAGTGATTGAAGCGCATTGGCTGTTTGGTTTGCAAAGTCAACAAATTGAAGTGGTCTTACACAGACAAAGTGTTATTCATTCTATGGTCGATTATGAGGATGGATCAGTGTTAGCACAGATGGGTAATCCAGATATGCGCACACCCATTACTAATACGTTGTCCTGGCCAGATAGGATTGCATCGGGTGTGGAACCTTTAGATCTGGTCAAAGTTGGCAGATTAGATTTTAGTGCAGCTGATTTCGCACGATTCCCTTGCCTACGCCTGGCATACAAAGCATTAAATGAGGGTGGCACCGCGACGGCGATTTTGAATGCTGCCAATGAAATTGCTGTACAGGCTTTTTTAGATGAACAAATTCGCTTTACCGACATTGCCAGAATTATTGAAGAAGTGTTGATTGAACTGCCTGCCAATGACGCCACGACGCTTGAACAGATCCTGGCGGATGATGCCGCAGCGAGAACCTTAGCTAAAAGCAAGGTTGGTTTATGCATTCATTAATTTTCTTTTTAATTGCCTTAGCTATCCTGATTATCATTCATGAATATGGTCATTTCTGGGTGGCCAGACGTTGTGGTGTTAAAGTGCTGCGTTTTTCTGTGGGCTTTGGTAAACCTATCTGGCAAAAAGTCGGTAAAGATGGCACTGAGTATGTATTAGCTCCGATTCCCATGGGCGGTTATGTCAAAATGTTGGATGAACGTGAAATGCCGGTGAGTGAAGAGCAAGCTCAGTTTGCATTTAATCGCCAGTCTCTTGCAAAGCGTGTAGCCATCGTATCAGCCGGACCCATAGCCAATTTACTTTTTGCTGTTTTGGCCTACTGGATTTTGTTAGTAGTGGGTGTATCGGGTATTAAACCGGTTATTGATGATGTACGGCCAGCATCAATAGCTGCGGAAGCTGGATTGCATGCCGGCGATGAAATTCAGCAAATCGATGGTAATGATACCCCGACATGGGATAGTGTTTATAAGGCATTAATTCAAAAAGCAGAGTACGGCGAAAAAATTGATATTACCGTCAGCTCAGCGAGTATTAAACAAGAACATTCGCTCATTCTGCCTCAAGTTGGCCTGGAACAAGTTGGCAATATTCTTGAGCAAATTGGGATTAAGCCACTCCGTCCCTCAATAAAACCGATTCTCGGTGAGGTGATGCCTGGCTCTCCGGCAGAAAAAGCCGGTTTAAAAGCAGGTGATATGCTAGTCAGCGCACAACAGGAAACTATTCCAAGTTGGAATCAATGGGTTGAGTTGATTCAGGCCAGTGCAGGTAAAACGTTAGATATTGAACTGCTACGAGATGGTGATCGCTTAGGACTGACTTTGATACCTGAAACAGGTGAGGATGGTAAAGGCCGCATTGGTGCTGCTGTGGATGCGAGTCAGACTGCCATACCACAAGAGCTGCAAGCGGAGTTACGTTATGGACCGATCGAGGCAATTAAATATGCTGTGATTCAAACCTGGGATTTTTCTTCATCGACTTTAAAGAGTTTGTGGGGCATGGTTACCGGAAAAGTATCAACCGATAACTTAGGCGGCCCTATTAGTATTGCACAAATCGCAGGCAGCTCTGCTGAGCAAGGGGTGATGTCATTTATCAGCTTTCTTGCCATGATAAGTATTACTCTGGGGATCCTCAATTTATTACCTATTCCTATGCTGGATGGCGGTCATCTGGCTATGTTTGCATTTGAAGCAGTCAGAGGTAAACCGCTTTCCGACACTATGCAGGTCCAAATTCAAAAAGTGGGCTTCCTTGTTTTGATAATGGTCATGTTTATTGCCTTTTTTAATGATCTATCAAGAGTGTTTGGATAATCAGATTAATTGCAGGTACACTTACTCTTTCGTCGACGGATAGTTATTGCTGATAACAATGAATAAATTACTGCCTATACTCCTGTTCTTGTCCTTTATCTCAGTCGCAAAAGCTGAGTCCTTTACCATTGAAGATATCCGTATAGAGGGATTGCAACGTATTTCTGCTGGTACCGTCTTTAATTATCTCCCTGTAAAAGTCGGGGATACGATGACGGATAACGATGCAAAAGGCATTATTCGTTCATTGTTTAAGTCAAAGTATTTCAACGATGTTGAAGTGGAAATACAAGACAATGTACTGGTTATTAAAGTAAAAGAACGTCCGGCGATATCCAGCATTGAACTTGTCGGTAATAAAGACATGGATTCTGCCGAATTACTGAAATCGCTTCGCGAAATAGGTTTTGGTGAAGGCCAAGTGTTTGAGCAAGCCATGCTTGAACGGGTAGAGCTGGAACTTGAACGTCAATATTTCAGCCGCGGTAAATATGGTGTTGCCATTAGTTCAGAAGTGACACCACTATCGCGAAACCGTGTCGCTATTCGTATCACCATGGCGGAAGGTGTTGTCGCCACAATCAGTGAGATCAATATTGTCGGTAACCATGCTTTTGATGATGAAGAGCTGATGACGGACTTTCAGACAACAACCGGTTCACTGTTATCATTTCTGACAAAAGACAATCAATACTCTCGTCAAAAATTATCTGCTGATTTAGAAACACTACGTTCATTTTATCTGGATCGTGGTTATGTTGACTTTACTGTGGAGTCGACTCAGGTATCTATCAGTGATGATAAAAAACACATGTTTATCACTATTAATATCAGTGAAGGTGAGAAATATAAAATTAATCAGGTACGTCTGGCAGGTAACTTGATTGTTCCGGAAGATGAATTATTCAAGTTAGTGACGATTCGAGAAAATTCTGTATTTTCACGTAAGGCGATCACAAAGAGTACTGAGAACTTAACTAACCGTCTGGGTAACGATGGTTATGCTTTCGCCAATGTAAATGC
The DNA here is from genome assembly GCF_056859315.1 of Methylophaga sp. F-2. Taxonomy (NCBI): domain Bacteria; kingdom Pseudomonadati; phylum Pseudomonadota; class Gammaproteobacteria; order Thiotrichales; family Piscirickettsiaceae; genus Methylophaga; species Methylophaga sp. F-2. The sequence continues at coordinate 149,890 of NZ_JBSXOF010000016.1, forward strand.
AGTACCAGAAATCGACCGCGAAAAACGCGAAGTGGATTTAACGTTCTTTGTTGACCCTGGTCGCAGAGCGTATGTCAGACGTATTAATATTTCTGGTAATAGTAAAACACGTGATGAAGTATTACGCCGCGAATTCCGTCAACAGGAATCTGCCTGGATTTCGACTGAAAAAGTCGAGCAATCAAAAGCACGTGTATCACGGCTTGGTTATTTTGAGAATGTAAACGTTGAAACTATCCCGGTTGCTGGCGTTCAGGATCAGGTTGATTTGGACTTTGGCGTCACAGAAACACCGTCTGGTAGTCTTTCAGCCGGTATCGGCTTCTCGCAATCTGATGGCCTTATTTTTAATGCGAATGTGACACAGAAGAACTTCTTGGGAAGTGGTAAACATATTCGTTTTGGTTTTAACAATAGCAGCATTAATACTATTTATAGTTTTGGTTACACCAACCCCTTTGTGACGGTTGATGGTATCAGTCAAGGCTTTAATGCTTTCTATCGTAAAACTGATGCTGATGAAGCCAATATCGCTACCTATACACTAGATGCCTTTGGCGGCGATATTACCTTTGGTATTCCAATTTCAGAGGAAAATCGTATTAACCTTGGTGTCGGTTATGAGCATACTGAAATCGATTTACCATCCGACAATACCATTTCACGTTATTCTGACTTTATTAAGCGTGAGGGTGACTCTTTTGATACTGTCACATTAAACCTTGGCTGGTCGAGTGATGACCGTGACAATGCATTGTTACCTACAAGTGGTATCTCGCAAACACTGACAGGTGAGTTTGCAGTGCCAGGGCCGTCACTGCAGTACTACAAACTGAAATATAAGGCTAATGCGTACCATCCGATCAATGAGACATTTACCTTCTCTTTAAGAGGTGAGTTTGGTTATGGTGATTCGTATGGGGATACAGAAGAATATCCTTTCTTCCAGAATTTCTATGCGGGTGGTATCAGAAGTGTCAGAGGCTTCCAGGCTAATACGCTTGGTGTTAAAGAAGATGATAAACCATTAGGTGGTAATTTACTGGTCAGTGGCGGCGCTGAAGTTATTTTCCCAGTACCATTTATGAAAAAAACGTTAAAATCTTTCCGCCTGAGCGCATTTACTGACTTTGGTAACGTTTACGATGTGAATCAAGATTTTGATGCGGGTTTATTGAGATATTCAGCCGGTCTGTCAGCTATATGGATTTCACCATTCGGTGCAATGTCGTTTAGTATAGCTGCACCGTTGAAGAAAGAAGACGGCGATGAGACTGAAGCATTCCAGTTCTCATTAGGTTCGACGTTTTAATTAATTATTTGGAGTTGAGTGTGAAGAATTTGAAGTTTATTTGGCTATTATTTGCATTGTTCATCGCCGCACCTGCTAGTTATGCAGCAGATTTAAAAATCGGTGTTGTAAATGCAGGCGTGGTGCTCGATAAATCACCACAAAAAGCAGCAGCACTCGCAAGGTTAGAAAAAGAATTTTCAGCAAGAAGTAAGTCTTTAGAAGCAAAACATAAAGCACTAAGAGCAGCTCAAGAAAAACTGAATAAAGATGGTGCTATTTTAAGTGCTGAACAACGTCGCGATAAAGAACGTGACTTATTGAGTGATCAGCGTGAGTTACAACGTCTTCAGGATGAATATAGTGAAGATTTGTCTATTCGTCGTAACGAAGAGTTGAGAAAGCTTGAAAAAGACATCGCTGAAACAATTGTTGATTTAGCCAAAAAAGAGTCTTATGACCTGGTTTTATACCAAGGCGTTATCTTTGCCAGTGATAAAGTAGATCTGACTGATAAAGTTCTGGAAATGTTAAAAGCTAAGAAATAGAGTGCGCCTGTGAGTTTGACTCTTGCTCAAATAGCGGAATATATCAATGGTAATGTTATCGGCGATGCTAATTATTCAGTTAGCAGCGTCGGTACATTATCAAATGCTGATTCAAGTCAGCTTAGTTTCTTATCCAATCCCAAATATAAAAAATTCTTAAATCAGTCCCGTGCCGGTGCCATAATCGTTTTAAAAGGTATGGCTCAGTACGTTACAACAAATGCCATTGAGGTTGATGATCCATACGTTGCGTATGCAAAAGCGGCAAGTCTACTTCACCCCACTGAAAAAAAACTTCCTAGCATCCATGCGTCAGCATCAATTGACCCATCAGCAAAGATAGGTGCTAATGTCAGTATTGGGGCGAATGTCGTTATTGAGCAAGCAGTCATCATAGAAGATGACGTGGTGATTGGACCGGGATGTGTTATCGAACATGATGTGGTTATTCGCAAAGCGGCAAACCTCAGACCTAATGTAACATTATGCTTTGGCGTCATCATTGGTGAAAGGACGATTATTCATCCTGGTGTAGTCATTGGCGCGGATGGTTTTGGTATTGCTAACGATAATGGCCACTGGATAAAAGTGCCACAAGTTGGATCTGTCAATATTGGCAATGATGTTGAGATTGGTGCCAATACTACAATTGATAGAGGTGCTATTGATGACACGGTTATTGCTGATGGCGTGAAGCTCGATAATCAAATACAGATCGGACACAATGTCACAATTGGTAAACATTCTGTTATAGCCGGTTGTACGGGTATTGCAGGAAGTACTTCTATTGGTGAATATTGTGCCATTGGTGGTGGTACTGGCATGGCAGGTCATATTAATATTGCCAGCGGTGTGCAATTAACCGGGATGAGTATGGTCACCAAGTCTATTAATGAGGCAGGTATCTATTCTTCAGGTATTCCTGTTGAACCTGCTAAACAGTGGCATAAAAATGTGATTAGATACCGGCAAATGGATAAATTATTTGATCGTGTTAAACAGCTTGAAGAAAAAACAAAAGATTGATTTGAGTGTTGTTTCGCTTTACCAAAATGGCGACTCAAAGTAACATTGTCGGTCTTTATTAATATAATAATAGTCAAGGGATATTAGCTTGAACACGATTGACATACATGAAATTCAACGCCTGTTACCTCATCGATACCCTTTTTTACTCATCGATAGAGTCATTGAATTTACACCTGGCGAGCATTTAGTCGGCATCAAAAACGTTACATTCAATGAACCACACTTTACAGGTCATTTTCCTCAGCGTGTTATCATGCCAGGTGTGTTAATCCTTGAATCCCTTGCTCAGGCAACAGGTTTGTTAGCGTTTAAAACAGCTGATGAGATTCGGTCTGATGAAGCGTTATATTATTTAGCAGGTATTGATAATGCCCGTTTCAAAAAGCCAGTTGAGCCAGGTGATCAGCTAAGACTCGAAGTGAAGCTGGTCAAAAATAAACGTAACTTATGGAAATTTACGGGTGAAGCGAGTGTTGATGGCGAAGTCGTTGTCAGCGCAGATATCATGTGTGTTAACCAAGAAATGCCAAAGTGATTCATCAGACAGCTATTATTGATCCAACAGCGGTTATTGCTGATAACGTCAAGATTGGTCCCTTTTCAGTCATTGGCCCAAAGGTCGAGATCGGTGAAGGCACTGAAATTGCATCGCACGTGGTGATTAATGGACCAACAAAAATTGGTAAAAATAACCGCATATTCCAATTCGCCTCAATAGGTGAGGAACCTCAGGATAAAAAATTTCACGGTGAAGATACACTACTTGAAATTGGTGATAACAATCTTATCCGCGAGTCAGTGACGATTAATCGGGGAACTGTTCAGGGTGGTGGAATAACCCGTCTTGGCAGTAATAACTGGATTATGGCGTATGTGCATATCGCACATGATTGTATTATCGGTAATGATAATATTTTTGCTAACAATGCTTCTTTGGCGGGACATGTCATCATTGACGACTTTGTTATTTTGGGTGGCTTTACGCTAATCAGCCAATTTAATTATATGGGCTCTCACTCTTTTAGTGCGATGGGCAGTGTTATTTCGAGAAATGTCCCACCTTATATTCTTGTTTCTGGGCACATGGCAAAACCTTTTGGTATTAATGTTGAAGGTCTGCGCAGACGCAATTTCAGCGATATTCAAATTAAAAATATTCGCCAAGCCTATAAAGTTTTATACCGCTCAGGGCTAAAACTTGAAGAAGCAGAGCTGCGTATTGATGGCATAGAACAAGAATCAGATGAGATTTCTTTATTAGCGGATTTTCTCAAGAAGCAGGAAGGCGGCATAATCCGATAATATCGGATTATGCGTTTTCCCGTTATATCTAATCATTATTGGGTGTTGCTGTAATTTTGTGAATGCTTAAGTCCGCGCCTTCATACTCTTGTTCTTGAGATAATCTCAGTCCAAGCACGACTTTTAGTAAACCGTAAACTGCAAACCCGCCGACAAAAGCTATCAAAATGCCAAGTCCAGTGCCGATAAGCTGAGATATTAAGCTGACTCCGCCCATGCCGCCAAGCGCAACCTGACCGAATATACCCGCTGCGATACCACCCCAAACGCCACACAAGCCATGAAGTGGCCAGACACCTAATACATCGTCTATTTTCCATTTATTTTGTGTCAGGGTGAATGTAAAAACAAATAATGCCCCTGCAACCAGGCCTGTCATGAGTGCGCCTAATGGATGCATAATGTCAGAACCGGCACAGACAGCGACAAGACCGGCTAATGGCCCATTGTGGACGAAGCCTGGATCATTTTTACCAACCAGGCATGATGCTAGTATACCGCCCACCATTGCCATTAATGAATTGATAGCCACTAAACCACTTATACCGTCAATGGCTTGTGCTGACATCACATTAAAGCCAAACCAACCAACAGTCAAAATCCATGCACCGAGAGCTAGAAAAGGTATATTGGAAGGAGGGTGAGCAAAAATCTCTCCTTTCTTCCCGTAACGACCGTGCCGGGGACCTAAATGTAAAACAGCTGCTAGCGCAATCCAGCCACCCACAGCATGTACGACAATTGAACCTGCAAAGTCGTGAAAGCTGGCACCAAAGGAAGAATTTAACCAGTCCTGAATACCATAGGCACCGTTCCAGCTGATTCCTTCAAAAAAAGGATAAATAAAGCCGGCGATAAAAAAAGTAGCAATTAATTGAGGATAAAATTTTGATCTTTCTGCGATGCCTCCTGAAACAATGGCAGGTATCGCGGCAGCAAACGTAAGCAAGAAAAAGAATTTTACCAGGCCGTAACCATAGTTTTCGCTGAGTGTGGGAGCAGCATCAAAAAAATGTAAATTATAGGCGATGCCATAACCAATAAAGAAATAAGCGATTGTCGATATTGCAAAATCAACAATAATTTTAACAAGCGCATTGACCTGATTCTTTTTGCGAACTGTTCCGACTTCGAGAAACGCAAAGCCGGCGTGCATGGCAAGCACCATTATGGCGCCTAGTAATATAAATAAAACATCATTTGCATTATGCACTATCTTATCCCCTCGTTGGTTTAGATATAAAGCACCAAAATAGCAAGACTCGCACCAAATATGAAAGTTAAGTTAAATCAATAATATATGGATGGAGCTGTGCAATATTAGACTATGTGGTGATTTGTTTTGGTGCAAACCTATTAATTTAAGCACTAAATTGGTGCTATCAAAGAAGTGTATCGTTAGCGTTCTTTGAATTGTTGATCCACAAGCTGCTGATAAAAACGTATAATCAATCGCTTTATATTGATGATAAAACTGATGTTGAGGAGACCGCATGGATATCTATGCATCTGATGAAGAAAAAGCAGAAGCAATAAAGCAGTGGTGGCGTGAAAATGGTCGCTCTGTATTTGTAGGGGTGGTGTTGGGGATCGCGTCTATTTTTGGTGTCCGTTATTGGATAAACTATCAACAGGTTCAGGACCAACAAGCCGCTTTAACTTATCAGCAGGCCATCGTTTCGGTAAGTAATCAAGACAGTGAAGCTGCGGAAATAAGTACTGAAAAGTTAATGCAGGATAATAAAAAGAGTGCATATTCAGTATTTGCGGCCTTACAAATGGCTGAGAAAGCCAGTGAAGCGGGAGAGGTTGATAAAGCAAAAGATTACCTTTCATGGGTAATTGCTAATGCAGAGTTATCCGGACACAGAGCATTAGCAAAACTTAGACTGGCAAAGGTCGAATTCGATAACGGCCAGTTAGATGAAGCCTTGAAGCAAGTGACATCTAACGATGCGACAGCCTTTGATTCATTATTCGCTGAGTTGGAAGGCGACATCAAAACAGCACAAGGACAAGCCGAAGAAGCCCATGCCGCTTATCAAAAAGCATTAGTTGGCCTCAATTCAGGTGAGCCAAGACAGACCTTAATTGAAATGAAATTAGATGACGTGGCAGCTGCACATGAAAGTTAATTTGCGTTTACTTACGATAGGTTTATCACTAAGTATATTTTTATCAGCATGTAGTACCGTGGGTGATTGGTTTGCTGATGAGTCCTATGAAGAACCACCAGAACCACTAACTGAGTTTACCAGTGAAATTAGCCCCAAGATTTTGTGGGATAAAGGCGTTGGTGACGGCGCCGGTGACAGGAAGCTGGAACTGTCATCTTGGTGGCAGAATAATAAAATCTTTGCCGTTGATCATGAAGGCGAGGTGACGGCATTAAATGCTGAAACGGGTCGTGAAATTTGGGATGCTGATCTTGATTTGAATGTGGTGACCGGTATTGGTGGCGGCATGAATATGGTCTACGTTGGTTCAGACAAGGGTGTCGTAGTTGCTCTGAACGAGGCCGATGGTAAAGAGTTATGGCGTACCCAACTGACCAGTGAAGTCTTAGCGCCAGTGACATCAGCAAATGATGTTGTTGTCAGCCGGACATCCGATGGGCGGGTCAGCGGTATTTCAGCTCAAGATGGCAAAATACTCTGGTCATACCAACGTGCTGTACCGTTGTTAAGTTTGCGTGGTGCTGGCCGCCCCGTTATTACTGGTAATGAAGTTATTGCTGGTTATGACAATGGTAAGTTGGTGGCATTATCGTTAAATGACGGTAAAGTTTTGTGGGAAAATAGTATCGCTATCCCACGTGGACGTACCGAGTTGGAACGTTTGGTTGATATCGATGCTGACCCTGTTGTGATCGACGATACGGTGTATGTAGTGACTTATCAGGGACAGCTTGCTGCCGTTGATATTAATTCTGGCCGTGTTTTATGGTCACGTGATATGTCTTCACAAATAGGACTAGACGCCGCTTACCATGACGCGGTTTATGTGACGGATGATGAAGGCTATGTCTGGGCTGTGCAGGATGGTAGTGGTGACGCATTATGGCGTCAGACAAGATTATTACGTCGCCAAGCCACTGCGCCCGCGATTGCTGGAAACTATATTGTTGTTGGTGATTTTGAAGGATATATCCACTGGATCGCCCGCGACGATGGACGTTTTGTTTCACGTCAACAAGTGAGTGATGGACCGATCTACTGTAAACCATTAGTTATTAATGGTGTTGTTTATATTACTGCCGCTGATGGCAGTATTACCGCTCTGAGAGTACCCGAAAATTGAAACCTGTAATCGCGCTCGTTGGCCGCCCTAATGTTGGTAAGTCAACAATATTTAATCGGCTAACACGAAGTCGTGATGCACTAGTCGCTGATTATGCCGGTCTGACGCGTGATCGTATTTATGGCAAGGTGAAAGAACCCGGCTTTGATTTTATATTAATCGATACCGGTGGACTCACCGATCAGACTGACAATATGTCAGATTTGATGCGCAAACAAGCTAAGCTAGCGATTGATGAAGCGGATCTTATTTTGTTCATTGTTGATGGTCGAGCAGGCCTGATGCCAACAGATTCAGATGTGGCCCAACAACTACGCAATGATGGAAAACCTGTTTGTCTTGTTATCAACAAAACAGAGGGTGAACGCCGTGAAATTATATCTGCCGAATTTTATGCATTAGGTTTGGGTGAGCCACAAGTCATTTCTGCCACTCAAGGCAGAGGGATTGATAGTTTATTAGCTGAAATTAAACAACGTATTCCAGCGGTTGAGAAAATTGAAGCAGATGAAGCGGAAGCCTTTGATGAAAATGAAATCCGGCTAGCTGTCTTGGGAAGGCCTAATGTTGGTAAATCAACATTAATTAACCGACTACTGGGTGAAGAGCGTGTGGTAGCCTTTGATGAGCCAGGAACAACACGGGATAGTATTCACATTCCTTTTGAGAAAGACGGTGTTAATTACACATTAATTGACACGGCAGGAGTTAGACGTCGGTCGAAAGTCTCTGAAAAACTTGAGAAGTTTAGTGTTTTAAAAACTTTACAGGCCCTGGAAGATGCCAATGTCGTGATGTTGGTGCTTGATGCTCATGAAGGGATTGTTGAGCAGGACTTGCATCTGGCCGGACTGATTGTCGAAAGTGGACGTGCCGTTGTCATTGCTGTGAACAAATGGGATGGTCTGGAAAAAAGTGAACGAGAGTGGGTTACTACCAATATCGAACGACGTTTACCTTTCCTGAATTTTGCCAAGACACACTTTATTTCGGCACTGCATGGTAGTGGGGTCGGTTTATTATTTAAATCAGTCAGACAAGCATTCCAATCTGCCATGACTAAAGTACCAACGTCACGATTAACACGTGTGCTGGAAGATGCGATTGCTGATCATCCGCCACCGTTAGTTAGAGGTCGTCGTATTAAGTTTCGTTATGCCCATCTGGGAGGGAAAAATCCACCCAGAATTATTATTCACGGTAATCAGACGGAGTCTACCCCGAACAGTTATAAGCGTTATCTGGAGAATACATTCAGAGAGGCGCTGAAATTACAGGGAACACCGGTGATGATTGAGTTTAAAACCAGTGATAACCCATATCGTGATAAAGCAATAAAAAGTGCTAGTCAGAATGCGCCACAAAAAAAACAGCGCCCACCAAGAAAGAGTCGTAAAAGTTAGTGATTAGAGAAGGCCGGGATCATCACTCATCAGGTTTTCAAGGCTATTGAGTTGATCCCTGACTTTTTCACGGTTGGCTAATTTCTCTCTTGCCGCTAGCGGTAAGTCTGTAAATAAAATAACTTGTTTATCTATCAGGGTGTTGATCAAATCTTCCAATACCCTTATCAATGATAAGTCCGATGCACTTAGCGCAGAAAGGCTATCTTCTTTTTTTTCCGATTGTGTTAAATAATCGACTAGTTCAGCAGAGTTTATTGATAATTTTTCTGTAGCCTCATCCTGAGGCCTGTCATAGACAGCAATGATTTTTGCTGACTCGTCTCTTTTCACATAAACCATTATATTAGTACTCCATAAACCCATGCCTGTAGCACATTACGATAAGCAGTGCTTTACAGTAAACTAAAAAACTGTGAAACTCATCAAGTTTTATTAATAACTACAAGTAATAAAGATGCGTACGGAGCCTGTCATCAATACGAGTAAAAATGAGCAATGGGATGCTCAGGATAGCTACCGTACGCATGATGATCCATTATTGTCCTGTTTGACACTGCTGGCTAAAATTTTGAATAAGCCGCATAGCCCAGAGTCTCTGGTCGCTGGTCTTCCATTAGTTAATAATAAACTCTCACCATCCCTGTTTACTCGTGCTGCTGATCGCGCTGGTTTATCTTCACGTATTGTGAAGAGAAAGTTAACGAAAATTCCGAATCTTGTTCTGCCCGCTGTTTTATTACTCAATGATGCCAATGCTTGTATTGTTCTGGAATTGAGTAACACCAAGGCTCGAGTCATTTTCCCGGAAACAGGGGAAGGGGAAGCAGAAATTCCATTCGAGGAACTAAATGCTCAGTACTCTGGATACAGTATTTTTATCAAACCCGTTCACCAATTTGATAAGCGTACAGAGTTTTCAGCTATACCAAGGGCGAACCATTGGTTCTGGGGGACGATTCTGCGTTTTTGGCCAATTTATGGTCAGGTTTTTATCGCATCTATATTAGTAAACAGTTTTGCACTAGCTTCACCGTTATTTGTGATGAATGTGTATGACCGGGTCGTGCCGAATAATGCCACTGAAACACTTTGGGTGCTGGCTATCGGTGTCGCAACAGTATTTGTCTTTGAATTACTTTTACGAACGTTGCGCGCTTATTTTATTGATATTGCCAGTAAAAAAGCGGATGTCATACTGTCTGCCACTATTTTTGAGAAGGTCATGGCAGTGAAAATGTCTGCCCGGTCCAACTCAGTAGGCTCATTTGCTAATAGCATGCAGGAGTTTGAGTCTTTCAGAGAGTTTTTTACCTCGGCTACCTTAACTACGTTAGTGGATTTACCCTTTTCGTTATTATTTATAACCGTTATCTGGTTAGTGGCTGGTCCTGTTGCTTTCATTCCACTGGCCGTGATTCCACTGACAATACTAGTCAGTCTGATTATTCAGTTTCCTTTATCAAAAACCATTCAACATTTATTCAGGCATTCAGGCCAAAGAAGTTCTACTTTGATTGAGACTTTAACTGGCTTAGAAACGATCAAAAGCATTGGCGCCGAGACGCCAATACAGCGGAAATGGGAACAGACGATCGGGTTTATGACGAAATACAGTCAACGCGCGCGAATTTTATCTGCTACCGCGATTAATTTTTCCTCTTTCCTTCAGCAAATGGCATCCATTACCGTTGTTGTTTTTGGTGTCTATCTGATTACTGAAAATGAAATTACGATGGGGGCCTTAATTGCCAGTACTATTTTAACCGGACGAGCATTAGCGCCCATGGCAGCACTGGCCGGGCTGCTAACACGTTACCACCAGTCCAAAGCGGCATTAAGCTCATTGAACAGCCTTATGGCCCTACCTGTCGAGAGACCCTCAGGACGAGAGTTTCTGCATCGTCCCGAATTTAAAGGCGGGATAGAGTTTAAAAAAGTCAGTTTCCGATATCCAGAGCAGCCTATAGATGCCTTAACTGACGTGTCTTTTAAAATTAATGCTGGTGAAAAAGTGGCTTTTATCGGCCGTATTGGCTCTGGCAAAAGTACCTTAGAAAAACTCATGCTTGGCTTGTATGAGCCAGAAGAAGGTTCTATTTTGCTCGATGGGACCGATATTCGACAGGTTGATCCTGTCGATTTAAGAAAGAATGTTGGTTATGCACCTCAAGACGTTGTGCTGTTTTATGGCAGTATTCGTGAAAACATCACCATGGTGGCACCATTCGCTGAAGATCATGAAGTACTCAAAGCGGCCGACATAGCAGGCGTCACCGAATTTGTTAATCGCCATCCTTCAGGTTTTGATATGCCAGTAGGTGAGCGTGGTGAAGGTTTGTCGGGTGGACAACGTCAAAGTGTGGCCGTTGCCAGAGCGTTATTGTTAGACTCTCCTGTCATCATGCTGGATGAACCTACCAATGCCATGGATAACAGTACTGAAGAACGTTTCAAAGCAAAACTGGCTGAAAATATTGAGAATAAAACTTTATTGCTAGTCACGCATAAGGCCTCTTTATTAAGCTTGGTGGATAGAGTGATTGTGATGGACCAGGGTCACATTGTGGCCGATGGGCCAAGAGAACAAATTCTGACAGCACTTAAGAATGGCCATATAAAGGTGAACAAGGGCTAAATATGGCATGGTTTAACAAAACGAATTCAGACGATCTTGAGTTTATGTCAGAAGTCAGTGCCGCTTCACTGGAAAACTCGCCCCGACTTGGTCATTCATTGTTACTGCTGATTACCTTATTTTTTATTTGTGCCTTTTGGTGGGCCAGTGTGACCGAGTTGGATGAAGTGACACGCGGGCAGGGTAAGGTGATTCCCTCAAGTAAAGTGCAAGTTATTCAAAATCTGGAGGGGGGGATTCTCTCTGAGGTTTTGGTTAATGAAGGTGACTTAGTTGACAAAGGCGATGTGCTGCTTCGAATTGATGACACACGTTTTTCATCTTCTTTCCGCGAGACACAACTGAAATATTGGGAATTGTTGGCTCGCAAAGCACGTTTAACAGCTGAGGTTGAGGGTAAACCATTGGAATTACCTGAGGAAATCATTAAGCAACAGCCCTCATTGGCAGCCAGTGAACGTTCCTTATATCAATCCAGACAGCTAGAGTTACAGAGCAGTATCAATGTGCTTGAGCAGCAAGTAAAACAGCGTGAACAAGAGTTACTGGAGAATCAGGCTAAATTGAATAAACTGAGCACAAGTTATGATTTAAGTCGTCAAGAGCTGGAAATGTCTGAACCCTTAGTTTCAGTGGGTGTGATATCCGAAGTCGAATTATTAAGACTTAAACGTGCCACCAATGATTTACGTGGAGAAATGGAAACTACACGATTAGCCATTCCCCGAATTCGCTCGACACTCAATGAAGCGAAACAAAAAATTAAAGATACAACGTTGCGTTTTAAATCTGATGCTGCCTCACAACTGAGCGAGGTACAGTCAGAGTTAGCCATTACTAAAGAAACAACCACTTCTCAACAAGATAGAGTGAGGCGTACATTAGTACGCTCGCCCGTTAAAGGTAAAATAAAACAGCTAAAAATAAATACGGTAGGTGGCGTTATTCAACCTGGGATGGATTTAGTTGAAATTGTTCCTGTTGAAGATAATCTGTTAATTGAGGCAAATATTCGGCCGTCTGATATTGCGTTTTTGAGTCCTGGACAACAAGCGATGGTGAAATTAACCGCTTATGATTTTTCCATTTATGGTGGACTTCCTGCTACATTAGAACGAATAAGTGCTGATACAATTATAAATGATGAGGGAGAGAGTTTTTATCTTATCTACTTAAGAACAGATAAAAACTATATTGATAGTAGTAAAGGTCCATTAGAGATTATTCCAGGTATGACTGTAACGGTTGATATTTTGACTGGCAAAAAAACGGTGCTGGATTATTTATTCAAACCGATACTCAAAGCTAAAAATGAGGCGATGAGAGAACGTTGATTAATCAAACCATACCAAATATGCCGGATATGGCAAATAAGTCAATGCTTTATTGCATCGGGACCGATGCCCAACAACTTGTGCATATCAAGCACCTTTTGGCAGACCAATATGAGCTGTGTGAGTTTTCCTGTATCGAAGACGCGCAAGCTGACCTTAATGGAAAAAAACCAAATCTCATTCTGTGTCATCTATCTTGTTTGAATGGTGATGCAAGCTCTTTATTCAGCATTATGGAAAATGCTGTGACCCGTGCTCGTGTACTTATTATCGGACCTAAACTTTCTGTTATTGAGCAGATTTCGATTCTTAAACAGGGCGCACGTGGATATTTTCAAGAAGAACTTGTTGATGATAAGTTACTGATTGCGCTCGATTTGATTCAGCGGGGAGAAGTGTGGGTAGAACGGCATGTTATTGCTGGGTTAATTGATGAATTAAATCACACACCTCAACTTTCAAATGAGCAACAAGCAAAATTGGACAGTCTGTCGCGTAAGGAGTTGGAAGTCGCTGAGTTGGTAAGTCATGGTGCGACAAATAAAATGATTGCCAGGACAATGAATATTACGGAAAGAACTGTAAAAGCACATTTAACAGCGATATTCCAGAAAATGAATATTCCGGATAGACTTTCACTTGCTATATTTTTCAGGGATTTACGTTAGTTATATCAAACAACAGTATGTTATGTTTTAATACACCGTGCCATTTTAAGCACAATGGAATGAGGCTTATATTCAGTCATTGAATGTAAAACATTCAGGCTGGGGGGGAATTGGGATTTGAAGTGATGAAGAAAAGTTTAGTTTTAAGCTTACCTTTATGGGTAATGGTATCTAGTGTTTCTGCTCAAACGTTGGAAAGTGCAGTAATGCATACTATTGAGTCAAATCCCGATATCCTTGCTGCTGCGAGTGAACGACAAGCTGTTTCTAAAGAAATAGATCAGGCAAAGGCCGGATATTATCCAACTCTGGATTTAGCTTTGGGTACGGGCTGGGAAATGACTGATAACCCGAATACACGTTCAGCAGGGCGTGGCGAAGTCAGACTGAACAGGGATGAGGCAAGCTTACAGCTGCGTCAAATGTTGTTTGATGGCATGGAAACTAAAAACGAAGTTCTAAGACAAGAATTTAGAACAAATTCCCGTGCATCAGCGGTGTACAGTGCTGCAGAAAATACCGGGTTGGAAGCTGTTGACGCTTATCTCAATGTGCTGAGACAGCAGAAAATTGTTGAATTAGCCCAAACCAACCTTGAAGCGCACCAACGGACACATGATCAAATTGTTCTTCGCAGTGAGCGTGGTGTTGGTCGTGGTGCAGATATGGACCAAAGTCTGGGTAGGCTTGCCTTAGCTGAAGCCAACCTGATGGAAGAAGAAAGTAAATTGCGTGATGCAGAAACAACTTTTATCCGCGTTGTTGGCGAGCCACCTGAATCATTAGAAGAGCCTGAAATTCCCGAAAACCTGATTCCTGATAGCTTGGATGCTGCAATAGCAAAAGCCGTTGATAATCATCCAACTTTAAGATTAGCCAACTTTGATCTGGAATCAGCCCGTGCACAGCACGCCACCGCAAAAGCACCTTTTTATCCCGATCTACATCTGGAAGTAGGTACGCGTGCTGATCATAATATCGATGGTCAGGTGGGTACGGATAAAGACATCACGGCCATGTTGCGTTTACGCTATAACCTATTGAATGGCGGCCGTGATTCAGCCCGACGTGAAGAGACTGCCTATTTAATTAATCAAGCAGCCGAGATTCGAAATAATACTTATCGTGAAGTGGAAGAAGGAACGAGGCTTTCCTGGAATGCATGGGAAACGGTCAAAAGCCAGATGTCATATCGCGAACAACATGTTGACTCAAGTCAAAAGTCACGTGATGCCTACAGACAACAATTCAGTCTTGGACAGCGCACCTTATTAGACTTATTGGATTCTGAGAATGAAGTTTTCAGAGCACAGACGGCTCTGGTTAACACTGAGTATGACGAACTGTATGCGCAGTATCGTATTTTGAATAGTATGGGACTATTGCTTCAAGGCTTAAATATTAAAGCACCTGAGGCTGCAGAGACTATTGCTATAAAACAGTAAATCACTATTTCAACAGTTTCATAGCCACGGGAAAGCCCGTGGCTTTTTTATATATATGGGAATGACGTTTTTTTCTGGTTTAGAAACGATCGTGGTATTATACGGAGCCCAATTGGCGGGATAATTAAGAGAATTCATGAGTAAGCAATCATCATTTACATACGAAGAATTATTGCAGTGTGGACACGGCGAAATGTTTGGTCCTGGCAATGCACAACTCCCTGTTCCCAATATGCTGATGATGGATCGCATTACTCATATTGCAAATACAGGTGGTGCTTACGGTAAAGGCGAAATCATTGCAGAATTGGATATACATCCGGATCTTTGGTTTTTTGATTGCCATTTCCCGGGTGATCCTGTTATGCCTGGTTGTTTAGGCTTGGATGCGATGTGGCAACTCGTCGGATTTTTCCTG
The DNA here is from genome assembly GCF_056859315.1 of Methylophaga sp. F-2. Lineage (NCBI taxonomy): Bacteria > Pseudomonadati > Pseudomonadota > Gammaproteobacteria > Thiotrichales > Piscirickettsiaceae > Methylophaga > Methylophaga sp. F-2. Next base: position 165,266 of record NZ_JBSXOF010000016.1, read on the forward strand.
GCTTGGGATGGTAATCCAGGCCGTGGCCGAGCATTAGGCTCAGGTGAGGTCAAATTTACCGGACAAGTATTACCAACAGCGAAGAAAGTTACTTACCGTATTGATTTAAAACGTGTTATCGCACGCAAGCTGGTTTTGGCTATTGCGGATGGCACGGTATCTGTGGATGGGCGCGATATCTATACTGCAAAAGATTTACGCGTTGGTCTGTTTACATCAACCGATGATTTTTAGGATTTCATAATGAAACGTGTTGTCGTTACAGGGTTAGGTATCACGTCTTGCTTAGGTCTTGATGCCCAAACAGTGACAGAGTCTCTTCGCCATGGCCGCTCAGGTATTCGCTTTAAACAAGACTATGCGGATATGGGCTTTCGTAGCCATGTTGCAGGCACCATTGATATCGATTTCAAAGAATATATCGATCGTAAAACATTACGTTTTATGGGCGATGCTGCTGCCTACGCCTATATTGCTATGGAGCAAGCGATTGCTGACGCAGGCTTAAGCGAAGAGCAGGTTTCTAATATCCGAACTGGGCTTATTATGGGATCGGGTGGCGCTTCATCTTCGAATCAGGTTGAAGCGGCTGATATCCTGCGCGAAAAAGGTTTAAAACGTATTGGGCCTTATCGTGTTACCCAGGTTATGGGCAGCACAACCTCAGCCTGTCTCGCCACACCGTTTAAAATCAAAGGGGTGAACTATTCCATGTCATCCGCTTGTGCAACTAGTGCACATTGTATCGGTACAGCAATGGAGCAGATTCAACTCGGCAAGCAGGATATTGTGTTTGCTGGTGGCGGTGAAGAAGAGCATTGGTCAATGAGCTCTTTATTTGATGCGATGGGCGCTCTATCAACCAAATATAACGATACGCCAGAAAAAGCGTCTCGTGCTTATGATGCTGACCGTGATGGTTTTGTGATCGCTGGCGGCGGCGGTGTGTTAGTACTTGAAGAGTATGAGCATGCAAAAGCCCGTGGCGCTAAAATCTATGCAGAATTGACCGGTTACGGTGCTACATCAGATGGTTACGATATGGTGGCGCCATCTGGTGAAGGTGCGATGCGTTGTATGCAACTTGCCATGTCAACGATTCGTGGCAAAGTCCAGTATATTAATGCTCATGGCACCAGCACACCGGTAGGTGATTTGGCTGAATTAGGTGCTATTAAAAAGACATTCGGCGCAGATATGCCTGCCGTAGGATCAACAAAATCATTATCAGGTCATTCTTTAGGCGCTGCCGGTGTTCAAGAAGCGATTTATAGTCTGTTGATGCTGGAAAATGATTTTCTTGCCGCCTCGGCTAATATTGAAACACTTGATCCTGAAGCGGAAGGCATGCCTATTCTGCGGGAACGTGTCGATAACGCTGGACTCACAACAGTCATGTCGAACAGTTTCGGCTTTGGTGGAACCAATGCCTGTCTGGTGTTTGAAAAGCTCGATGATTAAAGAAAAAAGCCACCTTTCGGTGGCTTTTTTTATTGTAGATCGTCGTCAGTGACTGGGCCGCGTTTGCCGGCGTTGGCTTCCTGAATCAGTGTGATCAGTAATTGCTTTTTATCAGGATCATCAAGATATTTTGAGCTGAACGTAATACCAAATTTATCGGCATATTGTTTCACCAGCATTACTAGGATTGTTTCGTCTTCCACATCGGGCTCCAGATTATTTAAATTGTTTAATTATAACGTTTCAACAAGCTATCAATGAAATTGCATTATCAAGAAAGTGGTGAAGGGATACCTTTAATTATTATCCACGGCTTATTTGGCTCAGCGGATAATTGGCGCAGCATGGCGAAGTATTTTTCACATTTTTATCGTGTTATTAGTGTTGATTTACGCAATCATGGTCGTTCCCCGCATAGTGATGAGCAGAATTTCACAGTCATGGCCGAAGATATCCATGAGTTATGTGAAGACTTGCGATTGGGCCAGATGAATATCTTAGGACATTCACTCGGTGGTAAAGTAGCGATGAAATTTGCTGCAATGTATCCGGAGATGGTTGCAAAACTGGTGGTCGTGGATATTGCTCCTCGCCAATACTTTAGTGCACACACACCATTGATGGATGCGATGATGGCACTGAATTTATCTGAGTTTACTAGCCGAACAGAGGTCGATGCTGCTTTAGCTCAATCTATTCCTGATCAGGCTGTTCGTCAGTTTTTATTGATGAATTTGGTCTCTGAGCATGAGCGCTATAAATGGCGAATTAACCTGACAGCGCTTAAAGCCAACTTTAAAGAATTAATGGCGTCTATCTTTGATAGCGAGGTGTTAACTATGCCGAGCTTATTTGTTTATGGTGAGTTATCAGACTATGTCACTGAGCAGGATCGTCAACAAATTTCAGCACAGTTTACGCATGCGGAATTTAATTGCATTGAAAAAGCAGGGCACTGGGTTCAGGCTGAACGCCCACAACAATTTAAGCAGGTTGTAGAGGCGTTTTTACAAGATGATTGAGACAGAACTCCTGAAACAACTTATTGAATTTCGCCGGGAGAGGGACTGGGAACAGTTTCACAACCCTAAAGATGTGGCGATTTCTTTATCTATAGAAGCTTCAGAGTTACTGGAGTGGTTTCAATGGAAGACTGCTGAGCAAGTACAGCAACGGCTGGCCTCCGATAAACGTGAAGAGCTGGAAGATGAAATAGCTGATGTCGCCGTTTATCTTGCTTATCTTTGTCATGACTTAAACATTGATTTAAATCAGGCCATCAAAAATAAAATGCAGAAGAATGCGGCTAAATATCCACGAGATAAAGTCAAAGGTCGTAATGATAAGTACGATGAATATTCATAAAGCCGAATTACAGTGCTAGGATTTAGCTTTTTTATTCTATTTCTTAGGAAATCCTCATGAGCGCCATTGTTTTCCTGATTCAGTGTAAAGACCAAAAAGGTCTAGTCGCGGGAATCACCAGCTTTTTTGCTGAAAGACAGTTTAATATTCTGCACTGCCAGCAATATACGGACACTGAAGTTGGTCAGTATTTCATGCGAATTAAGCTTGAAGATGATGGTAGCTTCAATCATCAACAGCTTGAAGCTGAGTTTAGCCAGTTTGCCGCCACTATCGACTTAAACTGGTCTGTTCGCTACAGTGAGCAGCCTTATAGAGTAGCTTTACTGGTGACAAGAGCTTCACACTGCCCATACGACTTACTACTGAGAGAGTTAGAGGGTGAACTGAAATGCGATATTCCTCTTATTATAGGTAATCATCGCGATTTAGAGGGTATGGCCCGTCAGTTCGATAAGCCGTTTTATCACTTACCCATCACGGCAGAAACCAAGCAGGCACAAGAAGCGGAGATAAAGCGCCTGCTGGCCGAGTTTGATATTGATCTGATCGTGATGGCGCGTTACATGCAAATCTTGTCAGAGGAATTTGTGACCGAGTTTTCTGGTCGGATTATTAATATTCATCACGGATTCTTACCTGCCTTCCAAGGCGCTAAACCCTATCATCAGGCTTATGAGCGTGGCGTTAAAATTATTGGTGCCACAGCCCACTATGCGACAGCTGAGTTAGATGAGGGACCGATTATCGCCCAGGATGTGCAACATGTTCAGCACGATAACAGCCCGCAAGATCTGGTGATGATGGGAAAAGATATTGAACGTATTGTGCTGGCGAGAGCAGTAAAAGCACATATTGAGCATCGAATTATTATCAATGGTCGCCGTACCATTGTGTTTTCTGAAGGTGCCTGAATAATCTAAATAAGGAGTCGATTGCATGACGAATAAAACCATCATGATTACCGGAGCTACCTCAGGGTTTGGGGAAGCTTGCGCCAGAGTATTTGCAAACAATGGCTGGCAATTAATTCTGACGGGACGACGCCAGCAACGACTAGATGATTTACAGCAGGAGCTGGGGGGCAAAGATAAAGTGGCTACCTGCTGTTTTGATGTGACAGACAGAAAAGCAGTTGAAGCTGCTATTCATGGTTTAGCCGAACCTTTCAAAAAAATTGATGTGTTACTGAATAATGCTGGCTTGGCATTAGGGCTGGAACCCGCTCAGGAAACCAATTTAGATGATTGGGAAAAAATGGTAGATACCAACATTAAAGGCTTGCTTTACTGTACTCGGACTATCCTACCGATGATGACAGAGAGAAAGTCAGGATATGTGATTAATATCGGCTCTGTAGCGGGTAACTGGCCTTATCCTGGGGGGAATGTCTACTGTGGTACCAAAGCCTTTGTCAGGCAGTTCTCACTGGCGATACGGGCTGATTTATTAGGCACGAATGTCCGTGTCACTAATGTGGAACCGGGGAATGCCGAAACTGAATTTTCTAAGGTACGTTTTAAAGCCGATGAGGCCCGTGCAGATAAAGTCTATGAAGGCACCAGAGCACTGGATGCCGAAGATATTGCCAATACGGTCTGGTGGCTGGTGAATACCCCTGAGCATGTGAATGTGACCACGATCGAAGTAATGCCCACTCAGGAAGCGAATGGGCCGATGGCATTTCATCGCCAATAAAATATAAAAGACCGGTTTACCCGGTCTTTTCAGTTTTAGCCAAAGAGCCAGCTTGTTGGATTCGGATGAGGCTGCTGTTGATCCAAATATTTCATACCTTTGACACAGCGCACGACTACCCAGATAACCCAAAACACTAACACCAAATAGCCAACTAAAAAGAAGGCAAATAACACGCCGATAAATAAATATAGAAGACCCATCCAGAATGTTCGGATCTGAAACTGATAGTGCGACTGTAACCAGGCTGCTGCATCGTCTTTATGTATATAAGCAATGACGACTGCAACAAAACCTAAAAACTGAATAATAATATTGGCGATAAATAATAAATAAACGAGTTTAACTGTTTGTTGACTGGCCTGTGTTGATTCGCTCATGCATCTTTTCCGGTAAATGTATTCACATAATCTACCAAATTTATCGCTGCTTTAGCCATTGCAGCATAAAACGGCTTATTACGACTAACACAAATAATGTCCAAACGGTCATAGCACCCATGGGTACATCAAGTAATAACGCCAAGATCAGGCCAAAGAAATAACCCAGAAAGCCTATGCCATAACCAAGCAACAGCTTATGACGGGTTTTCTCAAATCCACGGCTGGCTAAAGCAGGCAAGATTAAACTGGCAAAGACTAAATACACACCGACTAACTGCACCGAAGCGGTCACAGTGAGTGAAAACACAATATAAAAAAGCCAGCTACGCTGTGATTGCATGGTGAACCAGATCAATAACAACGCGGCGTAGAGTAAACCTACCCATAACAGATGAGACGGTGTCACCCACAAAATCTGCCCCACTAATAAATCATGCAGTAATTCATCACTATGTGGAGCATGGCTCACCAGCAAAATTCCACCACTGGCGGCCAGAATAAATAGTAAACCAATTAACGCCTCCACAATATGTGGATAACGTTTTTCTAACCAAAGTACGAGAACCGAGGCGGAAAGGGCACTGGCTGCGGCACTCACTTGTAACCAGGGACCATGCATATCACCAATAAAAATGGTGGCAGCCATCACCCCAAGTGCCGCCATTTGCGCAATGGCGAGATCAATAAAAATAATGCCCCGTTTCAATACTTCCTGACCGAGAGGCACATGTGTTGTCAGAACTAACATGCCTGCCACGAGGGCAGGCAATATTAGCGACCAATCAAGATTGATCAGGTTCATTTAGCGCCATCCAGTAATAAGTTGATGGTGTCATCATAAAGCTTAAACAAGTTATTACTGTTGTTATCACCACCCACGGTGAATGGCAGTACCACTTTTTTTATGCCTGTTTTATCCACCAACCAATCAGTGGCTCTTGGTGACTGATAAGCGGCCAGAATCACCATTTTTGCCGGTGTTTGTTTTAGCTTTTCAACTACTGATTGCAACTGTTTTACCGTTGGCGGTACAGCAGGTTTTGCCTCCAGCACAGCCACTTCGTTCAGACCTAACCATTTGGTCAGGTAAATCCAGTTTTTATGCTGCACAACAATGGGCACACCTTTCAGTGGAGCCGCTTTTTCCTGCCATTGTTTCATGGCTGTTTGCCAGCGCTGCTGGAAATCTTGCCAGCGTTGTTCATAATTGCTGGCATGTTCAGGATCACGTTGTTTTAGCCTTTCAGCCAGCGCTTCAGCCACCTTAAAAATATTGTCCGGGCTGGTTTGAATATGCGGATTACCAGCTGCATGCACATGCCCTTGACTACGATCAACTGTGACAGGTTTTTCCAGTAAACGGACATAATCGGCCGCCATGAAATAGCCTTCAGCACCAATCTGGATATTGGGATTACCGGCCTTACGTTGGAGTAATGGCAACCAACCCACTTCTAATTCAGCGCCAGTGCAAACTAATAAATCCGTTTTACGGGCTTTGGCAATCAGACTTGGACGTGCTTGAATATAGTGCGGATCCTGTAAACCACTGGTTGCACTGAACACCGAAACATCATCGCCCCCTAACTCTTCAGTCAGTGATGCCCACTCAGGTTCACAAGCAAACACCGACAGTTGAGCCCAGCTAGGTGAGCTCAATAAAACTAAAACAGTGAAAATAAGTGTTTTCATCATAAACTCCTAGTATTGGTGCGCGCCGTGAGCACCCAGGCTGACGGTATATTGCAGAATCATTTGCCAATCATCATCGCTGTACGATTGATCATGATTAATTTGCGCGCGAATACGGCTAAACTCACTCGGTAAGTATTCCACCATGGCACTGGTACGTTGTGGATGGCTTCTGCCACCTTCAAGCCCTGCATCTGCCAGCAACTCATCATCCGATGCACGATGTTTACTGCCCAGCCAGTCATAACGCAGACCAGAACGCCATTGTGGATTGAATTGATAAACACCTTCCAGATAACCGCCGTATTGTTTGCCATCGTAATTAGCAAATTCATCACTGCCATGACTGATATTGCCGTCGTCATGCAGATACATAAATTCACCGATCAAGGTCAGATTTTCCTGACGGAAATTACCATTAGGTGCCCATTTGTAGACCAGAGAGAGGTTGGTGATATCTGTGTCTCCATTGAATAGTGCTGAACTTTCCTCTTCATCACCATGACTGTGTCCGCTACTGTATGAGCGATCATCCGGGCTTGAACGCCAGTGTGAAATGCCTGCTTGCCAGCTGCTTTCTATACCAATATCACTACCGGTTTTGGCATAGACCAGCCAATCACCAATACCACTATGATCGCCACTGCCAGGGTAACTATCACCATTACCGACACTGGTACCGACTTCAAACATATAATCAGTTGGTAATAGATAGGAGAGTTTTACCCCGTCAGTAGAAAGCTGATTACCAAATAAACCCCGGTAAATCAGTGGTGCATCAGCAAAATTCCAGGCATGAGCATGACGTTCGTTCAAATAACCAATAGGGGCAAAATAACGACCCGCTCGGACAGTTAAGCCATTGCCTAAACCTAAGGTTTCGATGAAGGCTTCTTCGACTTCCAGCTCAGTTTCATCATCATGATCGTGAACGGCTAAGGTGGCCTGACCATAAAACAGTTGATCGATATTTGAGCTGACTGTTAGCTCACTCTCACCGAGAGAGAAACCTTCTGAATCCAGCCCACCTTCACCTTGAACATTAAAGCCGTCTAATGCGTAATCATCCGCGTGGTTTTGATATTGATTAAATGAGCCATTTAACACCATGCTGATCGCTGGGTTAAAGGTATTACTACTGTTGGCTGATGCAACGGGAGCCGGAGATTCTGGCGCTGTTGCTACTTCATCAGCAACAGCCTGGGTAGTGGCTTCTGCTTCAGATAAACGTTGCTCAAGTTGTTGAATACGTTGCTCATAATCGGCACGCATTTTTGCGATTTCTTGTTTCAAATCATCAATATCGCCGGCGAACGCAGGTGATATCGGGCTCAGTGCAGCTGTCATCAGCAGCACAAGCAGTTTTTTGCTTTTCATAAACTTTCCTCATAGCCATAAGCTATAGCTACAGTTCAATCTGTAAACGACGGATCTGTAGTGTGATTAAAAATAGATTAAGTTGGAGAGATTATGAAAAAATGGGTGGGGCGCGGATAAGATAGGATTGACGCTGCGCGAATGGCAGAGTGGTTACAGCAGAGTCTACTTCGAGACTAATAACGGCTTGTTGCAGATAAATGCTGACATCGGCAGCTACATCGGCAAGTGGGAAATGACCAATCGCATTGAGGCGCTCACATTGCGCTTCCGCTTTATGGAAAGGATGTTCAGCATCATGCCAGACAGCAAACGACTGCAATAGCAGCACAATCGCTGCTAACACATAGATGTAGTGTCGTTTGTAATGTCTTTGATACAAGGGAAATCGCCTAGCTAACCAGCAAATAAGTCAGCAGAGTCTCATAAATTTCAGACAAGGTGTCAAGATCTGCTGTAGAAACACACTCATCAATTTGGTGGATGGTGGCATTTAATGGCCCGAGTTCGATGACTTGAGTGCCTGTCGGTGCAATAAAGCGCCCATCAGAAGTACCACCCGAGGTGGAAAGTGTTGTCTGGTAGCCTGTCACATCAAAAATAGCACGCTGAACGGCTTCTAATAACTGTCCGCTAGCTGTCCGAAATGGCTGGCCAGATAGCTCCCAGTTCAATTCATAATTGAGTTCGTGTTTATCTAAAATGGCGTGCACGCGCTGTTTTAATTCGTCGTGAGTGACTTCTGTTGAATAACGGAAATTAAAGACCACTTCAGCCGTGCCAGGGATGACATTGGTGGCACCTGTGCCAGAGTTCAGATTAGATACCTGAAAGCTGGTAGGTGGAAAGTCTTCGTTACCTTGATCCCACTCAATTTCACATAATTCAGTGAGGGCAGGGCTTAACAAGTGAATCGGGTTTTTCGCCAGGTGCGGATAGGCAATATGGCCTTGTTTACCTTTTACGCTGAGACGACCATTAAGCGATCCACGACGACCATTTTTGACGATATCACCGACTTTTTCTGTACTGGATGGTTCGCCAACCAAGCACCAGTCGATATGTTCGCCACGGCTTTGTAATGTTTCGACGACTTTAACAGTCCCGTTGATGGCCGGACCTTCCTCATCACTGGTAATCAAAAACGCAATGCTACCCTCATGGTCCGGATGTTTTTCTACAAAACGCTCACACGCAGTGATGAATGCAGCAATACTGCCTTTCATGTCGGCTGTACCACGGCCATACATCATGCCATCAATGATATTCGCTGAAAAAGGTGGATGGCTCCAATTTTCAAGTGGGCCAGTTGGCACCACATCAGTATGACCAGCAAAGGCAATGACCGGGCCTTTATTACCGCGTCTTAACCACAGGTTATCGACATCATCAAAACACATATGTTCTGCATGAAAACCAGAAGGTGCCAGACGATCAGCTATCATGATCTGACAGCCTTTATCTTCAGGTGTGACGCTGTCGCGACGAATTAATTCTTGGGTCAGTTGTATGGTTTCGGACATGAAAAGTTCTTGTTGTGAAGTTATAAATGGGTACCGACGGTGAATAACAATCCTGCACCACCTAGCATAATGATATCTGCGCCATATTTGCCATTATCATAACCGATACCAGGGATGATCGCTGGCCCGATACCTAAGTTATTCAGGGGGATTTTATCTTTATAGTCGCCACGGTAGCCGTGGATAAAACCTGCTGTCAGTTTGGTATGGAAACCTTCAAATTTGCCATGGTAGTTCCAACTGGTACCAGTGTAGATATATTGAGAAAACTGACCAAAGGAGTTATCAAACAAGGCAAGACCGTATAGCCAGTCATTAGATTTAACGCCTTCAATTGAAGTAAATATTTTTGAGCCGGTATAGTCATCACTATCGGTGTAATGCATATAAGTGCCACCCTGCAGATAATAATGATCAAAAAAATCATCTTGATGTTTTGCATCATCTGCAAAACCTGCCATTGGGGCACACAGCAATAACAGGGCAAAAATGTTATTGCGAACACTTAATTTAAATAAATTGTTGATACACATCATCATTAAACCCCACTATGGTTGTTGAATTGCTCACTGCAACTGGTCGCTTAATCAGAGTCGGGTTTTCCAGCATTAGTTCTACAGCGGTGTTTTCATCCAGACTCTCTTTACGAGGATCATCAAGCTTGCGCCAGGTTGTTCCTCGTTTATTCAATAAGGTCTCCCAATCAACGGATTGAAGCCATTGTCTGATGGTGTTTTCATCCAGACCTTGCTGGCGAAAATCGTGAAACTGATAATCAATAGAGTGTGAATCAAGCCAACGCTTGGCTTTTTTGACTGTATCGCAGTTTTTTATACCGTAGAGAATCATCATTGCTTACCTGTTATCAGGCCATAAACAAAAGGGGATGAGTCACTCATGCGTCTCATCCCCTTCATTTTACTTATCTACGCGGATATTAGATATCACGTAATAATTCGTTGATACCAACTTTGCCACGTGTTTTTTCATCAACTTGTTTGACGATAACCGCACAGTACAAGCTGTATGAGCCATCTTTAGACGGTAGATTACCTGAAACCACGACTGAACCTGCAGGGATGCGACCGTAGGTGATTTCACCTGTCAGACGGTTGAAGATTTTTGTGCTCTGGCCAATGTAAACACCCATTGAAATGACTGAGCCTTCTTCGACTATTACGCCTTCAACTACTTCAGAACGTGCACCGATGAAACAGTTGTCTTCAATAATGGTTGGACCAGCTTGTAAAGGTTCTAATACACCACCGATACCAACACCACCAGAAAGGTGAACATTTTTACCGATTTGAGCACAGCTACCTACGGTTGCCCAGGTATCGACCATGGTGCCAGAATCGACGTATGCACCGATATTGACATAAGAAGGCATCAATACAACGCCTGGGGCGATATAAGAGCCACGACGAACGGCTGCTGGTGGCACAACACGGACACCGGCTTTATTGAAATCATCTTCATTAAAGCTGGCAAATTTAGGATCCACTTTATCGAAATAGTTGGTTTCTGCACCAGGCATGATTTTGTTGTCATTCAGACGGAATGATAATAAAACCGCTTTTTTAAGCCATTGGTTGACGACCCAGTCACCATTTTGTTTTTCAGCAACACGAGCAGTGCCGTTATCCAGCATCGCTAATGCTTCATTGACCGCATTTCTGACATCACTGTCAGCATTGGCAGGATTAATATCAGCGCGACGTTCAAACGCCTCTTCAATAATTTGTTGAATATCACTCATTGGTGTCTACTCCATTGATTTAATTATAAACTTTCAATAAGGCTGCGAATACGATGTGCAGCTTCAATACATTCTTCCAGTGGGGCAACCAAAGCCATACGAATATGGTTGGAACCAGGGTTGCCTGCAGTGGTATCACGGCCCAGATAGGTGCCTGGTAAAACGGTGACATTTTGTTGTTCGAATAACTGTCTGGCAAATGCGGTATCAGCAATCGGCGTTTCAGCCCAGAGGTAGAAGCCCGCTTGTGGCATCGATACTGACATCACTGGTGATAATATTTCTAATACCGCATTGAATTTTTCCAGATAAAGCTCACGATTGTGGACAACATGATCTTCGTCATTCCAGGCGGTAATGGATGCAGCCTGAGTAGCTGGTGGCATTGAACAGCCATGGTAGGTACGGTAACGCAGAAACTGTTTCAGAATATCCGCATCACCAGCGACAAAACCACTTCGCAGTCCTGGCGCATTGGAACGCTTCGATAAGCTATGAAAAACCACACAACGACTCATATCGGTATAGCCTGCTGCGTAGGCCGCTTCCAATAAACCGACAGGGGGATTGGTTTCATCCGGATAGATTTCGGAATAACATTCATCAGCCGCAATCACAAAATCATATTGATGCGCCAGCTCAATTAAACGCGTTAACGTTGCCTGATCAATAACAGCACCCGTTGGGTTACCAGGACTGCAAATATAGATCAACTGACAGCGCTGCCAGACATCTTCACTAATGGCATCAAAATCGGGAATAAAGTCATTTTGGGCAGAGCAATTCATATAATAAGGCTCTGCGCCAGCCAAAATCGCTGCACCTTCGTAGATCTGATAAAACGGGTTAGGCATTAATACCAATGGGTCTTTATCACGATCAATAACCGCCTGAGCAAAGGCAAATAAGGCTTCACGCGTGCCATTGACCGGCAGCACTTGTGTCATGGCATTGATATGACCGTCTAACTTGAATCGAGTATCAAGCCAAGTGGAAATAGCATGACGCAGTTCATTACTACCCGCGGTGGTGGGGTAGGTCGACAATCCATGCAGATGTGCGATCACGGCTTCAGTAATAAAACCTGGCGTTGGATGTTTTGGTTCACCAATCGATAGAGCAATATGTGCTTTATCTTCCGGTGGCACGCAGCCTTGTTTAAGTTGTGCCAGCTTCTCGAAAGGGTAAGGGTGAAGTTTTGCCAGTTCTGGATTCATAATTCCAAACGATGAGTGAAAAAATCAGACCATTATAACGGGTTGAAGCAATCTCGTGTTATAAGGTGAGCCATGACAAATAGCAATAACAAACAATTTAATCTGGCTGTGCTCGGCATCTTATTTTCCTCAACCATGTGGGGATTGATTTGGTATCCGATGCGAATACTCGAACAACAAGGGCTCCCCGTCGTTTGGTCAACATTGCTGATGTATTTAGCGGCGGCAATCGTAGCCAGTGTGATGTTGTTTAAACAGATAAAAAATTTTGCCGGACATTGGCCGCTTAGTTTGTGGGCCTTAGCTATTGCAGCGGGCGTCACCAATATTGCCTTTTTAGTGGCTCTTACTCAGGGCGAGGTGATGCGGGTCATGTTGCTGTTCTATTTATCACCTTTATGGTCAGTACTGTTGAGTCGCTGGTGGTTAGGCGAAAAAATTTCCCGACTGTCTATGTTGATGATCATTGTGGCGATGTCGGGCACGATGATTATGTTATGGCACCCAGAAATTGGCATGCCCTGGCCCAACGATATGGCAGATTGGTTAGCGCTGTTTGCAGGGTTTATGTTTTCAGTAAATAACGTGTTAAGTCGTAAGCTTGCTGATGTGGCTATGGAAGTCAAAACGACGATAGTGTACTGGGGTGTCGTTATGGTGGCAGGGCTTGTATTGGTTCTGCAGCAATCAAGTGTTCCTGATATCAGTCTTAATCTATGGGTTGCGGTGATGGTTTTTGGTGGCTTATGTTTTACTGCTATGACAGTAGCAGTATTGTATGGCCTAGCAAGGATGCCCGTGTTTCGTTCAGCTATTTTGATGTTATCTGAACTTGTCGTCGCTGCCATCTCTGCCTGGTGGTTGACCAATGAACAAATGAGCCAGACTGAATGGTTAGGTGGTGCGCTTATTTTTATCGCCGCTTATGGTATGGCTAAGCAAGGTAAAGCCTGAACAATACTTGGGAGCATGGATTGCTTCACGTTAGAATGTTAGCAGGGCTTAGATGTTATTTATCCAGGTGAAATATGATCAAATCGATAGCACATGCCAGTTTTCTGGTGAAAGACTTAGATGTTTCTTTACGTTTTTACTGCGATGTATTGCAGTTACCACTTAATCCCAACAGACCTGAGTTTGCATACGATGGTGCCTGGCTGGATATTGCCGATACCGGACAAATGATACATCTGATGGTATTACCAAATCCGGACTCAACAGAAGGCCGTCCAGCTCATGGTGGACGTGATCGCCATCTGGCACTTGTCGTAGACGATTTAGAAGCCTTAGGTGAACGCCTGGAGAATGCGGGGTATGAATTTTCTCGAAGCAAGTCGGGCAGAGCTGCGTTTTTCTGTCGTGATCCGGATGGTAATGCTCTGGAATTTGCTGAAGATTTTACGCCCAAGCCAATCACAAAATAAGGACTTAGAGAAGCGATCAATGACTTACAGAGTTACTCACATTTTCTGTGGATAACTCTGTGATTAACTTCTGTGAAAATCGCTAAGTCATTCTTACGTAACAAGGCTGACGGTTTTGGTTAAAAAATGACCATTTTATTAAAGCTATATATATCAATGCTTTACGATAGAATGAATCAGATTCAATGACTTAGCGATGATACTTGTATTGGTTTTGTAATACTTCTCATAACTGGTGATAAGTCTGTGGCTATCTTGCCAGTGCAGGCTGTTGAATATCATCCTGGAAGCGATCTTCTTCTCCGGTTGGTTCCTGTCTAAACTGCTCAAGATCGGTGAAGTTAAATAAATCAAGATCGCCCATTTGTGATGGCGAAATATTCTGAATACTGCGGAAAATATTTTCCAATCTGCCCGGAAACTGTTTTTCCCAGCCTTGCAACATGGCTTTGATAGCCTGACGTTGCAGATTTTCCTGCGAGCCACATAAATTGCAGGGAATAATGGGAAACTTCATGGCTTCTGCATAACGGGCAATATCAGACTCTTGCGCATAGGCTAAGGGTCTTATCACAATATTGGTTTTATCATCACTTAATAATTTCGGCGGCATCGCTTTTATTTTGCTGCCATAAAACATATTCAGAAACAGCGTTTCAATAATGTCATCACGGTGATGGCCTAATGCTATTTTGGTGATGCCATTTTGTCGTGCGTAACCATATAAAGAGCCACGGCGCAGACGTGAGCAGATGCTGCAGGTGGTTTTACCCTCTGGCACCACTTCTTTAACGATGCTGTATGTGTCTTTTTCAATGATATGGAATGGCACACCAATTGATGACAAATATTCGGGTAATACATGCTCAGGGAAGCCCGGCTGCTTTTGATCGAGATTAACAGCGATAAGATCAAACTTAATCGGCGCATGGTCTCTCAGATTAATCAAAATATCGAGCATGGTATAACTGTCTTTACCACCAGATAAACAGACCATCACTTTATCGCCGTCCTGAATCATATTGTAATCGGCAATTGCCTGACCGACGTTGCGACGTAAGCGTTTACGCAGTTTATTAAACTCGCGTTGTTGTTTGACCAAAGTGTGTTCGGTTGTGGATTCTGTCATACCAGACCTGCAAAGGGTTGAACGTTAACAAGACTGCCGGCACTAAGTCCGTCACAGTTTTCTTCAAGTAAAATAAAACAATTCGCCATACTCATTGAGCGAAGGATACCCGATCCTTGTGCCCCGGTTGTGCTGACTCTGAGTTGGCCTTCATTGTTTCTGAATAAAATGCCGCGCTGAAATTCAAAGCGACCAGCACGTTTTTTAATTACATTATCGCATGGTACTTTGAATATGATGGGATCGGAGTCAGTTTCACCTGCCAGACGTTTTAACGCAGGTTGTACAAATTGGTAGAAAGTGACCATTACTGACACCGGATTACCGGGCAAACCAAAAAACATCGCTTCGCCTATTTGGCCAAAGGCTAGAGGGCGTCCTGGACGCATCGCAATTTTCCAGAAATTGACTTCACCTAATTCTGCCAACATATCTTTGACATAATCAGCATCACCTACGGACACACCGCCAGAGGAAATGATGACATCCGCATCTGTCGCCGCTTGCTGTAAAGCAATTCTTAATGCGGATCTGTTATCTGGAATGACCCCCATATCAATGACATCAATATTGAGCTGACTGAGCATGCCATAGAGGGTGTAACGATTGCTGTCGTAGATTTGTCCATCAGCCAGGTGTTCACCAAGGCCACATAATTCATCGCCAGTAGAAAAAAAAGCGACACGAAGAGGCCGGTAAGTGACGACTTCTGCGATGCCAAGCGATGCCAGTAGACCTAAATCGGCCGCTGTTAATCTTCGTCCAGCAGGTAGAACCGTATCACCGCTGTCAATATCTTCTCCGGCAAGTCTGACATTTTGTCCCGCTTTTAGGTCAGTGTGGACGGTGACCATATCTTCATTTGGTTGCACCTGTTCCTGCATCACCACCGTGTCACAGTCATCAGGAATTTTTGCGCCAGTCATAATACGAATACATTGCCCGGTTTCGACCCGACCTTGGTAAGGTTTCCCTGCAAAAGCCACACCGATATTAGTGAGTGAAAAGGGGGCATTTTTAATGTCAGCACTGCGTAAGGCATAACCGTCCATGGCTGAATTATTATAGGGAGGCACCTGACGGGGAGACACAACACTTTGGTGTAGGATCTGGCCCAAAGCCTGTCTTAAGGATACTTTCTGCCAGCTCGATATCGGTGATAATAAATCATGAATTCGCTGACTAGCCTGTTTAACAGTCAGATTATTGTGATCAACATCATCAGCACAACTGGGCTGCGGGGTAAATTCGGCCATATTTAGCTGTTCCATGAAAAAATAAACTGTTCAATAAACTCGACCATGGCGGGGATATTATTGATATCTAATACCAAAGGCATGTCAGCATGACTATCGGTTTTATCAGAGGCGATTGCAATGATATGCGGATCCTCCTTGAACAAAGTCGGTGGACCCAGTTCCGCACGGTTTAATTCTATTTTGGGGAAATTTTCGTGTTTGAATCCCTCGACAAGAATGAGATCGATATTACTGGTATCGAGGCGTTGGATTAATGGCTGTAATTGAGGTTCAATGAGCTCATCGTGATGTTTTCTCATTAGCGCCATCATTTTTGCTGAGGCAATAATGATTTCCTCGGCACCTGCCTCACGGATTTGATAGCTGTCCTTGCCCGGTTTATCGATATCAAAATTGTGATGTGCATGTTTTATCACGGCGACATGTATATCTTTATTTTTCAGCGCAGGAATGAGTTTTGTGAGTAATGTTGTTTTACCTGTTCCACTAAATGCAGCAAAGCCAAGGACCGGTATAGCTGAACGTATCTTTGGTTTTATTTGTAAGTCATCAGCCGTATTGATATTGATAAAACAGTCAGCCTGATCAGAAAAGTCCACTTCAACAACCTTATGCTGGAATAACCAGTCACGGGTTTTGCGCTGACCAGAGGCTAAAAAGTCAGTTAATGATGATTGTAAGCGTCGAGGAATTAATGAAAATACGGGTTGTAATCGAGTGCCATCATGAGCTACCGCAATATCACTTCCAGTCGTTAACAAAGCTTCCAGTAAACGCTGTCGCAGTTGAGGGCTGATAACAGGATTATCACAAGGCACTGTCAGCAGATAGTCAGAATCGATTTGCTCCATCACAGCCAGGATACCGGCGAGAGGACCCTGAAAATTATCAAGTCCATCCCTGATGACGGGGTAAGAAAATGATCGATATTCTTCAATATGTTGATTTGCACTGATATAAAAATCATCAACTTGCGGTAATATGGCACTAATGACGTGGCTAGCCATCGAGCGACCCTGATAGGGGAGCAAACCTTTGTCCTGACCACCCATCCGGCGGGATTGGCCGCCAGCCAGCAGTACACCAGATACTGTAATAGGGGAGAATGCACTCATGATGGTGTTAGTGGTAAACCTGATTAAAAAGAAACGTTATGGCTAAAGTCATATTAATGTGGCTTATTATACTGTTAATTAGCAGTCGAGCAGAGGCTGTCGTTGTTAACATTATGGTGGTTGGCCTGTTTAAAGACAAAGCTGTGGTTGAAGTAGATGGTCAGCAGCATTTTTTAAATGTCGGAGAAACCAGCCCAGAGGGCCTGAAGTTAATTGCTGCTAACAGTAATAGCGCAACGTTTGAAATCAATGGCGAAAAACAGATCTTTCCATTGGGCGATCGGATTAATAGCAATTACATAGAAGCCGAGAAAAAAACAGCAGTGACGTTGTGGCCGACCAATGGTATGTATACTGCTACCGGTAATATCAATGGTTATACGATAAGTTTCTTAGTCGATACCGGCGCCAGCACCATCGCTATGAATGCCGCGACGGCATCCCGCCTTGGTATTGATTATCTTCGCGGTCAGCAAGTTGGCATAAGAACGGCATCAGGCAGTAGTGTCGGATATAAGGTGAAGCTGGATTATGTGCAACTTGAACAGATAAAGCTACACAATGTCGATGCTGTGGTTTTGGATGGTGAAGAACCTTCAGTGACGCTACTGGGCATGTCTTTTCTTGGCCAACTGGATATTCAACATAATGGTGAGCGTCTCGATTTAAGACAAAAATATTGAGCATAAAAAAGCCCGGTTTAACCGGGCTTTTTTTATTTGTGATTGATGATGTATCAATCAAAACCTTTGGTAATCAATGCGTATGCAGAATGGTTATGAATAGATTCGAAGTTTTCTGATTCGACTGTGTAAGCGGTGATACGAGAATCATCATTTAATCTGGCTGCAATGTCACGCACCATATCTTCAACAAATTTTGGATTATCGTACGCACGTTCGGTGACGAATTTTTCATCCGGACGTTTTAATAAACCAAAGATTTCGCAAGAGGCTTCTTTTTCTACCAGATCGATTAAATCTTCAATCCAGACAAAGCTATCAACACGAACAGTCAAAGTGACGTGTGAACGTTGGTTATGCGCGCCATAGTCAGAGATATTCTTTGAACATGGGCACAAGCTCGTCACAGGAACGACGACCTTAACCGTCATCATGGTTTTAGTACCAGTGATTTCACCGATAAAGGTGACGTCATAATCCATTAGACTTTTCACTTTTGAAACAGGTGCTTCCTTATTCACAAAATAAGGGAAGTTCATTTCAATATAGCCTGATTCCGCGTCAAGACGCTCAGTCATTTGACCCAGCATTTCACGGAAAGATTTAACAGTGATCTCACGTTCATGCTGATTCAAAATCTCAACAAAACGAGACATATGTGTGCCTTTAAACTGATGAGGCAGGTTCACATACATATTAAAGTTAGCAATGGTGTGCTGTTCACCGGTGGTACGGTCACTGACTTTGACCGGGTGTTTAATATCTTTAATACCGACTTTATCAATAGCGATTTTACGCTGGTCGGCAATATTCTGTACGTCTTCGATTTCGTCTTTGATCTCAGTGCTAGCTGGGGTTGTGCTCATTCAATTGTCCTCGCTGTATTTAACGCAAGCGCGATCTGTTTCCCACAAGGTGACACCGGAAACTTTAGCGATATCATTATTTAACGTATCACTGAGCTTTTGGTAAAAAAATCTGGCAATATTTTCAGCCGTTGGATTAATGGTATCGAATGGTGGGATGTCATTCAGATAACGGTGGTCCAGCGTTTTAGCCAACTCGCGAGTAGCTGTTTTAATGGTTTTGAAGTCCATACCCATGCCATGTTCATTTAGATCAATAGCAGTGACTTCGACTTCCAGCTTCCAGTTGTGACCATGCATACGACGGCAATCACCTGGATAATCTCTTAAGGTGTGTGCCGAGGCAAAATCGGCCAGAATTTTCAGGGTATACGTTGCGCTCATAATGTTGACTATTATACTCAGGAATCGTTCACGAAGACAGCGTATTATGCCGTAAAGTGCTGATTAATGGTATGCAAAATACCTGCAGCATCCAGACCACATCCACTTAACATGCTGCTATGAACGCCATGCTCGATAAATGTATCGGGCAATCCCATTAATTTTATGGCGACAGGATGATTTATTTCTCTTAAATATTCATTTACTGCGCTACCTGCGCCACCCATCACAGCATTTTCTTCAATGGTGATGATTAAATCGTGCGAGTTAGCAATGTGATTGATGATGTCCGTATCTAGGGGTTTGACAAAGCGCATATTCACCACCGTGGCATTGATTTGTTCTGCGGCTTGTTCAGCTGCAGTGACCATGCTGCCAAAGGCCAGAATCGCGACCTTTTTACCTTGACGTTTTAATTGGGCTTTTCCTATTTCTAATGAAGTTAAAGCTGGCTCAACAGGGGTGCCATTGCCACTGCCCCGCGGATAACGCACTGCTGCCGGTCCGTTATAACGGAAACCGGTGGTTAACATTTGCCGACATTCATTTTCATCAGCCGGTGCCATGATGATCATATTAGGAATGCAGCGCAGGAAGCTTAAATCAAAGCTACCCGCATGTGTCGGACCATCAGCGCCAACCAAGCCGGCACGATCAATCGCAAACAGCACATTCAGATTCTGAATAGCGACATCATGAATCAGTTGGTCATAGGCTCTTTGTAAGAAGGTCGAGTAAATTGCGACAACCGGTTTTTTGCCATCACAGGCCAAGCCTGCTGCTAAGGTCACAGAATGTTGTTCAGCGATGCCGACATCAAAATAACGCTCAGGAAAGTCTTCAGCAAAGCGGTTCAACCCCGAGCCTTCACACATGGCAGGTGTGATGCCGAATAAGTCCGGATCCAGACGAGCCATATCGCATAACCAACGACCAAACACTTGGGTATACGTCGGGCCAGAAGATTTACTATTGGCCGGACTGACACCATGATATTTGCAGGGGTGTAATTCGGCAGGCTCATAGCCTTTGCCTTTTTTGGTGACGATATGAAGAAATTGCGGACCCTTACGTTTTTTCAAATTGGTCATAGTCGCAATGAGCGTATCGATATCGTGACCATCAATCGGGCCAATATAATTAAAGCCCATTTCTTCGAATAGGGTACCTGGGATCATCATGCCTTTAACATGCTCTTCAGCGCGTTTAGCAATTTCCCAGGCGGGTGGAATTTTTTCCAGTACACGCTTGCTGCCTTCACGAGCACTGGCATAGAAGCTACCCGATAATAATTTAGCGAGATAATTCGCCATGCCGCCGACATTTTTTGAAATCGACATTTCATTATCATTGAGAATGACTAATAAATTCGCGCTCAAGTCACCGGCATGTGCCAGCGCCTCAAATGCCTGTCCAGCGGTGAGGGCGCCATCACCAATAATGGCGACAGCATGTCGTGGATCATTGTTGGCTTGTGCAGCGAGTGCCATACCAAGGGCGGCACTGATGGAGGTACTCGAATGACCCACACCAAAAGTGTCATATTCACTCTCACTGCGTTTAGGAAAACCTGATAAACCACCGGGCTGACGCATAGTATTCATCTGATCCCGGCGACCGGTGAGGATTTTATGAACATAGCTTTGGTGACCCACATCCCAGACTAAGCGATCAGTGGGGGTATCAAACACATAATGCAAAGCGATAGTGAGTTCGATGACACCTAGGTTGGATGAAATATGCCCACCGGTTTGTTGCACACTATCGATAATGAGTGTTCTCAACTCTTCTGCCAGCTGAGGCAACTGTTTTTTGTCCAGTTGACGCAGATCTTCTGGGCTGTTGATATGAGTGAGTATAGTATCCATTCTGTCGATTTCTTAATGTGAGCGTTTCACAACAAACTGAGCTAATTCGGCCAGCACTTCTGTATTAAATGGGCACTCATCAAGGTGAGTCAGTGCTTTTTCAATCAGAGCAACCGCTTTTTGTTGTGCTTTTTCAAGACCTAGTAAAGCAGGATATGTGGGTTTATTCAATGCAATATCGGCACCTTGGGTCTTTCCAAGTGTTTCAGTGTCAGTGATGACATCCAGCACATCATCCTGAACCTGAAACGCTAGTCCAATGCAGTCTGCATAACGATCAAGATGTTCCAGTGTCACTTCATCATAGTGTTCGGCAGCGAGTGCACCGAGCACAACACTGGCACGGATGAGAGCGCCAGTTTTTAATTTATGCATTGCCTGTAGGGCATCGATATCCAGTTTTTTGCCAACAGATTCCAGATCAATGGCCTGACCGCCTGCCATACCTGCTGCACCAGAAGCCTGAGTCAGTGTTTTGACCATGCGACTTTGTTGTTTCTCGGTCAGAATATCATCGCACAAGGTTTCGAAAGCCAGCGTTTGTAAGGCATCACCAACTAAAAGTGCAGTCGCATCATCATAGGCTTTGTGGCAGGTCGGACGACCTCTGCGCAGATCATCATCATCCATGATTGGCATATCATCATGCACAAGTGAGTAGGCGTGAATCATTTCTACTGCCGCCGCCGCGACATCCATAGCAGATTGTTTTGCACCTAATGCCTGACCAGTGGCATAGACGAGCAGGGCGCGTAAGCGTTTGCCGCCACCTAATGTGGCATAGCGCATCGCTTCAAATAAACGCGCTGAACCTGGCTTTTGTGCCTGTTGAAGACGTTTTTCCAGAACAAATTCGATTTGAGACTGGTGTTTTAACATCCAGTCTTGCAGAGGAAACTTTACGTTCACGCGTCACCAGTTTCCGGATCAAAATCTACCATATTGCTTTGGCCAGATTGTTGTAACAGCATTTGCACTTTTTGTTCTGCCGCTTGTAATGATTCCTGGCAATCACGTGTGAGTAATACGCCACGTTCATAAAGTTTGAGTGATTCTTCCAGACTGATATCGCCTTGTTCCAGGCGTTCAACTAATGCTTCCAGCTCTTTAACTGCAGCTTCATAATCCAGTTTTTTTTGTTTCGCTGCCATTCTTGCCTCTGACCGAAATAATTTTGCGCCTATTATAAGGTAATAGGCGTGGGCTTGCCTGCTGGATTGTTTTTTTATTTGCCGTTACTCTGTTGTGTTTAGTTATTTTTTTGGTAGACAACGTCTTATGCCGAAAATCATTCGCGGTTTTCATAATTTACCTGCTTCACCTCAAGGGTGTGTTGCCACCATCGGTAATTTTGACGGTGTCCACTTAGGCCATCAAGCGGTATTGACACAATTAGCCATGAAAGGCGATACGCTAAAATTACCCGCCGTAGTGATTACGTTTGAACCGCAGCCATTTGAATATTTTGTTCCGGAAAAAGCGCCAGCCAGATTGACGCGGTTTCGTGAAAAAGTGGAGGCTTTGCGCTGTTATTCCATCCAGCAATTATGTGTTTTACGGTTTAATCAACAGTTGGCAGAGATGTCGGCTGAACTCTTTATCCAAAAATTATTAGTGGAAGGATTAAACGTTAAATATCTGGTGGTGGGGGATGACTTCCGCTTTGGCTGTGAACGAAAAGGCGATTTTGCGTTATTACAGCAAGCCGGACGGCAATATGGCTTTCAGGTGGTGAACATGCACACCTTTGCTATCGATCAAGACCGGGTAAGCAGCACCCGTATCAGAAATGCACTAAGCAGTGGTGACTTACTCTTAGCTGAGAAGTTATTAGGACGTCCATATCGGATGAGTGGTCGGGTAGCGCATGGCGATAAGCGTGGTCGTAAGATGGGATTCCCCACGGCAAATATTCATCTTCATCGGCATAAAATTCCACTGACAGGGGTGTTTGCTGTGCAGCTATTTGGTATTGATGAAGAACCGGTTAATGGTGTGGCAAATATTGGTATCCGACCGACTATTGGTGGTAACAAGGCCTTGCTTGAAGTGCATCTGTTTGATTTTAAGAGAGAGATCTATGGCGAGCATGTTCAGGTGTTTTTCTTACATAAGATTCGTGATGAGCAGCGTTTTGACAGTCTGGATCAGCTGATCAGCCAGATTCACAAGGATGCCGATCGGGCGCGCCATTATTTTTCACAAGTCTGAATGAGGTTTATTTCAGATAATAGTCTTGTAAAAACTGATTACGTTGCCTGGTCAGCTCAATGGCGCAACTGGCGGTTACAGCTTGTTGCTGCGCATTGTTTTGCCAGGTCTGATAGACATTCAGGCATTGCGTTTTCCGGTAGGCATCCCATGTTTGCTGCGATAACTCAAGCGACTTTAGCAATGCATCGTTTTCAGCATGGCGTTGTTTGATTATCGTTAAGTCACTGACCATTTCATCAATCGCTGATTGCAGTTTCCTATCGAGACAAGCTTGCATGGCATCAGCATTTGTCATTGGACACAGTGACTGAGCCTGAGCCAATGGACTGAATAAAACGAATAGACTAAATGAGATGATTTTTTTCATGATTTAGAGTTTATCAATATCCAATAAAATCTGTTTTGCTAATCTTTCCATTCTATCCAGGCTGATATCGGCTTTTTGCAGAAAATCATCGGTGTAAAACTTAGGGTCAGCCCAATGTTTACCCGTTATGTGGCAGCGTTTCGCCAGTTTACTCAGTCCCAAATCGTCTAAATCAAATCCCAGTTGGGTCCAGCATTTCGCCAGATGTCGCTCAGTCGCATGATCGGCTTGTTGGGTATCTTGTATCTGTCTGACATACACACTGGTTTCCCGGGCAGCGATAATGACATTTCTCAGCGCTGTTCTGGATTGTTGCTGACGCTGTTCGCCTGCGCGATTAAGATTCGCTAACCAACGTTGTATATGTTTAAAAATTTCCCATAATAATTTGGGGTTAATGGCGTCCATGGCGTG
Source organism: Methylophaga sp. F-2 (assembly GCF_056859315.1). NCBI lineage: Bacteria > Pseudomonadati > Pseudomonadota > Gammaproteobacteria > Thiotrichales > Piscirickettsiaceae > Methylophaga > Methylophaga sp. F-2. Next base: position 189,464 of record NZ_JBSXOF010000016.1, read on the forward strand.
TTTGTTTATGTGTCTAAAATTAATCGCATCGGAATCATGGCAGAGTGAGTAAACCCCTCGTCCTGATACATTTTCTGGGCAATGGCATTATCGGCATCGGTTAATAAGGTAATGCGCAGACAACCTTGTTGTCTGGCAAAGTTGACCGCGGCACTTAACAAAGCCGAGCCGAAGCCTTTGCCGCGATGTTGTTCAGCAATCACCATATCTTCTAATAAAGCGACTTTACCACCCATGGCGGTTGAGGTGAGATATAACAAACTGACTACACCGACCACTTTTGACTGGTGTTTGATAAGTAAAAAGTGGCCCTTGTCGGGATGCCTGAGAATATCACTGACCGCGTGCATTTGTTTTTCTGGTTGTGGTTCAAAGTCAGCTTCCTGAGTAAACAGCACGGTCAGCAACTGGGTAATGGCATTAAGATCGGTTAATGTCGCTTCGGCAATGATGTGATTGGTCATTTAGCGTTAATCCTTGAGCTCAGGTGATGTTGGCTTAGTACGTCGTATTAAAAGTGGAATGATAGTAGCATGACCATAAACCAGAAAGTGATATCAACCCGACAAAAAGGAGACAGCACAATGGCTGATTGGCTGACGGCTACAGTAGTTGAAAATAAACAATGGAATGATCGTTTGCATTCATTAAGGCTGGATGTCGATTATCCAACGTTCAAAGCTGGGCAGTTTACGCGTTTAGCTTTGGAAATTGAGGGTGAACTTGTCAGCCGACCTTTTTCCTTGGTGAACAGTCCAGACACAAGACCGCTCGATTTTTATTTTATTGAGGTGCTTGATGGTTTGCTTTCTACCCGACTAGCCAAACTTAAAGCCGGTGATGCTATTTTGGTCGCGCCTAAAGCAGCCGGCTTAATGACCTTGGATCAATTACCTGAGGGCAAGCATCTGTATTTGCTATCCACCGGCACGGGTATTGGTCCTTTTCTGTCTATTTTAAATACGCAGGAAGTGTGGCAGCAGTTTGAAAAAGTGGTTTTGGTACATGCGGTCAGGCATCAAAATGAACTGACCTATCAGGACAACATTGATGCGATAAAACAAACACGAGCAGAGCAGTTTATTTATGTGCCTTTTGTCAGTCGTGAACAAGCACCTGATGCCTTAACAGGACGTATTCCTCAGGCTGTTGAAGATGGTCGTCTGGAGCAACGCACTGGTCTGAAAATCAATGCAGAAGACAGTCAGGTGATGTTGTGTGGTAACCCGGAAATGGTGCATGAAACCATGGAGGTGTTAATCGATACCCATGGCCTGAAAAAACACTCCCGACGTGATCCAGGGCAGATCAGTATTGAGAAATATTGGTAATTAGGTATCTAGTCTAATTGAATTTGTGAGTTAGCTCACTATTAATAAAATTCAGGTTTAGCCGATATCTTGTATACAAGATAAACTAAACACAGTTTTGGTCGCTTACATTGAAGATGGAGTGCTAAATTTAAGACAAATTGCAATTACTATGACGCTCAGATATAAAAACATCGCCAACAATGACCTAGTTGTTCAAAGGTCTCTTTGTTCTCACCTTTGGAAACAATATCTTGAGCAAGGTCTGACGTTGATAGAACTCATGATAGTGGTGGCAATTATTGGTATTCTGGCGATGATTGCTGTCCCCAGTTATCAACAATATCGAGAAGAAGCTGATCGGCAGTTGGCCATTGCTGATTTAACAAAAATTCGGTTCTCTATCGAACGGTTTTATGCCGAAACTAATCGTTTCCCTGCCAATTTAGCTGAGCTTGGTAGTCTACCAAATAATGGCAATGACCCATGGGGAAATGCATATATATATCTCAACATAGCTAATGCTGGTCCGGGTGTAAGAGCACATGTCAGGCAAGATAAGAGGCTGAATCCTATCAACACACAATATGATTTATATAGTGTCGGCAAGGATGGCGTAACTAAAAAGCAAATCTCTAATAGAGATAGTCTGGACGATATCATTTTGGCGAGAGATGGTTTATTCATCGGTGTAGCTGAAGATTTCTGATTCATGCTGACACGTTCACTTTTTAGTAAAAATACGGTTGCTAAACGTCTTTATTTTGCCTTTATCTTAGCCACCATCATTCCTGTTACTCTTCTTGGTGTCGTGTCCTTTTATCAGGTAAGCGGTGAGCTCGAACAACAAGCGTTTTCAGGACTGCGTAAAAGTAGTAAAGATTATGGACTCCGTCTGATTGACCGTGTAGTGGTGGCTGAGAGTGCCCTCAGACTATTCGAAAACAAAACTTCACAGTTGACGTTCACAAACCAGTCAATGCAACTAAAAGAGAGGATTTCTTCTCTTTTTAGTCATGTTGTTGTGAGTAAGACCTCTAATGATAATCAGTTTTTAGTTGGTGAACCTCTTGCTGTACCTGAACTGAATACACACGAAAAATTCGTGACGGAATCAGGGCAAACGGTCATTAAAGCGGTTGATGGAGCGGATACCACTTCACTATGGGTTATTGTTCCTCTTCTATCTCAACAACACACTGTGTTGATGGGGCGGCTCAAAGATGACTCTATCTGGGAAAAGGAGTTGTTAGGGGCCAACGAACTCATGATTTATGGTGAGAACGATGCTCTGTGGTTTAGTACCATACAACACAATGTGTTACCGCCTGATTTAAAGCAGGATCTGTTTACCCAAAATAGTGGCACATTTAAGTGGCGTCTTGATGAGCATCAGGTATTGCTGGGTGGCTTTTGGCATACCCCGTTACACAATATGTTTGAATCACCTGATGCCATAATTGTCCAGCTACAACCTGACAAAATTGCTTTAGCGGCCAATGCACATTTTAAATCATTTTATCCACCGATCATCATGCTTGCCGTGCTGGTGGTTCTTTTCTTTGTAACTAAATTAATTTCACGATATCTCGCACCATTATCTTCTCTGCATGAAGCGACAACCAAGTTAAGCGAGGGGGATTTCACTTATCAATTAAAAATCGATAGCCAAGATGAATTTCAGTCTCTAGCAGAATCATTTAATGAAATGACGCTTCATATTCAGACACAATTCGACATACAAGCAACGATGGGCGAAATCGACCGACAAATCCTATCTGTAAGGGAAGCTGAGGAAGTGGTCGAAACAGCTATGGAGCGTCTACCTGCCGCTTTGGGATTAGATATGATGGCTATTGCGACCATCAAACCAAACTCATCCGAAATTGAAAAACTTTATTTTCGTATTGCCGATGAGAGTATGCAGATCATTAGCACGCCAAGCATATTGAGTGATGAGGATTATCATCAGCTTAGATCTCAAGAACAGTCTTCTTTTATTTTATCTAATGATGAGCTCCCAGCTTATTCTTATATCAAGAAAATGCTGGGTGACAATCAGTTTTATTATCTCGTGGTACCGGTAGTTGCTAATGAACAGCTTATTGCTATCGTTGGTTTTGCCTACAAACGGCTATCTCACATTACTCCAGAGGTAAAAAATATCGCCAGAAACTTTGGTGACCGAATTGCCGTGGCTTTATCGAATGCTGCCTGGGAAGAAAAACTGTATAACCAGGCTCATTATGATGGCTTAACGGGATTAGCTAACCGACGTGTACTGAATGAATACCTAACACAAGCATTAGCAAGAGCTAAACGAGATGGCACGTCTTTTTGTCTGTTGTTTATTGATTTAGATCGATTTAAAAATATTAATGATTCAATGGGTCATGCGACAGGTGATCGATTATTGGTAGAGGTTGCGAGCCGTCTAAAAAATCACTGCCGAGATACTGACCTTGCTGTCAGAATGAGCGGGGATGAGTTTGTTATTCTGCTGACGGACTTTGACGATAATGACGCCTCTATACCATTATCAAGTATGATTGCTGAAAAAATACTCGCCGCACTTTCTACCCCATACCAAATTAATAATCAAACCTTACATATATCAGCTAGTATCGGTATCGCTATTTATCCTGAAGATGGGCATACCCCTGAGGCCATAATTGAGCACGCTGACGCGGCGATGTACCACGCGAAAGCGGCTGGGCGTGCTAACTTTCATTTCTACCAGCCAGCCATGACTTCTAAAGCTGTAGAGAATATGCGACTGGAACATGATTTACGCCAGGCGATTGAGAAAGATGAATTAGTCATTTATTACCAACCCAAATTTGATAGCCAGCAGGAGATAGTTGGTGCTGAAGCACTCATTAGATGGATGCATCCTGAACTTGGTATGGTGTCTCCAGCTAAGTTTATTCCTATTGCTGAACAATCTTTATTGATCATTGATATCGGTCGTTGGGTCTTTGAGCAATGTTGTAGTCTTATTAACGAGTTACGTGATAAAAATCTGTCAATTGTCCCCATTGCGGTAAATTTATCTGCCGTTGAATTTAATAGGGATGATCTTATTCCTCATCTGCTTGGAATATTAGATAAAACTCAGACAAACCCAAATTCTATTGAGTTAGAACTTACCGAAAGTGTGGCTCTAGCCAACAAAGAGCTCTGTATTCAACGGATGAATGCCTTACGAGCATCAGGAATGAGTCTAGCGATGGATGATTTTGGTACAGGATTTTCCTCTTTATCATACCTTCAGGAGTTGCCACTCAATACGTTAAAAATTGATCAACAATTTGTAAAAAATATTGAGCTGGGTGAAAGCAGCCAGGCAATCGTAAAAGCCGTAATGGCATTAGCCAAAGGCCTTTCTATGTCAGTCGTTGCAGAAGGGGTGGAGACGAGAGAACAATTTAATTTTCTGGCTGAACATGGATGCGATTTTTATCAGGGCTACCTGCTGAGCAAACCCATACCCAAAGTCGATTTTATGGCAAAATTAGAGGCTGAAAAGTATATTTCTGAACACTCTGAGTCCCGACACCAATAAATCATGTTGCTTATGATTATTTGGTGTATTGTTCGCCTGTTTTGTCTAGAGAAGAGTGATAAGCCGATGTGGTGGTTGAAATCTGTGGTAGTTGCTTAAATGAGGTTGATTGCCTTTGATTATTTCAGAGCCATTGCCATATTAAGCATCGTTGCCGGACATTGTATTAGCTATAAATCCATCACCAGTTTTGATGAAAGAGTGATTGCTAACTTAATTCAGGGTGGCTCACCTTTATTCGTCTTTATTTCCGGTTTTTTCTTCCATCATATTTTTTACAGGCAATTTGCATACAGCCAGTTTATGCTGAAGAAAGTTAAAAATGTCTTGCTGCCTTATCTGTTTTTATCGTCGTTAGCACTGATTTATTATTTAAGTTCAGGTATTTCCTTACCCGATGCCAAAGAGTTGGGAGTCACGTCGCTCAGCCACTGGCAAGATTATTTAACCATGTTTGGGCTGTATTTATGGACTGGCCGAACCTCGTTTGCCTATTGGTATATCTCGTTTATTATGCTGATATTTCTAATGTCGCCATTGTTTATCAGCTATATCCGCTTGAGTGTAAAAGCACGTGTAACTGTTTTTGTTATCGCCTTAGTTGTGGCGATGATTGTCCACCGCCCAGCCGGTAATCTGTCGCCCTGGCATGCCGTTTTATATTTTTTGCCTATGTATTTATTAGGGATTCTGGTGTCCATGCACCGAGATTTTGTTCAGTCTTACATTGCGAAAAAAACCATTGTACTGGCCGCAGGCGTTATCTTTCTGGCGATATTACAGGCACTGATTTATCCCGGATTCGGTAATCTACATAAATTACATCCATTCACCTTTGATGGTCTGGATATCTTGATTTTGCAGAAAATCGTTTTATGTTTTTTCTTTTTGTCACTACTGCAAAAGCTGAGTGAACGTTATCCTGACATTTCTGCACTGATGTTATTAGCCGACGCGAGTTTTGCGATTTATTTTATTCATCCCTGGGTGTTGATAGCGTTGGTGGGATATAAGTGGTTGCCTTATGTTGAAGAAATGAGCGGATTGGTACAGTTTGTTGTCACCTTTCCGCTCACTATCGTTATCAGCCTGACATTAGCATATCTGATAAAACGTGTTGCTGGCCGCTACAGTCGCTCTCTGACAGGTTGGTAAATCTAGCCTAGTCGTCCCGACACACTGTTGATAAATGCCTGCTGAATAGTTTCATTACCATTGTAGAGCTCATCTATCTGGTTAATGGATTCGGTATGGTTCAGGCAATAGTGAATACAGGCAGCGACATCAGCACGGGTAATCACATCCTTATCAGCCTCGCCTGTTCGTTGTGTGGAAATATAGCCTGTGGCTTTGTCATCAATCAGTTTGCCAGGACGTAGGATGGTGTAAGGCACGCCACTGGCTAATAAATAGTTGTCTGCAAAATGTTTACAAATATTGTAGTGTTTGATGGCCTCAGTGCCTGTTTCAGGATTGCCAGCATCTCTGGCGCTAACCATAACAAATTGTTTGATATTATGTTTCTTGACCATATCGATAGCTTTCACCGCACCCCATAGATCAATCAGGATGGTTTTGTCAGCGCCGGTTTTTCCACCTGAGCCTGCAGTAAAGACGACTTTGTCACAATCCTCAAATGCTGTTTCCGGAAGTGGGGATTCCAAATCGGCAATAATGGTTTCAGCACCTAATTCCTGAAAGTAGGCAGCTTGCTGGGAGTCGCGGATCATCGCTTTCACCTGATTGTCATCAGCACAGAGTAACTTTATCAGTTGTTTTCCAATCTGGCCGTTGGCTCCAATGACTAATGTTTTACTCATCGTTTATTCCCCTACGATTATTTTCATACTTGTCGAACACTTTAACATGGCTAAGCTTTCTGCTTATATGTCCATAATTATTGACATATAAAATATATGTCGACTATTATCGACATATGAAACTACAAAATGCACTCACCGCCTTTGATGCCTTGTCTCAGGAAACACGTCTTCAGGCCTTTAGATTACTGGTGGAAGCCGGTCCGCAAGGGTTGGCAGCCGGTGCCATCAGTGATGCGCTGGGTATTCCGCATAATACCTTGTCATTTCATCTGACCCATTTGAGTCAGGCCAAGTTGGTGACATCGCGTAAAGAAGGTCGCTCCATTATCTACATGGCTAATTTTGAACAGATGAGAGATTTAATTGCCTTTATGGTTCAGGATTGCTGCAGTAGTGATTTAGCGCGATTGCATCAGGCTGAGAACGCCGATTGTGCTGTTGTGGAATTTGTTGATTGTTGTAAACCTCAATCCGTTAATACAGAGAGTTGAAATGAAAAGAATACTGGTTTTATGCACGGGTAACTCTTGCCGTTCAGTGATGGCAGAGGCTTTGATTAATCAGCTTAAAGGAGCTGAATATCAGGCTGTGAGTGCTGGCAGTCAGCCTGCGGGTTATGTTCATCCTAAATCAATAGAAACATTAAAACGCCATGGCATCGATCCTGGTCATCCGGTCAGCAAGTCATGGGATGAGTTTGCGGGTCAACCTTTTGATTATGTGATTACCGTCTGTGACCAAGCCGCCAATGAAGTTTGTCCGATTTTTTATGGTGAGTATAAAAAACTGCATTGGAGCACTCCTGATCCTGCTAAAGCGGAGGGAACGGAGGCGGAAATTGAAGCTGCTTTTGATGAAGCGTTTCAGTTACTAAAAACACGTATCGAAGAGGAATTGGTATGAACTCGTCTTCTAGTTCAGCAATAGGCTTTTTTGAACGTTATTTGTCGGTTTGGGTTGGCCTTTGTATTGTTGCTGGTGTGGCTTTGGGGGCCTTGTTTCCATCAGTGTTTCAAATGGTGGCCGCTTGGCAATATGCCAATGTGAATCTGGCTGTCGCCGTATTTATCTGGTTGATGATTTACCCGATGATGGTCAATGTGGATTTTGCCTCGATCAAAGATGTTGGTAAAAAACCAAAAGGATTGTGCCTCACGTTGGTGGTGAACTGGCTAATCAAACCTTTCACTATGGCCGGGCTGGGTATTCTATTTTTTGAGATTCTGTTTGCCGACTGGGTCGACCCTCAATCAGCAAAAGAATACATTGCCGGGATGATTTTATTGGGGGTTGCGCCATGCACAGCCATGGTATTTGTCTGGAGTCAGTTGGTTAAAGGTGATGCAAACTACACACTGGTGCAAGTATCAATAAACGACTTAATCATGGTGTTTGCTTTTGCTCCGATTACGGCCTTTCTACTGGGTATGACCAATATTATCGTGCCATGGGAAACCTTATTTCTATCAGTTGTACTGTATGTGGTGATTCCATTACTGGCCGGCTATATCACACGGAAACGTCTTGATAATAGTCAGGATCACCATGAAATTGCTCGTTTTACGCAAAAAGTTAAGCCTTATTCAATTCTTGGTTTGTTAGCGATGGTGGTTCTATTGTTTGGTTTCCAGGCAGAAACCATTCTGGCTAAACCGTTAGTTATTGTTTTGATTGCGATTCCATTACTGATTCAAAGCTATGGTATTTTTGCCATTGCTTATGGTTGGGCTTATTTGTGGAAAGTGCCGTTTAATGTTGCTGCACCTGCTGCACTTATTGGCACGTCTAATTTCTTTGAACTGGCGGTAGCTGTTGCCATTAGCCTGTTTGGATTGAATTCGGGCGCTGCATTAGCCACGGTGGTCGGTGTTTTGGTTGAAGTGCCAGTGATGTTGTCATTGGTGGCTCTGGCTATCAAAACAAAGCCTTTCTTTAAAGTTAATGAGTGAGATTTAGATAAATTCATTTTGTTAATGAAGGCATAGCACCTATAAACGGCTGCTATGTCTTCGTTCAGAAAGCTGAGTAAGAAAAATTCACTGCGTCTTCTAACTCCAGCGGCTGGCTGATGAAGTAGCCTTGTATTTTTTTGATGCCGAGTCGAACCAGCTCTTGGAATTCTTGCTCTGTTTCTACGCCTTCGGCTAAAACTTCGCATGAGGTTTCTTTGGCATAAGCAAGTAACGCAGCGGTTAGTGCTTTTCTGGATGTATCAGTATCAATATTTCTGATTAGGCTGATGTCCAATTTGATTATATCTGCACCCAGTTCCAAGATATGATGAAGGCTGGAATAACCAGCACCAACATCGTCAATGGCAAGACGCACACCTTGTTTTCGCAGTGATTGTATAGCTTTACGAAAGGCATGATAGTCTGTTATTTGAGCATGTTCAGTGACTTCAAGAATAATTTTTTTATTAAATATATGCTGGTCTAAAGCTCTTTCAACGGCACCATTTATCACGTACTCAGGTGATATGTTTAGAGAAAAATTGATGTCGGCTGGGAAAAGATTCATCTTATCAAGGGCCGCTGTAATAGCCATTATTTCAAGCTCCTCTCCCAAGCCGGCAAATTGGGCTTCTTCAAACCAGATATCTGGCGTGCGATATGGTGTGTTGAGAAAACGGGATAAACACTCATAACCAATCACTCTTTTTTCGTCGACGTGATATATCGGTTGGAAAACAGTTTTGATGTGTTTATTTGATAAGACTTTGCTGATTCGTCTTTTGATTTGATTTTCTTCCTGACTCTTGATCAGTTGCTTATCAATTTGACGGGCGGCTATGTCAGCAAAAATTTTCATTAATGCTAAGTCTCGTTCGCTTAGCGTTGTGTCAGGCGTATGACTGAAACAACAGAAAGTACCATAGACTTCACCATCATTAAGTACGATGGGCACACCTAAGTAGCTACCAATATCCAGCTCTTGTGTAATCGACATCGATTTAGTCAATGGATTTTCTGAAGTATCAGCAATGATTTCATCCAGCTCACCATCAACAATCTTCCGACAGTAAGTCAGTTCAGTAGGGTCAGCGTGTCCGGGTTTTAGAGAAATGTCTCGTTCTGCTGAATCGACCACTTCAATTTTTCGTATTTGATCGGTGAACTCGGAGATAAAAGCAACATCCATCTCCAGATGTTTACGGATAACAGACAAAATATAGCTTAAGTTATCAGTTATTTCTGTTGCTTCTGTTAAGGATAATTCGTTCTCTAATCCTTTGAGGATGGTCTCTCGCATTACCATGTTATCCATCTACTATTGGCCTACCTTGGTATTGTCGTTGAATGATTACCAATATTTTATATTTTGTCGAGAGTGGTGTTTTTAACGTTGGTTAATTTTTGATTTTTTAAATTAACACAACATTATAAAAGTGTGATGGCGCACAGGACTAATAATGCGATATTTGCCAGTAAACCAATCATGAAAAACACTGTTCTTGGGCTGGGGTTTTTTTCAGTGGCAATTTTGTAATACAGGGCCATATGGATAATTCGTGCGATGGCAAATACCCAGATAAAAATCCCCGTCCATAGAGCATTGGCGCCAATAAGAATCGCCATAAAAGATGTTCCAAGCATCAAAGGTAGGTTTTCCAGCGAGTTCATAAAGGTGCGGTGGGCACGGAACACAAATGAGGAATGACTCAAGTTTTCATCAATTTTTCCTGGAATGGCACCTGGTTGTGAGGCCTTGGTTTTACTTGCAATAAACCATTGCACTAACAGTGTTAATAAGATGATAAATAAACCGGTAAATGCTGCGTGGTATACGTTTTCTAATGTCACGATATGTCTCCTTTTAGTTTTGTGCGATTAAGGCAACTGCACCAAGGATAGCCAGCAGCCAAAGTACACCCCCTATGAATAAGGCGGCATAACCTCGCCAGTCATAGCGTGAGTTAATAGCACCAATCGGGTCGTCCTTAAGCATATTGATTTTGTCTTGTAGCTCAATCAATGGGTAAGCACTCAGGTAAAACAATACCAGCCAGATAATATTGAAATATTCAGGTACCACATGATTATCAGCTAAGGTGCTTGCGAGGTTGCCAAGAATGACCAGTAAGACAAACATGGTTGCGAGAAACCCTAAATGTTTATTCTCCGGAATGTCTTGGCGCAACATACTCTGTTTGATGCGTTTAGTTAATGCATGAGTGAAAAAAATAGAAAATATGCCACGCATCACCGGCATAATTTTGCCATCGATAAAAGGCTGCTGAAGTTTCCAGTTTTTATAAAACCAATAGATACCATATAAACCAAATGTGGCGAGATAAAGCCATTTCAGCTTGGTGGTGGATACAGAAAAATAGGCTTGATCTCCAGCGGCAGGGTCAATATCCGTTTCCATAGCGATATGAGCTGTTTGAGTTTCTAATTCCATTTTAGCCTCGTATTCATGAGTAACACTGTTTTTATTTGTTCTGAAGAATGGCATGTCCATAAGAGTTATCAATAGCACATCGCCAGATATCATCGCTGTTTTTAACAAAGACATACGTCGCTTGTCTTGTGGTCGGTTCGATACATGGTGCAGAGATAATGGTATTGGCTAGTACCAGAGCGCTATCACCGGTTTCTAAAATTTCTAATGCCGCCTGTTTTATCTGTAAACCATGTTGAAAATAAACAGCAATCTTCTCAAATGCCTGACGGATCTGAGCTTTGCCGATCGCATTCATGCCGGGTTGTACCACTAGCAGCGCATCGTCAGTGTAAATATCTAATAATGTATCGAAGTCTTCTGCGATGATGGCTTCGTCTGCTGCTTTGATCTGACTGATGATTGGATGCTCTGTCATTTAGTTTTGCCGTTCCACTTCAGTGTGTAGAGTTCAGTTCGTCGGTCTTTTAGGTTATTTACCGAGCCCTCACTGCGAGTCAGTTTGAGTTTATCCAAGTCCAGATCCGAGAACATAATCATCTCGGTATTTGGGGTTGTTTCAGCCATCACGGCATCGTGGGGGTAGGAAAAGTCAGAAGGGGAGAATACAGCCGCCTGAGAATATTGCACATCCAGATTTTCTACCTGAGGCAGATTACCGCAACTGCCACAGATAACGACATAACATTCATTTTCAATGGCGCGAGCCTGAGCACAGTGACGTACCCGTAGATAACCATTTTTGGTATCAGTCCAGTACGGTACAAAAAGAATATCCATATCCTGTTGTGCCAATAAACGAGCCAGCTCAGGGAATTCAACGTCATAACAAATCAATATGCCTACACGACCTGCATCGGTGTCAAAGACTTGTAATTGATCACCGCCTTCTATCACCCAGTCACGACGTTCATGTGGGGTGATATGAACTTTGGTTTGTCGTTCAATCGTGCCATCGCGACGGCACAGATAGCTAACATTATAGAGAACATCGTCCTCCAATAATGGCATGGAGCCGGTGATGATATTGATGTTATAGCTCACTGCCATTTGCGACATTTCTGTTTTAAAACGTTCAGTAAAGCTGGCTAAAAAACGAATCGCTTCGGTTTGATTGCGTTGATCGGGGCTAAGTCCCATTAATGGAGAGTTGAAAAACTCAGGAAACAGGGCAAAGTCGCTTTTATAGCTGGATAAGGCATCAATGAAATATTCGACCTGACTTAACAATTCTTCAACAGACTCGACTTCACGCATCTGCCACTGAATCGCGCCGATACGAACCTGAGTTTTCCGGGTCTCAATAACGGTACTTTCCGGTTCATAAAAAATGTTGCGCCACTCCAGCAACGTCGCGTAACCCTGAGATTTTTCGTCTTCAGGCAGGTATTGCTTTAATAAACGCGTCACCTGAAAGTCATTCGATAACTGAAAGGTGAGAATGGGATCGTAAATACGTTTGTTTTTGACGGCCTCAAAATACTCGGCAGGCGTCATTTCGTCAGCATACTGGTGATAATTTGGAATACGGCCACCGGCGAGAATGGCTCTAAGATTATGTTGGCGACACAGCTCTTTTCTTGCTTCGTATAAACGACGGCCTAGGCGGTAACCCCGATAATCTGGATGAATTAGTACATCCAGCCCATATAGAGCGTCACCATTTTTATTATTCAGAATGGTTTCTTTTTTACTGATTAAATCATCGTAGGTATGCGGATTACTGAAACGTTGATAGTTCACTTGTACCGACAAGGCCACACCGATAATGGTGTCGTGATCGATAATACAAATCTGGCCTTCAGGTAAGTCATCAATCAGTTTGAAAATAGTATGTTCTGGCCAGGCGCCACCAATATCATCGTAAATTTTATCCATCAATAATTTGAGTTGGGGATAATCGGATTTTTCCAAGTTACGAATCTTGATGTGCAGATCTTCAGGCATAAGGTTCCTTTATCAGTTGACACATACAGCATAGGTGAGTCACTAATAATATAAAAGTCAGTGTGAAAAATTTGACAGGAAAATGAGGGGTTGGGAAGTAAAAAAATAGCCAGCCTCTTTAAAGAGACTGGCTGGATCATCTTTATAAGTTAGGAAACCTGGAATCGCATTACCTGAATTTTGAGTTTGGCACTTAAGTCTGCAATTTCATTATTGGCTGATGATATTTGTTGAGAAGCCGTGGCATTACTCTCTGAAATAATCTGAATATTGTGGACGTTGTTGTTCACTTCCTCGACAACGTAGCTTTGCTCTTCAGCTGCTGTGGCGATTTGAGCATTCATTTCAGTGATGGATGAAACGACAGAAGTGATGCTATTCAATGATTCGGTTGCCTGGCTGGTTTTCTCAGCCAAAGCACTGACGCTGAGCTTATTGGAATTCATTGAGTTAACTGCGTCGTCAGCATTGGACTGTAATGTGGCGATAAGCTGTTCAATTTCCAATGTTGATTCTTGTGTCTTTTGCGCCAGTGAGCGAACCTCATCTGCAACAACAGCAAAGCCTCTGCCTTGTTCTCCAGCACGAGCAGCTTCTATAGCGGCATTCAATGCCAGTAAATTCGTTTGTTCGGCGATGCTTTTAATCACGTCTAACACTGTTTCAATGTTGACACTACCTGTTTTGAGCGTTTGAATAACGCCTGAAGAGTGCTCGATTTCATTCACTAAACGCTCGATGGATTCAACCATCTGGTTGATCACCAGCTGCCCAGAACGTACTTCACGATCTCCATTGGATGCCGCCAGCGAAGCTTGTTCAGTATTGGTGGCGACTTCACGAACAGTGGCTGTCATTTCATTGATGGCAGTAGCTACCAGGCTGGTTTCATTTTGCTGTTTGAGAATGTTCTGTGTGGAGTCTCTTGTCACACTGGAGGTTTCTTCAGCAGCAGTAGATAGATGTTCAGTTGCCAGTGCAATTTCTCTTATCAGTTGTTCTAATTGGGCGACAAATTGATTGAAATTATCCGCAAACTGACCCAGCTCATCCTTGTTATCAATATCGATACGTAGGGTCAGGTTACCATCAGCCACTTTGTCCATAACGCCTTTCATTTTTTCAATGGGGTTAACGATGCCCTGCGCGAGTTTGAAAGAAATAAATATGCCAGCGATAGCCGCAATGGCATAGACAAGGTAGCTAAAGCGCTCTGTTTTGATGATATTGGTTTTTGCCTGTTCTCCCTGCTCAATCATTGACTTAAACACACTGTCTTTCAGAGCCTGCGTTTTACTGGAAATGATAGGGCCATTTGTGTCCAACACATTATTGATAGCATTGTTTCTTTTTGTAATAGCTGCGACTAACTCGATAAAACCGTTTTTATACGCTTCGATTTGTATGGCTGCTTCACGGGCAGACTGCAAGCTTTGGTTGTCTATTGTGTTGGCGAGTAATTCTTCTAACCATTGTTGGGTGGATTTAAGTTCTTTTTGAGCTAGGTTGTTATCATCAATACTATTGGTATCTAAATATTTGAAGACATAGAGTCGTGATAATAAAAAAGACTTAAGTGTTTCCCCTGCATAAAAAGTGGCTTCGATATCATAGTTATCGTGGGCAGAATTCAGTATGCCATCTAAACTTTTTTCAGCTAACTTCCCATTTTTATTTAAGTTGTCATAAACGATGTTATTTCTGATGGACATGTTAGCGACAACATCATTATGAAAAGCTTCATCATAACGACTGTTTAATTCATCAATTTCATTAATCAGCTTGACGCGATCTGATGCTTTAATGTCTGTCTGAGCCGTAGTAATAAGCTGTTGTAATTCGTCAGCTATCGACTTAAATTTTTCTACATTACTGTTATCGGAAGTCTTGATATAGTTTTTCACCTGCAGCCTTTTCTCATTCACTTTGTTCATGATTTGGGCAGCTAAATCCGTATCCGGTGCTAAGTTGTAAACAACATCATCAATGTTATTAGAGACAGTTTTGAGGTTTGTTGTGATGACGATGAGTAGGATAGTGAGCATCACAGTCATGACAGCAGGTGGAATCATCGATTTTTTCATCACTGATGCATTGTGATAAATGTTTCCTATGCTCATATTTACTCCTCGAGAAAACGGCTGTAGTTGGCAAGACATGGTTGATAACTACCTTTAATCCTTAACGACCTTAAAAAATGAAAATTTAGTAATTTAATGATGAGTTTTGTTAATCCAAAGCTAACTAGCTAATAGTTAGGGGAAAAGTATTAAAGTTGACTGCAATTAATCTACAAGCACAATCGCGACTTTAGATTATGAAGCTTTGTTTCTTCTTGCTATATTAGGCTTAGCCTGTTTTATAACAACGGAGTTGGACTATGGCTTCAGTGAGTTTGTCGGATTTGTCGATTGTTCTAGTAGAGCCATCTTCAACCCAGCGGAAAATTATTGTCACCCACCTGCAACAGGCCGGTGTATATAACATTGAGGGTGTGGCTTCCGGTATGGAAGCATTAAAAATCATGATGCAATACCCACCAGATCTGGTGATTAGTGCTTTGCATTTACCGGATATGGATGCAGCAAAACTGATTGCATTAGC
Organism: Methylophaga sp. F-2; assembly: GCF_056859315.1. NCBI lineage: Bacteria > Pseudomonadati > Pseudomonadota > Gammaproteobacteria > Thiotrichales > Piscirickettsiaceae > Methylophaga > Methylophaga sp. F-2. Next base: position 205,117 of record NZ_JBSXOF010000016.1, read on the forward strand.
TCGTAAGATCAAAAGTGAAACCAATATTCACTTTATGCTGGTCTCTAGTGAAACCCGTTTTGAGGAATTAGACGATGTTCGCCAAGCTGGAATTGTGGCACTGCTGCCAAAACCCTTCGATAGTCATGATTTAGAAAAAGCCCTGGCAACCACCATTGATTTCATGGAACCTGCCAGGCTTGAGTTAGATAACTACGATATTACAGCACTTAAAGTGCTGGTCGTTGACGATAGCCTGACTGCCCGAAACCACATTACTCGTGTGTTAAAAAATCTGGGGATGAGTGATATTTCCAAAGCAAATGATGGCAAGCAGGGGGCAGAAGCCGTTAAAAATAATGAGTTTGATCTTATTTTTACCGACTTGAATATGCCCAATATGGATGGCAAACAATTAGTGGAATATGTGCGTAACGAACTTAATAATGCGTTTATTCCCATTATCATGGTCACCAGTGATGACGATGCTGCCCGTTTGGGTGAAGTGAAAGCCGCAGGTGTCACCGCCATTTGTGATAAACCCTTTGAACCGGAAGCAATACGCCAATTATTAGTCAGGGTGTTTGATGCGGATTAATTTATCTGCCACGTAAGTCTTTTTCTTGGCTTAGATAAAAAACTCGTTCTGAATCGATGCCATAGGTTACTTTTAAGTAACTAAGTCTCTGAAAAGTGCCGTCTTGCGGCACTTTTTTTTCGCTCTTACGATGTTTCCAACAAGCAATGTAATTCCATTGTTTTTCATTATTTAAAAAGATTAGAGGAAACGATAATGGCGGGTAGATTAGACAATAAAGTCATTTTAATCACAGGTGCTGGTGGTGGGCTGGGTAGTGAGCAGGTCCGGATGATGGCAAAAGAAGGGGCAAAAATTGTTGCTGCTAACTTAAAGCAAGATCCGATCATTGCTGAAGAACAACCTGCTGATGCCCTCTGGAAAAAGACGCTTAATCTGGTTAAAGAAATAAACCAGAATGGCGGTGAAGCGATTGCTGTCGCACTTGATGTTACTCAGGAGCAAGACTGGACTGATGCAGTAGCGGAAACCGAAAAGCGGTTTGGTCGACTGGATGTGTTAGTCAATAATGCCGGGATTTATTACCACGCTGGCTTATTAGAGCACACCATAGAAAAGTTTTATCAGATAGTGAATATCAACCAGCTAGGTGTTTTATTAGGCATGAAAGCAGCAGTACCGGCGATGAAACGTGCTGGTGGTGGTTCGATAGTCAACTTTGCTTCCATTTACGGTATTGCCGGGGCTGGTGTTTCAACCGCCTACCAGAGCACAAAAGGCGCTGTGCGTTTAATGACCAAATCAGCGGCAATGGAGTTTGTCGGCGACAATATCCGCGTCAATGCGATTTGTCCGGGGATGTTTGATACCAACTTATTTGAAAGCAGTGTGCCAAAAGAGGAATGGGAACCGCTTATCTCAATGGTGCCGATGAAACGCTTTGGTAAACCTCACGAAATCGCTTACGGCACAATTTTTCTGGCCTCTGATGAATCATCATTTATGACCGGCACAGACTTAGTGATTGATGGTGGTTATACCTGCCCATAGTTTTCTTAAATATTCTATGAAGCGTCTTAAATAGCCTGAGCAATGATTCCATCATTAATCGCTCGGGCTATTATGCGCTTCTCTAATGGGCCCTTGTGCTAATACCCAGGCGATGACTAAGAAAGTCAGCATGCCCAATAGGATGCTCTGAAAGGTCACGCCGGCATCGATCATAAAGCCCAAAAATGCCGGTGCGATACCGGTAGAAAACACTAAAAAAGCGGATTTTAATGATCGTACCTGACCCAGGTGATCACGTCCCCACAGCCGAACTAATAAGGTATCACCGATAGGGGAGGACATACCCAGAGCGGTGCCCGCACCGAGCATTAATACCCAGATCCCGATATCACCTCCGATGGTCGCTGCAAATAATAAGGCCAAAGCAAATGGCACTAAATAAAGTTTGGCGAGTGTGGTGGCCCCGTATTCATCAATCCAGCGACCACCTAATAATGCACCTGGGAATCGAGCAATACCGAGACCAGTTAACGCCAGTGCATAAGTGGTTGGGCTGGCTAATAAGTCGAGAGTCATCTGAGCCTGATAGATAAAAATACCGGTCAGGGTAATAGGCAATACCATCAGCATCGGTAGCAATAACCAGAAACGCAGATCGCGAGTCGGGCTGGGGCCCGCGTCTTTATGTTGTTTGTTTTCATGCTTTTGACGCGGAGCTGGCGGCCAGTCAACAAATAGAATCAGTAACACCCACAGCACAATAAGCACAGCAAGAATACTCCACCAGACTTGTTGCCAGCTGTAGCTGACGGCCATCAAAGCAATAATGGGCGGTAAGATGATTTCACCGGTAGGCATGCCTAAAGTGACAAGTCCTAGGGCTTTACCACGATTGGTTTTAAATTCGCGTCCGGCAAGGGTGCTGCCAAAGTGAGTCATTAAGCCCTGACCACATAAACGTTGTAGACCCAGCCCGAAAATACATAAGCCCCACCAGGGAGAAAGGGTGAGCATTAATACGCCTATGGTCAGTGCAGTAAGTACGCTCAGCACGTAACGCCGGGGAGCTATCCAGTCAATCTTGGGACCAAAATGCATCACCAGAAAACCACTTATCATGGTAATGACAGCATAGAGTGATCCAAATTCACCGGCAGAAATATTGAGATATTCACTGATATCGGTCCTGAACAGGCCAATAAAAAAGCTTTGTCCCAGATTACCGGTAAAAACCGCCAGGTAGGCTGCTGCAATCAATCCAAAATGATTTTTTAACAATCCGGCGTAGCTCAGTCGGATATCAGAGTCCATAATAATTCCTATTTGAAATGCGTCTGGTTAGTCATGGTCTTTGACAAAGAGTAGGGTTATTCTACCAGTGTGACAGGCGATGGAATCATCACGATTTATTCACTGTCATTCATATGTAGTAATTTGTGTGTGCTTTGCTGAATTGGTAAGGTTGTATACCATTATCTTTTTCACAATATTTAATCTGGCCTAATTTGGGAGTGCTTTGTGCCAAACGTTTTAATAACGAATTCTCTAACAAAATTCTTATTTCTTTTTATTTTCACGATAGCGGTTTCATTACCTTCCATCACAATGGCAAATACCGCAGCACAGGAAGCACAAGCTTCATCTGGCAGTGAATCTCAATCAGATGTATATCGAAGTTTAGCGAATATTATCGAAAATCCTGATTCTCGCGATAAGTTGATCAAAGAGCTAAAAGATTTATCCGAAAATGCGGATAAAACGGGCACTGAAACTTCATCTGCTGAGAAAGCAAAAGCATCTGAAAAGAAAGTAGATGATTCGTTTGCTGCAGCCATCGCTGAAAAAAGTCAGACCGTTGTGCAAACCATGATGTCGACGTTAACAGGAAGTTGGCAGGCACTGACTTCAATCTGGGATGGCACAGATAAAACCACTAAAGGCTGGTTCTCGGATTTAATCTCAGTGGCGATTGTCGCGGCTGCCACCATTGCCAGTTTTATTTTGTTTCGCTTACTGGCCCGAATCATCTTCCGTAGTACCAATCAATTTGCCTTACGTGAACACAATACCCATGCGCTGGTTATCAAAGTCACCGCGGTCATCATCGCTACCGTAGTGGATGTCGCCGTAGTTGCATTTGCGTGGCTTGCCGGATACGGCGTGGCTCTGTTGGGTGTCGGAAAAATGGGTGAAATCGCGGTTTCTGAAACCTTATTCTTGAATATTTTCCTGGCAGTGGAATTAACCAAAGTGGTTATCAGAGCGATCTTTGCGTCCAGAAACGAAGGGTTACGTTTATTAAGTTTGTCCTCGGAAACAGCGCGTTACTGGTCTAGCTTCTTCTCAACAATCGTCTCATTGGTGGGTTATGGCACGTTGTTTATCGTGCCATTCCTTGCCATGTCAATTTCAGAAAGCCTGAGTCAATTAGCGAATTTGTTTATTGTTCTGTTTACGGTGATTTTTGCATTAAGTGTGGTTTTGCGTAATAAAAACAGAGTGAGAGAGCAGTTGATTGCTACAGCGAAACATAGTCATTTTGGCGTGAATGATGTCACCCTCCGCGTACTGGCGAAAACTTGGCATTGGTTTGCCATTGCCTACTTTTTAGTGCTGGGTGCAGGTTTACTCGTTAATTCTGAAGAAGCCTTACCCATCATATTATTAGCCACACTGAAAACGGTGATCGCTGCATTAGTAGGTATGGGGATTATCGCTTTACTGGATATGGCAGCGAGCTATAGCATCAGACTGCCTTATATCCTCAACCAGCACTTAGCCAATGCAGAGGCACGAATAAACGAGCAACTGCCTCGGGTATTCAAAGTGTTCAAACTGATTGTTGTAATGCTCATTATCAGCACAATTCTGGATGCGTGGGGCATCGTTAATTTAGCTGCATGGCTTGCCTCACCAGTGGGTATGCACGTGATTACCTCAGCCATTTCGATTTTCTTCATTATTGCGGTGGCCATGTTGACCTGGATCGTGTTGGCAAGCTGGATAGAACACCGCTTGAATCCGGAACAAAGCGGTCGCATGCCCAGCGCCAGAGAGAAAACCCTATTAACGATTTTCAGAAACGCGATTGCGATCACTATTATTGTGATGACGACGATGATTGTGCTGTCTGAAATTGGTATCAATATCGGTCCTTTGATTGCTGGTGCAGGTGTAATGGGCTTAGCGATTGGCTTTGGTGCCCAGAAGCTGGTGCAGGATGTGATTACCGGAATATTTATCCAGTTAGAAAATGCGATAAATACCGGAGATGTGGTCACTGCTGATGGTATTACCGGTGTAGCAGAAAAACTGACCATTCGTTCTTTAGGCTTACGTGATTTGTCGGGCACTTTCCATATTATTCCGTTCTCATCTGTCGGCACGGTATCTAACTATATGCGTGAGTTTGCATACCATGTGGGTGAGTATGGTGTGGCCTATCGTGAAGATACGGATGAAGTGATCGTTAAATTACGTGAAGCCTTTGCTGAGTTGATGTCGGATGATGCTAATCGTTCACAAATCCTGACAGAAGAACTGGAAGTACATGGGGTCACTGCTCTGGCAGATAGTTCAGTCAATGTGCGTGTCAGAATCAAAACCTTACCGGGCAGTCAGTGGAGTATCGGTCGTGCCTATAACCGTTTGGTTAAACGTCATCTGGATGCGGCGGGTATCGAAATTCCATTCCCACATCTTACTCTATACTTTGGTGAGGACAAACAGGGTAAAGCACCTGCGGCGCCACTGCGTATGGTGAATGAGGTGGAAGTGAAAGAGCTGTTTAATGATGATACTGATCATCAACAGCATTCAGACTCACATCATGAAAAAGCTGAGAAACGTTCAACGTCGGCTAAACCCAATCCCACCCGGAAAGGGGACTTTGACGACATAGATTGAGTTTAAGGTTTAAGCCATAAAAAAGGGCTGACATTGAAAGATGCCAGCCCTTTTTCTTTATCGATACACGTATTTATTCTTTAACAAAGGTGCCGCGATCGACATCGGCCATGACTTTTTGTAAGTCGGCTGAAGTTAAGCCTAAAGCGTAACCTAATACGCCACTGCCAATCACCACATTATCAAACTGAGTGACGCTCTCATCGAGTAACACTGTCACGCTATCAGGTAAAGCAATCGGTGGCACAGCACCTACCACGTAGCCAGTCGCTTCTGGCACTTCATCAAACTCGGCCATACGCAGTTTTCGTTCTTCGAGATGTTTTCTTAATATGCCCCAATCTGCACGACCACCACCGGCCACGGCCAGCAGCACATAATTGTCCGAACCCGTTTTAAACAGCAGACTTCGTACCACAGATTTCGGATCGTGTCCCTGACTGCTTAACAGCTCTTCCAAATTACGCACTGGTTTTTTATCTTCGGTTAAGGGGATTTCAATCACTTCAAACGTAATACCTTGAGCTTCAAGTAAATCAGTGACGGGAGAAGAAATCGGCGTACTCATTGTGCCTCCTGTAAAAGCCTTAATTAAGTTTTGATTTTAGTGGTCAGTGTACAGTGAAAATGAGATTTTTGAAGTAGTTGTATTTGTTGGGTTTCATGCTTCAACCCAACCTACGAAAGAGAATTTTTTTATTGTGTAGGTTGGGTAGAGCGCTAGCGAAACCCAACGATGCATGATTTTCTTTTCGATATGACCTTAATAATGATAACGGCAGGAAATAATGGTGATTGCGTCGTCATCCACGGCATAGACTAATCTATTTATGTCATCAATTCGCCGTGATCAAAAGCCAGATAAATTTTCTTTTAACGCCTCAGGTTTACCGATACCTTCAAATGGAAAGCGTTTAATATTAGCAATCAAATTATTGATTCGTTTCAGTGTTTTTTTGTCTTGTGTCTGCCAATATAAATAGCTACTCGATGCTTCATCTGTCCATGTCAGCAGTCGTTTACTCATCCAGTAGTTCCCGTTGTATCGCTTTTCCCTGTCTATACTGGGCAATGGATTTATTCAGATGCTCAACGTTTGCGGGTGAACGAAGTAAATGAACGGTTTCCATTAGGCTATTGTAATAATCTAATGACATCACCACCGCATCCTGAGAGTCTCGACGTGTAATAACCGTGGTGTCAGCGTCATTGATAACCCGATCTAAAACAGCCTTCAAACTATTACGCGCTTCGGTAAAAGAAACAATTTCCATAACACCTTAACATGTACAACTTATTGGAAAAGTATGGGTGGTAATGTAATACATGTACAGAAAGTTGTTCAACTCTATGTCTTGGCGAAAAGGACTGATATATAAAAAGAAAACAGGGAGAGGTTCAATGATTATCTGTTACGAACGAGCCCGGTGAGTTGTTGCTCTGAATCAATAATATTGAAGTGTTGTAACCATTGCCGTGCATCATCAGCATCTTGTTCAAACCAGGCTTTGGCACTGCCTAGACGAAAGCTGTAACCCCAGCGATCCATATCTCTGAGCATACGAGCCCGGCCCATTTGCTGGAGATGACCGGCTAACAGAATTTGCAGATAACAGACGCCGTTTTCTTCGTCGTAGTCACCTTCAGCATCGGTATGTAAGTTGGCTCGACGCTCTGGGTCCATACAGATATAGTGTCCCGCTTCATGCAAGACAGAATGAACCGGTGTATCTGCACGGACGATAAGTTTATTGCCAATTAAACCCGCTTCACGTTCACCAAAAAAGCTGCCGGGAATCGCTTCGTCGGCTGAGATTTTTTCTATTTCCAAGCCGTATTGGCTGAGTAAATTCTGTAGTTGCTGCAACATAAACTCGTTGCAGTTAATCACATCCGTCGGATCAGACACGTCGTGAGTCACCGATGATGTGATTGATAACAAGGCCTGCCAGCGTTAACCCAAAGATGGATGGCATATAACTCACCGTGCCATTCACTGCACGCGCCCGACCACGGCTGACAGGTTCCGGTGGTAGCGGAGGAAGAGGCGCTTCCAGTGAGTACACCGTTTGAATACCTCTACCAACACCACGTTTGCGTAGTTGACCACGCAGGTGTTTGGCAAGTTTACAAATGGAGGTATCCATTAAATCACCGGTTTTGACTTGGGTGGGATCGAGTTTTCCGCCTGCACCCATGCTAGCAAATACGGTCATTTCATTACGCCAGGCGGTTTCCAGTAATGCGGCTTTACTGCTTAAGCTGTCGATGGCGTCAATGACGACGTCATAACCTTGAGATAAAACAGTCGGAATAGATTCGGGTGTTAAAAAGTCGGTGATTAAGGTGACCTGGCAGTCCGGGTTAATATCTTTAATACGATCCGCGATGACGTCTGCTTTTAATACATCCACCGTAGAACGGAGCGCAACAAGCTGGCGATTCATATTGGAACCTGACACCACATCATGATCAACGAGTGTCATTTTACCCACACCCATTCTGGCTAACGCTTCCGCTGTGTATGAACCGACACCACCAATACCGGCAAGAAAAATATGGCTGTTTTGCAGCTTTTCGATACCTTCATCACCAATCAAAATGTGAGTACGTTCGAACAGGGGATTGGAATGTGCCATGCGTGTTCCTTAAAACCAACGAATCAGGGCTGCCTATTTTCCGCAAAATCACGCGGCTTGGCAAAGTGACTTAGCGCTTGGGAATAAAAGCTTTTATTTGTTTACGTAAGGAAGAGAGCGTCTGTTCATCCTGCTGGCGGTAACGCCATGCTGTAAACAGTGAGGTAATTTTATCGATTTGATGGTGATATTCGGGCAAAGTCGCTTGCGCGCGTCGGGCGAAATCTTGTGGTCCCTCATAGTCTGCTTTTTCTATAGCTAGTCTGGCAAGCTTTTTACAGAATCGCTGATACAAGGCTACCCCTGGATCGTGATGCGGTCGTTTAAACCAGACGCTGAGCAGCATGACCAATCCGGTCAGAACAAATAAAAGCGTCAACACAACAGTCATTTTTTGCCAGTTGGGATTGGACATACCGAGTTTTGATAACAGCTCAAGCTGACGTTCTGGCCCGAATGACACGACCCACATATCCCAGGCGGTATTAAACGCATTCCAGTTGTTTTTCAGACTATTCCAAGCGGCGACGAGTTGGTTATTTTCACCCAGCATCGCTGGGGATTGTCTGCCTGGTGGTAACAGCCGACCAATGCCTTGTTCAATTCGTTGTTGAGATACTGCGGACGTGGGGTCGATACGTAGCCAACCTTGCTGAGGCAACCAGACTTCTGTCCAGGCGTGAGCATCACGCTGTCTGACAGTCAGCACATCATCTACAGGGTTAACATCGCCGCCTAAATAGCCTGTGACAATCCGAGCTGGAATACCTGCTGCCCGCATCAACACGGTAAAGCTGGCAGCGTAGTGTTCGCAGAAACCCTCTTTGGTGTTGAATAAAAACTGATCGACGGTATCGCCATTTAATCTTGGCGGGCTTAATGAATAAACAAAACCGTCGTTTTTAAAAAATGCTAAAGCAGTGTTGATGTACTGCTGAGGTGTGTCGGTCTGTTGTTGCCATTGTTTTGCCAGAGCAAGTGTCTGGGGATGTTTGCCTTCAGGTAATTGTAATGCCGCATGAAGGTTCGGTTCTGCCGCTGCATTAAAGGTATAAGACGGGCTAGATGTCAGCGAATATTGCGTGCGTTGTTTTATCGGCTTAGCACTGTTTAATTGTCCATCGCTGGTGAGATGGCTTGCCAGGATTTGTGGCTGTTCTGTTGGAAAGTCGAGGGCGAATAACCAGGTTTTATTGTGTGGTTCCAAGGTCATCTGATAGCGGTATGACGATCCTGAAATCTGAATATGGGGTTGTTGTAACTGTGATTGTTTTTCTGTCATTGGCGACCAGACGGTGCCATCTGTTTTCCACAAAACGGGACCACGCCAATACAGTTTTGCACTTGGCGGAAGCTCATTGTCAGTAAACTTCACCCGAAACGCGATGGCGTCAGACTGAATAAGCTGACTGATTTTACCCATTTGGATCTGATCATTAATGCCTGACATTCCCTGTGATGGCGGTAAATCACCTAAGGTCAGTTGCTCTGTCATTTGAGCAGACTGACTGGCATTAGCATCTTGTGGTAAACCCCAGATTGGGCCAGAGATTCGCGGGAATAACACAAACAAAAACAGCATCATTGGTGTGGCTTGCAACACCAGTTTGCTGGATAACCATAAGCGCTGCTTGATATTGAGTGCGCTTGCCTGACTGTTCACACTGAGTAAGCAATACCCCAGAGCGATGACAACAATCAGCATTAACATCACCATAAATACACTTTGGCTATAAAAAAAGTTGGTGATAACTAAAAAGAAACCCAGGAAACAGCTGAGGTAAAAGTCAAGTAGAGAGCGTATTTCGACGACCTTAAACGCCAGCATCATAGTCAGCAAAGCAGCGCCTGCATCACGGCCAATCGTGAGTCCAAATTGAGCGATAAGTATGGCAATGGTGAGTAAGGCGATACTATTGTGTAACACTTTTAACCAGCGGCTGGCTGTCGGCAGTGGCCAACTTTTCCAGTGATGTAATAAGCGCCAACTGATCATGATGACAAACATCATGCCCACCCACGCCGGTTGGTAGATGATGTGTGGAATCGCGCCGATAGATAAGGCGATGATTAATGCGTTTATCGTGGATTGTGGTGGCGACAAATCAGCTTTTTTCATCAAACAATGCCAACTGTTTTAAACAATGCTGCTGATGTGATGGGCCATGTGAAGGCGATACTTTGGTTTGAGGTAAGATCAAGCCATAACGATCGCCTTGTTGTTCTGCCTGACAAATCCACTGGCAGAGCTGAGATAATTTTTGTTCAGTGTCTTTCAGATCCATCACATCCTCCCAGCGAAATAACAGCTCTCGGCCTTGTGGAGAGGAGAATTGTTTACTGCGCATCTGATCATCACGTGCCATCGCTTTCCAGGCGACTCGATGCAGGGCTTCACCTTCACGATAAGGTCTTAAACCAGCAAAATCATCTTCGCCATGCTGTTCTTTGTGATGTGACTCCTGGCCAGTCTGATTTGTTATCGGAAGTGGCTTTTGACCTTCAGGGCTAGGGTAAACCAGCACCTGAGCCGTGGTTTCATATAATGTCCAGCACTGAAACAGGCCCAAAGGGTAAAAACTGACAAGGCTGAGGGTATTTAATGACTGCCAACCACGCTTTTGCGTTGGAATGCTCAGGGTTGATGACTGGTTATTATTGCCATCAACGATATCTAATAACTGCAGTGATTGATAACGTTTGATAAATGGCCAACGTGACTTCTTGGCACTGCTTTTATGCCGCACCTCAAGCTGATAACTGGGATAAGGTTTGTGGTTGGTGGTAGTCAATCGAAACTGTGCTGGCTGGCCGCTAAAAACAGGATCGAGCCCCTGTACATTGACGCTCAGCCCTTTGATATTGCGGTGACTGTGGTGCATGGCAACCTGACCCAGGCCGACCAGTAAAAAACACAGTAAATACCCCAGGCTGTTATTGTAGTTAATCGCTCCCAGCAACATGATTAGCAGCAATACGACATACGCATAGCCATACGCTGACGGCATGATAAAAATCCGTTGCCTTTGACGCTGCTGCCATTTCTGCCAGAGCTGAGTCATGCTGTTAACCATCGTTAAGGAATAGGGACGTGTTGAATTAAGCGGTCTATCCAGTCTGGCTTTTGTGTTTCATCAATTAATTGCAAACGATGATTGACCACACTAGGTAAAACGGCTTGTACATCTTCGGGCAAAACATGATCGCGACCTGCAATAAACGCCCAGGCTTTTGCTGCACTGAGTAAACCTAAGCCGGCTCTGGGAGACAGACCATGGTGATAATGACCGGACTCACGCGTGTGCTGCAGAATTTTTTGCAGATAATCAACCAGCGCATCAGACACAATAACTTGGCTGGCTTGCTGTTGCAGTGCCAGTAATGATTCCGCTGAAGTGACCGCCTGAAGCTGTTTTAACAGCTGACGACGATCTGAGCCCATCAGTAATTGTCGTTCCGCTTTAGCATCGGGATAGCCCAGCTCAATCCTCATCAGGAAACGATCCAGCTGGGACTCAGGTAAGGGAAAGGTGCCAATCTGATGGCTGGGGTTTTGCGTGGCAATCACAAAAAATGGCTCAGGCAGATTTAAGGTTTCGTTATCTACGGTGACTTGCTGTTCTTCCATGGCTTCAAGCAGCGCACTTTGGGTGCGCGGTGAGGCGCGGTTCACTTCATCAGCAAGAATAAACTGAGTAAAAATTGGTCCGGGATGAAAATGGAATCTGGACGATTCACGATCATAGACACTGATACCAATAATATCGGCTGGCAACATATCGCTGGTAAATTGAATGCGCTGAAAAGTCAGTCCCATGGTGGCCGCAAGCGTGTGAGCGAGCGTGGTTTTGCCTACACCGGGCAGATCTTCAATCAGCAAATGGCCTCTGGCTAACAGACACGCCAGTGCCAGTTTTATAGGTTGTTGTTTTCCAATAATAATGTCGTTAACAGTATCTAGAATCAGCGAAATGTCTTTATTTGCCATGGATGTCCCGAGAATTATTTATGGTGTTTTTTAACCTTTGATAGTGCCAACTTATCGTCGTACATGCTAGTTTTAGCATCGTTCACACAATCAACTTTTAAGAGAGAGGAGCTTTTTATGGCCGGTTCAAGTGAAGGCTATCACGAACCTATTGAAGAATTATCCAATGAAACTCGCGATATGCATCGTGCCATTGTTTCATTGATGGAAGAACTTGAAGCTGTTGACTGGTACAACCAACGGGTAGATGCCTGTCATGATCCTGAATTGAAAAAGATTCTGGAACATAATCGTGACGAAGAAAAAGAACATGCAGCGATGACTTTGGAATGGATTCGTCGTCGTGATCCTAAGTTTAATGATGAGTTGAAAGACTATTTATTCACGGAAGGTGAAATTGGTCATCACGATTAAGAAAGATGAAACACTCTCTGGCAGTTGGCTGTGGTAGCCGCTGCCAGCGATTGTTCTGATACCTGACGAAGCTCTGCCAACATGCTTAAAATCATGGGAAGTCGTTCTGGCGTATTTCTCTGCCCTTGATAACCTGCCAGAGGCATATCCGGCGCATCCGTTTCCAGCACGATATGTTTTTCTGGCAATTGAGTAAACAGCGTTTTCAATTTGTTGGCCCGAGGATAAGTAATTGCGCCACCAGCCCCAAATAAGAATCCCAGTTTTTGATAATGCTCTGCCTGCTGCAGGCTGCCATTAAAAGCATGCACAATGCCGCCGGACACCTTAATTTCTCTCAGCAGTTTTAACACTTCATCATGCGCTTTGCGAACATGCAGAATAACGGGTAACTCAAATTCTGCAGCCAGTTTTAGTTGTGCTTTAAACAGCTCGGTTTGTGCTTCTTTGTCGGCATCAGCGATGAAAAAGTCGAGACCGATTTCACCAACCGCAATCGCTTTGTTCTGTGTTAATGCTGTACGTAACTGATCAATATGATCAGGTTTATGTTCTGCCATAAACATCGGATGTAAGCCCAGAGCCAGCCTAAGCGCCGGATACTGGGCACACGTTTTAATGAGTTTTGGCCACTGCGAAACCGTAACGCCAGGCACGATGATCTGTTGGATGCCGGAAGAAGCACATTCAGAAAGAATTTTTTCTCTGTCTTCATCAAAAGCATCAAAATCAAGGTGGCAATGACTGTCTATCAGGTGCATCATAAAGCTATATTAGCAAATGTTAATGGATGACATGATGAACAATGATATAAAACAAGCCAGTCTGCCGCACGAACGAATGATGATCAATCTTGCCTTGTTTCATTTATTACTTCCTGTGGCTGCATTCAGCTCCGGGCATATTGCCTGGATTTTGAGTGTTGCACTGATTGGCGCTTTAGTCAGCATAGGCTGGATTGCCTGGAAAGCCAAGTTTGCTCAATATGATACGGTGTTGATTCAGCAACATTGGCACTTGGCTTGGCGACATGCTCAGTGGTTGCTCATCAGCTACGGTGTGTCTGCTCTGATTATGCTGGTGGCTTGGCTGCTTTCGTCTGTTCAGCCGGATCACAATATGGCGACCATTATGCTTGTGGTGTTTAGCCGAATTGCTGCTGTGCCTATTTTATTGATGGTTTTAGTTTTATTTATGTTGGAAATGACCGCTTTATCTGATGCACGCAAAGGTGCGTAATAATCAATAGGGGAGTCTTTATGTCTGAAACTGATAACACTGCACATCTCGCCAGTCAGCCGCATGAGCGGATGATGTTTAATATCGCTATCTTTCACTTTTTATTACCTGCCGTTCTTTTTGCCACTGAAAATCTGTGGCTGATCTTTGCTGTGCCGATCGCTTGTTCACTGATGATGATTTTATCGATCTGGATTCAAGCGCATAGACCAGCCAATAAAACAGAGCTGGTATTGGCTCACTGGCAGTGTGCATGGCGACGTAGTCGTTTTCTTATCGTGTCCTATGTCGTCTCACTCGTCTTATTTATTATCGCTTGGGCGGTGTTACAAGGACAGGAAGACCCCAATATGCGAATGATTCAGCTTGCTGTTATTGGCTGGTTTTGTCTGATCCCGATTTCACTCACCGTGGTGGGGTTGATTATTTTAGAAACCAGCGCATTAGCGCAAGCCAGAAAAGGCATCATGCCGCAAAAAATGCGGCTGTGATTATTTTTTCAGCGTGGTGACCGTCGCCTGACCTTCACCACGAGGATCGCTTGCCGCACTTAGTGTGCCCTTATGTTTGTCTTGGATGATAATGTGCATATCACCGTACTGGCGTGACAGCGGGCTGATGTGATGACCACGTTGTTTCAGTGCATTCAGTTCCTGCTCACTGAATCCGACATTTTCTACCTGCACTTCATCTGGCAAATATTGATGATGGTAACGCGGTGCGGCAACGATAGCTTGTGCATTTTTGCCTTCGACAAAATCAAGCACGCTGAGTAAAACCATACTGATAATGCGACTGCCACCAGGTGTGCCAGTAATTAATAACTCATCGTCATTTTCGACAAAGGTCGGTGTCATACTCGACAATGGTCGCTTATAGGGTGCGATGGCATTGGCTTCATTTCCTACCAGGCCATAGATATTGGAAGCACCGGAAGGGGCAGAGAAATCATCCATTTCATCATTCAATAAGACCCCGGTACCTTGTGCAACAAAGCCTGAACCAAAGGGGTAATTCACACTTAAGGTCGCGGCCACCCGGTTGCCCTGACTGTCCAGTATGGAAAAGTGAGTGGTGTCTTCACCTTCGATGGCTTTGTCTGCGACATCTGAACTAGGCGTAGCATGGACAGGATCAATCGTGTCACTGAGTTGTTTGCCATAGTCGACTGAGGTTAAGTAGTCAGGAATAGCTACAAAATCAGCATCACCCAGAAAACGACTACGATCTCGATAAGCCCGACGCATAGCTTCGATCACCAGATGACGTTTTTGTGTGATATCTGTATCGCTTAAGTCAAAAGCAGAGAGCTGATTTAATGCATTAACCATCACTATACCGCCGGAAGAAGGAAGTGTTGCAGAGGTGATGGTATAACCTTGATAGTGACCTTTTATAGGCTGTCTGAGTTTGACTTCATAACGCTGTAAATCATCTAAAGTCCAGATGCCACCATGTTGCTGAACAGCTTGCACTAAACGCTGGGCTATCTCGCCCTGGTAAAAACCTGCTTTGCCTTGTTCGGCAATGCTATTAAGAGTATGCGCTAAATCAGGCTGTTTAATGATAGTGCCCGCACTGGGGACTTGCCCATCCTTAAGAAACTGCTGACGGCTGGCAGCATATTGCTTTAATACCGGCAACCGAAAGCGCGCCATATCTGTGTAGTGCTGACCCGCTGCGAAGCCTTCCAAGGCATAACGAATAGCCGGTGCCAGGCTTTGTTTAAGGGGCAGTTTGCCATAGTGTTTGCTTAGATAAACGATACCGGCAGGCACACCGGGAATGCCGGCAGCAAGTGGGCCATTGAGTGAACGTGATTGTTCAAACTCGCCTTGTTTATTGAGATACATATCTGCACTGGCTTTACCCGGTGCCATTTCACGTCCATCTAGCATGATATCTTTATTGGTTTCTGCCTGATGCAGCAACCAGAAACCGCCACCACCCAGACCTGAACCTGCTGGTTCGACTACGGCTAAGGCGGCAGTAACGGCTACAGCGGCATCAAAAGCGTTGCCGCCTTGTTGTAGAATTTCAATACCTGCTTGTGTGGCTAATGGGTGAGCAGTGGCGACAGCAACATCATGTTCGCTAGCCCAGACTGGATTAAACCCTAAACAAAAGCTCAGACAGAGAAGGCGGAGTAGATACATATCAAGCCTTTTTATTGGCTGCCTGACGATCTAATTCGCGACGACGTTTTTTCTCTGCACGATGTTTTTCAACTGCTTCCTGAGTTTCTACACCGATATGAGCTTCACCACGTTGTCTGGCTAGTTGAATTTGCTTTTCGCGCTCAGCATAACGGGCTTTTTGTTCCGGTGTGGTTTTGTCGTAACAATGCGGACAGCTCACGCCTTTTTGATAAAGCGGGCTTTGTTTTTCTTCTTCAGTGATGGGCAGGCGGCAGGCGTGACATTGGTCATAATCGCCCTTTTCCAAGTTGTGATTCACCGTGACGCGATCATCAAACACAAAACATTCACCTTCCCACATGGATTCTTCTGCGGGGACTTCTTCCAGGTATTTCAGAATGCCGCCTTCCAGATGGTATACCTCTTCAAACCCTTGTTCTTTGAGGAATGCGGTAGATTTTTCACAGCGAATACCGCCGGTGCAGAACATGGCGACACGCTTGTGTTTTTCAGGATCCAGATGCGATTTCACATAATCAGGAAACTCTCTAAAGCTCTCTGTTTGTGGGTTAACTGCGTTTTTGAAAGTACCCACCTGAACTTCATAATCATTACGGGTATCGATTAATAACACATCTGAGGCAGAGATCAGTTCGTTCCACTGTTTGGGTTTTACATACGTGCCGACGACTTGTTTTGGATCAATACCTTCTACACCCATGGTGACGATTTCTTTTTTGAGTTTGACCCGGGTACGCATGAAGGGCGCGGTATCCGTGAAGGATTCTTTGTAACTTATCGGGTCCAGTCGCGGATCCTGTTGCAGATAAGCCAGCAAGGCATCGATGGCTTCTCTTGAGCCTGCAACGGTGCCGTTAATACCTTCTTGTGCCAGCAATAATGTGCCACGAACCTCGTGTTCGAGCATGAAATCAAGTAACGGCGCTTTTAACTCGGTGTAATTGTCTAGCGTGACAAACTTATATAACGCACAAACGACAATATGGGACATGGTGTTTCCTGAAACTGAAATAAATCTCGTTATTTTACGTTTATTTAACGTTGCTGTCCTGCTATGAATCATTCCTAAAAAGCCGGGCGAATTTACTGTGTCGGTTTGTCAGTATTAGGGGTAGTATTTTTGTCACACTCAAAAAGCAAATCAGGCAATGAAAAGGGTGTTTGGAGTGAACACAATGACGGACAGGGAACAGCTAAAACAATATAACCTGCAATGGCAGGAGGATGATCAGCGCTGGCAGCAGGAAATTGAACACTGGCAGCACTCAACACAACGTATGGTGGCGCTAATTTACCTTCTGGAAAAATCCTTACCAGAGCATTCATCGAGTATTGAGAAACATAAAAAACGCATTGATGAACATAATGCGGAACTTGTCCATTATGAGTGTGGCCTTGATGAACATTGTTTAACGACTTGCCCGAGTCATATCAATCTGGAAAAACATCAGAAAATGCATCAAAAAATGCAGTTAAGGCACGAGGAAATGAAAAAAGAGCATGAGCGCTTTTCCCGAAATTATCAGAAACAAATGCAGCGTGTCAGAGAGCTGGCAGAGCGATTGCTGAAAGAGTTAGATTAACCTTGCCAGTGCCGCGGACGACCAGTATCCAGATGGATAAAATTGGATTTTGGATAATAACCCACACCGCCCATATTCAACTCCAGTGCTGCCTGACGAAGTTGAGTAAGCTCCACATCAGCTAGGCGCACATCAATCGCTTTACCGACCATATGCAGACTCTTTTTGGCTACACCATCGCTGGTTTTTCTGAGCATGGAATTCGTTTGACTGGAGCGATAACCCGAGATGATTTGAAACGGTTTTTTACTCTCGACTTTTTTATGTAATACGTTAAGTAAATCAATCAGATGTCGGTCGATGGGCATTTGTTCACCAGTTCGATGATCACGCAGAATATAATTAAGCTTCTTTAATGCATCAGTCTGATAAAAACCATTTTCCCAGTAAGTCAGCTCAAGTTTTTCACCGGTATGCAGATTATCAAAAGCAATATGTCTGGGCGGCTGTTTTAGGTTTTCCGCCAGTGATAAAGGCGCTTGTAAAAGCAATGTTGAGGTTAGCCCCCATTGTAGAAACTGTCGTCTTGATGTCTGCATCAGCGTTGTCCTCTGAGATCTTGGCAGAGAGTAGCAGATCCTGAATTAGCGTTGTCGACGTTTAATTAACAGCCACAGAAAAAAAGGGCCACCGAGCAGGGTAGTAATAACGCCGACAGGGATTTCTGCGGGAGCAATAAGCAGTCTGGCAACAGCATCGCACAGAATTAAAAAGCCACCGCCAAACATAAGGGTTGCAGGTGTCAACCAGCGATGATCGGTACCGATTAACAATCGACAGATATGCGGCACCATCATGCCTATAAAACCAATCGGGCCACACAAGGCGACAATGCCACCCACACATAAAGAGGTGGAGAAAAATAACAGGTAACGTACCTGTTTTACTGAAACACCACGACTTAAAGCGATATCGTCACCGGCCATTAACAGGTTTAATTCACGGCTCAGCCATAAAATGGTAGCCGTACTGATTGTCACTATCGGAATAAGCTGTAATAGCGAGTGATAACTGGCTGAACTCAATCCTCCCATCAGCCACCGCATGATCATAAAAGAATCGGTCATATCACTAAGATATTGAATAAACAAAATCAGACTGGAAAAAAAGAAACTGGTAGCGACACCGGTGAGTAGCAAGGTTTCACTGGAAAAACCACGTTGTAACTGGCTGATAAAAAAGACAAAGGTAATGGCGACCAGCGCGCCAATAAAAGCACCTATGGTAATAACGTCAAATCCAAGTAATGTGACATTTAATCCCAAAAATACTGTACAAGCTGCGCCAAAAGAAGCGCCACTGGCGACACCGAGTGTAAAAGGCGTGGCTAAAGGATTATGAAACATGGCCTGAAACACCATGCCACAGAGGGATAAGCCTGCACCGGCAACAAAGGCAAACAACACCCGTGGCAGGCGAATATCCAGCAGAATTTGTTGTTGAACAATCTCATTTTTAATATCACCTAGGCCTATCCAGGGTGCAGCAAAAGCAACGACAAAACTGCTCAGGGTAATAAATATCAGTTTATGCAATGACGTCATGATGTTTCAGCCAGTGCAAATAAGCGCTGATTAGTCGGATGTACAACAAAGGTAAAATCTTGCTGGTAGAGTTGCTTCAGTCGCTGTTTATCGAGTAACTCCGGGCCGCTGCCTTGCCACAAGACTTTTCCTTCGCGTAACGCTAATACCTGTTTATCAGGATGTGCGGCATGATTAATATCATGACTCACTTCAATAACGGTCATCTGATGTGTTTTGTTGAGCTGATTAATCAGCTGATGGATTTCTACCTGATGGTGAGGATCAAGATAGCTGGTGGGTTCATCCAACAATATGAGCGGTGTTTGTTGGCTTAAGGCGGCCGCAATCATCACGCGCTGACATTCACCGCCGCTAAGGGTTTTCATCAGACGTGTGCGAAATGACTGGGTGTCAGTAATCACCAAGGCTTCTTCAATAGCCAGTTGATCTTGCTTGGACCATTCTGATAACGGGGAGTGATAGCTATAACGTGACATCTTCACAAACTCTTCAACGGTGAAAGGTAATTCCCGACCACTGTTTTGCGGCACATAACTCATCAATTGTGCCCGCTCACGTTGTTTGTATTGCTTGATATGACGTTGATTCAGGGTAATTTGACCGGAGTGAGGAGCTTGAATACCCATTAGGGTTTTCAGTAAGGTACTTTTGCCTGAGCCATTGGGACCGACAATGACCCAGTAATCGCCATCAGAGACATCAAGTTGAATATTCTCCAGCAATATTTTGTCCTGGATGTGTACTGAGAGGTTTTTGACCTTAATCATTGAGCTGATGATCCTGCCAGTCTAGTTCTGGATGTAATAACTGCGCCATCTCAGGTAATAATTTAAAGATCCGAGGGCCGGGAATGCTCGCATAATCATGTTCAATAATATAAATCCGCTGCTGTTTTACTGCATTGACATTGCGCAGGGATTGCCATTGCTTGATGACCTGTTTCATATCGGATTGATGATCTTTTTGTTCCGGAAAAACGTCAATAATGGCATCCGGATTCATCCGAATAATCCCTTCTGCTGATACGGAAGGGACTTTAACTGTGGTATCGGTGTATACGTTAACACCGCCGGCAAGTTCAAGTAATTCATTATAAAAGTCATGTTGTCCAGCAATATAAACTGTATCAAGTTGATCGCTATTTACATAGTGAGCGATACCCACCAAGGTTCTGACCGGGACAAGGCCACGGACTTTGTTGTGTACGTAGTCAATCTGAGCCTGAATGCTGGTAAGTAATTTATCTGCTTCGTTTTGCCTGTCAGTCAGATCCGCTATTTTTTGAATGGTTTCTTTAATATCAGCAATCGTCGAGTTATCAAGTACTAAGGTTTTTATTCCTAATTGTTCCAACTGTTGTTGTCGCTGCTGCTGACCGTTTAACATAATGACCAAGTCGGGTTGCAGACGGGTAATGGCTTCAAGGCTGGTATTGGTGTAACTTCCGACGCTTGGTAAAGCTTGAGCTTGTGCTGGATAATCGCAATAATCGGTGACCGCGACAACATGATCTCCCAGGCCTAATGCAAACACGGTTTCTGTCAGGCTAGGGGATAAGGTAATGATCCGCTGATAGTTTTTTACTGTAGATAAAGGCTTCTGTGCATTATCTGCCAGTAGCCAGACGATGCAAAAAATCATTATAAACACGACTAAAGGCCAGAAACGGCGCATAAATTATCCTAAGCACAAATCGGTCATTATAAGGCCTGAATTACAATAGAGAGTATGCAATGACAGAGTATGACGAACTGCTATCCAAGTCGGATTTGCTTTTTGATATGGACCAAATAAGCGCCGCACTGGATAGTCTGGCAAAGCAGTTACAGCAGGATTACGCCGATAAGCTACCGGTCATGCTGTGTGTGATGAATGGTTCGGTTATCACTGCGGGTCATTTATTACCTCGCCTGAACTTTAAGCTGGAACAGGATTATATTCATGCTACGCGTTATGGTGATAAAACCGTGGGTGGTGATATTCGTTGGCAGGCGAAACCCGTCACCCAATTACAAGGACGGCATGTGGTACTGATTGAAGATATTTTTGATGAAGGTGTGACCTTGGCTGCACTGAGAGAATATTGTGTCGGTGAAGGGGCTGCTTCAGTGAAATGTGTGTGTTTATTTGATAAAGACCACAATAATAAAGTTGGCATTCGTCCTGAATATATTGGTCTAACGGTACCCAACCGCTATGTATTTGGATTTGGTATGGATATGGGTGGTTTTTGGCGTAATCTGCCCGCTGTATATGCTCTGAAGGAGTCGTAAATGCGTTTATTAGGCATCATTGGCGGAAGTGGTCTGACGCAGTACCCAGGTTTGGAAATAACGGAACAAAAACACGTCGAAACACCTTATGGTGATCCCTCAGCAGCGATAAAAATAGGCACGTTGAACGGTAAACAAGTGGCTTTTTTACCACGTCATGGCGATCGGCATAATATTCCGCCGCATCGCATTAATTACCGGGCGAACATTCATGCATTGAAAACCATCGGTGTCACCGATATTTTGGCTGTTGCCGCGGTGGGCGGTATTACAGATAAGTTTGCACCGGGTGTATTGGCTGTGCCGGATCAAATTATTGATTACACCCATGGTCGGGAACAAAGCTTTTTTAGTGAACAATTCCGCGCTGATAATCATATTGATTTTACCTGGCCTTATGATCGAGAACTGCGTGAAATATTATTAAAAGCTGCGGCTGATGCGGGCCTGACAGCTTTAGATGGTGCAACATATGCCGCGGTTCAGGGCCCGAGACTGGAAACTGCTGCGGAAATTCGTCGTTTAGCAAGAGATGGTTGTGATTTGGTCGGGATGACAGGAATGCCGGAAGCCTGCCTGGCCAGAGAAGCTGAGCTTTCTTATGCGACATTGGCTGTCGTGGCTAATTGGGCAGCGGGCATTACAAATAATGTGCTGACAATGGATGAAATTCAACAAACCCTTGCCGGTGGCATTGATGATGTGAAAACCATCATCGCCAATGTGATGAAACAGCTATCAGGCTAGTTTTCAGGTAAAGAATAAGTTTCCGGTGTTTTTGATACCGCTGAAGCCGGTGTCGCTACCGGAACAATCTCCAGAATGGCTGCCACACGTGGGTGATCAAAGTAAATTAAGTTTTTACTACGGATACGACGAATTTGGCTCAGATGTGGGTTATTGGGGTAGGTTTGTGATTCAGTCGCTGTGCCAGTACTGCTGACAGGCAGATTACCGTTTTCTTTAAACCAGACATCAATATCAGCATGCAGATAATTAACCCGATACAGTTTGATTTGGCCTTCGACCAGACCATTACTTGAATTGATTTGAATACTTCTTGCACTGCCTTTACTCATAATCGGTTGTTGCCAGGCTTGGTGGTAGAGCACGCGATAATTGGACGCATTATTGAGTCGTGATACAACGCCATATAATAAACCGGTACCAGCCGGTTTGATGAGATTGTTGTTAGCACTCGGACTTAAGCTGCCATTGTTAATGGCGCGCATTTCAGGCCAGTGTTCAGCATTTGCACCACTATATCTTTCGAAAACCACTAATTCTGCTTTATACCACTGTTGAGCTGCTGCAGAGGTGCTTACCATTGAAAGCAGGAATAAGATAAACAGTGAAAAAAACTGTGCTTGTGTTTTCATAATGACTCTATTCGGGAAGTATTTCTATGTATTGTCCACTGAATAAAACCTATTATTCAAGTGATAAACAATCTGAAGTAGCAATGCTGCTATTATTTGAACAATATGTTTGATCAATGTCGATGAACGAGAGGGTGTAATAATGGATGGATTTTCTAGTTTTGTGTTAATTATTGTTGTGTTGATGGTGGTCGTCATCATGATGGGCGTCAAGGCAGTTCAACAGGGACGCGAATATACCGTTGAACGTTTTGGCCGTTACACTAGAACATTATCGCCTGGCTTGCATTTGATTGTACCTGTCATTGATCGAATCGGTGCCAAGATAAATATGATGGAGCAGGTGCTGGATGTGCCTTCTCAGGAAATTATCACTAAAGATAATGCCACCGTGCGCGTAGATGGTGTGGTCTTCTTTCAGGTGATTGAAGCGGCTAAGGCAGCATACGAAGTCAGCGGACTGGATAACGCTATCTTAAATCTCACCATGACCAATATTCGTACCGTGATGGGCTCTATGGATCTGGATGAATTGTTATCAAAACGTGATGATATCAATGCGCGGTTACTCAACGTTGTGGATGACGCCACCACACCTTGGGGGGTCAAAGTCACGCGGATTGAAATTAAAGATCTGGAACCGGATCAGGGACTGGTTGAGGCGATGAGCCGTCAGTTAAAAGCAGATAGAACAAAACGTGCATCTATTCTGGAAGCAGAAGGGCATCGTCAATCTGAAATTTTACGTGCAGAAGGTGAAAAACAGGCCGCAGTATTAGAAGCGGAAGGTCGTCTTGAAGCCGCTATGCGTGACGCTGAAGCGCGTGAACGTCTTGCCGAAGCGGAAGCAAAAGCCACCATGATGGTGTCAGAAGCCATTGCGAAAGGTGATGTTCAAGCCATCAACTACTTCGTCGCACAAAAATACGTGGAAGCCTTAAAAGATATGGCTTCAGCCGATAATCATAAAATCATTATGATGCCACTTGAAGCCAGCAATGTGATTGGATCCGTTGCCGGTATCGCGGAACTGGCAAAAGAAGCGTTCAATAAAAAAGGAGCGTAATCATGCCCTTTATTGTTGATTTCTGGCATTGGTGGATATTAGGTGTTGGCCTGATTATTATCGAAATACTATTGCCAACATTTTTTGCTTTATGGATGGGAATTGCTGCGTTTATAACGGGGCTATTCCTCTTACTTTTTCCAGACTTATCGTGGCAATATCAGTTATTAATATTTGCACTCTTATCGATAGTGAGCACTCTTGTCTGGCGACAGTATTATCGCGATCATCCTCTGTTAAGTGATCAACCTAATTTAAACAAGCGTGGCGAGCAATATATTGGTCGTATCATTACTTTACAAACCCCTATTGTTGATGGCGTCGGTAAAATAAAATTGGATGATTCCACATGGAAGATACAAGGCGTTGATAGTCCCGTAGGTAAAAAAGTCAGGATTGTGGCTTTAAACAATGTGGTATTTACCGTGGAGTCTATCGACTGAAATGTCTGTGACCACGATTGATTTATTACGACATGGTCAGACGGAAGGTGAGGGTGTTTATCGTGGTCAGCTGGATTATTCGCTGACTCGCATGGGGCTTGAACAGATGCGAGCGCATCTGAAAAATGACTTGCCCTGGCAGCAGATTATTACTTCACCTTTAAATCGTTGTGCCAGCTTTGCTGAAGAGCTGAGTCGTGATACCGGACTTTCTCTGACGTATGTTCCCGGGTTTATCGAAATGGGGTTTGGTGAATGGGAAGGTAAAACTGCTGAGGAAATACAGAAAACAGATCAGCAACGGTTCTTTGCTTTCTATGAGGATCCTATACGTAATACACCACCACAAGCCGAGTCGTTAATGGTGTTTCAACAGCGGTGTATAACTGCCTGGCAGGACATGCTGCAACAATATCAGCAACGTCATATCTTGCTTGTGACACATGCAGGGGTTATTCGTTTATTGCTGGCACATATTTTATCAATGCCGCTTGAAGCCGTATTTCACCTTGATGTGCCCTATGCCTGTCTAAGTCGAATCGAAGTCTATCTTGATGGCAAAAATGAATTTGCAAGATTATTATTTCATGCAGGACAGCTATGAGTGAGTTTTTTAATACCGGATTGTCTCAACAGGCTTTTTTAGATCAATACTGGCAAAAAAAGCCATTACTGATCAGACAAGCTTTCCCTGACTTTGAATCTCCGATTACACCTGAGGAACTGGCTGGTTTTGCCTGTCAGGATGATATCGAGTCCCGGCTTATTGAAGAACATACCAACTCTGGTCCCTGGAAGTGTCGACATGGCCCTTTTAGCGAAGATGATTTCTCCGAATTACCGGAGTCACATTGGACACTTCTGGTTCAGGATATGGATAAACATGAACCTGTTTTGGCTGATATAACACGTCAGTTCAGCTTTATTCCCGAATGGAGGCGTGATGACTTGATGATCAGTTATGCGCCTGTAGGCGGAAGCGTAGGGCCGCATACAGATGGTTATGATGTATTTTTATTGCAAGCCAAAGGTACAAGGCGCTGGCAAATAGGTGCTGAGCCCATATTAGATACTGATTTAATCGATGGTTTAGATCTGAAAATTTTGGCTGAGTTCAATGCAGATGAAAGTTGGGATCTCGAACCCGGCGATATGCTTTATTTACCACCACACTTTGCACATCATGGTGTCGCCATGAATGACTGTATGACGTTTTCTATTGGTTTCAGGGCGCCAACACAAACAGAAGTGTTAGATGCCTATCTACAGGAACTAGCAGAGTCAGTTTTTGGGGAAAGGCATTACAGTGATCCTGATTTGCGTCTTAATGTCAGTGAGACGCAAATTGATGGGGCGGCGATCGCACGTTTTAAACAAAGTCTGATTGATACTATTAATCATTCTGACGCGCTTTTACAGTCTGCATTAGGCCGTTTGGTCACCCAGACTAAACCCTCGCTGGAATGGTTGGCTGATGAATATCATACTGATGATAATACCCTGTCAATATCTGCCCAGTTTGAAGCGGGAGTAGAGTTACAGCGTAACCCATATATTCGATTAGCCTGGACAGCTGCTGAGCAAAATATTTTCCTGTTTGTTGCAGGAGAAAAGTTAGTTGTTGATCCATCGTATAAGGCGGTTGTCGATATACTCACCGGCAGCTCTGCAATTAAAGGTGAACAATGGCGATTACTTCAGCAGCATGAAGGAGCCGAGCGGGTACTGAGTTCTCTTGTTGAACACGGTGCATGGTACTGGCTAAGCCGTTAGACCAGTTTTTTCCTGTTAAAGGTAGTTTTATGACATTTCGGACAGGGTGGGATACGGCTTGTTTTCTTAAAGTGCATTTCACAACCACACGATTCACAATAGAGCGTGCCGATGCCGGTAATTTCCCCCGTGTGATATTGCTGTGATTTTTCGGCTTGTTGGGCGAGCTGTTCTAATTCCAAGCGAGTTTTATCAGCCACGCTAGCAAATAATTCGAGCATACGTTCTTCGACAAGCTGTAAGTCAAAGGTCAGCCAGTTTGAAAATGTTTTGCCTGATGATTCAAGATACTCAGCCGCATCATGTAAGTCACGGCGCAGATAAGCCGCTACTTTTTCTGCTTCATCATGTGTTAACTCTTTTAATTCGATGGCTTGTTGTTTGGCTTTATCAAGATTACGTTGAAGCGTCGGTAGCGCCTGTTGTTCCGCATCATCCAGCAAGTCGTCCAGACGTTCCATCATTTTGTCGTAGGCAGCGGTCAGTTTTTTTTCGAAATTTTCGTCATTCATCTCCGTAATCCTTTTATCCTTGCGTTTTTTAGGTTAACTTAACACAGATTAATTGACTTAAGGAGTCTGTTTTGAATTCATTTCGTGGCGTCTTTCTCGTTGGGTTTCTGGCCTGTTTGAGTATGTTGCTTATTGCTGGTTATTTTCAGTTTATCGAGCATTTAGAACCCTGCCCTTTATGTATATTGCAACGAGTCATGGTTTTTGTCGCTGGTGTGTTCTTTTTAATTGGCGCCATTCATAATCCAGTTACGACGGGACGACGGGTATACGGCTTTTTAGTCTTATTAGCTGCTGGAATCGGTGCGGCAATATCTGCACGTCATGTATGGATACAGAATCTCCCAGAAGATCAGGTGCCTAGTTGTGGTCCTGGATTGAATTTTATCTTGGAAAATTTTCCATTGAGCCAAGCTGTTGATATGGTGCTGAAAGGGTCTGGAGAGTGTGCTGACGTATTGTGGACATTCCTCAATCTAAGCATTCCAGCCTGGACCTTCATTGCTTTTATTGTGATGTGTCTGGTGGGCTTAAAACAGCTGTTTGGACATCATAAACATCCTGACTTCATCTGAACTAATTTTAATTCAGATGAAAATCATGGAGGGTTCAGAGTTTATTGTTTTTTCGCTGTGCCACATGAGGTGGCATAAGGAAGAAGTTTTAGCGAGCGCGGTAGACGATGCGACCTTTGGTTAAGTCGTAAGGTGTTAGCTGGACAGTGACTTTGTCACCAGTGAGAATACGAATATAGTTTTTACGCATTTTTCCTGAAATATGCGCTGTTACCACATGACCGTTTTCCAGTTCGACACGGAAAGTGGTGTTAGGCATGGTATCAATTACTGTGCCTTCAAACTCAATATGTTCTTCTTTTGCCATAAACTCTAATGTTCTTAAATTAAAAAGACCATTTTGCCGTAAAATCACTGATTATTCAAAGTTTTTTATCTAACTTCTTCCAATCTGTGTAATAACCTTCCAATCCTGAAAAGTTTGTTTTATATGACATTTTAGGACTTTCAGCTATCCAGTAACCAAGATAAAGCCATGAAAGATCATAGTTTTTTGCTAATTCAATTTGTTTAAGAATGGCAAATGTACCTAGACTTCGTTTGGCAAGTTCAGGATCAAAAAAAGTATAAAAAGCAGAAGCTCCATCAGCAACGAAATCAGTTACGGCAACGCCGATCAGTTTATTTTCCAGCCAAAATTCAAGAAAAGCCGTGTCACACCAGCTACTGGTAAGAAAGTTCGTATAGCTAGATGGGGTGGGGTTATCCATGCCACCGCCAAGATGACGACCTGCGATATAACGCTCATATAATTCAAAATGCACCGAGCTATATTCAGCGGGATGAATTCTAGTCTGTACGTCTTGATTTCGCTTCAAACAGCGTTTTTGGCTTCTGTTAGGTTTAAATTCTTTTATATTGATGCGCACAGGGACACAGGAATCACATTCCGCGCAGAAAGGACGATAGATGTGATCGCCACTTCTTCTGAATCCATGTTGAATAAGGTGACTGTATAGATGTTTGCTAGCCGGTTTATTGGGATCCGGATACAGGTTTCTTGCTTGTCTGCCGCTTAAATATGAACAGGCATGTGGTTGATCTTGATAAAAATTCAGGCTCATAGTGAGTAAGGTAAATCAGTGTCTAACTGCCATTGTTTAGGTGGTGTTTCATTAGCGCATAGGGGGCTAAGTTTTTTTATAAACTGAGTTCGGGAAATTTCTTCTGCCCCCATACGGGATAGATGATCGGAATAAATCTGGCAATCAATCATCGGCATATCCCAACGTTGTAATTGTTGACATAATGCGATGAGCGCTACTTTTGAGCTGTCAGGCACAAAACTAAACATAGATTCACCAAAAAACGCTTTGCCTATGGATACACCATACAACCCACCCACTAGCCTATCATCTTGCCAACACTCAATACTATGGGCATAACCCTGGTGATGTAAATCTGTATAAGCGTCGATCATATTGCTGTGTATCCAGGTTCGATTATCTGGATCGGTTGGCTGATTCTGGCGAGGCGCTGAACAGGCTTTCATGACTTGCTCAAAAGCCTGGTCGATAGTCACCTTGAAAACACCTTTGCGTATGACTTTATTCAAGCTCTTGCTGATATGTACTTTATCGGTAAACAGCACCATTCGAGGATCCGGACACCACCATAAAATCGGATCATTTTTATTAAACCAGGGAAAAATACCGTGTTGATAAGCCTTTAATAATCGTGTTGCTGATAGATCCCCCCCCGCAGCCAATAGGCCATGTTCTGTTGCTTTTTCTACAGGTGGGAAAATACTTTCAGGGCTGGCGGCCAACCATGTGATAGACATAACTTAATCTTGTAATTGTATGGTGAGTTGTTTTGCCCACTGAATAGATTCTAAATAGGTTCTGACTAATATTTCTTTGGGAATGGGAGATGATGATACTGTTTCCCAGTCAGCTTGTTCGTAACTAAGTGTATCAGCTAATGCTCTACCTGCAGGGCCTTGTTTATCAATCAGGGCAGTTTTGAGTTCTGCAGTCAGCGGTAAGGGTTCAATAATATCGGCAAGTGAGCTATCCAACATTGCATCAAGTACTGACAAAAGACCAACGGTGAAAAACATATCGGAATGGCCTTTATAATATTTGGCAAGCAGTTCACACATTCTGCCACGAAACATGGCTACATTACGTAGTTCATTGGGTTTATCATCCATACCTGACAGGCATAATAAGCTTGCCCAGGTTTTGATTTTATTTAAGCCCAGCATGAGAATGGCTTGCTTGGTACTTTCCACTTTTTTCGGCAAACCAAAAAAAGCTGAATTGATCAAACGCAGGAGTTTATAACTCAGACTAATATCCTGATTGATAATGTCGGTTAAATCTTCAGTTTCTACATCCTCTTCCTGCAGCCTGACTAATAAGGACATTAATGTCTGAGTAGAGGGATGCAATGGCTGTCCAGCATGTTTGTCTGGTTTGGTATAAAAAATACCTTCTAACAGATCCAGCCGGTGAGACTTGCAGTAATGATACTGTTCAATATCATTAACATTGATAGCGCAGAGAATGTCATGGTGCTGTCGCCATGCTCGAATATCACTCTCGCTGAGTTGTTGAAGATTATCTAACGCGAGATCGATCAATAAGGTCTGATGGTCATGACCATTTGCCGATGTATTTAATCGTTTAGCATATCTAATGGCACCGTTATGTTGTGAAGAGGGTAGTGAATTACTATTAATATCAAGCGTTAACGATGCGCTTATTTTAGGAAGCGCAAGCAATGCCTGCTGCCATGAGTGCGGAATGGAGAGAAGCGCGTTTGGATTGTGATTGATATCTAAAATGATTTCAGGCAGATGTTGGACAAAGTCAGGAACTGCACTATCGTCATCTAACTTTTCGCCATTTTGATCGAAAAAGCTAATGTGATAGCCGGCAACATCCAGTTCATCATTGATGAATAAGGGCTGACGATGAATTAAACCTGAGAAGGTTTTTAATTGTTCTAATGCGACTACATCCTGCGCCATAAGCAAATGCTCTCTCTAAGCTAGCCATCACCTCAAAGCGACTCCCTACCTGAGAATGCGTGAGAAAGGGTGCTGCTGTCAATAAATTCAAGCTCCCCCCCCAATGGAATTCCATGAGCGAGTCGACTGACTTTGATATTGCGGGTTCTGGCGAGTTCACCAATGAAGTGAGCTGTTGCTTCACCTTCAATAGTGGGATTGGTGGCTAAAATAACTTCTTCTATTGTATTTTTGTCCAGCCATTCAATGAGTTTTGGAATACCTAAAGCATCGGGACCGATGCCATCCAGCGGTGATAAATGTCCCGATAACACAAAGTATTGTCCCTGGTATTGAGTCGCTTGTTCAATGGCCAATACATCACTTGGCATTTCGACAATGCACAAGATATCTTGTTGTCGTCTGTCATCATCACAACGTGAGCAGAGTTCTGTTTCGGACAGAATTCTACAGCGTTGGCAATGTTTAACATTGTCTAATGCATGAGAAAGGGCTTGAACCAGACGCTGGGCACCATCGCGATTGCGTTCAAGCAGATGAAAGGTCATGCGCTGCGCTGATTTGGGACCAACACCAGGTAAACAACGTAAAGCGCTGATAAGCTCATCAATACTGGGACCAAGCTTTGCCATATTATCGCACTAAAATGGCATTTTCATGCCAGCTGGCAACATGCCTGACATACGTTCTTGTGTTGTTTGTTCTACCTGACGGTTTGCATCATTAACGGCAGCAGCAAGTAAGTCTTCCAGCATTTCTTTGTCGTCTTCAAATAACGCATCTTCAATCTGAACACGCTTGACATCATGTTTACCGGTCATGGTGATTTTAACCATGCCACCGCCAGCTTGTCCGATGACTTCAACCGATGCTAATTCTTTTTGTGCTTTTTCCATATTGGCCTGCATTTGCTGGGCCTGTTTCATCAGATTGCCTAATCCACCTTTCATGGAATGTCCTCTTTGATTAATCGATAGGTTTTATTGTGCTTTCTATTATACGAGCATTAAATGTATTTTTTATCACTTCAATAGTGGGGTCATTTTGAATCGATTCAATGGCCTGTTGCTGTTTTAAAGCTAATTGCTCGGCTCTTTCTACAGCTACGGTAGGGCCTGACTGCGCACTATCTGCATTATGATTAAATACGACACTGACATCCTGATCGAGTTTCTTTTGTAAGGCTTGTTCAAGTCGTTCTTTGGATTTGCTTGTTGCTAAGTGGGCAAGTTCCGATGATAAAGCGAGTTGTAGCGTTCTTTCTTCACAGCGAATAAAAGCACTGTTTTCAGCTAATTGTCGTGTTAATGCAGATAACTGCAATTCTGAAATAATTTGCGTCCAGTTGGCAGGTGAAAGATCAACACTGATTAACGTATCCTTATTGACCTCTGGCATGGCTTCGTTCACTTCCGTGGTCACGAATTTTTCTACGTGTGGCGTTGGTGTAGTCGTTTCCGGAGTGATGTCAGCAGCAGCTTTTTTGGCTGAGTCAGTCGACAATGCAGCTGAGGCTGTCTGAATTTCAGCCAGCGTATCATGTGTGTTAAATGATGTTTGTTCTGAAGTAGCGGCAGGAGTGATTGTTGGTGTTTCAACATCTTTGTGGGCGCTGGTGCTAGCATTGCCTGCAGTCACCGGCGGTACATTGACGGCCGGTTTATGGAGTGTGTCAGACTTTTTTCTTGGAAGACTCTCCGTAGTATGCGCGTCACTACGCGGCTGAAAACTTAGCATTCGCAGTAATGTCATTTCAAAGCCACTTTTCGGATCAGCTGCCCAGGGCAGGTCACGCTTACCATGCAGCGCAATTTGATAGAGCAGTTGTACCGTTTCAGCATCAAATGCGTTAGCTAACTCTTTCAGCCTGGGTGACTCATGTTCTTCCGAAGCTAAATCTGGGATTAATTGATGCGTAGCAATTTTTTGTAAACCATCCAGAATGGCATTCAAAATCACTTCAAAGTCACGACCAAGTGCGGCTAGCTCTGCGGATTGTTGCAGCAGCCCCTTTGCATCTTGTTGGTACAAGGCGCTGAGCAGTTGATCGATTTGATCCTGATCGATACTTCCCAGCATTTGAAAAACAACATCGCCAGTCACATTGCCGGCACCAAAGGCAATAGCCTGATCTAACAGGCTAAGTGCATCACGCATGCTTCCATCAGCAGCGCGAGCAAGCTGCATCAGGGCGGCATGTTCAAAAGAAAGTTGTTCTTCACCCAAAATAAACGACAGGTGTTCACTGATCTGAGTGACATCTAAACGTCGGAGATTAAATTGCAGGCAACGCGATAATATCGTTACCGGTAACTTTTGCGGATCAGTTGTAGCAAATAAAAATTTAACGTGAGGAGGTGGCTCTTCCAGCGTTTTTAATAAAGCATTAAAACTGCTAGTGGAAAGCATGTGCACTTCGTCGATAAGGTAAACCTTATAACGACCACGGCTGGGTGCATATTGCACATTATCCAGGAGTTCCCGGGTATCATCGACTTTGGTTCTGGAAGCAGCGTCGACTTCGATTAAATCGACGAAGCGGCCACTGTCGACTTCTACACAACTTTGGCATTCACCACAGGGCTGTGAGCTGACACCTTGTTCACAATTGAGAGATTTGGCAAAGATTCTTGCCAGAGTGGTTTTACCTACGCCGCGTGTGCCTGAGAAAAGAAAGGCATGATGCAGTCGGTTTTGATCAAGACCGTTGATTAACGCACGTAATACATGCTGTTGCCCAACCACTTGTTCAAATGTTTTAGGTCGCCACTTACGGGCTAAAACCAGATAACTCATCGGTTATTAGACACCCGGTTAACTTAATATGTTTAGGGTGGCGACCCACACCAGCCGAATCTCGGCGCCCGAGTCCGAAGGCTCCGCTGCTCCCTTCCGGGCCTGACGGGGTGACCAACATATCGTCGCGAGGAGACCAATGCAGGCCACCATAGAACGACACATTCTATGTGTTTGTTACCGTTTTTTCCATCCCCTTTTAGTTTTACAACCGCATCATCACCACAAACAAGCAGTTAGGGTATTAAAAAGCATGAATGTCATATTGATAAGCTTGTTGATATGCGCATACTAACCGGAGGTGGTTACAAATTTAAGTTTATGAAACAAGGTTAATGGTCGATAAATAATGATATTGAAATGGTGATTATAGGTATCAGCGTGGATCATTTTTCACTGTGACTGAACATGAAAAATAAATGAAAAAGACATTTTTTACCGCTGCTTTTATTAACTTTATTATTACGCTGGCTTATGTAGTTACAGGCTGGCTTAGTATTCAGTTAGCGACATTTGAGCATTTTTCAGCATTGGTTTTTTTTCCTGCTGGAATTGCATTGGCATCATATCTGACATTTCGCCCTGTTTATGTCTTACCCGGTCTGTTTTTTGGGACATTTTTATTGGCAGTGGCAGTATCGCCAGAACTAAATTTAGCCTTCTCTAAAGTCATTGTTATTGCATCCACTATTTCGCTATCAGTCTGTTTACAAGTCGTTATTGGAAAATACATTTTCCGTCGATTTATTAAATATCCAATTACACTTAGTCGTGATCGCGATATTTTTCTATTCCTGCTACTGGTTCCTTTTATTTGTATAGCGACAGCCAGCATCGGCTTCGGGATCATTTATCTTTTCAATTTAGCAGAAATAGATTTTTTCCGAGTCTGGTTGACCTGGTTGGGAGGCAACATTATTGGCATCTACGTGATGCTGCCTTTGGCTCTTAGCTTTATAGGACGACCTCGATCTGTATGGAAAACAAGGCGTTGGTTTATAGGCACGCTTTTTGTGCTTTCTGTGATTATTATCAGTTCTGTTGTATGGAGTATTCGTCAGTTTGAAGTTAATCGCCTTGCTGATCAATTCAAAATAAGAACTCAGGAAGCATCTGAGCTGTTTAAAGTCGCCTTAAAAACGGAAGAGTTGATACAAGATGGCGTATCACGTTTATTTGCCTCTTCCGAAAAAGTCACACGAGAAGAGTTTAAGAATTTTGTGAACTGGACTACTTATCATGATCAGCATATCCAGGTCGTTGAGTGGTTGCCTCGTATAGAGCATTCACAACGTATAGCCTATGAAGAAGAACAAAAAAAATATTTTGGTGATGACTTTGTTATTACCGAAATTGTTTCACCAAAAACACTCGGAGCAGCAAAGCAACGCGATGTTTATTATCCGATTACCTATCTTGAACCTGAACTTGATAATTCGCTATCACGAGGATTTGATCCATACTCATCCGTTGTTTCAAGGAAAGTGATTGATCAAGCTATTGAAACCGGTCAGGCAATTGCCAGAAGTCCGTTGAAAATGATACGCAGGCAAGATCAAATCAATTCTTTAGTGATTTATCGCCCTATTTATCAGACCCCCTCAGGGAAGATGAGTGTTGAGAAAGAGGGAAACCAAGTTATTGGTCTAGTGAATATGATTATTCGGGTCGAAGAGTTTGTAGAAGATATTTTGAAGCAAGCAAGAAAGCCTGAGTTCGAAATAAATTGGCTTGATTTTCAAAGCGGTGAGTATTTTTATCAACAAAACGCTGAAAGCAACTCAGATATCAAGCACTACGTTGATTTCGAATTGGCGGGTCGTAAAATGCAATTACAATTTTATCCCACCATAAATTTTATCAATACCTATTCAACCAGTCTGGCATCTCTGGCATTGGTTTGTGGCTTTTTGATAACGACATTATTTACTTTGTTATTTCTCAGTATTACTGGCAGAACATATCGGATATCAACAGAAGTTATATTACGAACTCGTGAGTTGTCAAAAGCTACCTCACGAGCTCAGGAATCAGAAAGGCGTATCAGAGATGTACTGAAGAAAATGCAGCTGACGGAACAGCAGTTACATCTTTCTGATGTGGCGTTTAATTCCACCAGTGAAGCTATGATGATCACCGATGCTAATAAGTACATCATTGCAGTCAATCAGGCATTTATTGATATTACTGGATACAGTCAGGAAGAAGTGATGTATCAGTATCCTGATTTTTTAGTGACGGGAGTTTCACTATCTGAACCAATCAGACTGACACATGAGCTGTGGGATATCATGCAGCAGAAAGGCACATGGAGAGGAGAGGTCAGGACGATAACAAAATCGGGTGACTCTCTGCCTTCATATTTAGCCATATCAGCAATTTATGATGCAGAACAATCACTAACTAATATGGTGGCTGTTTTTACGGATATGACTGATGTCAAAGAAGCTCATGCCAAGATCGAAAGGCATGCTAACTTTGACACACTGACCAATTTGCCGAATCGACGTTTATTTACTGATCGTTTGCATCAGGAGATTAAGCGTTGTGAAAGACAAAAAGAAAGAATCTGTTTGATGTTTCTTGATTTAGACCGCTTTAAAGATGTCAACGATACGTTGGGGCACGACTTTGGCGATGAACTGCTTCGAGAAATGGCCACCAGAATTTCAAGCTGTATCCGGGAGATGGATACGGTGGCCCGACTCGGCGGTGACGAATTCACCATTATTTTATCTGAGTTTAATAACAAAGCGCATGCGATTACTGTAGCAAAAAGCCTGATTACTGAAATAGAAAAGCCTGTAATTATAAAGGGCCAATCTATCCGGGTATCAACTAGTATTGGGATGACGTTTTTTCCAGATGATGCTGAAGAACCTGGTTTGTTAATTCAAAATGCCGACAGAGCGATGTATGCCGCAAAAGAAATGGGGGGCAGCGCATTCAAGTTCTACAATGCAGAGCTCGAGTCAAGCTGGTTGGCCAGGACATTTATCATTAATGAGTTAGAGTCTGCATTACTTAATGGGGAACTTGATGTTCATTATCAGCCCATTATTTCAATGAGTGAACATGAGCATTTATACGCTGAAGCACTAGTGCGGTGGAATCATCCGGAAAGAGGTATGATCCCGCCCTCAGATTTTCTACCCCAAGCCGAACGAATGGGGATGATTGATAAGATTGACGATTACGTGTTCAAGCGAGTTTGTCGAGATCTCAAACGATGGCAGAGCAAAGCTACTAAAACACCTCATATTTCTATTAATCGTTCAGCACATAATTTTGGTGGACAGCGTGGACGATTAGATTGGCTTGCTTATTTAGCGGAGCTATCGCTCTCAAGTGAACTTATTACACTGGAAATTACCGAAAGTACGCTAATGCAAAAACAATCTGAAAGTCGAATGTTGCTACATCGTTTACGTGATGCTGATATAAAAATCGCTGTGGATGATTTTGGGACGGGGTATTCATCGCTATCGTATCTGAAAGAAATGGATGTTGATTTTTTAAAAATTGATCGCTCGTTTATTCATGATATTGAAGAGAGTGAAGATGACAGAGCCATTGTTGAAGCGATTACGGAGATGGCTAAACGATTAGATATAAAAGTCATTGCAGAAGGCGTAGAAACAGCCACTCAAGCTGATATTTTGAAAAATATAGGCTGCCATAGTCTGCAAGGTTTTTACTATTCTAAACCCTTACCTGTGACTGAATTTGAAGTTTATATGTTTGGAATTGATAAGTGACGGGTAAGGCGGTATCACTTAAATGGCGGAGAACGAGGGATTCGAACCCTCGATAGGCTATTAACCTATACACACTTTCCAGGCGTGCGCCTTCAACCACTCGGCCAGTTCTCCTTAAGGGAGCGAAAGATTACCCTAGATTGCTTCTTCTGGCAATGATGTATCAGAAGCTTGGGTTTCTGTTTTTGCGGCCGCTTTTGGTTTTGTTGCTCTTGTTTTACGTGGTTTACGTGCGGGTTTCGGCTTGTCTTTCGTTGAACTGTCAGTCACCTGTTGAGCGTCATTTTGTGTATTTTCTTTTGCTGGTGGCGCAGATTCACTCTTTAGCTTGGCATCAGTATCAGACTCTTTGACAGCCGCCGTATCTTCATCTTGTTCAGGTTTTGTTTTCTTTCTTACTGATGTTTTTGTTTTATCCTGTCTGGCGTAAAAGGCGAGACCTCTAAGCACAATATCTGGATAGTGGTGCACATCGTCGGATAGTAAAGGCAATAAAGCTTCTGCATCACCACCTGTGATTATAAAACGAATTCGATTGTTAAAGCTTTCTTTTAGGTCGCTGATGATACGTTCTATCGTAGCGGTTACTGCATAAAGTGTGCCTGTATGAATGGCACTGTAGGTATTCGTTGCTAAAGTTTTGAACTCTTGGTTGTCTGTATCTGCAGTGAGTGCATCGGTATTGTTGACCAAGCTGCTTTTCATAATGCTGATACCAGGAATAATCATTCCACCTTGGTGCTGACCAGCTTTGGTCACAATATCAACAGTGATTGCGGTCCCGCAGTCGATAATGCATTGAGCAAGACGGGCATGTTGTCTGGCGGAAATAAGCGATAACCAGCGGTCTACACCGAGCTTTTCCGGCTCATCATAAGCGTTGATAACACCAAAATGTTTTTTCTCAGCTTGAATAAATTTTGGTGTCAGATTCCATTGTTTTTGTGTCCAGTCGCTGAGTTGTTCAGCTATTTTTTCTCCAGCAACATTGGCTACATAGATGGCCTTGATATCTGCTAATGTTTTCCATGCCTTATTTAGCGAGGCTTTAATACCGGATTTGTTTCGGTCAAAACTTTGGCTTTCAGTAAGACCATTATCATCCATAATGGCCCATTTAACTCGACTATTGCCAATATCTACCAGT
Organism: Methylophaga sp. F-2; assembly: GCF_056859315.1. Taxonomy (NCBI): domain Bacteria; kingdom Pseudomonadati; phylum Pseudomonadota; class Gammaproteobacteria; order Thiotrichales; family Piscirickettsiaceae; genus Methylophaga; species Methylophaga sp. F-2. Next base: position 242,819 of record NZ_JBSXOF010000016.1, read on the forward strand.
AATTTCATGAGGCAAACCTAATGCTGATGTGGCTATTAGACAGCAGTTTTATTTCATTGTTTTGTAAATAACGTAATTCGCCCTGATCATTAATACCACAGGCTATTGCTGTCGATTTTTGAGCGCCATCGATCAAAGTAATCGCTTGCTCATGTAAGGCATCATACTGAGGCCAAAGTGGGACAAAGTCAGTAAGACCTCGATGTTCAAACAGTTCTATGGTTTCTATCATGTTCTGAAGTATTTTTCCTGCCAGCCAGTTACGACAGGGGACCGGGTCACAAAGCTGTTCGAGGCTGGTAGATGGTTGTTGAATTAATGTTTTTGTGGCTTCTGGAAGCTTGAAATTAAGGCCGATGCCCACAACGGTATATTGTCTGGTATTGAATCTTGATTCTACAAGAATTCCAGCAAGCTTTTGTCTTTTATGTAATACATCGTTAGGCCATTTTAGCGCTAACTGATTGATTCCAGACTGCTTGAGGGTATTTATTAAACTGATACCGACAGCAATGCTAAGTCCATGTCGGGCTTCTTCTGCGCAGTGAGGCCAAAATAGAGAAAGATATAAATTCCCCACTGCTGGTGATTGCCAGGCATCACCACGACGGCCTCGTCCCGCGGTTTGAGTTTCAGCAATACAAGCTGCTGGTCCTAATTCTCCTTGACTAAACCGTTGCCAGAGAATGTCATTGGTGGATGTTACTTCAGGCAGAATAAGAATCTCAGAAAGTGTATTAAAAGTCCGAGGTTCCATAGCGCTGACAATGGCAGCATGTGATAGCGGTGAAAAAGTTGGATTGTTCAAAAGAGTGTTCGATTTGTGAAACGAGAGAGCAGTTTAACAGGCTAAGAGGAGTTACGGGAGTCTCCTCATAAATTTTATATTGGGTGATGGTTACACTTTGATATCTAAGATGCTACCAACCATTTCATTGCTTGCTTTGACTACTTTTGCAGAAGCTTCAACTTGTCTTGCGTTGGCATCCAGTTCAAGCATCGCTTTGGTTAACTGTTCGTTAGAACCGGGATCCGCAGAAGCAATTTTGGCGCTACTTTGTGCCGCACCGTACATGCCACTCTGAATACCCGCTACACCTGATTGAAAAGCAGAAATGCTACTCATAAAATCTCCCCAGTTATGTTGACTTTATACCATTTTCCAACTAACTAGTTTGTGACTGAAGTCGCTTTTTTGTTTTTTGCGTTAGCTTTGACATAAATGATAGTAGAACAAAAACAAATACTACTGCAAATTAAAGCTAGCAATGGATAAATTGAAACCGCTGGCGCACTGTAGAGTTCTCCTACCGCATGACTGAAATAGAATAACATCAGAAAGCTTGTCCAGGCATGTGTATATGGACGACCATAAAGCAACCCACGCATGGGAAATAACAGTGGGACCAGACCGATGATTAGCATTGCTGCGACAGGATAATTTTCTGCATGTGGTGCAATGAATATCCAAGCCAGTAACGTGAGCATTAACCCAAAAAAGCTGATTAACGTCAGTGCTCTGAATAATTTTTCAAGATTCATGTAGTTTCTTTGCTGTATTTGCGATCCGTCGACCTATTGCTTTACACAATTTTATCTCGTCGTCATCTAGGTTTCGTTTATTATCAGGTTCGGCTAAATGACTTGCTCCATAAGGCGTGCCTCCGCCTTTTGTTGTCATTAACTCAGGTTCACTATAGGGAAGCCCCATTAACAACATACCATGATGAAATAACGGTAACATCATCGACAATAAAGTGGATTCCTGACCACCATGCAAGCTGCCTGTTGAAGTAAAAACCGCTGCAGGTTTTCCTGATAAAACGCCTGAAAGCCAGCTATCGCTAGTTGAGTCGATAAAGTACTTAAGAGGCGCGGCCATATTGCCAAACCGTGTTGGACTGCCTAATACCAGTCCTGCACATTGTTTCAAATCTTCATGGCTGACATAAAGATGGCCTTCATTTGGAATGGTATCTTGAGTGGCTTCACAGACAGTCGATACAGGAGGAACCGTTCTAAAAACGGCTTCACAGCCAGTGACGGACTCAACGCCACGTGCTATCTGCTCGGCCATCGCTTTTACATGTCCTGTTCGGCTGTAATAAAGAATTAGAATTTTTGTCATGATAATTTAGAGGATGTCTAAAACAGACTCTGGTGGACGACCAATTTTTGCTTGATTGCCGTGGATAACGATCGGTCTTTCTATAAGTTTAGGGTGACTGACCATAGTTTTTATGACTTCATCATCACTTAAGGAATCATTTTTCAAATTAAGCGTTTTATATTCTTCTTCCCCTTTTCTTAATAAGTCTCTCGGACTGATTCCAAGTTTAGTAATAATCGCTTTTAACTCATCAAACGTTGGCGGTGTATCCAGATATTTTACAACGTCAGGGTTAATGCCGTTTTCTTCAAGTAAGCTCAGTGTTTGTCTGGATTTGCTGCAACGCGGGTTATGCAAAATTGTGATAGTGCTCATCGGGAGGGTTCCAGTAGTTTTTCTAATGCGGATAAATGAATTTCGATTGGCCGAATTGTGGCCCATTGTGAACAGCCTGGACATAACCAGTGCATAGTTCGACCTGAAAAACCACAGTTTTTACAGGTATAACGATCACCTTTATGTATTAACGTTGTGGTGACCTCTTTTATCAGAGGTATTAAGGCCTGATGATTGTCCTCACCCAACATGATAAGTTGATGTAAGCCTTCAACGGATGGGTGCTGATGTAGTTGTCGATATAAAAAGCGTTGAGCAGCTTCTGTACCTTGTTTTTGTTCAACGAGTCTTGTCAGCATTAACCTTGCGGAAGTCAGGTGATGATGTCTTGTTAGTAGTGATTCTAACCAGTCTTTGAAATCATCCAGGTTATTTGTGTTGTCAAAGCAGGTATAGAGCAGTGGTAAGGCTTCGGGAAGAAAATAATGATTTTGTTTTTCGACATGCTGGAGGACGCGAATCGCTTTTCGATATTGTCCGATCTTGATTAGTATGCGGCCTTCCAACAGGCTTGCTCTGACACAGTCAGCATCATAATGATGCGCGCTGCGTAATAAATTTAAAGCCTGATGTTGATCTTTTTCTAACAGTGATTCTGCCAGTTCACAATAAAATTGAGCAATGAGTGCCCGTGTATTGGTTTTATTATTCGCCGGAATTTGTTTTGCCATATCGATGGCTTGCTGCCATTTTTTTTCTTGCTGATAAATACGTAATAATTGCTTAGGGGCTTCAGGTGGAGTACCTGGTTGTTGTAGTAATTCCAGAAATAATACTTCGGCCCTGTCCAATACACCGGCACTCATATAATCCAAGCCCAACTCAACCAGAGCCTGGCGCCGTTGTTGCGCGCTAAGTGATGGTCTGGCGATTAAGTTCTGGTGAATCCTGATGGCGCGATCACTTTCCCCGCGTCTTCGGAATAGGTTCGCTAATGCCAGGTGAGTTTCAACGGTTTCACTATTGACTTCCAATAGACCGATAAAGACATCAATCGCTTTATCAGGCTGTTCGTTTAATAAATAATTCAGGCCTTTGAAATAGTCAGGACTAAAAGAAGATTCTTGCGGACGATATCGACGTTTGTAATGACGACGAGCGATTATCCAGCCAGAAAGGGCGGCAACAGGTAATAAGAAAAATAACCAGCCAAGCATCAATTAATGTGCGTCTTTAATCGGTAATATTCGTAAACTGTTAATTTCCTGTTCGGAAACAGAAAGTTTAGATTGTAGTCTGCGATTTTCGTAACGAAGTTTCATGGTACTGAATAACAAGATAACAGCACCTATGATGACACCAGTGAGCATGGATAGCGCGACCAGAACTGATAGAGGAATTGTTAATTCACCGAAATAATAATTCACCGTAACACTACTCATGTTAAATGCGGCAAAAGCGGCACTCAATAAGAAAATAAGTCCGAATATCAGGAGTAATATTATTTTTCGCATTGTGCGGTGTTCCTTAAAATTACTGATGTTTTCTCGTTAATTTCATTCAACAGGGATCATACCCTAAAATCGAACCTTGCCCAGAATAAGGCGAAATCATGTAGAATTACATTTTTATTTTGACAGGTCGGTCCTGTATCAACTCGTGATTTTGGAGAATTCACCATGACCTTTGTTGTCACAGAAAACTGTATTAAATGTAAATATACTGATTGTGTTGATGTCTGCCCAGTAGATTGTTTTCACGAAGGTCCTAATTTCTTGGTTATCGATCCTGATGAGTGCATCGATTGCACACTTTGTGAACCAGAGTGTCCGGCAGAAGCTATTTTCTCTGAAGATGATTTACCTGATGAGCAAATGGAGTTTTTGCAAATCAACGAAGAATTATCTCGGGTATGGCCTGTGATTTCTGAAAAGAAAGATGCACTTCCAGATGCAGAAGAGTGGGATGGTAAATCTAATAAAACACCTTTACTGGAAAGATAAAAGCATTATCGAATGACATAAAAAAAGCCCGCTTTCGCGGGCTTTTTTGTTTTTATACCATAAGATGTTTGAGTTTTTTCATGGCATTATTTTCAATCTGGCGAATACGTTCAGCCGAAACTTGATACTGATCTGCCAGCGTGTGCAATGTCGCTTTATTATCTTCATTTAACCAACGCTGCATAATGATATCTCGGCTACGTTCGTCTAGTGTTGCTAATGCGTTTGATAATTTTTGTTGCTGATAATCTGTGTAATTATCATCTTCTAATTGATTAGAAGGATCTGAATTATCATTAGCCGCTAAGTAGGCGACAGGCGAGTAATTATTTTCATCATCATCAACATCGTTGGGTAAATCAAAAGATGTGTCTGGTTGAGCTAATCTACGCTCCATTTCCATCACATTATCTGCTGTCACACCTAGGTCTTCTGCAACGGCTTCAACTTCTTCTTTATTTAACCAACCAAGACGTTGCTTGGCGCTACGAAGATTAAAAAATAATTTACGTTGTGCTTTGGTTGTTGCGATTTTTACAATGCGCCAGTTACGGATCACATATTCGTGTATTTCAGCGCGAATCCAGTGAACAGCAAATGAAACCAGACGAACCCCTTTTTCTGGGTTAAATCGTTTCACCGCTTTCATCAGGCCGATGTTGCCTTCTTGAATTAAGTCGGCAACGGGTAATCCGTAACCACTGTATCCTTTGGCAATACGAACTACGAAACGTAAGTGAGATAAGACCAACCGTTGGGCGGCTTTAAGATCACCTTCAGTTTGCAGGCGATTCGCAAGATCGTATTCTTCTTCCTCAGTTAATACAGGAATGGTATGCACAAGACTGGTGTAAGCATCTAAATTACCAATAGGTGCTAAAGCCATATCATATTGAGCTACATTCATTGTCATCTGTTCTTGTCTCCTGAGAGTCATTCCTTTAATCATAACACTAAAGGATTAATATCAACTATAAGAAGCTTATTTTTAGAAAAAGTTCCTGTATTTGCCACTATGTGGGTTCGATATCATTCAAGTGCCGGCCAACGGCTAGCCATGCGCCCGACACCCCCAATAGAAGCCCAAAAAGTGGTAGAGACAGAAACATTTGTCCAAGCATCCACTGGAGTGAAAACTGGCTATCATAGAGGGCTGTTAACCTAGTGATAGGTCCATTAATAGCGAGTAAGGCTATTAGTAAAGTGAACCAGGCAATACCTCCACCTAACAGGCCGTACCAAAATCCCGTGTATAGAAAAGGCCTTCTGACAAAAGCGTTAGTACCACCAACCAGTTTTATCACGCGTATTTCAGTTTGCCTGCTAAGAATGGCTAGACGAATCGTATTGCCAATAACTAACAGCACACTCAAAGATAATAGAGTTGCAAGAATAGTAATGCCTCGTTCACCTGTTTGATTAATCGTTTTTAGACGTTTCAGCCAAGCCATATCAAGCTGGGCTAAGTCAACTTCCTGCATGTTTTGTAAACGTTCGAGTAAACCTTGAATAGCTTCTTGGTGCTCTGTTTCAACGGGTTTAATGATAATGACCGGCGGTAAGGGATTCGTAGGTAGACTATCTAGAATCTCATCTAGCCCTGATAATTGCCGGAACTCCTGCAAAGATTGTTTGGCAGAATGATAGTCAACAGCACTGATGTCTGGCCAAGCAAGTAATTGTTCAGCAAGTTGTTTACCACGCGCATCGTTTGTGTTTGGTTTCAGAAAGAGTGAAATTTGACTGGCATCATCCCATTGTCCAGCCACTTGCTCCACATTTTTCAGTAACACATATAAGCCGGCTGGAAGTGCTAGCGCTATGCCTATAACTAAAACCGTCATCACACTGGCGACAGGCGTTCTGGAGAGTTGCCCTAAACTGTAGAGCATGACCTGTAAGTGTCTTAGAAAATAATTAGGTAAATTGAATGACAACATGTCAGGCAAGACGTCCTTGGTGTAGCGTGAGTTGGCGATAGGGCATCGTGCTGATCAGTTCGTGATCATGGCTAGCAATGAATACTGTGACGCCAACCTGATTGAACTGTTCGAAGAGATGCATGATTTCTCTTGATAATTCAGGATCCAAATTACCAGTTGGCTCATCAGCAAGTAGCACTGGAGGTCTGTTCACAACCGCACGGGCGATACCGACACGTTGTTGTTCACCACCAGATAAAGCAATAGGCAGATTACGTTCTTTTCCTAGTAAGTTGACTTTATCCAGAGCCGCTCTAACTCGACGTCCAATCTCCCGATGATTTTCACCTGCTATAATCAATGGCAGTGCGACATTATCAAAAACAGTTCGGTCATGAAGCAGATTGTGATCCTGAAAGACTAAGCCAATTTTGCGTCGGTAATAAGGGACTTTCCATTTAGGCAGACGGGTGAGATTTTGGTTATTTACCCAGACTTGACCATGCGTGCTGCGTTCAATCAATGCAATAAGTTTTAATAAGGTACTTTTACCGGCGCCAGAATGACCAGTGAGAAAAGCCATTTCACCTTTTTCGAGTTCAAAACTCAGGCCAGATAAAGCTTCGTATTGATTAGTATAACGTTTATAAACGTCAGTAAAACGGATCATTTAATCTCTTCTTTTCCCAACAAAGCATCAACAAATTCAGTGGCATTAAATCGACGTAGATCATCGATTTTTTCACCCACACCGATATAACGGATAGGCAATTTTGTTTTATTGGCAATAGCGAAAATAATACCGCCTTTGGCTGTGCCATCTAATTTGGTCAATGTAATGCCTGAAACACCAACAGATTGTTGAAATTGCTGTGCTTGCTGAAGTGCATTTTGTCCAGTACCTGCATCCAGCACGAGCATGACTTCATGAGGTGCTGTGTCATCTACTTTAGCCATGACACGTTTCACTTTTTTTAACTCTTCCATTAAGTTGGACTGTGTATGCAGGCGGCCAGCGGTGTCAGCAATCAGAATATCCATATTTCTGGCTTTAGCGGCTTGTAATCCATCAAAAATGACAGAAGCCGAGTCAGCGCCGGTCTTTTGTGCGATAACCGGGATATTGTTACGCTCACCCCATACTTGTAACTGTTCTACCGCTGCTGCACGGAAGGTATCACCAGCTGCCAGCATGACTTTTTTACCTTGCTGTTGGAATTGCTTAGCGAGTTTGCCGATGGTAGTGGTTTTGCCCACACCGTTTATTCCTACCATCAGAATCACATAGGGTCCGTCAGTTTTTTCTGGTATTTCCAGTGGTTGACTACTCGGTTCAAGGATAGAAATCATATCTTCACGCATAGCAGCAAATAAGGCTTCTACGTCGTTTAATTGTTTGCGGGCCACCCGCTGAGTCAGATCAGTAATAATTCGTGTCGTTGCTTCAACACCAAGATCGGCTGTAAGAAGTTGAGTTTCAAGCTCTTCCAACAGGTCATCATCAATGTTTTTACGACCTAAAATTAAGCTGGCGAAACCTTCAGTAAGTTTACTACTGGTTCGGCTCAAGCCTTGTTTCAGACGACTAAAAAAACCGGGTTGCGGTGCGTTATCTGTCTTTTCCTCTGCGGGTTCATCAGCAGGGGATAATTCTTGCGAATTATCAACAGTGTTATCTTCAGCAATAGAGGCGTCTGACGCGGGTGTTTTTGACTTTCTTTTAAGGAAACTAAACATATTCTCTGCTTGTCGTTAAACTTCGACGGTAAATCTTATCATGCGTTACAAAAAAAGAGATGCAGATGCTGAATATAAAAAAAATAGCCGGGCTTATTTTCTTCTTACCCACACTAGCTTTAGCCAATGTGAGTGAGTTTGAATTAGACAACGGCCTGAAGCTTATAGTGAAAGAAGACCATCGGGCACCTGTCGTCGTCTCTCAAGTCTGGTACAAGGTAGGGGCGAGCTATGAGCATGAAGGGATAACAGGGATTTCTCATATGCTGGAACACATGATGTTTAAAGGAACAAAGCACCTGGCACCGAATGAGTTCTCTCATATTATTGCTGAAAATGGGGGAGAGCAAAACGCTTTTACCGGACAAGACTACACAGCTTATTTTCAGAAACTTCACAAAGATAGATTAGAAGTCAGTTTTAAGAATGAAGCCGATAGAATGCGCAATCTTGTTATTGATCCTGATGAGTTGAAAAAAGAACAGAAAGTTGTTGCGGAAGAGCGTCGGATGCGGACAGATGATAATCCGCAGGCTTTACTAAGAGAACGATTCGATGCCGCTGCATTTGTGAGTAGTCCTTATCATCGCCCCGTGATTGGTTGGATGAGCGATATCAATCACTATCAAGCCGATGATTTAAGAGTGTGGTATCAAAAGTGGTATGCACCGAATAATGCCACTGTTGTTGTGGTTGGTGATGTTTCACCAAAAGCGGTGCTGGCCATGGCAAAGAAATATTTTGGGCCATTAAAGCCAGAAAAAGTCGCGACATTAAAACCGCAGGTTGAAGTGAATCAAAAAGGCATCCGTGAAATTGAAGTAAAAGCTCCTGCTGAATTGCCCTATCTAATGATGGGCTGGAAGGTACCTTCGGTCACTACAGTTTCTAAAGAAAATGCCTGGGAACCTTATGCGCTAGAAGTCTTGGCTAATATTCTTGATGGTGGTAACAGTGCAAGGTTTGCTAAACAGTTGGTGCGTGAGCAGCAAGTCGCTTCGAGTGTTGGCGCGGGTAACAGTTTATTCTCGCGATTATCCGATTTATTTACGATTGCTGGAACACCCGCCAACGGTAAATCAGTAGAAGAACTGAAAAAAGCCATTATCGAACAAATTACTCAACTTAAAAATCAGCCTGTCAGTCAAGAGGAGTTAGAGCGTGTGAAAGCACAAGTTGTTGCTGATGCAGTGTATGAAAAAGATAGCGTGTTCTATCAGGCAATGCAGATTGGCATGCTGGAAACTATCGGTGTCGACTGGCGTGTAGGTGAACAATACGTCGATAACATTAAAACGGTTACTGCCGAGCAAGTGCAGGCCGTAGCAAATAAATATCTTACAAACGAACAATTAACGGTTGGTGAGTTAGTGCCATTACCTCTTGATGGTCGTCATCCTGTTTCATCTGCTGGAGGTCAGTATGTCCATTAAAAAATGGATTTTCGTTATCAGCTTATTGTTCAGTTCTAGCCTTTTTGCCAGTCCTGATATTGAGCACTGGATAACGAATAACGGCGCCAGAGTATATTTTGTGAATGCGCCCGAGTTACCCATGGTTGATGTGAATATTGTCTTTAATGCCGGTGCTGCGCGTGATGGTGAATATCCGGGATTGGCAAAGCTAACTAACGCTATGCTTGATGAGGGGGCTGCTGACTTGGATGCGGATGCAATTGCTGATACTTTCTCATCGGCTGGCGCAAACTACAGTGCTAGTTCTGAGCGAGATATGGCCGTGTTGAGTCTGCGAACGCTAACGGAGAAAAAAGCGTTTGATACTGCACTGAATATGTTTGCAGAAGTAATAGCAAAACCGAGTTTCCCTGAAACATCATTTCTTCGCATAAAACAGCAGTTATTAACCGCTTTACAGGCTGAAAAACAGTCTCCACAAAGCATCGCTACACGCACTTTCTTTCAGAAACTCTATGGTCAGCATCCCTATAGTCGAATGCCTGCGGGAGATACTGTCAGTGTAGAAAAAATTAGTCTGGATGATTTAAAAGCGTTTTATCAGCAATTTTATGTGGCGAAAAATGCGGTAGTGGTTATTGTTGGAGATGTCAGTAAACAGCAAGCCAATGAAATGGCAACAATGTTAACTAAGAACCTGAAAAGTGGAAATACAGCACCAGAGCTACCTGCAGTCACACCTCTGACTAAACAGCAACAAGTCGTGTTACCGTTCCCGTCATCTCAAACCACGATTATGATGGGACAAATCGGTATGAGTCGGGATGACCCTGATTATTTCCCTTTATATGTCGGTAATCACATCTTGGGCGGCAGCGGTCTAGTCTCGATGCTGAGTGATGAAATACGTGAAAAACGTGGACTGACTTACGGTGTTTATAGTTACTTCAGTCCCATGCAAAAAGCAGGACCGTATGTGTTTGGTTTGCAAACACGAAATGATCAAGCTGAAGAAGCACTTCATCTACTAAAAGATACGCTAAATGCTTATATTAAAAACGGACCGACTGAAGCACAGTTGAAAGCAGCAAAACAAAACATCACAGGTGGGTTTGCCCTCAGAGTAGATAGTAATAGCAAGATCGCTGATTACCTTTCTATGATAGGCTTTTACGGATTGCCGCTGGATTATCTGGATAGCTTTAACGATAAAGTGAATGCCGTGACTGTGGCTGGTATAAAAGACGCCTTTAAAAGGCGTGTTCACGCAGACAAAATGTTAACGGTATTAGTAGGTGGCGAAACAAAATAATAAAGCCAGAACTGGCGCTGGCACTCTTAGAATTATTGGCGGCATTTGGCGCGGTAGAAAATTAGGCTTTCCTGAAGTCGAAGGCTTGAGGCCAACCAGTGACCGTACCAGAGAAACGGTATTTAACTGGTTGCAGCCTCATATTGGCGCCAGTCGCTGTCTTGATTTGTTTGCTGGCAGTGGCGCATTAGGATTTGAAGCGGCATCAAGAGGGGCTGCTGAGGTGGTGCTGGTAGAAAATGACCGTCAGGCTTTTTTACAACTTAAACAGAATGCTGAAGCCCTCCAGGCAGCCAATTGTCATATTGAAAATACATCTGCTGAGCAGGCTATTGGTGTGCTCGATAAATCGTTTGATATCGTGTTTATTGACCCACCATATCAGGCCGATTTATGGGCAACAACAGCATATGCATTGTTGTCACATAAGCTCTTGAATGACGGAGCCATGATTTATCTCGAGTATCCGGCAAAGCATGACCTACCTGATTTACCATCCGCTTGGTATTTATTGAAAGAAAAGAAAGCAGGTGATGTAAAATACTGCTTATTTGAATTTCATGCTGGAGAAGACGCTTGAGCACTGTTGCCATATATCCGGGTACCTTTGACCCTATCACTTATGGGCATATTGATCTTATCAAGCGTGCTTCACCCTTATTTGAGCGCATCATTGTCGCTGTGGCGATTAACCCTGGCAAGAAACCGATGTTTAGTCTTGATGAGCGGGTCGAATTAGTCAGAGAAACGACCAAAGGCATCGAGAACGTGGAGGTCTGCGGTTTTAAAGGTCTGTTAGTCAATGAAGCACTCAGTATGGGGGCCAATGTCATTATTCGTGGCTTACGAGCCGTCTCAGATTTTGAGTATGAATTACAATTGGCCACCATGAATCGCCGAATGCAGTCAAAAGTGGAAACCTTGTTCTTAACGCCTGCGGAAAATTTAAGTTTTGTTTCTTCTACTTTGGTTAAAGAAATTGCTGTATTAGGTGGGGATGTCTCTGAATTTGTTGCCCCATGTGTACAAGAAGCCTTGAAACGCAAATTGCCTGCCCATAACTAACCGCGCTAAGATCATTATTGAATTTTACTGGAGTAAACCATGTCGCTGTTTATCACTGATGAATGTATCAACTGTGATGTCTGTGAACCAGAATGTCCTAATGGAGCTATTTCTCAAGGTGCTGAAATCTATGAGATAGATCCTGACTTATGTACTGAATGCGTAGGCCACTTCGATACACCACAATGTGTTGAAGTTTGTCCGGTCGATTGCATACCAAAAGACCCGGATAATGAAGAAACACATGATCAGCTCTACGCAAAATATGAAACATTGATGGCGGCAGGAAAATAGCTGAAGCTGATACCCAATGTCATCATCAAATAGAGCAGCTGAAGAGCTGCTTTATTTTTTAGCTAAACAAAACGATAGATTATTTTGAGCCTTACTGATGCTCTGAGTTATGCTTAGCGCTTTTCAAGTCCCTGATTTAAAGAGAATCCATGCAAAACGAATACCGTCCCGACCAAGTAGAATCGGCTGCACAGCAATACTGGCAGGAAAATAATAGCTTCCATGTTGTGGAAGATACTTCCAAAGAAAAATTCTATTGTTTGTCGATGTTTCCATACCCTAGTGGGCAGTTACACATGGGGCATGTGCGTAACTACACCATTGGTGATGTGATTGCACGTTATCAGCGTATGCAGGGGAAAAATGTATTACAACCTATGGGCTGGGATGCTTTTGGTCTACCTGCAGAAAATGCAGCGATAAAAAATAAAGTCGCGCCTGCTGCATGGACATATCAGAACATTGACTATATGCGTGGTCAGTTGCAGCGTTTAGGACTTGGTTATGACTGGCAACGTGAGTTAGCTACTTGCACACCACAATACTACCGTTGGGAACAGTGGTTGTTTACCCGCTTGTTCGAAAAAGGCCTGGTTTACAAAAAAACGGCAGCAGTGAATTGGTGCCCGCATGATCAGACGGTATTAGCCAATGAGCAAGTGATTGATGGCTGCTGCTGGCGCTGTGACACCAAAGTGGAACGTCGTGAAATTCCACAATGGTTTATGAAAATTACCGACTATGCCGATCAGTTACTTGCTGATTTAGACCAACTTGATGGTTGGCCAGAGCAGGTGAAAACCATGCAGGCGAATTGGATTGGACGTTCAGAAGGTGTGCAGATTCAATTTGACATGGTCGGCAGCAAGGAAACGCTTGAGGTCTATACAACACGCCCGGATACCCTGATGGGAGTGAGCTATCTTGCGGTGGCAGCTGAACACCCGTTGGCGCTCAGAGCCGCCAATGATAATCCTATTCTGCAAACATTTATTGATGAATGCCGAAAAATGGAAACTTCTGAAGCGGCGATGGAAACCGCTGAGAAAAAAGGCGTGGATACGGGATTACTGGCTATTCATCCCGTAACGGGAGAACAAGTACCTGTTTGGGCGGCTAATTTTGTATTGATGGGCTATGGTACTGGCGCAGTAATGTCTGTACCCGCTCATGATCAGCGTGACTTTGAGTTCGCACAAAAATATCAGTTGCCGATAAAACAAGTCATTAAGCCAGTAAACCAGCAAGAAATTGACTTAACAAAAGCCGCATTCACTGACAAAGGTGAGTTGATCAACTCTAAACAATTTGATGGCTTAAAAGAGCAAGAAGCCTTTGATGCGATTGCTGATTTCCTAGTGAGTCAGAATAAAGGTGAGCGTCAAGTTAATTACAGACTTCGTGACTGGGGTGTGTCTCGTCAGCGTTATTGGGGAACGCCGATTCCGATTATCAATTGTGATGATTGTGGGGCTGTTGCCGTACCTGAACAGGATTTACCGGTCGTTTTACCTGAAGATGTGATCGTGGATGGTTCAGGTTCACCAATTAAATCCATGCCTGAGTTTTATGAGTGCAGCTGTCCTAAATGTGGCAAGCCTGCTCAGCGTGAAACCGACACCTTTGATACCTTCTTTGAATCCTCCTGGTATTTCGCCCGTTTCGCTTGTCCTGACAATAGCGAAGCGATGCTGGATGAAAGGGCAGATTATTGGTTACCTGTGGATCAATATATCGGCGGTATTGAGCATGCGGTTTTACATTTATTGTATGCGCGCTTTTTCCACAAACTGATGAGAGATGAAGGGCTGATTTCTGGAGATGAGCCATTTAAGAACCTGTTAACACAGGGCATGGTACTGAAAGATGGTGCCAAAATGTCGAAATCGAAAGGCAATACCGTCGATCCACAAGCCTTAATCGATCAGTATGGTGCTGATACATCGCGTTTATTTATGATGTTTGCCGCACCACCTGAAATGTCGCTGGAATGGTCAGACCAAGGGGTAGATGGTGCTAATCGTTTCCTAAGACGTCTGTGGCGAGCGGTGATTGAACATGCTAAACAGGGCGTGGTTAAAGCAGGTGATTTGAGCGATTTATCTGAATCATTACAGGCTTTACGCCGTCAGGCACATCAGACATTGGCAAAGGTGAGTGATGATATTGGCCGTCGCCATACTTTCAACACGGCAATTGCGGCCGTGATGGAGTTGATGAATAGTCTCACTAAATTAAATGATGATAGTGAAAAAGCGCGTGCCGTAATGCAGGAAGCACTTGAGCTGGTGGTACTGATGTTATCGCCGATTACCCCGCACATTTGTCATCATTTATGGCAAACTTTGGGGCATAACGAAGCCATTGTGAACGTCCCGTGGCCGACGATAGATGAGACAGCTTTAAAGCAAGACAAAATTGAGCTAATGGTTCAGGTGAATGGTAAATTGCGGGCCAAAATATCTGTGGCGGCTGATGCTGAACAAAAAGATGTCGAGGCGCTGGCTTTTGCTGATGAAAATGTACAGCGGTTCACGGATGGCAAAGAAGTACGTAAAGTGATTCTGGTGCCAGGCCGTTTATTAAATATTGTGGTTGCCGGCTAAATTTAAGGATATGAAAATGAATCGTGTATTGATGAGTTTGATGACCGGTATTTTGATGCTGACACTGACAGCCTGTGGTTTTCATCTACGAGGTGAAGCTAATGTGCCCGAATCGTTAAAAACCATCTATATACAAGGTCTGAACATACGACAAGATTCATTTGGCTTGCAGCTAAAACGTGCCTTGACGCGCAATGGTATCCAGGTACTGGATACTTATAAAGAAGGTGCTGCTGTGATGACCGTTGTTGAAAATGTGTTTGATCAGAATGTACTGTCTGTTGGTTCAGATGCCAAAGTCACAGAGTATGAATTGGAAACCCGTTTTTCTTTCAAAGTCTCTTCACCTAGCGGTGAACCGATGAGTGATGTGATTACAGTTCAGGCCAGACGTGACTATCAGTTTGATCGTAATCAGTTATTAGCCATGAGTGAACAACAGCAAGTTATTCGCGATGATTTGAATAAACAGATGGTTCAGAATGTACTGAGACGCTTATCAGCACTGAAGTAAACCATGCGGATAAGACTGGAACAGTTAAGCAATCATTTATCGGCTTCATTAAAACCTGTTTATTTATTATTTGGGGAAGAAGCGCTTCTGATCGAAGAGTCGGCGGATATTATCCGTCAACATATTCGTCAGGCTGGGGCCAATGAACGTGAAGTATGGAGCGTTGAAGGTCGCTTTGATTGGGCACAAATTAAATGGCAGGAACAAAGCTTATCTTTATTTGCTAGTCAGCGTTTGATCGAAATCCGTCTGCCTTCCGGAAGCCCTGGCAAAGAAGGGGGAGAGGCTTTACGGAAATTTGCAGCCAACCCACCACAAGATACAACACTGTTAATTATCAGTGGCAAAATTGATGCCCGATCACAAAAAGCAAAATGGTTTACTGAGCTGGATAATCTTGGAGTGACACTGCCGATATGGCCTGTTGCTCTGGCTCAACTTCCACAGTGGGTCGCACAACGAATGCAGGCAAAGGGACTGAAGGCTGATCTTAAAATTGCTACACTTATTGCAGAACGAGTGGAAGGTAACTTGTTTGCTGCAGCACAAGAAATTGAAAAGCTTTCCTTGCTGAGTCTTGATGGTCAAATTGATGAAGCTTTGGTGTTGGCATCAGTCGCTGACAATGCCAAGTTTGAGGCTTTTGGACTTATGGATGCTGTATTTGCAGGACAGTATGCAAGAATCCCACGTATAATAGCCCGTTTACGCGCCGAAGGTGTTGATATTCTGGCTGTTTTTTCTGCGGTAAATTGGTCATTACAGCGTGTGGTTGATATGGCTGCTCAAGTGGCTGCAGGCGAACAGATTGAACGTGTCTTTGCTTCTCAAAAGCCTCCTGTTTGGGATAAAAACAAAGCGGTAATGCGACAAGCTATCGAACGCTATAACCACAGTCGCTGGCAGTTCTTCTTACAGCAAATGTCTGATATCGACCAGGCTGCGAAAGGGATAACAAAAAACTGTCCTTGGCGTCTTTTGGAAACACTTTGTTTGAGTGCTTCTGGCATAGACATAAAAACCAATATATTGGAAAGGAGTGCTTAATTGAACGTTGTTGAGTACATGCACACATTAGGTCAGCAGGCTCGGCTAGCCAGTCGCAAGCTCGCGAGCACGGGTACAGATATTAAAAACCGAGCACTGCTGGCGATAGCGACAGATATTCGTGCTCATGCCGAACTATTAAAGCAGGAAAATGCCCGTGACTTGAAGTCAGGGCAAGAGAAAGGACTGGACGCTGCTTTATTAGACCGCCTGACATTAACGGATGCTCGCATCGAATCCATGGCTGAAGGCTTGGAGCAAATTGCTGCTTTAGCCGACCCTGTCGGTGAGGTGAGCGACATGACTTATCGCCCTTCAGGCATTCAATTAGGCAAAATGCGCGTGCCTCTCGGAGTCGTTGGCATTATTTATGAGTCACGTCCGAATGTAACCGCTGATGCCGCTGCATTATGTCTGAAATCAGGTAATGCCACTATTTTACGTGGTGGTAGTGAAGCGATTCATTCTAATCAAGCGATTGCTGCATGCATTAAACGAGGTTTGAACCTGGTTGGTTTACCTGAGACCGTTATTCAAGTCGTTGAAACCACTGACCGTGACGCTGTAGGCGCCTTGATTACCATGTCAGAGTATGTGGACGTTATCGTACCAAGAGGTGGTAAAGGCTTGATCGAACGTATCAGCCAAGATGCCAGGGTGCCTGTTATTAAACATCTGGATGGTATTTGTCATGTCTATATCGACAAAGGTGCTGATCTGGATATGGCTGAAACCATAGCGATCAACGCAAAATGCCATCGTTATGGCGTGTGTAATGCGATGGAAACATTGCTTGTAGCGGCTGATGAAGCGAATGCCATTTTGCCTCGTTTAGCCGTGAAATACGCTGAAGAAGGTGTTGAGTTAAGAGGCTGTGAGCGCACTTTACAGATTTTGACTGATATCAATAAAGCAACAGCCGAAGATTGGGATACTGAGTACTTGGCCCCTATCTTATCAATTAAAATTGTCGATGATATTGATGAAGCAATAGCGCATATCAACAGGCATAGTTCGGGTCATACTGAGTCCATTATCACTCAGGACTATCAGCGTTCAAGACAATTCCTGGCAGAGGTGGATTCCAGCTCGGTGATGGTGAATGCATCGACACGATTTGCTGATGGATTTGAGTATGGACTTGGTGCTGAAATCGGTATTTCCACAGATAAAATTCATGCTCGCGGTCCAGTAGGGCTTGAAGGTTTGACGTCACAAAAATGGATAGTATTGGGCAGTGGTCAGATCAGAAAATAAACCAGCAATTGGGATTTTAGGCGGCACTTTTGATCCTGTTCACTTTGGTCATTTACGTACTGGGTTAGATGTCGTTGAGCAGTTAAGCCTGGATCAGCTACGCCTAATCCCGTGTGCCATACCGCCGCATCGTATCGAACCCGTTGCCAATGCAAAACAGCGCCGTATGATGTTGGAACTGGCGATCAAGAATCATCCCAAACTGCTTGTTGATGATCGTGAACTGAGCAGGGAAGGGCCTTCCTATACGGTTGATACCTTGTTAAGTCTGCGAGAAGATTTCCCTGACACGCCACTATTTTTATTAATGGGAACCGATGCGTTTTGTAGCTTACCCAGTTGGTCACGGTGGCAGGAAATCATTGATTTAGCACATATTGTCGTGATGCAGCGGGCCGATGAGGCGTTCTTATTAAGCGATGAACTTCAGGCTTTTTATGATAAACATCAGGCTGAACCGGCGGATATTGAATTAAACGCGGGCAAAATTTGGTCGGTGCCTGTGACACAAATGTCGATTTCCGCTACCGCGATTCGTGAGGCATTAGAACAAGGTCGGGATGTACGTTATCTTTTACCGGATGCCGTGATCAGCCTGATTGAGCAATTAGGTCTTTACTCTCAAATATCATCAGCTTCAGTAACAGATGGATAATCTGTTTTTTGTTTTATCGAAACTGGTGTGGGGATTACTCAGCCCGACAAGCTTAATGGTCTGGCTGCTTGTTTTTGTCACGTTGCTGCTCTGGCTCAATTACGTTCGACAGGCTAAAAAATTACTACTCTTGATGAGTATTGTGTCGTTTATCGTGATGGGCTATCCGGTCGGTGATTATTTAATACACCCTTTGGAAACCCGTTTTTCGGTACCAGAACAAATGCCTGAACCCTTAGCAGGCATTATTATGCTGGGTGGTGCAGAACAATTAAAATTATCGGACAGTTGGCAAGCGCCACAGGTTGGCGATGGTGCGGAACGAATTTTACAAACAGCTGAGTTAGCACAACAGTATCCAACATTGCCGATAATTGTGACTGGTGGTAGTAATTTGGTACAGATGCAACATCTGGATAGCGAAGGACAAGTTGCTAAGAAGCTGCTTTCGCAGGCGGGGGTGGAGCCAGCACGACTAATTATTGAAACGCAGGCGCGTAATACCTATGAGAATTTCCAAAAAATAAAACCATTACTTCCGAAACCCGCTGGCAGATACATACTGGTCACATCAGCTTTTCATATGCCCAGAGCGGTAGGTGTCGCTAAGCAACAGCATATCAATGTGATTCCATACCCAGTGGATTACCGGAGTGACAAACCCAATAATCGCTATTGGGATTTTGATTTATCAGCACATCTGGCGGTGTTGGAAACAGCCTGCCATGAATGGCTTGGCCTGGTGGTTTATTACGCCACCGGAAAAACACAAAGCTGGTTTCCGCAAGCAACTGTAAGCGTTGATAAAAAAGACTAATTGATACGTAATAATCGGGATATTAATAAGCCCTTACGTTACACTATGAAACAGATAGATTAAATGGAGTGCCCAATGCAGGCAGAACAACTAAAATTACTGGTCATCGATGCTCTTGAAGACATTAAAGCAGAAGATATCCAGGTACTGGACGTAAAAGAAATGACTGATGTGACAGACATCATGATTATTGCCACAGGTAAATCAAGTCGTCAGGTGAAAGCCTTAGCAAATGAAGTCGTCATGCAAGCAAAAGCAGCAGGTGTACAACCTCTAGGGGTTGAAGGGGAAACAGTAGGCGAATGGGCGCTGGTAGATTTAGGGGATGTGATTACACATATCATGACTCCGCAAACGCGTCTGACCTACAACCTCGAAAAACTATGGACTGTACCAGCACAGAGTGAACAGGCATCGGCTGAGCGGGAATGAAAATAAATCTCGTCGCTGTTGGCAATAAAATGCCAGGCTGGGTGACTGAGGGCTATGAAGAATACAGCAAACGAATGCCTCGGGAATGTGGGTTACAACTGACAGAAATCACGCCTGCACGCCGAACGAAAAATGCGCAGCCAGAACAGTGGAAGAAAGAAGAAGGCCAGCGAATTCTGGCTGCGATTCCAGATAATCAGCACGTGGTGGCATTGGAAGTGACCGGTCAAAGTTGGAGTACCGAAGTCTTATCATCACAAATGCAGCAATGGCTGACAGATGGACGTGATGTTGCTTTAATGATTGGTGGGCCAGATGGACTGGATCAGAGTTGTTTACAGCGCGCTAATCAGAAATGGTCTTTATCTGCAATGACTTTGCCTCATCCACTGGTGCGTATTGTATTAGCTGAACAACTCTATCGAGCCTGGACTATCCTGCAGAATCATCCCTATCATCGATCATGAATTTTCCGTCAATTTATCTTGCTTCACGTTCACCACGACGACGTGAGCTGTTATTACAGATGGGCGTGGACTTTTCTGTCATCAATCCAGATGTCGATGAATCTGTCTTTGACAACGAACTCCCGCTTGATTATGTGAGTCGTATTGCTAAGTTAAAGGCACAAACGGGACGAGGTTTGTTATTAGCCGCTGATAAAAAGCCTGTGCTGGCTGCTGATACTGCCGTTGTCGTTGATAACACTATTTTGGGTAAACCCGAGAATGATGAGCAGGCGATAAGCATGTTAAAAATGTTATCGGGTAAAACGCATCAGGTAATGACGGCGATTGCATTAGCAAAAGAAAATTCGATATCAAGCTTAGTTTCTGTAAATGATGTTCGCTTCACTGAGATGAAAGAAAAGGATATTCTCTGGTACGTCAACACTAAAGAAGGTGTCGATAAAGCCGGTGGTTATGCGGTACAAGGCCTGGCTGCTTTGTTTATCGAGCATATAGAAGGCAGTTATTCTGGCATTATGGGATTACCCATCAGGGAAACGGGACAACTTTTATTAACAATGGATGACCAATGAGTAGTGAAATATTGATCAACGTGACGCCGAGTGAAACCCGTGCAGCTGTAGTTGAGAATGGACTACTTCAAGAAGTATTTATTGAGCGTAATGAATATCGTGGTTTAGTAGGGAATATTTACAAAGGAAAGGTGTGTCGCGTTTTACCTGGCATGCAAGCGGCTTTTGTTGAAATTGGCCTTTCAAGAGCGGCGTTTTTACATGTATCAGACATTTCAATACCTAAAGGCCAGACCGGTGATCTGAAAGAAGCCCCCAGTGTTGAGCCGACTATCAGTAGTTTGTTACGTGAAGGTCAGGAGATCCTGGTTCAGGTCATTAAAGACCCAATGGGCACAAAAGGGGCGCGTCTTACCACGCAACTCTCTGTTTCATCACGTTATTTAGTGTATATGCCGGAAACGGAAGGCATTGGCGTTTCATTAAAAATTGAAACAGAGCAGGAACGTGAACGACTAAAAACCTGTTTGATTGACCTGCTAGAAGAAGGTGCCGGTGGATATATTCTGCGGACTGCAGCAGAAGGTGTATCAGAAGCTGAATTAAAGGCTGATCTCAAATTTCTTTACCGATTATGGGCGAAACTGCAAGAACGCAAACAACTCGTCAAGTGCGGCGAGCCTCTACATGAAGATCTATCGCTTGCAATGCGCGCATTACGTGATTTATTTTCTGCAGATATTGACCGAATTCGTATTGATTCTGAAGAAACATTTCATAAAGCCGTGCATTTTGCTGAGGGGTTTATGCCTGAGTGTGCCGCTCGGCTTGAGCATTACAAAGGCGATTTACCGCTATTTGATTTGTTCAGCGTGGAAGATGAAATCCAGAAAGCATTGCAGCGTAAGGTACCGTTGAAATCTGGCGGCTATCTTATTTTTGATCAAACGGAAGCTATGACAACGGTGGATGTAAATACCGGCGGTTTTGTTGGGCATAAAAATCTGGAAGAAACCATTTTCAAAACAAATCTCGAAGCTGCGCATGCCATTGCCCGCCAGTTACGGGTACGCAATCTGGGCGGAATCATCATTATCGACTTTATTGATATGGATGAAATTGGCCACCGTGAGCAAGTCTTACGTGCCTTAGAAAAAGCCATGCAGTTAGATCGGGCACGTCATAACATCAGTGCGGTATCAGAGCTTGGTCTGGTGGAGATGACACGAAAAAGAACTCGTGAAAGTTTAGGTCATATTCTGTGCGAAGCCTGTCCTTGCTGTGAAGGTAAAGGCTACACCAAAAATGTTGAAACGGTATGTTATGAAATATTCCGTGAGATTGTGCGTGAGTCTAAACAGTATGAGACCAAACAGTTTCTTATTCTGGCTTCACAGGACGTGATTGACCGTCTGAATGATGAGGACTCTACGAAAGTAGCTGACTTAGAACACCATATAGGTAAGCCCATATTATTCCAGTGTGAACCGCAATATGGCCGTGAGCAGTTCAACGTGGTTCTGATGTAGGTATTTGATGCTAAAGCGCAGCCTGCATATTGCCGGACGGCAATTATTTTATCTCACCGCGATTTCGATCACGTTGGGGCTTTTATTACTGATAACCGCTATCTGGCTGTCAGATCAGGTTGCCGAGCGAAAAGATGAAATTGCCAGCTGGGCGTCTCAGCAAAGTGGTTACCCTGTAGAAATTGAAGAAGCTGGCCTGTATTGGCTGGACCTCATCCCCAAACTTGAAATTCGTCAGCTAAAGGTATTGACGAAACAAGGGGGGACGCCCATTTTCCAGGCTGGCCAAGTTTATCTGGCGGTAGACGTCTTTTCATCTGTTCGCAGTGGCGAGTTGATGATAGCGGATGCCAGTATCCGTAATGCCCAACTAAAGGTAGAACATACAGCGGATGGTCAATTCCGGGTAAAAGGCTATCAGCATCAATCACAGCAACCGCTTTCTGACGATAATATCCAAACGGTTTTTAACTGGTTAACCAGACTCAAGCATTCACGTTTAGCGAATGTGCAGGTCCAGTACAAAGATGATAATGAACCTGCACTGTCTGGTCAGTACATTATCGAACAGGCATCACTACGATTTAATAACCAACAATTCATTTCTGAAGCCACGTTAGCACTCCCTGAGACTTTGGGGAATAGTCTTGAGTTATCAGCAACCGCCCAAATTAATGATGCACTAAATATTACTTCCTGGCAGGGGCTGTTACGTCTTGATGAGGTTTCTCTGGGCAAATTACTGAAAAAACGCGCATACAGAGGGGCTAAATTAGATGACGGACTATTAACCGCCACATTAAACGTACAGAAAGCAAGCCAACAAGCTTTGCTGGCGGGACTTGAGTTGGAGCTGACTGATGCTACCTTGTCTTCGTCCAAACCTGATGATGAGTTCACAGAGGTGAGCCTTGAACAGCTGATGGGGCATTTTCAACTTGATTATGCTCATAAGCAGTGGCAATTACAGGGTAAACAAGTTCAAATTAAAATGGCGGGTGAAGAATGGCCCACGACTTTTTTTGATATAAAACAAGAAACAAATGGTGAATTGTCAGGAAAGGCCTCATTTATTCGTTTGAGTGACATTACTTCCCTAGCGTTATTGATGAATGACATGCCGGCTGTTTTGGTGAATACAAAACCCGCAGGTGATTTGCAAAATGTCTCTTTTGCTTATTCTGAGCAGTCAGGATTGGATAAGCTTGCCATGAAAGCCAGTGGTGTTTCTTTCTTACCTTGGCAGGACTACCCAGGTGCTAATGATCTAAGTTTTTCCATTGATAAGGATAAAAATAAAGGCACACTTGAGCTGGATAGCCGAGCAAGCGCCATTTACGCTGATACCTGGCTGCCAGATTCTGTGTTGTTTGATTCGATCAAAGGCAAAATACGTTGGCATAAACAAGACAATGAGTGGGCGGTGAATACAGATGCATTACAAATCTGGAACGATGATTTAAATATTCTGCTTAGTGGCGAAGTTGAACAGATAAAGGGTGTCACCGATACCGACTTAACCTTGACATTGCAGGATATTGCCGCAAATAAGTGGCGACAGTATGTGCCTAAAAGAATTTTGCCCGACGACTTTGAAAAGTGGTCAGCTGATGCTTTTCAGCAGGGTATTATTCGTTCTGGCACGATTGTGATTAAAGGTGACCCGGCAGCCTTTCCTTTTGATACTGAACCTGATCAAGGTAAGTTTGATATGCAACTGAACGTCGAAGATGTTCAGTTGCATTATGGCCCTGGTTGGCCTGATTTAATGCATGTTAATGGCACAGTGGAAGGTCAGGGTAATAATTTGCTCATTCAGAGTGAGTCCGGACAGATAGCGGGTTTTAACTTTAATAAAGTTACCACCACTATCAGTAATCTCGTTAGGAGCAATCCGATTCTGAAAGTCAGTGGCATACTAAATGGTTCGACCAGTAATGCCTTAGCTTTTTTGAAAAAGAGTCCATTAAAGTCACGCTTTGGCAGTGTTGATGACTGGCTCCAGGCCAAGGGACAAAGCAATATTCAATTAGATTTAACCGTGCCATTAGTGGACCCTGATAATACCCAGGCCAAAGGTTATGTCAGTTTTAATCAAAGTGCTTTAATGACCAAAGCCATAGCAGGGCTGGAAATAGGTAATATTAACGGTCGTCTTCTGTTCAGTAATGACGGTGTATTAGCAGAAAAAATCACGGCGACAGCCTTTAATGAGCCCATAGTCATTAATGCGAAAACTGAACAAGCAAAAACCTATGTTGATATCAATGGCAGAGTAGCTGTTGCAGCACTCAATAACACATGGCCAGGTGCCGTGCCTGCATTTGTCCGTGGAGAAAGTGATTATTCAACAGGAATTGCCATTAGTGAACCAAAACCGGGTAATTTTGAACTCAATGTCACAGTCACCAGTGATTTACAAGGTATTCAGATTGATGCACCCAAGCCATTGGGAAAAACGGTCTCAGAGCCTGTCCGACTTCAGGCTGTGATGCATGAGAAAAGTGATGGCCTGATGTATAACATCCATTATGCAGACTGGTTAAAGGCTGCCATCTATGCTGATAAAAATAGTGAAATTTCTGGGCAAATTATGCTGGGCGGTCAGGCCGCTAACGAATCGCTTAGCGGTTTACAAGTCGCCGGAGTAATTAATAATCTGGATATTCAGCCATGGTTAGACTGGCAAGACAGCTTACCTGAAACAACTGGACCATCATTGCTCGATAAAATTGATAGTCTTGACATCCGGCTGGCTAAACTTCAACTGAAAGATCAGTCGCTTGATAATTTACTTATTAAAGGTAAACAAACCGATTCTAAATGGTTACTAGATTTAAGCTCACCTCAAGTAAAAGGCGTTGTGAGTGTGCCGGAGGATATCAATAATTCGGCACCACTTGATGTGAGTCTTGAGTATCTTAAGCTAAACGTAAATGACGAGGATGAGAACGAGCAAGAGAAGAATAAGCAGCCGGCTGATTTATGGCCGCCTATTAAGTTGGCAATTAACTCATTGACCATTAACAATCTTGATTTGGGGCAGTTAGACCTGGAAGCACAGACAACACCAAATCAATGGATAATAAAAACTGCATCATTATCATCAGCGGCCATGAAGGCATCTGCGACTGGAGAATGGCAAAAAACGGAGTCTGGTGATCAAAGTCATTTTGTGCTGGGTATTGAAAGTGATGACTTAAAAGCATTACTCGACCATTTTAATTATCAGAAAGTGATTGCAGCTAAGCAGGTCAAAGTGAATGCTGACCTGAGTTGGAGCCATGATCCTTTGTCATTTTCTCGTCAGAGTCTAAATGGCAAATTGGATTTGTCTGTAGGTCGGGGAAGTTTGCTAGAAGTCGAACCTGGTGCTGCGGGCAGAATTTTTGGATTACTTAGCATTGCCGCTATCCCACGGCGATTATCTCTGGATTTTAGTGACCTGTTCGGTGGCGGCTTTGATTTCAGCAGTATCAAAGGCCATTTTCAGTTTGACAATGGTATCGCTTCAACCGATGATCTGACCATGCAAGGGGATTCGGCTGTGATTGAAATGAAAGGCCCTATTGATATGGTTAATCAGACCTATAATCAAGTCGTGAAAGTCACACCTAAAGTGTCGTCGACCTTGCCTATCGCTGGGGCTGTCGCCGGTGGTCCAGTGGGGCTTGGCGTAGGTACCGCCATCTTGCTGTTTGATAAAATCGCAGGCAGTGTATTGGATAGGGATGTGATTAACCTAATCAGCTATAGTTACAAGCTAACTGGACCTTGGAGTGACCCTAAACTCAACGTTATGAATCCAGCTCAGCAGTAGAATCTGATATCATGTGCCCATCCTAAACAAACGATGATTCTTTATTGATGAGCGCCTCGATTCCCGAAAAAGTTCAACAGCAACTCTTAGTTCCTGTTGGTTTAACAGACACTGATTTGGAAAATGCATTAGCAACGACAATGACCGCTGGTGTCGATTACGCCGATCTGTATTTTCAACAGTCCAGACAAGAAAACTGGGTGTTAGAAGACGGCATTATTAAAGACGGTGGTTATCATCTTGAACAAGGTGTTGGCGTCCGAGCCTGTAGTGGTGAGAAGACGGGGTTTGCTTATTCAGATGACCTGGTTTTGCCTGCTTTACAAAAGGCAGCTAAGGCGGCTCAGGCAATTTCCAGACAAGGTTCTCAACAATCTGTCGCCGTCTGGACAAAACAGCAATCTCCCGTACTGTATAACCCGGATGATCCTATCCTCGCGTTGACCGTGACTGAAAAGCTCAACTTATTACGAGAAGCAGATGCTGCAGCAAGAGCCGCTGATCCTCGTGTTAAACAAGTGAGTGTGAGTCTGGCAGGTGGTATTGATACAGTGTTGATCGCCGCAAGTGATGGCACATATGCCACGGATATCAGACCTCTTGTTCGTATGAATGTCAGTGTGATTGTTGAGCAAAATGGACGCCGTGAGCGTGGCAGTGCTGGTGGTGGACGTCGAATGGATTATCGTTACTTCCAACAAAATAGTCTGGCTGTTAATTATGCAAAAGAAGCGGTCAGATTGGCTTTAGTTAACTTAGAAGCCGTTGCTGCTCCAGCGGGGACAATGCCCGTCGTACTCGGTAATGGTTGGCCAGGAGTTTTATTACACGAAGCCGTTGGTCATGGTTTAGAAGGTGACTTTAATCGACGAGGTACATCCACGTTCTCAGGGAAAATGGGGGAGCAGGTGGCCTCACCTTTATGTACGGTCGTCGATGATGGCACCATGCCGTCACGAAGAGGTTCATTGAATGTGGATGATGAAGGAGTGGAAACCCAATTCACTACCTTGATCGAAAAGGGCAAACTAACAGGTTACATGCAGGATAAGCATAATTCACGGCTTATGGGCAGCACGAGTACGGGTAATGGACGCAGAGAGTCATACGCGCACTTGCCGATGCCTCGCATGACGAATACCTACATGCTGCCTGGTGAGCATAAAGCAGAAGAGATTATTGCTTCTGTCGAGAAAGGCATTTACGCCGTTAATTTTGGCGGTGGCCAAGTCGATATTACCTCTGGCAAATTTGTTTTCTCGACAAGTGAAGCCTATCTCATTGAAAACGGTAAAGTCACCACACCTGTAAAAGGGGCAACACTCATTGGTAACGGACCAGAAGTCATGCAACGTATATCAATGGTTGCTGACGATTTGGAACTTGATACCGGTGTGGGTAACTGTGGTAAAGAAGGACAGAGTGTACCTGTAGGGGTGGGACAGCCTACTCTGAAAATTGATGCACTAACTGTTGGTGGAACAGCTTAGATTTAAAATAATGATGGAAAAAAAACATAAAGCAGTCGCCTTGATTTCAGGCGGTCTGGATTCAATGCTGGCCGTCCGGGTCATGCAAGAACAAGGTATTGAAGTAGAAGGGATTAATTTTTATACCGGTTTTTGTGTTGAAGGGCACACCCATGCCATTCGTAATCAAGATAAGAATAAACAAAAACGAAATAATGCACTCTGGGTGGCGGAGCAACTAGGCATTAAATTACATATCGTTGATGTTATTGAAGAATACAAAGAAGTATTACTGAATCCTAAACATGGTTACGGGGCGAATATGAATCCCTGCCTGGATTGTAAGATTTTCATGGTCAGCAAAGCAGTTGAGTGGATAAAAGAAAATCATCACGATGGTTTTGACTTTATTATTACTGGCGAAGTGATTGGTCAACGCCCAATGTCGCAACGTAAAGCGACCATGCCGATTATCTCTGAAGAGTCTGGTGCTGAGGATTTATTACTCAGACCGTTGTGTGCTAAAAATCTTCCTGAAACATTACCAGAGCGTGAAGGCTGGGTAGATCGTAGTAAATTGTACGATTTTCATGGTCGTAACCGTAAACCACAAATTGCTTTGGCCAAACAGTTTGGCTTAACTGATTTTGCGACTCCAGCGGGTGGTTGTTGTTTTCTCACCGACAAAAGTTACTCTGACAAGCTTGTCGATTTATGGCAAGCGCGTAATAGCAGAGAGTATGAGATGGACGATATCATGCTGCTGAAAGTGGGCAGACATATTCGTCCAAAGGCAGAATTTAAGTTGATTATCGCGCGTGATGCCGGTGAAAGTAAGTTTTTAGAAGGCTATCGAAAAGAGTTTATTAGTATTCACGCCTTAAGTCACAGTGGTCCGATGGCGCTGGTTGACGGTGAGCTTGATGAGGAACAATATGAACTCGCCGCAGCTATTGTCGCTCGCTTTGGGCAGGGTAGAATGGCGGATGAAGTTGAGTTGGATATTGCATTACCAAAACAAGGTAGTTTGCAGGTAAAAACTCCCCCACTTTCTGCGGAGCAAGTTTTACAGGAGTGGTATGTGTGAGTAAGCAAACTTTAGATGCTCGAAAGATGTTATGCCCTTTACCAGTAATAAAAGCTCAAAATCAAATTAAGCAGATGACTAAGGGCGATGAGCTGGATGTAATATGCACGGATCCTGGTGCTTTACATGATATTCCTGCATGGGCTCGCATCAATGGCCATGAAGTAATAGCCACGCAACAAAATGATGATGAACTTGTCATTACGGTTCGAGTTGGTGCGTAGCACTAATATAGTGCGTTTATGGGTTTTTATGCACTTTATTGGTGCTTAGTGTTGGTGCAAATGCACCTAAATAGTTGATTTTTTTATGTAGTAAAAGTTGGCGTGATTTCTGCTGTATTGTGTCGCGTGTTTAGTTTGCACTACAGAAAGTGCAGTTTATAAAAATTGGAGAAGTTAAATGTCAGTCGAAAATGTGCTTCAAATGATCAAAGATGAGGATGTCAAATTTGTTGACTTCCGTTTCACCGATACGCGTGGTAAAGAACAGCATGTTTCTTACCCTGCACACACAATTGATGAAGATACCTTCACAGAAGGCGCAATGTTCGATGGCTCTTCTGTTGCAGGATGGAAAGGTATTAATGAATCAGACATGATTTTAATGCCAGATCCTGAAACAGCTGTGATGGATCCATTTATGGACGACAACACACTGATTATTCGTTGCGATATCGTCGAACCTGCAACCATGCAGGGTTATGAACGTGACCCACGTAGTGTTGCTAAGCGTGCTGAAGCTTACCTGCAATCTACTGGCCTTGGTGATACTGCTTTCTTCGGTCCTGAACCAGAATTTTTCATCTTAGATGATGTTCGCTGGGGCAGCGATATGTCTGGTTCATTCTTTAAAGTCGACTCTGATGAATCAGCATGGAATACAGAAAAAGTATTCGCTGATGGTAATAAAGGTCACCGTCCAAAAGTGAAAGGAGGATATTTCCCTGTTCCTCCTGTTGACTCACTCAACGATATCCGTGCTGCAATGTGCTTAACCATGGAAGAAATGGGCTTACCTGTTGAAGTTCATCACCATGAAGTAGCAACTGCAGGTCAGTGCGAAATCGGTGTTAAATTCAACACACTGGTTAAAAAAGCTGACGAAGTACAAATCCTGAAATACGTTGTTCATAATGTTGCTCATGCTTATGGCAAAACAGCGACATTCATGCCTAAACCTATCGTAGGTGATAATGGTAGTGGTATGCACGTTCACCAATCTTTCTCTAAAGATGGCGAAAACCAATTCACTGGTAATAAATACGGTGGTTTATCTGAAACTGCGCTTTACTACATCGGTGGTATCATCAAACATGCGCGTGCTCTGAATGCGTTTACTAACTCTTCAACAAACAGCTACAAGCGTCTTGTGCCTGGTTTTGAAGCGCCCGTTATGTTGGCTTACTCAGCACGTAACCGTTCAGCTTCAATCCGTATTCCTTTTGTTAGTAATCCAAAAGGTCGCCGTATTGAAGTACGTTTCCCTGATCCAACCGCGAATCCATACTTAGCATTCTCAGCGATGTTAATGGCTGGTTTAGATGGTATTAAAAACAAAATCCATCCTGGTGATGCAATGGATAAGGATCTGTATGACTTACCAGCTGAAGAAGCAGCAGAAATTCCAACAGTATGTCATTCACTAGATCAAGCACTTGATTGTTTGAATGAAGATCGCGCTTTCTTGACTGAAGGTGGTGTATTTACTGATGACATGATCGATGCATACATTGCATTGAAAATGGAAGAAGTCACACGTATCCGTATGGAAACACACCCAGTTGAGTATGACTTGTACTACAGCGTGTAATCACTTATGTGATGAAGCTAACAAAAAGCGCCTTTCGGGGCGCTTTTTTTATGGCTGTGAGTTGCGGTGAGAGACATGGTGGAATATGCTTAGCCAATGAGAGTTATATATCTGATTTTCTTGTTATTATTCAGCAGTCAGGTTCTGGCAGCTATATACCGCTGGGTAGAACCAGACGGTACAGTTGTTTTTTCTGATGAAGAAAGGCCCGGTGCTGAACTGATTGAATTGCCACCTTCAGCCACGTATTCTCCACCAGAAGTTCAACAAATAAGCCAAACAGAGTCAGAAACAGATTCCTCGCCAGTACCTGATTATCAGATTTCAATTACCGCTCCAGCAGCAAATGAAAGTATTTGGGTAAATAATGGTGATGTGAAAGTCACATTGAGTATAGAGCCAGCACTGAATCCTGACAGAGGGGATGCGATTCAGGTGTATCTTGACGGGCAGGCTGTCGGTGAGCCCCAGGCATCAACCTCTTATCAATTTACTAACCTTAGTCGAGGTTCACACGAAATCACGGCAAAAATTATCAGTGCCGATGATAAAGAATTAGCCTCTGATAACATCGTATTTCATTTACACCGAGCATCTAAGCTAAATTAGCTAACGCACCGATTAATGAGAAAAAGCACGAATATCCAATGCACAGTTATGGTGCATAGGTAGTGGTAGTCTGTATTATTTTTCATTACACCACTGAGTAAATCTGAGAAGAATTTAATGGTGTTGTTATATCAATCAATAGCTTAACTATAACCCCTTTGACAGTGCTCAAATGTGGAGCGTTTTTTGCTACCAACTGAGCATGAATATGAGTGTTACCACTATGAGCCACAATGCTTTCGCCAGCAATGATGTATTAGAAAGTTTATCTACTTCTATACTGATTCTGGACTCCGCTTTACGCGTTTGTTACATCAATACAGCCACAGAAATTTTATTTGAGATCAGTCAGCGTCAGGCTGAAAACATTCCACTACAAACCTTGTTACCTGGTGAGAGAAAATTATTTAAATCGCTTGAGCGTGTCGTCTCTAGCGGACAAGCACTGATTGAACGTGAAGTACATTTATTTTTGCCTGCAAGTGGCGAAGTCTTGGTGGACTGCTCTATGAAAATGTTGGATGTGGATGATTCTTACGTCATCCTTGAGCTTGCACTTCTTGATTATCAACAGAGAATAACGCGGGATGAAAATCTCCACACTCAACAGCAAGTCGTTCGGGGCTTGGCTCATGAAATAAAAAACCCGTTGGGGGGATTACGTGGTGCCGCACAATTACTTGAAAGGCAACTGGACTCTGAAGATTTAAAAGAATACACACGAATTATTATTACCGAGGCAGACCGCTTACAGAACTTGATGAATAGAATGCTGGGACCAAATCAGCAACCTGAAAAACGCCACACAAATATTCATGAGATTTTGCAACATGTTCGTCAATTAGTTGATATTGAAGTAGACGAGCGTCTTCGATTTAAAATTGATTATGATCCCAGTATTCCTGAACTGTATGCTGACTTTGACCAGCTTATTCAGATTTTTCTTAATATTGTAAGAAATGCTGTTCAAGCCATGCACGGGGTAGGCTTGATTATTCTCCGCACCAGAATTCAGCGAAATATCACCATAGAAAAACAGTATTACAAATTGGGCGTTTTAGTTGAGATTGAAGATAACGGCCCAGGTATTCCCGAATCATTACAAGATAGTTTGTTTTATCCACTGGTCACGGGTAGGGCTGATGGAACAGGACTTGGTCTGTATCTAGTTCAAAACTTAGTCCAACGCAATGGAGGAACAGTTTGCTGTTGCAGTAAACCTGGACAAACTATTTTTTCAGTAACATTTCCTTTGGAGTTTGCACGTGAACGCTAGTAGAGCGATAGCTTGGATTGTAGATGATGACCGATCAATTCGATGGGTCTTACAAAAGGCCCTGGAAGTTGTTGACATTACTGTTCGTGCTTTTGAAACCGGTGATATTGCATTAAATGAGCTAAAACAGGGACGTGAACAAAGACCAGATGTCTTGATCAGTGATATCAGAATGCCTGGTATTGATGGCTTGGAATTATTATCCGAGATCAAAGAACGTTATCCTGAACTACCGGTTATTATCATGACGGCATATTCCGATCTCGATAGTGCTGTTTCTGTCTATGAAGGTGGTGCTTTTGAGTATCTGCCAAAACCATTTGATGTTGATGAAGCGGTTGAACTGGTTCAAAGAGCAATAAGTCATAGCCGTGAACAGAATAATAAGCCTGTTGAAGATGTAAATATCAGCACAGAGATAGTCGGTGAAGCACCAGCTATGCAAGAAGTCTTCAGAGCCATAGGTCGTCTTGCCCGCTCGAATATAACGGTCATGGTGAATGGCGAGTCAGGCACAGGTAAAGAGTTAGTTGCACAGGCTTTACATCGCCATAGTCCACGCAAACATGGCCCTTTCATCGCTTTAAATATGGCCGCTATTCCCAAAGAATTATTGGAGTCAGAATTATTTGGTCATGAAAAAGGAGCTTTTACTGGTGCACATGTACAGCGAAAAGGGCGCTTTGAACAGGCTAATGGCGGTACGTTGTTTTTAGATGAAATTGGTGACATGCCCATTGAGTTACAAACGCGCCTGTTACGTGTGTTATCGGATGGTGAATTTTTCCGAGTAGGTGGGCATAGTGCCGTCAAAGTCGATGTACGTATCATTGCGGCAACACACCAGAATTTAGAAAAATTGGTTGAACGTGGCGATTTTCGTGAGGACTTATTTCATCGCCTCAATGTGATTCGTATTCATATTCCTTCACTTCGTGAAAGACGAGAAGATATTCCTGCCCTGGTTGCGTACTTTTTAAATAAAGCAGCCAAAGAATTAAATATGTCGACCAAGTCTGTAGCCTCGGATGTCGAAATGTATTTATCCCAATTACCCTGGCCTGGTAATGTACGCCAATTAGAAAATACTTGCCGCTGGTTAACGGTGATGTCGCCCGGGCAAGTTGTTCAGATGGACGACCTGCCAGTAGAGCTTTCTACAGAAACCATAGATGCTCATAGTGGCAGACAAGGTGGAGACTGGCAGCAATTATTCAGACAATGGGCTGCTAATAAAGCCTTGACCGGGCAGGAAGGGGCTTTAGCTGATGTCGTTCCTTTGATAGAGCAACTTTTGATGGAAGTGGCTCTGGAAAAGACGGCTGGAAAACGCCAGGAAGCAGCCAAATTATTAGGTTGGGGTAGAAATACCTTAACGCGTAAATTAAAAGAAAATTAGAATAAGACTTGCGTGCCTATGAAGTGGTATGTATAATGCATTGCTTAATCAGGTGCGGGGTGGAGCAGCCTGGTAGCTCGTCGGGCTCATAACCCGAAGGTCGTTGGTTCAAATCCAGCCCCCGCTACCAAACTGAATATGGAAGCTCAAAACAATTTATTGTTTTGAGCTTTTTTATTGGGTCATTAATACAACGTCCCATAGCGTTGCAGAGCATCTTCTTTGCTGATGAATTCAGCACTAATCAATTCCCAATGTTGTTCGCTATCCATAACGATATTGCAGCCGAGTGCTTGGCTGTGGCCATTTTCCAAAGCAAACATTGACCGACCAGCTTGTCGGACAGTGGAGAAGTAGCGGTCTAAACTCAGGTCAATCGTTTTTTCGGGGTGGGTGTTTTCAACATAAATTCGCAGTCCTCCTCGTTGTGTACAATCACTACTGGTATCTTTGTCTTCAAGCGTTTTAAAGACAATAAAATCAGCAGCAGCGTTGTCATCGGCTAGAGCGACTTGACCGGCGACATTGATAGATGAGAAAAATAAAATGAAAATTGATGTTAATGATTTCATAAAGCGTTTTCCTGCTGTTTTTTTCAATTGGAAGTTGACTCACTCGGTTATGGATAGTTTTGTGATTGAAAATAAAAGGTATATTTCATATTGATTGAATCCTTTTTTTCATGATCTAAAAATGACAAGCTATTGAGCTAAAAGTGAGAGAAAGCAGTTTAAGTTGCTGTGCTGGGTAGGTATCTGTTAATATTCTGTGCTTTCTGGAGAGTAATCAGTACTGGGGACATGTGTATTCCGGCGCAGATACTTATGGCAGAGCGGTGAACATCAGCCGCATGACAATATTTTGGATTCCGGGCCCCTGTATGGGGTTTTTGTTTTTCTGGAGAATTGATTTAGGCCGAGAGGCTTAATACATAACTTTATGGCCATTACTGATCAGATTGAACAACTTGTTGAGTCGTCGATAGAGACGCTCGGATACGAATTGGTAGGCGTTGAATATATTCAAGGCGGCCCTGATCCGATCTTGCGTATCTACATCGATGCTGAACAGGGGATTGGTATAGAGGACTGTGAAAGGGTTAGCCATCAAGTGAGCGGTATTCTTGATGTTGAAGAACCTATCCGTAGCGCCTATTTGCTGGAAATATCCTCGCCAGGATTTGATCGACCTTTATTTAAGGCTCGGGACTTTGAAAGATTTAAAGGTGCTGAAGCGAAAATATCCATGAAATTACCGGTCGATGGCCGACGCAATTTTAAAGGTATTTTAGAAGGCTTTAGTGATGGTGACATCTTAATAGAAGTGGATGGTGAGGTGTATGCCTTACCTTTGGCAAAGTTAGCAAAAGCAAGACTTGTTGCCTAAAAAAAGCGTATTATTAGCGGTTAATAATTGAATACTGAGCTGGATTGGTCTGCTACGTAATCCACTGGGGGCGTGATGAATAACAAAGAAATTTTATTGGTTGTCGATGCCATGTCTAATGAAAAAGGCGTGGGTAAGGAAGTCATTTTTCAGGCAATTGAAGCGGCGTTAGCAATGGCTACGCGTAAACGCTATGACATGGCATTGGATGCACATGTGCAAATTGATCGTGTCACAGGTAATTACGAAACTTTCCGTCAATGGCTGATTGTAGAAGATGAAGACTACCAATCACCAGAAACAGAAATTACCATAGAAGATGCTCAAGAGAAAAAAGCAGATGCAGTTGTTGGCGATTACATTCGTGAGCCGATGGAGTCTGTAGAGTTTGGTCGTATTGCGGCGCAAACTGCAAAACAAGTTATTGTTCAAAAAGTACGTGAAGCTGAGCGTGCACAAGTGGTCGATCAGTATCGTGAAAAAGTCGGTCAGATGATCCACGGTACAGTTAAGCGTGTAGAACGCGGTAATGTCACCTTGGATCTAGGTGGCAATGCTGAAGCATTCTTACCTCGTGAAGAAATGATTCCACGTGAAAGTTTCCGGACCGGTGACCGCATTCGTGGTTATTTAAAAGAAATCAGACCAGAAGGTCGTGGCCCTCAACTTATTGTAAGTCGTGTTGCACCTGAGTTGTTAATTGAACTTTTCCGTTTGGAAGTCCCTGAAATCAGCGATGGCATGATTGAAATCAAAGGTGCTGCTCGTGATGCCGGTTTGAGAGCTAAAATAGCTGTATTAGCGAAAGAGTCTCGCATTGACCCGGTTGGTGCCTGTGTTGGTATGCGTGGCTCACGTGTACAGGCTGTGACCAATGAGTTGGCTGGCGAACGTGTTGATATTATTCTCTGGGACCAAGATGTTGCTCGTTTTGCGATTAATGCAATGGCTCCTGCAGAAGTGTTATCTATCGTTGTAGATGAAGATGCACATAGCATGGATATTGCAGTTGAAGATGCACAATTATCACAAGCAATTGGCCGTGGTGGTCAAAATGTACGTTTAGCTAGTCAGTTAACCGGTTGGGAACTCAATGTGATGTCAGCATCTGATGCTGATAAAAAAGCAGAATCAGAAATCGGTGCTCTGATCAAAACATTTATGGCGGATTTGGATGTCGATGAAGATGTCGCGTTAATCCTGGCTCAGGAAGGTTTCTCTTCGCTTGAAGAAGTGGCTTATGTGCCTGAACATGAAATGCTAGATATTGAAGAGTTTGATGCAGATATCGTCGCTGAACTGCGTTCAAGAGCTAGAGATGTTCTATTAACTCGAGCGATTGCTAGTGAAGAACAACTTGAATCGGCCGAACCCACACAAGAGTTGATTGATATGGAAGGTATGACACGAGATCTCGCGTTAACCTTAGGAAGTAAAGGTATCACTGATCTTGATGATTTAGCTGAGCTTGCTGTTGATGAGCTAGTTGAAATAGGTGATATGGATGAAAAGCAAGCTGCTGCACTTATCATGAAAGCCAGAGAATCGTGGTTTGCTGACGAACAAACAGATGCAGGGGAGTAACCAATGAGTGACATGAGGGTTAAGGACCTAGCTGGCACAGTCGGAATTACAGCTGAACGCTTGGTCGAACAGCTGAACGAAGCAGGGATTAACGTCTCAAAGCCTGATGATTTCATCACCGAAGATCAAAAACAGACGTTATTACAATTCTTGCAACAGCGTCATGGTAAATCTGGCGATGGTGAAACTACCACACCGAAGAAAATTACACTGAAGCGTAAGTCTGTCAGTGAAATTAAATTAGGTGGTGCTGCTCGTGGCGGTAAAAGTGTCAGTGTAGAAGTTCGCAAAAAGCGAACCTACGTAAAACGTGATGAAGTTGAAGATACAGCCAATAACGCTGAACAAACACCTCAATTGAGTGTGGCTGAACAACAAGCAGCAGAGGTAGCGAGGCTTGAGGCTCTTCGCTTAGAAGAAGCTAAGCGTCGTCAGCAAGAAGACGAAGCGCGGCGTTTACGAGAGTCAGAGGAAGAAGCCGCTGCAGTGGCTGCTGCTATTGAAGCAGAAAATAAAGCTTCAGAAGAAGCTAAACTAGCAGCAGAAGAAGAGAGAAAAGCCCTGGAAGAAGAAGCTAAATCTAAGAAAGCTGAAAAAGCAATTGAAGAAAAAGTGAATCCTAAACCAAAGCAAACAACAGAAAAAACGTTATCCGCCTCACAGCTTGCTCATAAAAAGCTTGAAGAAGCCGATGCGAAACGCCGTGCTGCTAACCTAGCTCGAATAGAAGCTGAAAAGGCACTTGAGGCCAAGAAAAAAGCGCGCGAAGAAGAAGAGGCTTTAGAAAAAGAAAAAGAAAAAGCCCGAGCCGCAGCCGCTGAAGCACAAGCCAAAGAGCAGAAAGCCGGTGTGCGTAAAACTAAAGATGCCGAAGCGAAACATAATCGTGATAAGTCTGGCCGTAAAGGTGGTCGTAACGATGATGATTTCGAGCGTAAAGAGCTCCATGTGACCGAAGGTAAAGGTGGTCGTCGTAAGAAGAAAAAAGGCGGCGGTGCATCTAAAGTTTCTGTCAGTAAAGATCAGGAACATGGTTTTTCTAAACCAACGGCGCCTGTCGTTCGTGAAGTGAATGTACCTGAAACAATTAGCGTTTCTGACTTGGCTCTACGAATGTCAGTTAAAGCCGCTGAAGTGATTAAAACCCTTATGGGGCTTGGTACGATGGCGACGATTAATCAGGTCCTGGATCAGGATACGGCGATTATCGTTGTTGAAGAAATGGGGCATATTGCGAAACCGATTCTGGAAAATGAAGTTGAACAAGCGCTTCAAGTTTCCGATGAGAATCAGGGCGAAGCTGTTCCAAGAGCACCGGTTGTTACCGTTATGGGTCATGTTGACCATGGTAAAACGTCATTGCTGGACTATATTCGTCGCACTAAAGTGACTTCTGGCGAAGCTGGTGGTATTACACAACATATCGGTGCTTATAAAGTCGAAACCAGCCGTGGACAAATTGCTTTCCTTGACACGCCTGGCCATGCTGCTTTCACTGAAATGCGTTCTCGCGGTGCTAAAGTGACGGATATCGTTATCCTGGTTGTTGCCGCTGACGATGGTGTTATGCCGCAAACAATTGAAGCTATTCAGCATGCGAAAGCGGCTGAATCAATGATCATTGTTGCTGTGAATAAGATCGATAAGCAAGACGCTAATCCAGAACGTGTTAAACAGGAGCTGGCTAATCATGAAGTCATTCCTGAAGACTGGGGTGGTGATGTGCAATTTATTCCTGTCTCTGCATTGACAGGCCAGGGAATTGAAGACCTACTGGAAGCAATTTCTATTCAGGCTGAAGTGATGGAACTGAAAGCACCTGAAGAAGGTCCTGCACACGGTACGGTTATTGAGGCTCGTCTAGATAAAGGTCGTGGTACGGTCGTAACTGTTCTGGTACAGCAAGGTACGTTGAATAAAGGCGATATCGTTGTCGTAGGTCAGGAGTATGGTCGTGTCCGTGCTATGTTTAACGAAACAGGTGAACAGCTGAATCATGCTGGTCCATCAACACCAGTAGAGTTACTTGGTTTATCGGGTACGCCTGCTGCGGGTGACGAACTTCAGGCTGCACCAGATGATCGTACCGCACGTGAAATTGCTAACTTCCGTCAAACCAAAGCCAGAGAGCAAAAAATGGCTCAACAGCAGGCGGCTAAATTGGACGAAATGTTCAATAAGATGGAAGAAGGTGACGTTAAAACCCTCAATGTGGTTATTAAAGGTGACGTGCACGGTTCTGTTGAAGCGGTTAGTCAGGGACTACAAAAACTGTCTACTGATATGGTTAAAGTCAGAGTGGTTGGCTCAGGTGTTGGTGGTATTAATGAAACCGATGCTCAACTTGCGGCCGCATCTGATGCGATTCTGATTGGCTTTAACGTTCGTGCCGATAATGCAGCGCGAAAAGTGATTGCTGAAAAAGGTCTGGACGTTCAGTACTTCAGCATTATTTACGACTTGCTTGATGTCGTGACTAAAGCAATGACAGGTATGCTTGAACCTGTATATAGAGATGAGATAATTGGTCTGGCTCGAGTTGATGATGTATTCAGATCGCCTAAGTTTGGTGACATTGCCGGTTGTTTGGTTGTTGAAGGTACGGTTAAACGTAATAACCCAATTCGTGTACTACGTG
Organism: Methylophaga sp. F-2; assembly: GCF_056859315.1. Lineage (NCBI taxonomy): Bacteria > Pseudomonadati > Pseudomonadota > Gammaproteobacteria > Thiotrichales > Piscirickettsiaceae > Methylophaga > Methylophaga sp. F-2. The sequence continues at coordinate 281,932 of NZ_JBSXOF010000016.1, forward strand.
ACAATGTCGTTGTTTACGAAGGTGAACTCGAATCATTACGTCGTTTCAAGGATGATGTTAACGAAGTGAATGCGGGTACCGAATGTGGTATTGGTGTGAAAAACTACAAAGACGTTAAACCTGGCGACCAGATTGAAGTCTATGAACGTGTATTGATGAAACCGACCCTGTAATGGCAAGAGAATTTAGTCGTACAAATCGCTTTAGCGAAGTCATAATGAGAGAACTCGCGTTGATGCTTCAACGCGAGATTTCTGATCCACGTGTGGGTATGGTCACCGTCTCACATGTCGATGTCACTTCAGATCTGAAATATGCCAAAGTCTATGTAACGCGTTTTAATGGTTTCGAAGACGAGCAAGATATTAAAGAATGTCTGGCAGGATTAAATAGTGCATCTGGTTATCTGCGCAGAGGTCTGGCGGGTCGCGTTAAACTCAGGAATATGCCTGAACTTCAGTTTTTCTACGATAAAACCTTAGAACATGGTTTTCATATGGATGATCTCATTGCCAAAGCAAATGCTGATATTCGTCGGGAAGACGAAGACTAATTTATTCAGCAATGGCAAGACGACATAAAAAAGGCCGGGATATCACCGGTATTGTGATCATTGATAAACCTACTGGTCACAGTTCAAACCATATTCTTCAACGCGTTAAACGACTGTTTGATGCAAAAAAAGCAGGTCATACAGGGAGTCTTGATCCGCTAGCAACAGGTGTTTTGCCGGTCTGCCTGGGCGACGCTACCAAATTATCCAGTTATTTATTAGATGCTGATAAGCAGTATCTGGTGACTTGCCAATTAGGCATTGTCACTGACAGTGGTGATTCGGATGGCAATGTCATCAATGAAATGCCTGTGCCAGAATTTAACGAAGACACATTAAGCCAGGTCACCCAGCAATTTCTAGGCGAAATCGAACAGGTTCCGCCCATGTTTTCTGCTCTAAAACATCAGGGCCAGCCGTTATACAAGTTGGCAAGACAAGGTATTGATGTTGAGCGAAAAGCGCGCCGCATTTTTATCTATGCTATCGATATAATCGATTGCCAGTCTGATCGCTTCACCTTATCCGTACGCTGTAGCAAAGGTACTTATATTCGTACCTTAGTTGAAGATATTAGCCATGCTTTAGGAACCGGTGGGCATGTCATCATGTTAAGAAGAACAGCGGTAGCAGGCTATGATTTATCAGAAGCGATAACCGTTGAAACCTTGCAGGAAATGGCCGACAAAGATGGTTTTGTAACATTAGATGCCAGCTTGCAGCAGGCTGAAGATGCTTTACCTGACTGGCCTGCAATTGTGCTTGATGAAGAGGGCACAAAAAGTATCGGTTTTGGGCAATCGGTCACTGTGCAAACACCCTTTAAAAGCGCAAATGTCAGATTATTTAATATGAATAATCAATTTCTTGGCCTAGGTGAGATGTCAGCAGAGGGAGTAGTAGCACCGAAGCGATTATTCGCGAATGCGGTGTCTTAACTTACGCCTTGTTTCGTATTAAGAAAGTCGGTAGAATTCCTACCTTCAAAAAGGTTGGCTGTTCTGGTGTGAAGTAGCTGGGGCAGTTCAGAATTTAACTAGTAGCGAAAGCTATATAAAGTTGGAGTATTTAATGTCTATTTCTGCACAACAAAAGAAAGAACTTATCACTAAATTTGCTCGTTCAGAAGGTGATACTGGTTCTGCTGAAGTACAAGTTGCTTTATTAACAGCACGTATTACAAACTTGTCAGAACATTTTAAAACAAACATTCACGATCATCATTCACGTCAAGGTCTGTTAAAAATGGTTAGCAGCCGTCGTAAAATGTTGGACTATCTGAAAAAGACAGATATCGAACGTTACCGTGCACTGATTGCTGAATTAGGTTTACGTCGCTAAGTTGATTTTGGTGACTCAGAATATGCAGCCAATGTGGCCGGTCAATTCGGCGACCTCAAGGCAGGATATATAAAATATGCCCCTGAAGCTATAACGGTTTCAGGGGCATATTCATTTTTAGATTTATGAATTCATATCAGTTGTGGAACGGGTCCATAACTGACAACAGAGAAGAGAAGGAAAAAAGAGTGAACTCAGTAAAAAAGACAGTTCAATACGGCCAGCACACATTAAGTTTAGAAACGGGGAAAATTGCACGCCAAGCGGGTGGTGCAGTTATCGCAAGTCTTGGTGAAACAGCAGTTTTAGTCACCGTTGTCGGTAAAAAAGAGGTTAAACCAGGCCAGGACTTTTTTCCATTAACAGTTAATTATCAAGAACGTGCTTATTCAGCTGGTAAAATCCCTGGTGGCTTTTTCAAACGTGAAGGACGTCCAACAGAAAAAGAAACACTGACTTCACGTCTGATTGACCGTCCTCTTCGCCCATTATTCCCAAATGGCTTTATCAATGAAGTTCAGGTCGTAGCCACAGTGATTGGTCTGGATCCAGAAATTGATCCTGATATTCCTGCAATGATTGGTGCATCTGCTGCCTTAGCTATTTCTGGTATCCCATTTAACGGTCCATTAGGTGCTGCGCGCGTAGGTTATATTGATGGCGCTTATGTTTTAAATCCAAATAAATCACAACTTGATAACAGCGCGTTGGATTTGGTTGTTGCGGGTACTGAGTCAGCCGTATTAATGGTTGAATCTGAAGCCTCTGAACTGCCTGAAGAAGTGATGCTGGGTTCGGTTATGTTCGGTCATCAGCAAATGCAAACAGCGATGGACTTGATTAAAGCATTGCAAGCTGAAGCAGGCAAACCTGCATGGGACTGGACGGCACCAGAGAAAGACGAAACCTTGTACAACATGGTTAAAGAACAAGCCTATGCTGGTATTCAAGCGGCATATGCGATTAGCGACAAACTGGCTCGTCTGGATGAACTGAGCAAAGTTAGAAACGCGGCTGTTGAAGCACTGGTCTCTGATGAGTCTGAATATGATGATGAAGAGGTGAAAGGTGTTTTCTCCAAGCTTGAAAAAGAATTAGTTCGCGGCAGAATTATTGCTGGTGAACCACGTATTGATGGACGTGATACTGCCAGCGTTCGTCCTATCTTTGTCGAAACAGGCCTGGTTCCACGTGTTCATGGTTCTGCATTATTCACTCGTGGTGAAACGCAGGCTATTGTCATCGCGACATTAGGTGCAGAGCGTGATGCTCAAACGATTGATGCGGTTGAAGGTGAATACCGTGATCGCTTTATGTTGCATTACAACTTTCCTCCTTACTGTGTAGGTGAAACCGGTATGGTGGGTTCGCCAAAACGTCGTGAAATTGGTCACGGTAAATTGGCGAAACGTGGCGTGCAAGCGGTTATGCCAACTGCAGCTGAGTTCCCCTATGTGGTTCGTGTGGTCTCTGAAATCACTGAATCAAACGGTTCAAGCTCAATGGCCTCTGTTTGTGGTACTAGCTTGGCATTGATGGATGCTGGTGTACCTATCAAAGCGCCTGTTGCTGGTATCGCGATGGGGTTAATCAAAGAAGAAAATGGTTATGCTGTTCTGACAGATATCTTGGGTGATGAAGATCACTTGGGCGATATGGACTTTAAAGTGGCTGGTACTGAAAAAGGTGTTACAGCGCTGCAAATGGATATCAAGATCGAAGGTATCAATGAAGAAATCATGCGCACTGCATTAGCACAGGCACGTGATGGTCGTATGCATATCCTGACAAAAATGAATGCGGTCATTTCTTCACATCGTACTGAAATGTCTGAGTTTGCACCTCGCATCATCACCATTAAAATCAATGCAGATAAAATTCGCGATGTTATTGGTAAAGGTGGTGCTACTATCCGTGCAATTACCGAAGAAACAGGCGCTACAATCGATATCCAGGACGACGGTACCGTGATGATCTTCTCTTCTGATTACAATGCCGGACAACAGGCATTACGCCGAGTAGAAGATATTACCGCTGAAGTTGAAGTTGGCAAGATCTATGAAGGTCGCGTCGCTAAATTAATGGACTTTGGTGCGTTTGTCACCATTCTGCCTGGTAAAGATGGTCTGGTACACATTTCTCAAATTTCTGAAGAACGAGTTGAAAATGTGTCGGATAAACTCTCTGAAGGGGATTTAATCCAGGTGAAAGTTCTGGAAGTTGATCGCCAAGGCCGTATTCGTTTAAGTATGAAAGCGGTTAATGAAGAAACAAAAGAAGAAGAATAAATTTTTCTTTAATGTGTTCTGAAAAAGCCCCGCAATGCGGGGCTTTTTTTTATCAAAATAAATATAAATTTTTATCACCATTCAGACAATCACAGACCTGAGCAGACCTTATATAAATAGGAAAGAGTTCCTCTTGATAAGCTAAATGATAACGATTATCATTGATAAATTGATAAGGAGGATTTATGGCTCAAGAAAATGACGCAGTAAGTGCAGCAGAGAATATTGGCAATAGTGCAGACACAGCAACGAATGTAGATTCTGCTGCCAATGCTGATCCAAGTGCAGTTACTACAGGGATAACTGATGCATTGAATGGTACGGATGTCAGTACATTAACTCAGCAGCAACCTGATGCGCTTATGTCTCAATTTGCTGAATTCATGCATGTTGGCGGTCCGGTTGTCTGGATTCTAACGGGATTTTCGGTTATCGCTTTAGCGATTGTGTTAATCAAACTTTGGCAGTTTATGTCTACGCGTCCAGAGTCTGCAAAACACCTCAAGTCTGTGATTCGTGACTGGCAAAAAGGTGATGCGGCTGAAGCCATGGTGAGACTCAATCCAAAACGTCCGGTAGATGAGTTAGTCTTAATCTCTATTCGTGGTTTAACACAACATAAAATGGATTTGGCCACGTTAAAAGAAGAGCTGGATCGTGTTGCAACGCTTCGTCTCAATCAATTACGTGCGTATTTACGACCATTGGAAGTGATTGCCACATTAAGTCCATTATTAGGTTTGTTAGGTACTGTACTAGGAATGATCGTAGCTTTTCAGCAAATGGAAGCAGCGGGAAATCAGGTTGATCCTTCTGTGTTATCAGGTGGTATCTGGCAGGCATTGTTGACCACTGCTGTCGGTCTTGCTGTCGCTATTCCTGTGGTGACTGTACATAACTGGATGGAACGTAAGGTTGAACGTGTCGCTGCATTAATGAACGACACCGTCACACAAATCTTTACTGTTGAACGTGCTCAGCCTGTTTCTGCAGATAATAAAACCATGCGCCATGCTGCTTAATACTGAACAGCCAAGACATAAAAGAGCGATTAGCCTGACACCACTGATTGATGTTGTGTTCATTCTGCTATTATTTTTTATGCTCTCGTCCACCTTTATTCAGTGGCGCCAAATTGACGTATCGGCCCCGAGTGAATCACAGTCTGAATCACGTGATCAGCGTGTGGTAACGCTGATATCTAACGACGGCAAATATAAAATCGGCAATATGACCTTATCTCTTAAAGATATGGATTCTGTTATGACAGTCGTTAAACAGGATCCTGAAGCCGTGTATGTCATTGATGTGAAATCAGGTATTGAAACGCAAACAATGATTGATTTACTGGATGCATTTAAACAAGCTGGTGCCAAATCAGTCAGTCTGGCTGGAGTGAACTGATGAAAGTCGGGCAAACCATTCAACATAAAAAACCAGATCAGGATGATAGTCTGGTACCACTGATAAATATTGTTTTTTTAATGCTTATCTTTTTTATGGTAGCAGGCCATATCAGTCAATCCGATCCAATTAAAGTCCAACCGCCTTTATCGTCTAGTGAGACAAAGCAGATAGAGCAGCCTCTGGTTATTGTGGTATCTGACAATGGTCAAGTAGCAATTGAGCAGGACATTGTGGACGATAATGCATTATTACCCGCTATCAACAAGCAATTTGAGGCTGCAGCAGATAAAGACAAGTTTCGTATTTTAGTCAAAGTGGATGGCAGTTTGCCTGTCGAACGCTTACAGCACGTATTATCGATTATCAAACAGTCAGGTATTAAACGTGTTTCACTAGCCACACAAAAACAAGCGGAAGTGTCATGACAAGACATCGTTATTGGATATTTGCGCTGTTTATAGCGGTTGCTATTCACGCCGCAGGCTTTGCTTTCTTTACTTATCATGCTGAAGAAGATGATGGCGCTGAACTTGAGGGATTGCAGGGAGTAGAAATTGATCTCGGTATGCTGGGTGATCTTGGTGAAGTAGAGAAAACGGAAGAACAATCGACTGAAACCGAACCAGAGCCGGAGCCACAGAAAGAGCCAGAACCTGAACCTCAGCCCGTAGTGGAACCTGAACCTATTGTTGAGCCTGAGCCGGTGATTGAGCCGAAAAAAGTGGAAGCAAAACAAAAAACAGAGACAAAAGTAAAAGCACAACCGAAGCCTAAACCACAAAAAGTGGTTGAAGAGGTGATTGAGAAAGAAGTAGAGCCGGTTAAGCCAGTTAAACAGCACACTGTAGCCAGTAGCACAACAAGCACAAGTGATAATAAACAAACATCACAGAAAAAGACTACCGGCCAAGCTAGTACTCAATTGAGTGGTGGTCAAATTGCTGCACAGAAATCGTATTACAGTGAACTCGCTGCTACGCTTGCTAAGCATAAGCGCTACCCTATGGCATCCAGGCGTCGTGGTGAAGAAGGGATTGTTAAACTCTTTTTTATTGTCGATCGTACCGGCAAGGTGCTGGAGTTTCGTATTACAAAAAGTTCAGGTTCAGCACGTTTGGATGAAGCTGTAATTAGCATGTTAAAAAAAGCACAGCCACTGCCATCCTTTCCTGATGATATGACGCAGTCTCAGCTCGAAGTTAATGTGCCTATTGCTTTCCAGTTAAATTCATAAGCTGATATTGATTTGATAATTGCTAATGGTGGTTAATATGCGTTCAATCTGGGTCGTCGCTCACCGCTGGTTTGGTCTGGCTACGGCAGTTTTTCTGTTTATTGCTGGACTGACCGGGGCAATCATTTCATGGGATCATGAGGTCGATGAGTGGTTAAACCCTCAGCTTTATAAAGCAAAAACACAAAGCCTAGATAACGATTTGGTGAGTCCGTTAGCACTTGCAAATAAATTCGAAGCGGAAAACCCACAGTTAATGGTCAGCTTTATGCCACTCAATATTGAAGCTGATCATAGTTTATTGATGACAGTGATGCCGAGACCTTTACCTGAAACAGGTAAGGCAGCACCTGTTGATTTCAATCAAGTTGCGATTGATCCTGCGACGTCAGAAGTACAGGCAACCAGAATGTGGGGCCAGATATCACTGAGCCGCGAGAATATTCTTCCTTTTTTATACAAGCTACATTACAGCATGCATATTCCAGATGGTTTTGGTATAGAGCTAGGTATTCTCTTTATGGGAATTATTGCTATTGTCTGGACGATAGATAGCTTTATTGCATTATGGATTAGCTTCCCAAAAGCCAAAAGTTGGAAAAAGTCATTCCGGTTTCGCTGGAAAAAAGGCGGTTACAAATTAAACTTTGATTTGCACCGTTCTGGAGGCGTTTGGCTCTGGGGATTTGTATTGATATTGGCTGTAACATCGATTTCGATGAATCTGAATAACGAAGTGATGCGACCAGTGATATCTGTTTTTTCTGAACTGACACCAACACCATTTGATCAGCGTACACCCACAGCATTGGATGAGCCGGTGAATGCTGAACTGACACGCGAACAAATTTTACCCCTTGCGCGTGAGCAGGCCGATAAAATGGGGATTACAGATCCAGCCGGCGGTATTTTTTATGCATCTCACTACGATGTTTACGGGGTTGGTTTTTATAGAGCAGAGAATGATCATGGCGATGGTGGTTTAGGTAATCCATGGCTGTATTTTGATGGTAAAAGTGGTGAATACCTTGGTGGTAAATTGCCGGGACAAGGAACTGCCGGAGATATTTTTATTCAAGCCCAATTCCCATTACACTCTGGCCGCATCATAGGTCTACCAGGGAGAGTGATGGTTTCTATTATGGGACTGATGATAGCGATTTTCAGCGTCACCGGTATTATTATCTGGGCAAAAAAACGCCGTGCCAGAGTCTCTACCCGAATCAATCAAGCGCTGAGTATGTCTTCTTCTCTCCACTAACATAGATAATGCTATGCTAGCTTCATTTGAATAAATGAAGGAGATATTATGCGTATTGATTGGCATCAGGTTTATGCCGCCATTTGGCGAAGCCGGAGTCAAAAGTTAAAGCCGGTGGTTCGTCTTGACACTGTTCGAATGGATGAACTGCAGGGAATCGATAGACAAAAACAAGCTATTATTGAAAACACACAGCATTTTCTGGAAGGCAAAACCAGCAATCATGCCTTGTTATGGGGAGCGAGAGGTACAGGTAAATCTTCTCTGATTAAGGCGCTCCTGAATGAAATGGCACCTCAAGGCTTACGTATCATTCAAATTGATAAAGATGATCTGAGTTTTCTGCCTGAAATCCTTGATGAGTTGGAAGAAGAAAGTGAGCAATTCCGCTTTATCATTTTTTGTGATGATCTATCGTTTGAAGCCGGTGAATCCAGTTATAAACCATTAAAAACCTTACTAGAAGGTGGATTGGAACTGCCCCCTGAACATGTCAGACTTTATGCTACATCAAACCGACGTCATCTATTGCCAGAAAAGCAGTCTGAAAATCAGCTAAGTGGATTAGTCGATGGTGAAGTGCATTATGCAGATAGCCTGGAAGACAAATTAGCCCTATCGGATAGGTTCGGACTGACCTTATCTTTCTACCCAGCTAACTGGGAAAATTATTTTGCTATAGTTGAAAAATTATTTGCCGATATCAGTACTGATAAGAGTCAATTACATGAGGCTGCCCGCCTTTACGCGATGGGAAGGGGGAGCCACAGTGGTAGAACGGCAAAACAGTTTTATCAATATTATCGTGCTCAGTTTTAGCTATAACCACACGAATGCTTGGTTGATTATTGATCATCTGTTTGGCTAAATGAAATTAAACAATGAATGATGATGTCTAGCATCTAGATACTTACTTTTATCCATTGATATAGAGTAGCGTGGCTGTAATTTCATAAAGGATTATCGAAATGAATCGAGACAATTCTTTTTTCGAGTTTGACGCCGAGAATACTATTTCCTCAACGTCGAAAAAGCCGCGTTGGTTAGTCCTCAGTGTAGAGGATAATGACACTTTTCAACAATCATTAGTCAATGCCTTATCAAGAATGATTGTACAAGGGCATACCATGGAAGTCCTCACAGCCTCTTCAGCAAAAGAGGCTCGACTTATCCTGGAAAAGCGTCCAGATATTAATTTGATACTCCTCGATGTTGTTATGGAATCGGATGATGCTGGCTTACGCTTAGTTGATTACATCCGCAGTACGCTCAATAATCCTATTATTCGAATTATTTTACTAACCGGGCAGCCCGGAGTTGCCCCCAATCGTGATGTGATGGAGCAGTATGATATTGACGATTACTGGTCTAAAACCGATTTGGGTGAAGAGCACTTATTCAATGTGATGAACGGTAATCTGAAAACCTGGCGTCGCATGAACGAGTTAAAAAGTGCCCGTCAGGGATTAGAAAGAGTCGTCACTGCTTCACAAGCCATTTCAAGACAGAACGACTTACCCCATTTTTCGCAAACTGTGCTTGAAGAAATCGACCGGATTATCGGGATCACCGACGGCGGTATTATGAGTTTGAAAATGACGGAGTCGCTTGATTTAGAAAAAGGCTCCGCCGTTTTAGCGGCAACAGGCCAATATCAACCTTATGTAGGTCAATCAATTACTATTCTGGAAAATGAAATCCTGTTAAAAAGAATAAAAAAAACGATACAGCAAAAACAGCACATGTTTGTAGGACGCTATTCGTTATTGTATTTTTCATTTAAACAGCCTAATCCGGTTTATTATCTAATTGTCGTCAAGTCCGCCACAGCATTAACTGAGTCAGATATTCACTTACTAAAGGTCTTTGGCGAGAATATCTACAATGGTTTTGCCAATATTGCACTCACAGAATATTTAAACGAACTGGCATTCAAACATTGGCAAACCGGGATATATAATCGGAACTGGTTTTGTCAACAACTGGTTGCTGATGAGTATTGGGTTGAGCAGGCACAAATTGTTTTAATTTCGATTGATAGATTCAGTGATATTACGGTGACTTTTGGAGAGAAGTTTGCCATTCAATTATTAAAGACAGTGCACGACGAGTTATCACAAGTTGAAGGAATACAAGCGATAGCCATCATCAGTCGGGACGCATTTGCAATTTTATTGGATAAGTCACATGTGCTATCTGCTTCAAGATTTGATGAGATATTAGGTAAGAAAAACCAGATCCAGCGTCGTGAGCATAAGATTATTGCGAAAGCCGTTTCAGCTCAGTTAGATCCATCATTGAACCGAAGTCCCGAGCGTTTACTTGGACAAATGGAAAGTCACCTATATCGTCTCAGAGCCGTCAGTAGCAGCCATTTTCACCACGTTTCCTTAGACAACGAAGCCATGTTTTCTAAGCATTTGGAAATGTTGAATGATTTCAATATTGGTCTGACAAAAAATGAAATACACGCCTACCTTCAACCCAAAGTCGATATGGTGAGCGGGAGATTGATTGGTTTTGAGGCACTGGCACGCTGGTTTAAATCAGATGGTGAAATGATACCGCCAGATATTTTTATCCCTATTGCTGAAGCATCAGGCTTAGTGGAGCAGTTAGATAAAGCCATATTATTGCAATGCTGTGCGGCCATCAAACAATTACAGGCTGCTGGGATAAGTGTACCTATTTCTTTTAATGTCTCCTGCCATGAATTATTACTCAGTGATTTTTCCTCTACTATTCTGTCATTACTTGAGGCAGAAGCTATTTCGCCGCATCAGGTCGATATGGAAATAACTGAAACCTTAGCCATGATTGATTATGAGCAGGTATCAGCAACATTGAGAAAGCTCATTGCTCTTGGAATGGATGTGAGTATTGATGACTTTGGTACTGGTTTCTCTTCTTTATCACATGTGACAGAACTCGCTGCAACTACCTTAAAAATCGATAAATCGTTCGTGCAGTATCTTGGTGAAAGAGAATCGTCTGAACATGTGGTAGATATGATCATACGGGTTGCGACACGGTTTGGACTCAAAGTGATTGCTGAAGGTGTCGAAACCACACTGCAAAGGGATAAGCTGATTGAACTTGGATGTACTTTAGGGCAGGGCTATTTTTATGCCCGACCGATGCCTATTGACGAGGCGGTTGGGTGGGCACTAAAACACCAGTGACAGCCTCTGAACCCGAGGGATTTCATCTGCCTTTAATATTCAGAAATGTATGGCAAAGCCTGGTTATTCTCTATCTGCCCATTTTCTTTGTTATCAGCTTTCTCAGTTATCACATTTATCTTCAAATACTTGAATCAAATTATCAGCCGTATTTTGAAGCACAGCAAAATCGGCTCGATAATGCTATGAATACTTTTTCAAGAGAACTGGGACATATCCAACAGTTAATTCGTCTGCTTCGTTACAATCAACAGTTTGAACAATCATTGCCGTTTGGCCAGCCGCCGGATTTTTCTTCAATAGAAAAGGTGTTTACTGATTTCTCAAACGTTTCATCTTATATCAGTCAGGTGAGGTGGCTGGATAAGCATGGGATGGAAAAAGTCCGAGTCAATATCAATGGCGATAACATCATCGTTGTTGAGCAAAAACAATTACAAGATAAATCTAAACGTGGCTATTTTCAGGCAGGGATGAAACTTCGGGGAGATGACGTATTTATTTCAGCGATAAACCCCAATATTGAAAATGGTAATGTCATCATGCCTCTGGAAAAAACTATCCGGGCAGTGATGCATACTGCGCCGGAGGATGGTTTACAGGATGGGGTATTAATCATCAATTTTGTGTTAAATGATATGCTTGAGTCCCTCAACCAGGGGCAAAGCAATAAATTACGCATAATTGATAATAAAGGTTATTGGATTATGCATCCTAATGCTTCGCTTGATTTTCGTTCGTATACAGACTACCTCGTCAGAACAAACACCTTACTACAAGCTGATGTCATCAGAACTATACTTAAGCAACAGCCATTACATAACTTCATAAAAGACAACAGGCTGATCAGTTACAGTGTTATAGATCTTGGTGATAATACGGCCGAGAGTCGTCACCGCCTGTTTTTTATTGATAGCTCCGAACCGGATTTATTAAATGATGTCGAGCAAAAAGTTGCTTTAATTGTCTTTAGTCCGGCTATATCGATTTTGCTGATTGTCTTGTTTTTGATTTGGCGTTTTCTTCACGATGGACGAAAACAGTATGACTTGTTCAGAGAACTGGCTATAGAGAAAGAGGCATTATCTCTCTCTAATCAACAATTAAAGATCGCCTATGAACAACAACAGCAAATGCAGGACACCATGGTCGAACTGCGTAAGCTGTCTTCAATGGGGATGATGGTGGCAGGTTTAGCTCATGAATTAAATACGCCGTTAGGCGGTGCTTCACTGACATTATCGAGCCTTGATTCATCCCGTAGACAACTAGCTTTAGCGGTCACTGAGGGGTTGAGAAAAAGTGATCTTCAGGATTATTTAACACAGACGGCCGATACGATTGAACTTGCTCAAAAAAATCTACGAAGAGCCACTGATTTAGTCACCAGTTTTAAACGTCTGGCGGTTGACCGACATACTGATGAGGCAACAGAATTTGATTTAATGCTGGTGATTAAAGATGTCACCACAACGTCTTTACCCAGACTGAAGGGGTTGGATATTCGTGTGGATATATCTGGGCCTGAAGAGCTAGTGATACAGAGTTACGCTGGCATTATTTCGCAGTTATTCCAGAACATGATTGATAATGCGATTGCACATGGTTTCGCTGGACGTGCTGGCGGGCAAGTTCAGATAGACGTTTTTCAGGAAACATTAGATCATGTGACGGTAACAATCTCTGATAATGGCAACGGTATTGAGGCGGATCGATTGAAAAAAATCTTTGATCCGTTTGAAACTAACGCGAGGGGAGAAGGACACACAGGCCTTGGATTACACCTTTGCCACCAGTGGATCACACAGTTGTTACACGGCTCAATTAGCGTAAGCTCACAGCCTGGTAAAGGCACGTCCTTCATACTGGTTATTCCCGTTCAGCTGAATGAGCCGGGATAATCGATAACGTCGCAGTGTGGCCGTCACTATTTACTTGATTTTGATACTGCCACTGCAATTTACGACAAAGTTGTTCGGTGAGTTGCAGGCCTAAACCAAAGCCCTGATCTTCGCTGCTATTACCTTTATCGGCTTGAGTGGAATGATTTCGAATGCTGATCTGCGCACCATGCTGTTGAATACTGACATGGCCATTCCAGGTATGCTGAAAAGCATTTCTTATCAGGTTGCCAATGATGATTCTTGCTGCCACGGAAGACTCATGCAACTCACATGCTTGTGTTTCAACTTGGATAGTAACGGGTTTGCTTTTGAGCAAATAACGTAATTCATCGACTAAGTTATCGATTAATTCATCCAGACGAAAATGCTGTTTGACCAATGAGTCAGTCTCATCACGATTTAGCCACAATAATGTTTCGCACAGATTCTGCATCGTCAGGCTGGCGCGTTCAATTCGTTCAAAAATTTCCTGCTGCTTATCGGGTAAAGCGCTGGACTGTTTTTGCTGAATTTTATGCATTAATTCCACATTATTTCTGATCACACTGATAGGTGTGCGTAATTCATGACTGGTAAAGCGTAAGAATTTTTGTTCGCGCTCCATCGATTCATTGACGGATGATAAAGACCCCTTAATCAGCTCTGCCATCTCATTAAGCTCTGGATAGGCAAAATCAGGCGGTGATTGTTTTAGTGTTTCTGGGCGAAGTTCATGTGTCCATTTTGTGAGTTTTGAGACCGGCTGCGATAAACGTTTCATCAATAACCAGGTCACCAGCGCGAGGAGCAGGGTAATACCCATACTCAGGCTGATAATAAGCTGGCGACTCTGTCTGGCATTTTGACCAACTAAGGGAGAAGCATCCGCCCTGGTAAAAGCACGACTGACAAAATAAGTCTGACCTTCCACTTTCAATTTGATCAGAAAATACATTAAATAAGGACGTTTTCCAGGTTCAGCCTGTTTACGTTGCTTATGTAACACACCAAACCGTTTGGGTTCTCTAAAGTAGGTTTTTATCTGTTCGGTCTGCGCTTCCCAAGTTTGCGTGACAGTGTAATTATCAACATTGCCTGGATTCGCCTTTCCCTCTTTTATGCCACTAAGATAATCTTCCGCTGCGTTCTCCATATTGGCTGAAATAATGCTATCCATGCCACGGAAAAAGAAATGAATACTGAGCATAGAGTAACCAGTAACAATGGTTATTCCGAGTATCAAAAAAGACAGGGCGATCCAGAGTTTGAGGCTGAGTTTAAGTTTCATTTCTTAGTGCAAACCCATGGCCGGAAATGGTGTGAATTAAAATTTTATCAAATGGCGCATCAACGGCTTTTCTTAGATGAAACATGTGTACTTTGAGACTGTCGCTATCAGGTGGTGAATCGCCCCAGATAGCGGCTTCCAGTTTTTGTTTGCTTACCACATCGGGGTAAGCACGCATTAAGACTTCTAATAACTGCCAACTGGTTGGTGAAAGTTTTAAGTTCAGTCCTCGGCGAGTGACAGTTTTTGTCTGAAGATCCATGATTAAATCATCGCATTGCAAGCGTTGCACCTGACCACTACGACGACGTGCCAGTGCCTGAATACGTACAACCAGTTCATCCAGATCAAACGGTTTGACCAAGTAGTCATCTGTTCCAGTGTTAAAACCGGTAATTTTGTCACTGATTTGGTCACGTGCTGTCAGCATCAGAATAGGGATATCATAACCTTGTCCGCGTAATCGCTCACACACTGTCAGACCATCCATTCTGGGCAGATTTAAGTCCAGTAACAATACATCATAGTGATTGTCCTGACTTAACTGTAAGCCAGCAATCCCATTACTGGCATGATCACATTCGATATTTTCTAAACTGAGATAATCAATGACCGTTTCAGCCAGGTCGAGGTCATCTTCAATTAATAACACATGGAACATGGTTAATTTACCTCAGCACGGTGTGTGATGGATTTTCGTTTAAATAAGGCTAAAACATCATTTTGAATCAGTAATAAGCTTGGAATTAAAATCAAAGTGATGATAGTGGCAAACATAATGCCGTAGCCCAGAGAAACTGCTGCCGGAATTAAAAACTGGGCCTGCCGGGAGGTTTCACTTAATAAAGGCATCAGACCGGCAAATGTGGTGACAGAGGTCAACAATACCGGGCGTAAACGACTTCGGCAGGCGATGCTGATGGCTTGTTTAATATCGTCATATTCATGGCGAATATCATTGAAGCGTGAGACTAGCAGTAGACTGTCGTTGACCACCACACCACTTAAAGCAATGATGCCATTCAACGATAAAATACCTAAGGTCAGATCATTAACCCAGTGACCCAGTATTGCACCGACAATGCCGAAGGGAATAGCGGTCATAATCAATACCGGCTGAATGTAGGAACGCAACGGAATCGCCAACAGCATATAAATTATCAGGATGGCGATTAATGAGACATGCACCATCGAAGACTCTGTTTCAGCTTGTTCTTCAGCTTCACCGGCGAAGTGAATATCCAGCCCCGGATATTTTCGCATTAAATTAGGCACAATATTCGTCTGTAACTGTGACACCAGTTCAGTAGTGGATAAGATATCTTTGTTCACATCCGCAGAAATATATACCGCCCGTTTTTTATCTATTCGGGTGATTGAGTCGCGGGTAAAACCGAAGCTGACATTCGCCACACTGGATAATGGCACGACATCGCCATTCGGCGTTCTGACACGTGAGTTGAGTACGTCGGCGGCATTTTGACGTTGTTCTTCCGGATAACGTACCTTGACTTCAATTTCATCACTATTGCGTTGATAGCGTTGAACGACTTGACCACTAAAGCCCTGTAATATTTGTACTGCCAAATCGTTTGTGGTCATCCCCAATGCCCGGCCTTGAGGGTTCAGTGACAAATGTAATTGCGGCTGACCCGGCTCAAGATTATCGTCAATACCACTGATAGCAGGGATAGCCGTCAAGGTATTTTTAATATCGTTACCCGCTAATTCAAGAATCTGATCATCATTGGCACGTAATTCAATACGAAGATCTTCCACTGATCCATGTCGTGATCTGACACTGACGGTTTTTGCCCCTTCAGGTATGCCGACTAACTGACGCCAGTGATGGCTGAATGTAGTAATGTCATAAGGTGCACTAGACTTTAGTTCGACCGTGACCGTACCTGCCTGATCACTCGATGACAAAATTTGCAGATTAGCAATATCATCGTTACCACCTAACGCTTTGTCTGTCTGATAAGCCAGTTTTTCCATCAAAGCCAGGTCATTATGTGTCAAGCCATAGCTCACATCGTTTTGCATCGTGAGCTGAGCACGGACGGTATCGCCTGGAATAGAAGGGAAAAAGCTCAGTCTAACCATGCCGGTCATCGGCATAGTCATCACAAAAATAAATAAAGCAATAAACAAAACGGTGACCGCATAGCGTTGGTTTAATGCGAAATTAATTGTTGGGCGGTAACAGGATTGATTAAACCATTGCAGACCACTATCCATCGTGTGCTGAATGGTATGCCAGACTTTTAACAATCCACGCTCGCTGATTTGACGCCGGGTGTTCAGATGGGCGAGATGCGCAGGCAGGATTAATTTTGATTCGATAATGGATAAAATCAGACAGATTGTGACCACGGCGGCAAATTGTGAATACAGCCTGCCCAAGCCACCTTCGAGTTGCGATAAGGCATAGAATGCAGCGACTGTAGTGAAGACACCGAATAGAGTAGGAATCGCAACGATCATAGTGCCTTTGATAGTATTTTCAATGGTATCGCCTTCTTTCGATCTGACATCGTAAACCGATTCACCCACAACGACGGCATCATCAACCACAATACCTAACGCCAACAAAAAGCCAAAGGTAGTGAATTCATTGAGTGATAGCCCCATAAAGCTGTCGCCCATAAAATAAAGTGTGCCGAAAAAGATGAACGGCAGTCCCATGGCAACCCAGAAAGCGACGGTCAGGTTCAGGAACAAAGCAAGCAGAATGAAAACCATAACGATGCCGGTAAAGGCATTTTTAACCAATAATTCCAGACGCTGTTTAATGGATTCGCTACGGTCATACCAGGCTTCGAGCTGAACGTTGTCAGGCAGCTTTCCATCCTGCTGCCATTCCTCAGCTACTTTTTTTGCAGCATTAACCGTATTGGTGATGTCATCCTGACCGGTGGTGATGACTTGTAATGCAATACTGTCATGGCCTTGAAAGCGAGATAAGACCGAAGTACTGTCATCATAGGTATCATTAATTTTGGCGACTTCACCCAACATTAGTTGGTTACCATTCGCCAGTGTGAGTAGCGGGATAGAGGCAAAGTCCTGCTTCAAATAAGCCTGCTCTGATGCTTTTAGCTGCAAGTAAACCGTTTTATTGCGTAATACTGCCGTCAT
This sequence comes from Methylophaga sp. F-2, assembly GCF_056859315.1. Taxonomy (NCBI): domain Bacteria; kingdom Pseudomonadati; phylum Pseudomonadota; class Gammaproteobacteria; order Thiotrichales; family Piscirickettsiaceae; genus Methylophaga; species Methylophaga sp. F-2. The sequence goes on from NZ_JBSXOF010000016.1 coordinate 299,510, forward strand.
GGTATTGGATGAACCGGCGTTAATTGCTTCTTCTACATCAGATAAAGACAGGCCGTAGGATTGTAATTTGCCATCATCAATTTCTATGGCCATCATCGGATCCAGCCAACCAGAAATATTGACTGAGCTGATATTGGGATTGGCGATTAGGTCAGTTTTTAAATTGTAAGCAAGTTGTTGCAGGCTATGTCTGTCGGTATCTCCATACAACTGCAACCACAGTGAGTGTTCTTCACGTTGTGCTTTTTCAATAACCGGTTTTTTGGCATCAGCCGGAAAGGTAGATATCGCATCAACTTTGGTTTTGACATCACGTAATAAAGTGTCGAGGTCATATTCACTTTGTTTCTCAACATTGACAGTGACGCCTGTACCGGTCGAAGTACTGGTAATACGTTTTATACCAATCACGTCCTCAAGCTGTTCTTCTATCTTTATCGCCAGTCCTTCTTCTGACTGTTTGGCAGAACCGCTGTCATACGATACGGAGATAGTTAAAGAGCTTGGATCCTGGCTTGGGAAGGCTTCTTTGCGTAATTGACCTGACTCCAGCACACCCAGCACAATGACCAGAATCATGAGTAAGTTAGCGGCCACCGGATTAGCGGCAAACCAGCCTATAATCCCACTTGAGAATGATTTTTTCATCATTAAAGCGCTACCTCAACCGGGTTAACAGCCATGCCTTCAAGATAGCTGTTTAAGGGGCTAACGAGGATCATAACGGGCGTATTATTTAAAGATTCAGGTGGTTGTATATAGATATAACCGCTGCTGGAAAATAATGGCGAGGCACTGAATTTTTGCAGAGTGTTATCCGCAGAAACATACCAGACTTCACCGCGTTGACTTAAGGCGCTGTTAGGCAGTTTCCAGACACCAGCGACATTTCTACCTGTGATATGGGCGCTGACAAAGGTACCAGGGAATAGGGCGGGTTCGAGATCCAGAGGTTCATCTACTGCAATAATGAGACTGCGCTGGCGGGTTTCGACATTCAGATTTTGCTCAGCCCTTAAAACACGTCCCTGCCATATATGATGATCTTCGACACTTTCAACTTCAACGGGCCACTTCCCACTGTTGAGTATTGCCAGGCTGGGTAAGTTATTCCACTCTTGAGCGGACAGCGCCACACTGATTTCAACACGATCAGTACTGTATAAGGTCGCCACTTCAGAGCCTGTTTGTACATAACCGCCAGGGGATACGGCACGGTTGATCACTAACGCATCAAAAGGCGCTTTTATAGCGGATTGAGACAGATCTTTTTCAGCTGCTTTTAAGCTGGCCTCTGCCTGTTTTACCGTTGCTTTTGCTGCAGCTAGTTGGGGTTTTCGTAATACTAAATCGGAATCAGGTTCGCCTTCTAATCCCGATGATTTCCATTCACTTAAAGCCTGTAAACCTTGTCGTTCCTCTTCAAGTAAACTGACTTTAGCTGAACTTAATGCCTGGCGTGCACTTTCAACAGCAGCTTGATATTCACTGTTTTCCAGCCTTGCCATTATGGTATTTTTTTTGAGCCGTTTACCGGTTTCAAACTGATCTGATATGGAATCAATCTGTCCGGCCACCTGCGCAGTTAAAGAGATATCAAAGTGCGGTTTGGCCGCACCGTAGGCTTTGACTTCAGATGCATAGCTACCTGCTACCACTTTAATCACAGACACATCCGGGCTCGGTGCTTGCTCTTTTTTCGTCGGAATAGGGCGATTGGCCTGTGCTGCAGACAGGTGCTTTACCACCACGACAGTGATAATCAAAATGCAGCAAGCAATAAAGAATAAAATGATTTTTGGTAGGTGGCGTTTCATGATGCTGTTCCCAGGCCCAGTGCTAAGCCAAGATTAATGCGGTTGATTAAACGTTGATAAATCAGGTTGTCCAGAGAGGCTTCCAGATTGTAGGTTTGTTGTTGAACAGTTAATAAATCCAGAATATCGACTAGGCCGGTTCGATAACTTGTTTGATATTGTTTCAGACTGTTCTGGGCACTTTTTAATGCAGCGGAAATATGTTGCTGACGAGTCATCAGATTTTGTTCCAGACTCAGGTATCGTTCCACTTCATTAATAGCGGTTAATAGTGTTTCTCGGTAGCTCTGGTAGCTATAAGCTTCATTTAACTCAGCTTCTTTGGCAGCAGCACGTAGTTCTCCGCCTTGATAAATCGGGGCTGTCAGTTGCGCCAGTAATGACCACAAAGGTGAAGTCATTAATGCCTGGTGAGGTGAAGAGGCCGCATCTTTGATTGCAGCGCCGAGATCCAAATTAGGCAGTAGTTGTTTATACGCTACTTTGGTTCGTAACTGATTGGCTTCTATTGCAGCATAAGCGGCTTGTAAATCGGGCCGACGTGCCAGAGTTTGTTGTGGTAAGTCAGCTAGTGCCAGTTTGACTTGAGGGTAGCTTTCCGGAGCAGCGACGTCCTGAGCATTGCTCAGTCCCACTAATTGCTTCAAGTCACGCTGTTGTTGACGGTAATCTTCTTGATAGGAAGCCAGACTTGCCCTGGATTGTGCACTGGCACTGCGAGCATTATCCAGATCTTCTAACGTACCAATGCCATTTCTGTAGCGTTGCAGAATATAGGTTTCATTTTGCTCTAGGGTATTCAAGCGCTGCTGTTCTATATCAATGGCATGTGACGTAGCAGTGAGATTTAACCAGGCTTTCATTACTTCGGCGCTCAAACTATCTCGGGCCGCCTGATAAAGCAGGGCTTGTTCTATAACGTCTTTACTGGCTGCCTGACTATTGTTTTTTAACTTACCCCATAGGTCAGCCTGCCAGCTGATATCAATATTACTAGTAAAGCTATCCGAAGCATTTTCACTGCGGGTGGCACTGGCATCCGCACTGACTTGTGGTTTACGTGCCGCATCGGTTTGTTGTAACTGTGTTTGACGAATTTGTAGCGTTAACCAGGTCTGCTGCAATGTGGGATTGTTAGCGACAGCTGTTTCTACCAGCTGATTGAGCTGCTCTGAATCAATCAGACTATTAAGCGAAACAACAGCAATAGCATCAGCAGATTGTGACCAGGCAGGCAGCGCTTGTTGTTGCTCAATTTGTTGTGTGTAATCAGGACTCGCAGGCATGGAAATACATGCTGATAGCAACAATGTAGTACTCAACAGTGTGATTACTTTGCTTTGTCTGACACAAGCTAACTTCATGAATACCTCTATCAACGTTTACCTGCACAGCATAGATGGCTGTCAGTTAAGACGGGGTTAAAAATTACGGCTGCGTTTGCGGCTGTTGTTGGCCGTATTGCAGTAATGTCCTGAGGATGGGACCTAGTAAGGAACAGATAAACATGATGAGAACCATCGGCCACGGTGTCCCATCGCCGAGTAAACCAACCAGCGAACCGCTGAGCGCACCGGCAGCAAAGCCAATGGAGCCCAACAATGCGGTTGCCGTTGCACTGTTGTGGGGGAAAAACTCCACCGTCCCAGACGTGGCATTTGAGACAATCAATCCCATTGCAGCAATAAATAAAATCAATAAACTCACCACAAACCAGAGTTGAGGCTGTGCGATGACACTGACATAGCTTAATAAAATTAAGCTGGTCAGAATTTGTGCGGCTTGCCCTAAACTTAATAAAAAATGGGGTTTGTAATAGTGCAACAAACGAATATTGAGGCGGTTCGCCAGCATCATACCGATCACATTCAAACCAAATAGAAACGGATAGATGGTTTCGCTGATTTCAAAATATCCCATGTACACGGAAGGTGAGCCTGTAATAAAGGCAAACATTCCTGCGAGGGCAAAGCATTGAGAAAAAATAAAGCCCAGAGCACAGCGATGACTCAATACCATGCCATAGCGCTTGAGCATACTAGTGCGTTCGGTTGTCTTTTTACGGGTTTCTGGCAGTCGAAAAAACAGTGCTATGCCGATAGTTAAACCATAGACAAGTAAGAAAACAAAGATAAGCCGCCAGCCACTGATATGCAGGATCAGCATGCCGATAAGTGGCGCCAATAAAGGTGCAAGCATCATGATGACAGCCATGTTGGAAAGGTGTCTGGCACTGTCTTTGCCATGACTTAAATCTCGAATAACAGCGGCAGCATTGACAACGGCAACGCCTCCGCCAATGGCTTGAATAACTCTAAAGCCCCAAACACTGTGGATATCCTGGCTGAAAATAATGCCAATCGTACCTAGACAGAAAATCGTCAAACCACTGCCCGTTGCTGTGCGTCGGCCAAAATGATCGGAGAATGGTCCACCCAATATCTGACCTAGTGCAAAACCAGCCAAGTAGAGGCTCAAGGATATTTCGGTGTCATGAATACTGGTGATTAAATCGTTAGCCATTTGAGGGATGGCTGGTAAGTAGGCATCAATCGCTAACGGCGTCAGCGCGGTCAACGCTGCCAGTAATAAAATAAGTGCCTTCGTTGGCGTTGTCGTTTGGTTCATAAGGTATCAATGGTTGATGAGTCAATAGAGGCAAGTGTCGACTTGAGTAAGTTCGCTAGTAAGGCTTTATCTTTGTTTTCTATCGAAGAAAGGAGCTTTTCAAGTAATACAAAGTGAGCTGGATAGGCCGTGTTGATAAGCTTTTTACCACTGCTGGTTAAAGAGACCAACACTTTTCGACGATCCTGCTGACAATGTTTGCGCTGAATGAGCATTTTCTGTTCCAGTCTGTCCAGCCGGCTTGTCATGGCACCAGAGGTGAGCAGCATGCTCTGGTAAAGCTCTGATGGGGTCAAATAGCATTTGTTTTCACGTTTTAACGTGGCGAGTACATCAAACTCACCCGGCTTGAGATCAAAGGTCCGGTGTAGCTCGGCCAGTTGCTGTTCAATAGTCTTTGCTATGCGCAAAATTCGGCCGACGACTTTGATGGCATCTGCATCGGTCTCTAGACCCACGTGTTTCCATTGCTGCATGATGACATCCAAATCATCCATATTTTGTGGCGACATGACTTACCTGATTAACTGAAATTTATTTATCTTAACATAGAGATAGTTAACGTTAAGTTAATTTTATTTCACTGTTTTTAAAAGCAAATATTTAATAGCCGCTAGAGGAAGTTTTTCCTGAAATTGAATGTAATATTGATGCTGACTATAGAAGCAAATTATAATATTCGTGATCGCAATGATCAGAAGGATGACAGGATTTATCATTAACTATCAGATCCTGTTTCATCATGCAGAACATGCCGTTCTGATCTCACTTACCGTATTCGGCTACAACGATGAGATGCCTGTCATAACAAGCGTAATGCTTTGTTTTTCATGAACCGTTGTTAGCTGTTTTTATTATCTTGTCCGGAGAGATGTCCTAGTGAGTCATTACAAGCCCTACAATGGTCCAGCTGCTGGTTGGGGTGCACTTATCAGTGTTACTCGTAACTGGTTGGGTAGCAAAAATGCTATATCCAACATCCGTGCGATGCTGAAAACAAATCAGGATCACGGTCTTGACTGCCCAGGGTGTGCCTGGGGGGAAACGCCTGAAAAAGGCATGATTAAATTTTGTGAAAATGGCGCTAAAGCAGTTAACTGGGAAGCCACTGGCCGTAAGGTCACCCCAGCCTTTTTCGCTAAGTACAGTAATACTGAATTACTCAAAGAGAGTGATTTCTGGTTGGAGTCACAAGGCCGTATTACCCATCCGATGCGTTACAACGCAGACACAGATCATTACGAGACCATTACCTGGCAAGAAGCGTTTGATACAGTAGCAAAACATCTTAACCAACTTGATTCTCCTCATCAGGCAGAATTCTACACCTCTGGTCGCGCCAGTAACGAAGCGGCATTTTTGTATCAGCTTTTTGTTCGTGCCTTTGGTACCAATAATTTTCCTGACTGCTCCAATATGTGCCATGAAGCCAGTGGTATAGGCATGTCTGAAGCAATTGGCGTGGGAAAAGGAACGGTTACCTTTGAAGACTTTGCTGAAGCGGATGCGATTTTTGTCATCGGTCAAAATCCAGGCACCAATCATCCACGCATGTTGGAACCGTTAAGTGAAGCGGTAAAACGTGGCGCGCATGTGGTGTGCTTTAACCCACTAAAAGAACGTGGCTTGGAACGGTTCCAACACCCACAAAGCCCACTTGAAATGCTGACCAATGAGTCAGAGCCTACGAATAGCGCCTATTTCAGACCCGCATTAGGTGGTGATATGGCAGCTATCCGTGGTATGGCCAAATTCTTATTACAATGGGATCGTGAAGCGCAGCAAAAAGGCAAACCTGCCGTATTAGACCATGAGTTTATCCAGCAACATACACACGGTATGGACGATTATTTTGCCGAAATCGATAACACCCCTTGGGAGTTAATCGAATCTCAGTCGGGTTTGAGCCTGGCCGAAATTGAAATGGCTGCCAGAATTTATAGTAAAGCTGAGCGTGTCATTATGTGTTGGGCTATGGGGATCACACAGCATGTGCATTCAGTACCGACAGTACAGGAAATTGTGAATCTGCAATTACTGCGTGGCAATATCGGTCGTCCTGGGGCGGGATTATCGCCTGTACGTGGTCACAGCAATGTGCAGGGTGATCGTACGATGGGGATTGATGAGCAACCACCGGAATGGTTATTGGATGCGATTGAAAAACGCTTTGATTTTAAAGTCCCGCGCGATCATGGACATACAACGGTTCAGGCCATTGATGCGATGGAAAAAGGTCAGGCGAAAGTGTTCTTCGGACTCGGTGGTAACTTTGTTCAGGCTACACCAGATACAGTACGCTCACATCAGGCCATGCGAAATTGTGATCTGACTGTGCAGATTTCAACCAAATTGAACCGTAGTCATCTTGTTACTGGAAAAGAAGCCTTGATCCTGCCTTGTCTGGGACGTACTGAAAAAGACTTCCAAAAATCAGGGTTACAGGGTGTGACGGTGGAAGATACCTTCAGTATGGTACATATCTCCTATGGCCAGCTAAAACCATTTTCACCTCTATTACGCTCTGAAGCGTCTATTATTGCCGGTATCGCTAAAGCCACATTAGGTAATAAACCCGTGGATTGGGAATGGCTGGTAGAAGACTATGATCGCATCCGTGACTTAATCGCTGAAGTCATTCCTGGTTTTGAAGGTTTCAGTGAGAAAATACAACATCCGGGTGGCTTCTACTTAGGTAATGCGGCAGCGGAACATCAATGGAACACTTCAACAGGCAAAGCTAACTTTGTTGCCAATCCATTACCTAAAACCTTGTTACAGGATCAGGTCACCATGAAAGGGCAAACGCCAGATCTGATTTTGCAAACCATGCGTTCACACGACCAATACAATACAACGGTTTACAGTATGAATGACCGTTACCGTGGTGTGTATGGCATGCGTGATGTGGTCTTTGCAAATGAAGCGGATATTAAACGTCTTGGCCTCGAGCATGGCCAGAAAGTTGACATGATCACAGTTTGGGAAGATGGCAAAGAAAGAAAAGTGTCTAACTTCACCTTGTTGAGTTATGACATCCCGCAAGGTCAGGCGGCAGCATATTATCCGGAAACGAATCCATTAGTGCCACTGGAAAGTTATGGTGATAAGACTTTTACACCGACCTCTAAATTCATTGCAATTAAAGTGGTGGCCAGTGCAGCTAATGCCAATGAAGCGGTGACAGCATCTGTAGCCTAAGTTAGACCAGGCAAGAAATAAAAAAGGCACTGATGATCAGTGCCTTTTTTTATGTGATATAGCAAGTGTATTTGCTATTAGATTTCCGCTACTGCTTCCATGCATTCAGGCAAGGTTTGACCACCATCCACGACAATCTGCTGTCCGGTGATGTAAGCGGCTTCATCAGCAGCAAAGAATAAGGCCGCGTTGGCAATATCTTCGACGGCACCCAGACGTTTTAATGGGATCGCCGCAGCCATGCTGTTCAGATATTCTTCACCCAAACTGGCTAAACCTTCAGTGTAAATATTGCCTGGCATGACGGCATTGATTGTGGTGTTATAACGAGCCAGTTCCATTGCAGCTGTTTTCATAAAACCTAACTGACCTGCTTTTGTTGCACCGTAGTGAGACCAGCCAGGGTAACCGGTGATTGGGCCAGTAATAGATGAGGTCACCACCACACGACCTTTACCTTGTTTTTCGAACTGTGGAATACACGCTTTCACACACAAGAAGGTGCTTTTCAGATTGGCTGACATGATGTCATCCCAGTCTTCTGGTGTTAAGTCGACAATTTTCTTTTGTGGAAAGGTGCCTGCATTCGCGCAGAGAATATCAACGCTACCGAAACTCTCTTCGGTATAGGCGACTAATGCCTGAACTTGCTCCCAGTTTGAGACGTCGCATAAGTAATAATCTGCTGTGCCACCGTTGGCATTAATTTCTTCAACAGTTTGTTTAGCTGCGGCTTCACCACGAGCAGCGATCATGACTTTTGCACCTTGCTTTGCAAATACACTGGCAATACCTTTACCAATACCTTTCGAGCCACCAGTGACAATGACAGATTTGTTCTTAATTGAAGTGAGCATATGCAGTTCTCCGTATATTTATTGAATAGTGTTGTGACTGTATTTTTAACATAAATCTTGCACTTTGCAACAAAAATATTGCAAGTCAGTAAAAATGAATATATAAATGTGGCTAATCCATACAGTTTTTAGAGGTTTGTTTTTATGGCTGGTTTATATAATTCCTTGTTTGTTCAAGGCTTGACGCGCGGAGTAAAAAGCTTACTTCCTCTGTGGGGTGTGTCCGATAAGGCCACAATTTCGTTATTGACCGTGTCGGAAAATGCCACATTTTTAATTAAAGATGAGCAGCGTGATAACCAATTTATTATTCGAGTACATCGGCCTGATTATCATTCTAAAAATGAGATTCTGTCTGAATTGATGTGGATACAGTCATTACGTCAGCAGCAAGTCTTGAACACCCCAGAACCACTCGCTATGGAGGATGGCTCCTTGGTGGCAGAGTTTGATGATGATGGCACAGCCCGTTATGTGGTGGCGTTTGAGTTCCTTCCTGGACAGCAGCCGAGTGAAGATGAATCATTGATAGAAGGCTTTGAATTATTAGGTGCGACCTCCGCAAAACTGCATTTGCATGCCAAGCAATGGAGATTACCCGATACTTTTCAGCGTAAAAAATGGAATTTTGACAGTGCTTTTGGCCACCAGCCTTTATGGGGAGACTGGCGTGAGGCTTTGGGTCTGGATGAGCAAGGTAAAAATGTGCTGGAAAGACTGTGTGAAGTCCTTGAGTCAAAACTGGCAGATTATGGTGAAGGACCAGAACGTTTTGGTCTGGTTCATGCTGATTTACGTTTAGCCAATTTATTGGCCGACGGCCATGATCTCGGTGTCATCGATTTTGATGACTGCGGTTTTAGCTGGTTTATGTATGATTTTGCTTCAGCGGTGTCATTCCTTGAGTTATCGCCATTATTACCAGAACTAGAGCGCGCCTGGATACGCGGTTATAAAAGTGTTTCACCGCTATCGGATGAAGATGAAGCGATGATTTCGACATTTGTGATGTTCCGGCGCTTGCTGTTGACCGCTTGGGTGGCGAGTCATCCTGAAACTGAAACGGCAGCTGAGGCGGGCTTCGATAAATATACAGCCGGTACAATTGAATTAGCCAAACGCTATCTTGATGAGCATGAAGAACAAGAAAAGTTACCCCTGAATGAAAAACGCATTCTCGATATGAATGCGTTTGAAGCTAAGCCTGGTAAACATAATAAAAATGTGGAAAGACGATTAGATAATCTGGGCGCCGCATCTGTATTGTTTTATCAAAACCCGATTGAAATGGTTTCTGCTCAGGGCGCTTGGATGCATGCTGCAGATGGTAAACGCTATCTTGATTTTTATAATAATGTGCCTTGTCTGGGGCATTGCCATCCGAGAGTTGTCGCGGCTGTATCCAAACAAATTGCAACCTTAAACGTGCATACCCGCTATTTGGTCTCTGTGGTGGATGATTATCTGGAATCACTGAAAGCAACATTGCCAGATTCTCTATCCAATGTGGTGATGACATGCTCAGGGAGTGAAGCCAATGACCTGGCTATGCGTCTGGCAGAAAATGCATCAGGTGGAACCGGTTTTATAGTCACTGAAGATGCGTATCACGGTAATACCAGCTTAGTGACAACGGTGTCACCGTCGATCATCAAGCAGGGCAGTTTACCTGATAATGTGGTCGCGATTCCGGCACCATCATCTGCTATTTATGGTGACGATATTGCTGGGGGATTTGCCGCGAAAGTGGCTGAGGCTGTTGAAACGCTTGAGCAGCGTGGCATAAAGGTGGCGGCATTATTAGTAGATACGATTTTCTCATCGGATGGTATTTACTCAGAGCCACGAGGGTTTCTGAAACAGGCCGTTAATGTGGTACGAGATGCTGGTGGTGTCTTCATTGCCGATGAAGTTCAACCTGGATTTGCCCGCATGGGCGAGACCTTCTGGGGCTTCGACTTCCATGGACTGACGCCAGATATTGTCACAATGGGTAAACCGATGGGAAATGGTTTCCCGATGGCTGCTGTGGCAACGCGACCGGATTATCTTGAATCATTTTGTGCTGATGTTGGCTACTTTAATACCTTTGGTGGTAACCCTGTTGCGGCAGCAGCAGGGCAGGCGGTACTGGATACGATCCAACAGGATAATCTGCAGGAAAATGCACGCAAGATGGGCGCTTATCTCAAACAGCAGCTTCAGTTTATGGCCAAACAATCATCTTTTATTGCTGATGTGCGTGGTCAGGGCTTATTTTTAGGCATAGATATTGGTGAAAGAGATAATAAACACATTCCTGATCCAGGTAAGACGCGACAAATCATTAATGGCTTAAAACATGCCGGCGTGTTGATTGGGGCAGCAGGAAAATATGGAGCAACCTTGAAGCTTCGCCCTTTATTGACATTAACGCGTTACGAAGCAGATTTCTTTTTAGATGCTTTATCCAAGCAGGTCTAAGTCATATTTATCATTGAGGCGGTTCAGGTTGCCGCCTCGCTGATATTCACCTTATCAGCCGTTAAGGCTTTCTTTAATGGTCCACTGGGTTGACGATCTGTCACTAAATGATCGATCTCATTCCATCTGGCATAACGCGCTGTTGCCAGACGATCAAATTTACTGTGATCAGCGACCACCATGGTATTGGCACTTTGGCGAATCATTTGTTTATAGACATCAGCAGCGTCGGTAAGCGCATCAGCCGGCCCGGTAGGTGCCAGACTACTGGCTCCAAGAATAGCCCAGTCAGCCGTGTAATCTGATAAAAACTGACAAGTCTGCGAACCATGTGTCGCGCCTTCTTCGCCATGATAAACACCAGGAGCGATGATCACTTTAATCGTTGGATTAAATGATAGGACAGTGGCCACACCAAAAGCATGGGTGATGACCGTAATATTATTCATTTCATAGGCAATCCGTTTCGCGACTTCAACCGTGGTGACACCTGAACCTATCATCAGCACTTTAGCCCCTTTCAACATCGGTGCGGCTTTTTTCGCAATCGCTGCACGCTCTGCCAAATTGGCTTTATGACGTTCATTGAGAACAGGTTCAGCCGCCTGTCTTAATAAAGCACCACCATATGTACGACTAATCAGATTTTGTTCTGCTAGTTCTTCTAAATCTCGACGGATAGTTTCAGTGGTGACTTGCAGTGTTTTTGCTAACTCACTCACCCGCATAGAGGGATTGATAGTCAGTTCGTCAATGATTGCTTTGTGTCGTGCTACTTTTTTCCGTGACATAGTTACAGCCTTATGAAGAACCTAAAAGTTACCACAAAACCTCGCATCGCTAACATGTCTGTTGTGTTAAACATTAGGATTTGTCTTGTTTGATTGTTTCCCCAGGCGTTTTCAGCGAAAATAGGCGACTTTTCTGAACCTTCAGAATAATTAGTATTCATAAGAGCATTACATTCATGTCATCTAGCCCAGTTCAACAAGCGGCATCAAAACGCCGTACTTTTGCGATTATTTCGCATCCCGATGCCGGTAAAACGACATTAACTGAAAAGCTGCTCTATTTCGGTGGTGCGATTCAGATGGCCGGTAGTGTCAAATCCCGGAAAACTGATCGTCATGCCACGTCTGACTGGATGGAAATGGAGAAAGAGCGGGGGATCTCGGTCACTTCATCTGTGATGCAGTTTCCTTACCGTGACCGTATAGTCAACTTACTGGACACACCAGGCCATGCTGACTTCTCGGAAGATACGTACCGGACATTAACGGCGGTTGACTCAGCCCTGATGGTGATTGACAGCGCGAAAGGTGTTGAAGAACGAACCATTAAATTAATGGAAGTGTGTCGCCTGCGTGACACGCCGATTCTCACTTTCGTTAATAAACTCGACCGCGAAGGTCGTGAACCGATTGAACTACTTGATGAAGTCGAAACGATTCTGAATATTCAATGTGCACCGATTACCTGGCCAATTGGTATGGGGAAAGGTTTTAAAGGTATTTTTCATTTACTGAATGACAGTGTGCATATATTCGAACCACACAGTAAAGAAGCCGGAGAAATTATTGAAGGCTTGGACAACCCAAGACTGGATGAACTGTTTGGTAGTATGGCCGAAGATTTACGTGAAGAAATTGAGTTAGTTCGAGGTGCCAGTCATGAATTTGATTTGGATGAATTTCTGGCAGGTCGTCTAACGCCAGTGTTTTTCGGTTCAGCGATGAATAACTTTGGTATTACCGAGTTAATGGATTCTTTCGTTGAATATGCACCACCGCCACAGCCGCGTGAAACCAAAACACGTGAAGTGGATGCCGCTGAAGAAGCTTTCAGTGGTTTTGTGTTTAAGATTCAGGCCAATATGGATCCGAAACATCGTGACCGTATTGCGTTTTTACGTGTATGTTCAGGCAAATACACAAAAGGGATGAAGCTGCATCAGGCGCGTATTGGTAAGGATGTGACCATCGCTAATGCGGTGACCTTCATGGCGGCTGAACGTGAGCAGGCAGAAGAAGCCTATCCAGGCGATATTCTGGGGCTGCACAATCACGGCACCATTCAGATAGGTGATACCTTCACTCAAGGTGAAGATCTTCAGTTCACTGGTATTCCCTATTTTGCGCCTGAGTTATTCCGTCGGGTCAGACTGAAAGATCCACTCAAGAATAAAGCCTTACTAAAAGGCTTACAGCAATTGAGTGAAGAAGGTGCAACTCAGTTATTCCGACCTTTGGATAATAACGACTTGATCTTGGGTGCGGTGGGTGTGCTTCAGTTCGATGTAGTAGTCCATCGTTTGAAAGGTGAATACAACGTCGAATGTGCTTATGAAGCGGTTCAGGTGTATACCGCACGCTGGGTCTATTGTGATGATGTGCGGAAACTGGAAGAGTTTAAAAAGAAAGCATCACAAAACCTGGCATTGGATGGTGCGGGTAATCTGACCTATATCGCTCCTACGCGAGTGAATCTTGACCTGACGATGGAACGCTGGCCTGATATCGATTTCCGGGCAACACGCGAACATCTCTGATGATTGAATGAGTATTGCCTGATTGCGGTTATATATTATATGATAATGATTCTCATTTATTTAACTCATCAGGCAATGTATGTCCGTTTATCAGGAGTCAGAGCAACAAACCATAGCTAGTCTCTACCGACAGCACCATTCTTGGTTATTTCGCTGGCTTCGTGGCAAAGTCGAGTCAACGGAATCAGCTGCTGATATTTCTCATGATGTTTTTGTGACCTTATTGGCGCGTGAGGAGCAGCTCTTATTAGAAGAGCCGCGTGCATTTCTCACCACGCTGGCCAAGCGCAGTGTGGCTAATCACTGGCGCCGTCAATATGTTGAAAAAGCCTATCTAGAAGCGATTTCTGACATACCTGAAGATTTACATCCCTCTGAAGAAGAGCAGGCTATTATTATTGAGTCGATAGTAGCGATTAATCAGCGATTACAAGGTTTGCCACTGGATGTGAAGCGTGCATTTCTTTATGCGCAACTGGATGGAATGAAACAGCAGGAAATTGCTGAGAAATTGTCTGTTTCGGTCTCTACCGTTAAACGCTATTTGAGTCGTGCTGCTGCTCAATGCTATTTTGCGATTAGCGTGAAATAAAAAATGACTGAAGCCATTCAAATAGAACAAAAGATCGCCTTAGAGGCGATTGAATGGTATCTGAGCTTGAGCGAACGTGATGATGACCATGTGCTCAGACAGCAATGGCAGGAGTGGCTTGAGGCTGACAGCAGTCATCAAATCGCCTGGTCAAGAATCGAACAGGTCAATAACGAGCTGAGTTCTTTAAGCTCACCGCTTTCACGTGTGGTGACTCACCAATCATTAAATAAAGTGGCTAAAAGTCGTCGTCATTTTTTACAGTCATTGGCCGGTGTAGCCATTATCAGTGGTGGTTCCTGGGCATTTTTAAAGAATGATACGTTTCTTGCCCCCTTAATGGCTGACTACCATACAGGGATTGCTGAGACTCGACAGGTGACACTGGTAGATGGCACCCAAGTTTATATGAATGCCAATACGGCATTATCAGTAGATTATTCAGAGCAACAGCGTTACCTCACATTGCTGGCGGGTGATGTACTCATCACCACGGCAAAAGATAATAGACCCTTTTTATTAAAAACACCGTGGGCTGATATGCAGCCGTTGGGCACACGTTTTTATGTGAAACAGCGTGAAAATCAGGCATTACTTGCTGTGTATGAAGGTGCTGTTAATATCATCAGACAGGATAGATTTCCGACGTTACTGATTAAAGCAGGTCATCAAATCAGCTTTGTTGCTGACCAGTCGGGTTCGGTTGTTCCTGCCAGAGAAGAGGCATTGGCATGGCAACAGCATATGTTAATAGCAGATAACATGGCTCTGGCTGACGTATTAACAGAATTGGAAAATTATCACCATGGATGGTTACGTTGTGACCCGACAATAGCCACCCGCCGAGTCTCGGGGACTTATCCATTAATGGATGTTGAGCAAGTATTACGAGCGTTATCTGCAACATTGCAGGTTGAGTTAGTTTATAGAACGCGTTACTGGATTATGCTCAGACCAAAACAGGCCGTTTAATTTTTTTGGTCTTTTTTTCATTCTCACGTGACAGAACAAATAGACACTATTTGTTAATGGAAGTGAGACATCGCATGTTATACAAACCAACGTTATTGAGCGCCATGACGCTCGCAACTGCTTTATTGACCACCACAGGTTTGGTCCTGATATCACCGACGCCGGTATTAGCAGCAGATCAAGAGATCAGTAGCACAAAACAAAAAGTTAACTTTAATGTGGCAGCTGGTCAGTTAACCACCGCATTAAATCAGTTTGGTCAGCAAGCAGGTATTTTATTAAGTTATTCGCCTGAATTAGCCAGCCCATATAAAACCGCAGGGCTGAGGGGTGAATACAGCATTAGCATGGGCTTGCAAAAACTATTGCAAGGCACCCCTTTGTCCGTGGTTAAACAATCAGAAAATAGTTATCGTCTGACACAAAGCAATGAACAGTCTGCTGATTTACCTGTGGTGACGGTCACGGGGGAAAAATCATCATTATCGCCTTATACACCGATTGATAGTTATGCAGCACAGCGCAGTGCATCAGCGACTAAAAACAACGCCTCAATTTTTGATACACCGCAGTCAATTTCAGTGGTTACTCAACAGCAATTAACTATTCGTGGTGCAAAAACGGTCACAGAGGCATTGCAATACACGCCGAGTCTGAGTGTGCCTTATGGTTACGATACACGCTATGACTGGTTTAGTTTGCGTGGCTTTGATGCCAAAACACAGGTCTATCGTGATGGTCTGCTGATTCCAACCAGTACCTATGGTCTACCCAGAGCGGATAGTTATGCATTAGAGCGAGTAGAAGTGATTCGAGGTCCGAGTTCAGTGACTTATGGGCAAGCTCAACCCGGTGGTTTGGTGAATTTGGTCAGCAAACGCCCTACGGAGGAGCCTTTGCATGAATTACGTCTGTCAGCTGGCAGTAATGACTTTTTTGAGTTAGCCGGTGATTTCAGTGGCAAAGTTGATGAGGAAGGCAAATTACTATATCGCCTGACCTTTGTGGGTAACGATAGTAATTCAGAAGTCGATTATAACGACTCCAGACGTAAGATGGTGGCACCCTCATTAACCTGGAATATCAGTGATGATACTCAGTTAACGGTACTAGCTGTTGAGCAGCATGATGAGCAAACGTATAGTTTTAATAGTCATTTTACTTCCCATCTAATGGATTATTTTAGTCGTAACTTTGGTGGAGCTAAAGTTTATGATCGCGAATTCGGTTTTTTTGATGGTGAAGAAGATTTTAATAACTTTGACCGTGATTATCGATCAGTCGGATATGAGTTTTCCCATGTGTTCAACGATACTTGGTCTTTCAAACAAAACCTTCGTTACGATGAAGTAAATCTTGATTTCAAAACTTTAAGTTCAGCACTGGCAGGTACAAATTTGGTTGCTGGTACGCTTGGTCGGAGTGCCTCACGAATTCATGAAGACTTACATGCTGTGGCTGTGGATAACCAACTCCTGTCAAACTTTGATACCGGTTCTATTTCACATGATGTATTAATCGGCCTGGACTGGCGTTATTCTCAAGCAGATGAAAAAAATTATAGTGGAACTGCACCAACGATAAGTTATATCAACCCGGTCTATGGCTCACCTGTCGGCAATCTCTCACTGAGTCGTGATCGGGATGTCTATTCACGTCAGACGGGTCTTTATATTCAGGATCAGCTGGCTTATGAAAATTGGCGTTTACTGATTGGCGGACGTTACGACTGGGTTAAAAATGATGTTGATGTGAATTACACAAATAGTAGCGATGTTGATGCAGATAAATCAGCCGAAGATTTTTCAGGTCGGGTAGGACTGGTTTATAAATTCGATAACGGTCTTTCACCTTATATCAGCTACAGTGAGTCATTCAATTTAGTGACAAAAACCGATGAGAATGGTGGTTTATTTGATCCTGAAAAAGCCAAGCAATATGAAATCGGCGTAAAGTTTGAACCGGAAAATATTGATGGTTTTATCAGCATGGCCGTGTTTGATTTGACGAAAGAGGACTATGTCATCACCGAGTACGATGCCGTGAATGTTAATGGTGTATCACGTCAGGTGGGTGAGGTGAACTCTACCGGCGTGGAAATTGAAGCCGGTTTAGATATATCAGAACAAGTCAAACTTACAGCAGCTTATAGTTATGTTGATGCGCGTATTACTGAAAGTCCAAATAGCTGGGAAAAAGATAGTCTGATTCCTAACCAACCTCGCCAAACGGCGAGTTTATGGCTGGATTACACTCAAACAACGGGTGTACTGAAAGGCTTGGGAATGGGGGCGGGCTTACGTTATGTTGGAGAAAGCACCTATATAGGTAAAGACAGTTTAAGTACTTCAACTGTCGATATTGAAACCGGTGGTTACACATTAACTGACGCTAGTATCCGTTATGACTTTGATGATGTGAGACTGGCGCTGAACGTCAGTAATTTATTTGATCGTGAGTACACCACCACATGTACAGATCTGGTCTGTTATTACGGTGATGGCCGTCGAGTCATCGCCTCAGCGACTTACAACTGGTAGTTCTAACAAGGGTTGCATGATAAATCATGCAGCCCTTTTTTCTTATTTGTTGCCAAACACTTACTGACTCAAGCAGAATAAGCCTCAGCACTCAGAGAAGAGGGGCAGGACCATGAAAGTCAGATCGATTACCAAAAATAAAGGTAAACCTGTCATTGGCTTATCGCCAAAAGACAGTCTGGATAAAGCGGTTGCCATGTTGATGGAACACCGGATAGGCTCATTAATTATCACCGAAGCCAATGGGACGATGGTGGGGATTTTATCTGAGCGGGATATTTTGAAAATTCTTGATACCCATCCAGATCAGTGGAATCAAATGCTGGTCAACGATGCCATGACGCCGAATCCTTATACCTGTGAGCCCGATAATACGCTTGAGGAAGTGATGAATAAAATGGTGGAGCATAATATCCGTCACTTACCTGTTGTTTATAAAGGTAAGTTGGAAGGTATGTTATCTATTACTGATATCGTGGAAGAATTGCTGAAAAAAGCCAAGTTCGAGAATAAATTGCTAAAAAATTATATTCAGAACTGGCCGGACGCCGAGCAGCAAATTTAATGTTGTTCAGCATCGAAGTTATCGATGTGATCGATTTGCAGTTTGTTGTCTTTGGCAAAATCTAACAGAAAGTCGAAAAGCATCTCGTCTCTTTGTTCTAAGTCTGCGTCAATCACCACGCATTTGACGCCTTCTAATGTCGCAAGTCTGACACTGGGATGAAAAATAATGCGTCGACCAGGACCATATGAGGCAACTGCCCCGCATAAGCGTTCAGCCCAGTCACTGGGACGAAACTTTCCACCGTCTAAAGTCAGTCCGCGGATGATCACCTTTTTCGATATGGACATAAAGCGTCAGCTCAATTGTGATGGGTTAAAATCGGCATTCTACTGTAAATAATCATGTTTGCATAAGCACAGAGTGCAAATAAAAGTGCTTTCAATGATTTAGGTCGGCAATAAAAATCCGTATAATCACCGCTTTTAGTTTTCCTACTCTACGAGAATCTTGTGGCTGACTACAAACAAACGCTAAATTTACCTGCAACAGAATTTCCGATGAAAGCTGGTTTACCTAATCGTGAACCACAAACGCTTCAACATTGGCAAGATATTAATCTTTACGAAAAAATTCGTGAACAGGCCAAAGGTAGACCACAGTTTATTTTGCATGATGGTCCTCCCTATGCAAATGGGGATATCCATATTGGTCACGCCGTTAACAAGATTTTAAAAGATATCATTATCAAGTCTAAAACCTTGAGTGGCTTTGATGCGCCTTATGTACCCGGCTGGGATTGCCATGGTTTACCCATCGAACTGAATGTTGAGAAGAAAGTGGGTAAACCCGGTGTAAAAGTGACTGCTAAAGAGTTTCGTCAGGCTTGCCGTGATTATGCTGCCAAACAGGTTGATGGCCAGCGGGAAGACTTCAAACGTCTGGGTGTATTGGGTGAGTGGGACAATCCCTATCTGACCATGGATTTCAGCTTTGAAGCCGATATCATCCGTACCTTAGGGCAAATCACCAAGCAAGGTCATTTACACAAAGGTGTGAAACCTGTGCACTGGTGTGTGGACTGTGGTTCAGCATTAGCAGAAGCCGAAGTAGAGTACGAAGACAAAACGTCACCCGCTATTGATGTGCGTTTTAGCATCGTTGACAAAACTGCTTTCGAAAATGCTGTAGGTCATTCAGGTAAAGGTGTAGTGAGTTTGCCTATCTGGACAACGACTCCTTGGACACTACCTGCCAATCAGGCTGTTTCGGTCAATCCTGAATTCACTTATGTTTTATTGCAAGCGGATAATGAGCAACTGGTTTTAGCTGAGTCATTATATGAAGCGGCTCTCCAGCGCTATGGCATTGAAGCTGAAGTAGTGACACGCTTTAAAGGCGAAACACTGGAAGGTTTATTGCTCCAACATCCATTTTACGATCGACAAGTGCCTGTTATTTTAGGTGACCACGTCACGGCGGATGCCGGTACTGGTGCGGTGCATACGGCTCCTGGACATGGTCAGGACGACTTTGTTGTCGGTCTGAAATATGACTTAAAAGTGGATAATCCAGTGGGTGGTAATGGAGTGTTTTTACCGGACACGCCGATTTTTGCTGGCAAATCTGTGTTTAAAGCGAATCCGGATGTTATCGCGCTTTTAAAAGAAAAAGGCGCATTACTCGCGCATATCGATATTCAGCATAGCTACCCGCATTGCTGGCGTCATAAAAGCCCGATTATTTTCCGCGCGACGCCACAGTGGTTCGTTAGCATGGATCAAAATGGTTTGCGAAGTGCTGCGATGAAAGCCATTGCTGATACAGACTGGATGCCAGCCTGGGGTCAAAAACGTATTGAAAATATGGTAGAAGGACGCCCTGACTGGTGTATTTCTCGTCAGCGTACTTGGGGTGTGCCAATTCCGTTATTTGTTCACCAACAAACAGGTGAGTTGCATCCTGACACTGAACAGTTGATGGAAACCGTCGCCCAGAAGGTTGAGCAAGAGGGCATCGATGCCTGGTTTGATTTAGAGCCAGAATCGTTATTAGGCGAACAAGCGGCCGTCTATGAAAAAGTAACTGATACCCTGGACGTATGGTTTGATTCTGGTGTGTCTCATGCGTGTGTATTGGCTCGTCGTGCGTATTTAAATCGTCCTGCAGATTTATATCTGGAAGGTAGTGACCAGCATCGTGGCTGGTTCCAGTCATCTTTGTTGACCTCTGTGGCAACCACTGGAAAAGCACCCTACAAAGCAGCATTAACTCACGGCTTCACTGTTGATGCGAATGGCAAAAAAATGTCTAAGTCCTTGGGTAACACGGTTTCACCACAAAAAGTGATGAACAGCCTTGGGGCCGATATTATTCGTCTTTGGGTGGCTTCTACTGATTACAGTGGCGAGATGACAGTGTCTGATGAAATTCTCAAACGCACTGCCGACTCTTATCGTCGTATTCGTAATACTGCTCGTTATTTATTATCAAACCTGAATGATTTTGACCCAGCCAACAATAGGGTTGCTGTCGACGATTTATTACCTTTGGATCGTTGGGCTTTGGATCGCGCTTATCATTTACAGCAAGATATTCTGGCAGCCTATGAGAGTTATCAGTTCCATGTGATTTATCAGAAGTTACATAATTTCTGTGCAAATGAAATGGGCAGCCTGTATCTGGATATCACCAAAGATCGCCAGTACACGATGCAGACAGATAGTTTGGGCAGACGCTCATCACAAACAGCGATGTACCATATTCTGGAAGCAATGGTGCGTTGGATGGCGCCTATTCTGAGTTTCACTGCAGATGAATTATGGGGCTATTTACCGGGTGAACGTAACGAATCTGTATTACTCAATCTCTGGAGTGATGAATTAGCGCCGTTGCCTCAAAATACCGACTTTGATCTAGCATTCTGGAATCAGGTCTTTAGTGTCAGAGAGGTGGTTGCTAAAGAACTCGAAAATCAACGAAATGCAGGCCAGATTAAAGGTGGGTTAACTGCCGAAATTAGTCTGTTTGTAGATGAAAAAATGTTGGCTTCATTGAACAAGCTGGGCGATGAGTTAAAGTTTGTTTTGATTACCTCAAAGGTCAATCTTTTCAGTATGGATAGTGATGCAGCTAAACAAGCTGTACAGACAAGCTTGTCAGGCGTACTTGTTGCAATTAAAGCGGCTGAATATTCACGCTGTGACCGCTGCTGGCATCAGGTTGAATCTGTTGGACAGAATAGCCATCACCCTGAGTTGTGTGGTCGTTGTGTTGATAATATCGAAGGAGATGGCGAACTAAGACAGTTCGCTTAAATAAATAACATGCTGAAATGGTTGAATCTTTCTGCTTTGGTGATTGTGTTTGATCAACTCAGCAAATGGTGGGCGAATAGTACATTAGAGCTTTATCAGTCTATAGCCGTTTTGCCCTTTTTTAATATTACTCTGGCGTATAACCATGGCGCTGCATTTAGTTTTCTTGCGGCAGAAAGTGGCTGGCAACGTTGGTTTTTTAGTGGTTTAGCCGTTCTGGTAAGTATCATCTTACTGTTTTGGATGAAACGACTAAAACCAGATGCAAAACTCGAAGCCGTCTCTTTAGCATTAATTCTGGGTGGGGCATTGGGTAATGTGATTGATCGCTTCATACATGGTTATGTCATCGATTTTCTGGATGTCTATTACGGAACCTACCATTGGCCGGCATTTAATGTGGCTGACTCAGCGATTTGTATAGGTGCCATTCTATTGATTTTCGATAGCTTCAGAAACAAAACGGAGCAGAAATGAGTTTTTGTGATCTTGCTGTAAGTGGGGTTGCTAACCTGCAACCTTATGTCCCGGGTAAACCCATTGAAGAGTTACAACGTCAGTATGGTGTTCGTAATGTTATTAAGCTGGCCTCCAATGAAAACCCGCTTGGTCCTCCTAAAGCCGCAGTGGCCGCAGTGGCAATGGCCGCTAAAGAAATGGCACGCTACCCGGACGGCAACGGCTACGCATTAAAATTGGCATTGGCTGAAAAACATCAGGTAGCACCTGAGCAGATTACCCTGGGTAATGGTTCGAATGATGTACTGGAAATGATAGCACGTGCTTTTGCCGGGGCAGGGGATGAAATTATTTTTTCAGAACATGCTTTTGCTGTGTATGGGATAGTGACGCAAGCCATCGGCGCGAGCCCTGTTGTGACGCAGGCGAAAGACTATGGTTATGATCTTGATGCCATTCATAAAGCGATTAGCTCGCGTACAAAAATCATTTTTATTGCTAATCCGAATAACCCGACGGGTACTTGGTTAGAACCAGAGAAAATTAAATTATTTTTAGAAAAAGTCCCTGAAAAGGTCTTAGTTGTTCTGGATGAAGCCTATGTTGAATACCTCAACATGGAAGAAAATTCAGTACCCTGGTTACAGGACTTCCATAATCTGATCATCACCCGTACCTTTTCTAAAGCCTATGGCTTGGCGGGGCTCAGGGTGGGGTATTCCCTGTCACATCCTGAAGTCGCTGACCTGATGAATCGAGTCAGACAACCGTTTAACGTCAGTAATCTGGCTCAAGCTGCTGCAGTTGCTGCTTTGGGTGATGAAGCTTATTTACAGCAAACGCGAGACGTCAATCAGGCTGGCATGAAACAACTTGTTGCTGGCTTTGAAAAAATGGGTTTGCAGTATATTCCTTCCAGAGCCAACTTCATCACCGTCAATGTGCACACCAATGCTTTTGAAGTTTACGATGAACTGCTATACGAAGGCGTTATTGTTCGCCCAGTGGCTAATTATGGATTACCTCAGCACCTTCGGGTCAGTATTGGTTTAGCTGAAGAAAATCAGCGCTTTCTCGATGCCTTATCTGGTATTTTGGGACGCGGTTAATGATTAATCGGCTGGCTGTAATTGGTGTTGGACTGATTGGTGGTTCACTTGCCTTATCACTTAAATCCAAAGGGGCTGTCAACGAAGTCATAGGCTATTCACGCAGTGAAAATGCCCGACAAGAAGCATTGGCTTTAGGGGTTATTGATAAGGCTGCTGATTCCATTGCTGAAGCGGTTGCTGAAGCCGACGTTATCTTTGTTGCCGTGCCGATGGGGGCAATGGCAGCGGTTTTTGCTGATATGAGTGAGCATATAAGACCAGAAGCTATTATCACTGATGGTGGTAGTGCTAAAGCACAAGTGGTCCTGGCGGCTCGCGAGGCATTAGGGAATAACTTCAAGCAGTTCGTGCCGGGACATCCGATTGCTGGTACAGAAAAAAGCGGCCCTTCCGCTGCATTCGCTACTTTGTATGAGGACCATCGGGTTGTTCTGACGCCGGTGAGTGACACAGACACTGCAGCCACGGCAAAAATTAAAGCGATGTGGCAGTTAACCGGGGCAGAAGTGTTTGAGATGGATGTCGAACATCACGATACCGTCCTCGCTGCGACAAGTCATTTACCTCATGTGCTGGCATTTAACTTGGTAGGCATGTTAGCGCAACGTGATGATTGCGATGAGGTATTACGCTATGCCGCCGGTGGCTTTCGTGATTTTTCGCGAATTGCCTCTAGTGATGCTGTGATGTGGCGAGATATCTGTTTGGGTAATAAACAAGCCATTCTGGATTTACTTGATGAATACCATCAAGGCATTAATAAAATCGAACAGGCCATCAAGGAAGAAGATGGGGAGTATTTAATTGAGGTGTTTGCTCGTGCTAAAAAAGCCCGGGATACCCGTTTTGCCGATCCTGATTTGATAGATAACAGTGAAGTATAAAAGTGGAATCAACAGACGTGTCTAGTGAAGCGAGTAAAAAATATATTGTTCATCCTGGTGGTAAGGTAACCGGGAAAGTACGTGTGCCGGGCGATAAATCAATTTCACATCGCTCAATCATGCTCGGCTCACTTGCAGAGGGAACGACAGAAGTTACCGGTTTTTTAGAGGGTGAAGATGCTTTAGCAACCCTCGCTGTTTTTCGTGGTATGGGGGTTGACATCATTGGCCCTGATAAAGGTAAGGTCACGATTCATGGTGTAGGCATGCACGGCCTTAAAGCACCTGAAACAGCATTAAACCTGGGTAATAGTGGTACATCCATGCGTCTGTTATCTGGACTGCTGGCAGGCCAGGGTTTTGATGTCACCATGACGGGGGATAAGTCATTATCATCCAGACCGATGAAACGTGTGACCGATCCGTTAGCATTAATGGGCGCGAAGATCGATACCACCGATGGCAAACCACCGCTTATCTTACATAAAACAAGCAGCCTGAAAGCGATTCATTATGATTTGCCAATGGCCAGTGCACAGGTCAAATCGTGTCTATTATTGGCAGGTTTGTATGCAGAAGGTAAAACGTCTGTCACAGAACCTGCTCCAACGCGTGATCATACCGAGCGTATGTTACAGGGTATGGGCTATCAGGTAGAAAAAGAGGGCAGTACCGTTTCTCTAGTAGGTGGCGGTAAGCTGACAGCAACAAACATAGATGTACCCGCCGATATTTCCTCAGCCACGTTCTTCATGGTCGCTGCGGCGATTGCACCCGGTTCAGATATTACTCTCGAACATGTTGGTGTGAATCCGACCCGTATTGGTGTTATCAATATTCTTCGAGAAATGGGTGCAAACATTACGCTGACCAATGAAAAAGTCACGGGTGGTGAGCCTGTCGCTGATATTCGTATTCAATATGCACCATTAAAAGGGATTCGAATTCCAGAAGATCAAGTCCCTCTAGCTATTGATGAATTTCCTGCATTATTTATTGCGGCAGCTTGCGCTGAAGGTCAGACAGTGTTGACCGGGGCTGAAGAGTTACGAGTGAAAGAAAGTGATCGTATCCAAGTTATGGCCGATGGTTTAACCACATTGGGGATCGATGCCAAGTCAACAGAAGATGGCATTGTTATTAATGGTGGTGTGATCGGCAGCGGTGAGGTCGACAGTCATAGTGACCACCGTATTGCTATGTCGTTTGCCATTGCGGGTCTGCAAGCTGGTGGCTCCATTCAGATTAATGACTGTGCAAATGTCGCTACCTCATTCCCGGGCTTTGTTGATTTAGCCAATAAAGTCGGCTTACAGATTGAAGAAATTGATGGCTGATATTCCTGTATTAACGATCGATGGCCCAAGCGGCTCTGGCAAAGGCACCATTGCACAAATGATTGCCAGAGAATTGGGTTGGCACTATTTAGATAGTGGTGCGATATATCGGGTATTGGCATTTGCTAGTCTTAAACACCAGATTCCAGCCTCGGATGAGAAGTCCCTTGTTCAACTAGCACAAACCTTAGATCTTCAATTTCATTTAGATGATGACGGGCTTAGTGTGCTGTTAGAAGGCGAAGAGGTTAGCCAGCAAATTCGTACAGAAAAAGCAGGTAATGCAGCGTCAAAAGTGGCAGCGATTCCTGCTGTGAGAGCAGCATTATTACAGCGTCAGCGTGACTTTTGCCAATTACCCGGTTTAGTCACCGATGGGCGTGATATGGGTACGGTTGTCTTCCCTGATGCTCCATTTAAAGTGTTTTTAACAGCGAGTGCGGAAGAAAGAGCATTGAGACGTTATAAGCAGTTGAAAGAGAAAGGAATTGAGAGTAACCTTTCCGATCTCATTGCAGAAATCTCAGAGCGGGACAAGCGTGACAGTGAACGTAAAGTCGCGCCGTTATTGCCCGCTACGGATGCATTGATACTGGATTCTACCGAATTAGGTATCGCTGCAGTATATGAAAAAGTGCGCAGCTATTGTGCAATTTAATTTTTTGGTGCCTGTTCGATACTTGTCGAATGGGATGTTTAACGATCTCGCATGAGCGAGTGATTAATTAGGTGATCTTGTTTCCTCAACAGGGTCAAGGATATTTAACAATGAGCGAAAGCTTTGCTGATCTCTTCGAAGAGAGTCTAAATTCAACTCCAATGCAACCAGGCAAAATTGTTACCGGTACGGTAGTCAATGTCGGTCCTGATGTTGTTATGGTCAATGCCGGTCTGAAATCAGAAGGCGCTATCCCAGTTTCAGAATTTTTGAACGAAAATGGTGAAGTAACGGTTTCTGTTGGTGACTTAGTCGATGTATCTCTGGAATCATTAGAAGATGGTTTCGGTGCGACACAATTGTCACGTGATAAAGCGAAAGCTGCCGAAGCATGGACTAAATTGGAACACGCGTTTGAAGCGGGTGAAACCGTTATGGGTATCATTTCTGGTAAGGTCAAAGGTGGTTTCACCGTGGATCTGGAAAATATCCGTGCATTCCTTCCTGGTTCTTTGGTCGATGTTCGTCCAATCCGTGATACTACTCACCTGGAAAATAAAGAACTCGAATTCAAACTGATTAAACTTGATCGTCCACGTAACAACATCGTTGTTTCACGTCGTGCGATTATGGAAGAAGAAAACAGTGCAGAACGCGAAGCGTTATTAGAAACGCTGGAAGAAGGCAAAGTAGTTAAAGGTATTGTTAAGAACCTGACTGACTACGGTGCGTTCGTTGATCTGGGCGGCATCGATGGTCTGTTACATATCACTGATATGGCGTGGAAACGTGTTAAACATCCATCTGAAGTTGTTGCTATCGGTGACGAAATTGAAGTTCAAGTACTGAAATTTGATAAAGACCGTGAACGTGTTTCACTGGGTCTGAAACAAATGGGTGATGATCCATGGAAAGATATCGCTCGTCGTTATCCAAACAGCACACGCATCCACGGTAAAGTCACAAACATTGCTGACTACGGTTGCTTTGTTGAAATCGAAGATGGTGTTGAAGGTTTAGTTCATATGTCTGAAATGGACTGGACTAACAAAAACGTTCACCCATCTAAACTGGTTCAACTGGGTGATGAAGTTGAAGTTATGGTTCTGGATATCGATGCAGAACGTCGCCGTATTTCTCTGGGTATCAAACAATGCCAAACGAACCCATGGGAAGAGTTTGCGATGACCCACAACAAAGGCGACAAAGTGAGTGGTGCTATCAAGTCAATCACTGATTTTGGTATCTTCATCGGCTTAGACGGCGGTATTGATGGTCTGATTCACTTGTCTGATATCTCTTGGGAAGAAGACAACGAAGAATTAATTCGTGACTTCAAGAAAGGTGATGACGTTGAAGCGGTTGTTTTAGCGATTGATCCTGAACGTGAACGCATCTCTTTAGGTATTAAACAATTACAAGACGATCCGTTCTCTGCTTACTTAGCTGAGCATCCACGTGGAAGCATTGTTAACGGTAAAGTCATTGCTGTTGACGCTCGTGGCGCAACAATTGAATTAGCTGAAGGCGTTGAAGGTTATGTTCGTGCTGCAGATATTGCTCGTGAACGTGTTGAAGATGCAAGTAAAATTCTGGCTGTTGGCGACGATGTTGAAGCTAAATTTACTGGCATGTCACGTAAAGATCGTACGCTAACTCTTTCTATCAAAGCGAAAGATGATCAAGAAGAATCAGAAGCTGTGAAAGAGTACAGTAATGTTTCTGCAGGCAACACTACTCTGGGTGATTTGCTGAAAGAACAAATGGATCAGAAAGACAATTAATCGTTTTTCAATTTAAAGATGAACCCCTGACTTTGTCAGGGGTTTTTCTCTAACAGATTCAGAAGATTAAAGCCGATATTTGATATTGGTGTTTAGCGCATTATTCCAGGAATTTTAAAGACATGACCAAATCAGATTTGATTGAAGTTTTATCTGAAAAACAATCTCTATTGAACTATCGTGATGTTGAGCTTGCAGTTAAACTCATTTTAGAACAGATGAGCGATAGCCTTTCACAAGGAGATAGAATTGAAATTCGCGGGTTTGGTAGTTTTACCTTACATCATCGACCACCACGTGTTGGGCGTAACCCAAAAAGTGGTGAATCTGTTCAGTTAGATGAAAAATATGTACCGCATTTCAAGCCTGGTAAAGAGTTGCGTGACCGCGTCAACGATGCGGCAGGTTATCAGCAGTAGAACAGATGAAACTGAGCCAGGAAGCGGTTTTCGAATTTAACCAAATCCACTCATATGATGAACAGTCAGTCACTGTTCGCCAGAAAAATACACAAATTCTTAAGTCTTATGACCTCGGGTTTGTTTTGACGCCAAATCAAATAATAGAAAATATTGACGTCACTAATATCCAAAATCTAACAGCAGATACTCTGTCTGCTTTAAAAGCGCTGGCTCCAGAAGTAATTATTTTTGCGACTGAAGCCGGCCTTTCTTTTCCCCTGATAAACACAGCCAAGTATTTCAACGAGCAAGGTATCGGAACAGAGTTTATGACATTGTCATCTGCCTGCCATACATACAATTTACTGTTAGCAGAAGAACGTTCAGTGGTACTGATCCTCAGTCCTTAAATACGAGCAAATTTAATAAGCCGCAATCATTCATTATCTTGACACTATCCATATTTCTTTTTTTTTAACGGATTTTTGTAACTATTTGTTTTTTTAATATAAATATAGGTTTTATGTCAGGTGCCAACAGTGACCAACTTGACCGGACATTTTGTTCTTAGGAAAATTCCCTGTTACGTGCGGGGTGGGGCATTTCACAGCACAATGAGCTTTATCACACAACGTTTGATCTAGATCAATGTTTTGATGTGAAGCAATTCTAATGATTGATGTAAAATTCTAACTGCTTTCGATATTCATTGAAGCATGTAGAAAAGGGTCCTGATTTTGTTGTGTGGTTTTCAGCAAAGTTGAGAGAGAGTTTTCCAAAGAGAGAAGGTGTGGTCGCTATGCAAGCGGAACAACAACAATATAACTTTCAAGTGGTCAAGTGGTTTGCCTATATGGCATGCGTTTACTTGGTCGTTGGCACCGGTATCGGTGTTTATATCGCCTCAGAATTGGCTTGGCCAGTCCTGAATTTTGATAATCCATATATCAGTTTTGGTCGTTTACGTCCTTTACATACCAATGCGGTTATTTTTGCTTTTGGTGGTTCAACACTAATGGCAACAGCTTATTACATCGTACAGCGCACATGTCGTACGCGTCTATGGAGTGATAAGTTAGCCTGGTTCACGTTTTGGGGCTGGAATCTCGTTATTCTTGGTGCTGTAATCACCTTACCTCTTGGTTACACTCAATCAAAAGAATATGCGGAATTAGAATGGCCGATTGATATTCTGATTGCAGCGGTATGGTTGGTTTATACCTTTAACTTCATCATGACAATCTCAATTCGCAAAGTTTCACATATCTATGTTGCAAACTGGTTCTTCATTGCGATGATGGTCATGATTACTTATCTGCATGTTGTGAATAGCTTGGCTATCCCTGTTGAATTATTTAAATCTTATTCACTGTTTTCAGGTGTTCAAGATGCCATGATTCAGTGGTGGTGGGGTCATAATGCGGTTGGTTTCTTCCTGACTGCAGGCTTTTTGGGAATCATGTACTACTTTGTTCCTAAACAAGCGAATCGCCCTGTATATTCATACCGCTTATCTGTCATCCATTTCTGGGCATTAGTTTTCGGTTATGTTTGGCTAGGTGCTCACCATCTTCAATATACTGCGTTACCTGATTGGACTGGTTCATTAGGTGCCGCTATATCATTAGCGATGATCATTCCTTCATGGGGTGGTGCAATCAACGGTATGTTTACATTGAGTGGAGCCTGGGACAAGCTGCGTACCGATTATATCTTACGCTTCCTGATTGTCTCTTTAGCATTCTATGCGATGTCAACTTTTGAAGGTCCAGTCATGGCTTCAAAAACTGTTAACGCATTATCACACTATACAGACTGGACCATCGGTCACGTTCACTCAGGCGCATTAGGCTGGGTAGCGATGGTGTCTATCGGTGCGCTTTATCATATGGTTGAACGTATGTGGGGAACAACCATGTACTCAATCCGTCTAGTGAATCTCCACTTCTGGATGGCCACAATTGGTACAGCGGTTTATATCACAGCTATGTGGGTATCCGGCATTATGCAAGGCCTGATGTGGCGTGCATATGATGACTACGGTAACTTGGCCTACACCTTTGTTGAGTCAGTTGCTCAAATGCACCCTTACTATGCAATGCGTGCTATGGGTGGACTGATATTCTTCTCAGGTGCTTGCATCATGTTATTCAACGTTACAGTGACTATCCGTCGTGCTATTGCTAAGCCATCGGCTGCAATGGCAACTGCGGCTAACATTTAAGGAGACTGGAATGTCTGATCATAATTCTAATAAACCAGTTACCTTTCAAGAAAAACTGGAAAAAAATATCTGGGCGCTTGTGTTAGCAACGGCATTGGTTGTTTCTGTAGGCGGTATCGTAGAAATCGTTCCTCTGTTTTACCTCAAAACCACTTTTGAGGATCAAGTGCATCCTGAGTATGAAGAGCTGAAAACAGTTCGCCCATATACGGCACTTGAATTAGCTGGTCGTGATATCTATCAACGTGAAGGCTGTTATTTGTGCCACTCACAAATGATCCGTCCTTTTCGTGATGAAAAAGATCGTTACGGTCATTACTCTCTGGCTGTAGAGTCAAAGTATGATCATCCTTTCCAATGGGGTTCAAAACGTACTGGACCTGATTTAGCCCGTGTTGGTGGAAAATATTCTGATGCATGGCATATTCAGCATTTACATAACCCCCGTTCGGTTGTACCTGAGTCTGTTATGCCAAGTTATCCATGGTTAGAACATGCAACCATTGATGGCAATGGAATTGAAAAACGTCTGCGGGCGATGAAAGTCTTAGGCGTTCCATACACGGATGAGCAAATTGATAATGCTGCTGCAGAAGTTGAAGGTAAAACTGAAATGCAGGCGTTAGTTGCTTATCTGCAAGTGTTGGGAACAATGGTCAACTTTGAGCCTGGCAGGTCATATCGTGAGTAAACTTCAAGAGTATTTTCATACTAATTGGAGTGAAATGACAGCAACCGACTGGTTTGGCTTAGTGTTTACAGTTGTAATTTTTATACTGATGGTGGTGCTCTATTTTTGGGTTCTTAACCCTAAAAATAAAGACAAAATAGAGTCTCACCGCACTATGCTGCAGGACGATGACGATACAAATTCGGAGAAATGATGATGGCTGATAATAAAAAGAATCCTAATGAAGTGCCAGATACAGGGCACGAATGGGATGGCATCAGAGAGTTAGAAAATCCACCTCCACGTTGGTGGACAAATGCCCTTTATTTGAGTGGCTTGTTAGTGTTGGTCTATTTTATCCTTTATCCATCGCTGCCATTAATTAATGACAGTACGAAAGGATTGTTAGGCTGGACTCAAATCAAAGAGTACAAAGAAGATATGGCAAAAGTTCAGGACGTCAGAGCCCCATATGAAGAAAAATTAGCTTCAATGACGGCTGAAGAAATCCTTGCTGACACCGAAATGAGAAACTACGCAGTAGGTTCGAGCAAGGTTTTATTTGGTGATAACTGTGCTGCATGTCATGGTAGTGGTGGTGTTCCAGCTAAAAACTCTGGCTATCCTATTCTGGCCGATGATGATTGGTTGTACGGCGGTGATATCAACACTATCGTCACCTCTCTTGCGGCTGGACGTCATGGCATGATGATGGCACATGAGAAAACCTTAAAACCTGAAGAAGTGGATGGTTTGGTTAAGTTTGTTGAAAACTTATCAAATGGCAAAGCCACAGAGGCCGGATGGAAGTTATTTAACGAAAAAGGCTGTGTCGGTTGTCATGGTGCAGATGCAAAAGGTATCCATGAATTAGGTTCAGCTAACCTGACCGATAAAATCTGGCGCTTCTCAGGTGATCCGGAAGAGGTTCGCTACACAATCCTGCATGGCGTTAATGACCCATCAGATCCATTAACACGTGTTGCTATCATGCCTGCATGGAATGAAAAGCTTGCAGTGAAACTTGAAGCTGAGAAATGGGATGAAGAGCCTGAATACGAAGGCGATGAAACTCAGCGTTTATCAGTAACTGAAATTAAGAAATTAGCTGTTTATGTTCATCAATTAGGCGGTGGGCAGTAATCAATATCACTCCTCTCAGTTAGTTTCTGAGAGGAGATGAAATCTTATTCAGGAGAGAAGATATGCATATTGACGCAGTTGTTATTGGAGCGATTGCATCTGTTGTTCTGACTATTGTCGTAATAGGTGTTATCGGTTATAGAATTATGAAAAATCTAGACGATAAATAATTGTTATAGAAAATAAATAATTATTATTGAACCGTTGTTTAGGTAAATGGAAAGCCGACAAATAAAGTCGGCTTTTTTATAACGAATTAATATCAGTAAGTACTAATATTAGATTGTGCCTGTGTTAAAATGCACGCGATGAATACTATTTCGGAGATGATATGAGTCAATCACAAACAAACGTTAATGATGATGTCAGCCAAATTTATGAAGAAGTCTCCGATTGGCACGTGAATACCGGTGACCAAAAAGTGGTTGCCAAACGAATTAAGGGCCGATTTCGACTCCGGAAGTGGCTAGGGATGTCTGTTTGGTTAATATTCTTTTTAGGCCCATACATTCGTTGGAATGGGCACCAGGCGGTTTTGTTTGATATTCCAAATCGACAATTTAATTTCTTTCATTTAACGATTTATCCTCAAGACATCTGGATGTTGTCGTTAACATTATTATTCTTTGCTATTTTATTAGCCGCTGTAACCAGCATTGCAGGACGCGTGTTTTGTGGTTACTTCTGTTTTCAGACTGTCTGGACAGATATCTATACCTTTATCGAAACCAAGCTTGAAGGGGATAGTCCTCAGAAGGCGATGAAGTTCAAAAAAGCGCCCTGGTCATTTGATAAGTTGGTACGTGTGGTAACAAAGCATTCTTTATGGATTGCGATCGCGCTGATTACCGGTATTTCCTTTGCCGCATGGTTCACGGATGCTTATCAGTTATGGCCTGAGATTTTTAGCTTACAAGCACCATTGCCTGTTTGGATTTCAATGGCGGTGTTTGGTGTATTTACTTATGTATTTGCAGGCTTTATGCGTGAGCAAGTCTGCTTCTGGTTATGCCCATATGCTCGACTACAGGGTGTGATGTATGACCAGGATACTGTCTTACCAGCTTATGATGCTGAACGTGGTGAACCGAGAGGTAAACTAAAAAAAGGTCAGCTGGAGGATGAAACCAAAGGTAGCTGTATTGATTGTAAAGTCTGTGTTGCTGTTTGCCCAACCGGTATTGATATAAGAAAGGGACAGCAAGAGGGCTGTATTACATGTGGTATGTGTATTGATGCATGTGACAGTATTATGGATAAAACTAATCAGCCTCGCGGTTTGATTCGTTATGCTTCCTATAAGGAACTGCATCACGATAAAAACGTCTTAGCCATGTATAAAAGACCTCGTGTCATTATATATAGTTTGATTTTGCTGACAGCATTGTCAGGTATTATTTATGGTTTCTTCACGCTGTCACCAACTGAGTTCCAAGTTATTCATGATCGTCAACCATTGTATGTAAGACTCAGTGATGGTGGAATCCAGAATAAATATACGTTGAAGTTATTAAATAAAACAAAAGAACCAATCGACGTACGTTACGATGTCGAAGGATTGGAGGGTGCTACCCTACATGGTATGGGCGATAAAATTACTGTTCAGCCAGGTAAAGTTGTACCTGTGACGGCGTTGGTGAGAGTACCTGACGATAAAGTTCAAAAAGGTCTGGTGCCGATACAGTTTAAAGCGGTTGTATTAAATAATTCAGCCATATCGACCTCATACGAAAGTATGTTTATGGCGCCTGAGTAGTGGAAGAGGAAAAGAATGAATATTTCACAAGAAAATAGTCAAGCACTGAAAAACCCATGGGTATTGGGTATGCTGGTATTTTTACTCGTATTTCTAAGTGCTAATGCACTATTTATCTATCTAGCATTTAAATCACCACCTAACTTGGTGCTTGAAGATTTTTATGAAAAAGGTCAGGCATACGCTAAAACAGAAGAAGAGATTGCCAAGGAAAAGAACCTTGGTTGGTCAGGTATTTTGCTGACGCCATCGGCAACCAGAGTCAATCAAACGCAAACCTATGAAGCGTTGATTACGGGACAAAATTCTGCTGGTTTAATGTTAGATTCGGTGAAGTTCTTCGCCTACCGACCCTCTGATAAACGTCAGGACTTTTCTGCTGATATGCAGCCTTCTGGGCATGGTAGCTTTGTCACCGATGTGAGTTTTAATTTACCTGGTAGTTGGGACATTATCATCGAAGCACGTCGTGGAGACGATAAGTACGTATTAACCCGTCGCATACAAATTAATCCTTAAAATTAAAATATTGATCAACTGAAATCTAGGATTAGTTTTGACCACAGCTTGTTATCATTGTGCTTTACCCGTCGAAGATATAAACGAGTTTAAAGCCGAGATTGATGGGGCAGAACGCGTATTTTGCTGTCATGGTTGTAAAACTGTATGTCAAACCATTTATGGCGCGGGTTTACAAAGTTTTTATGCCAAAACCCCTCAGTCCGAACCTCTTGCTCCTCCGCCAGACAGGTTAGGCGATCTGTCGGCTTATGACCTGGATGAAGTTCAATCCGACTATACGGATATTGATCAAAATGAACGTACTATTCATTTATTGGTAGAAGGAATTCACTGCGCGGCTTGTGTCTGGTTGATTGAAAATGCGCTTAATCGACTAACTGGCGTTATTAATGCTGAGGTGAATTTAACGGCAAAAAGGCTAAAGCTAAACTGGGACAATTCAAAAATCGCTTTATCTAGCGTTCTGAACCGCCTAGCAGAAATAGGCTATGCCGCAGTCCCCTTTGATCCGGAAACAGCAGAAGGGGCATTAGCAAAACGACATCGTGGATTACTTTATCGTATGGCATTTGCTGGCTTTGCGATGATGAATATGATGTGGATATCCATCGCTCTATACAGTGGGGCAAGTGATGGAGAGTTTCGCCAATGGTTTCACTGGATAGGTTTTCTGATTGCAACGCCGACCCTACTGTATTCGGGCTATCCATTTATTCGTAGTGCCATCAGTGGCTTACGACAGCGTTTTTTAACAATGGACTTACCGATAGCGATTGGGGCAACTTCAACCTACTTATATTCGACTTACGCTACGATAAAAGCACTTGATACGGGTCATGTTTATTTCGATACCGTGGTCAATTTTTTGTTTGTAATTTTAGTAGGGCGCTATCTCGAAGCGATTTCAAAAAAGAAAGCACTCTCTGCCACCAGGAGGATGCTGGAATTACAGCCTAAATTTGCCACAGTCATCGTTGATAATATCACTGAAGTTGTGCCAATACGTGCAGTGAAAATCGGACAAACCATTTTAGTCAGACCTGGTGAAAGTATCCCTGTAGACGGGGTTATTGTGTCAGGTGATAGTGCGGTAGATGAGTCGATGTTGACAGGGGAATCTGTACCTGTAGTCAAGCAAGTCGGGGATTCTGTCGTTGCCGGCAGTATTAATGGTGAAGGGGCATTTCAGGTTAAGGTTGAGCAGGTATTACGTAATACCGCTTTGGCCAAAATTATTGCATTGATGGACGAAGCGCAGGCTTCAAAAGCACCTATCCAAACGTTAGCCGATAAAATTGTTCCCTGGTTTGTGTTGATAACGCTAACGCTTGCTACCTTAACATTCGTATATTGGATACAGTTTGACTTCGAAATCGCTTTACTCGCGGCTATTTCAGTATTAGTGGTTACTTGTCCATGCGCTTTTGGTTTAGCCACTCCAATGTCAGTTGCCGTTGCAACTGGCGTAGGGGCGCAGCGAGGGGTCTTGGTCAAGCAGGGTGAAACACTCGAGCGTCTGTCATCAGTGAATCATTTTGTATTTGATAAAACCGGTACGCTAACAACCGGCCAATTAAATGTGCATGTGGTTGAGCCCTGTGCAGACTTAACACAATCGGAGTTACTCAGATTGGCGGCTTCTGTTGAGCAACACTCAGAACACACTATTGCGACTGCTATCTGTGATGCTGCAATATCAGCGGGGCTCAAATTGCTACCCATCACAAAGTTTACTACGACACCCGGACGAGGTGTGACAGCGTATATTGATGGTAAACATATACTCGTTGGAACTCGTCAGTGGTTGAGCTCACAAAGTATTTATTTTCCTGAAACGCTTAACAACACTATTCTACAGAATGAAAAGCAAGGTATTAGTTGTGTGTTTGTTGCAGTGGATGGTGAGCTACAAGGTATTATTGGTTTGACAGATTCTCTTCGGGCGGATGCTTTGTCAACGATTCAATTATTACAGGCGGCGGGTGCCAAAATAACTGTGTTGAGTGGAGACCGACTGGAGGTAGTGAATGCGGTTACACAGTCATTTTCAAATATACAGCGATTTGCGGAAGTGCTGCCTCAGGACAAATCTGCTGTTGTGAAATCACTGCAAGCGCAAGGTGATATCGTAGCCATGATAGGGGATGGTGTAAACGATGCGCCGGCTTTAATTCAAGCAGATGTGGGCATGGCCCTGGCGTCTGGCACTGATGTCTCAGTAGAAAGTGCTGATGTTGTCTTATCACATCAAGAGCTGGCTAAAGTTGCTGAAGCAAAGCTTTTGGCGACAACAACTTTACGTATCATTCGTCAGAACATAATGCTTTCTATTGGTTATAACGTTATCATGGTGCCTTTAGCGATGTGTGCTTGGGTAAATCCTCTAGTGGCTGCGATAACAATGCCGATAAGTTCGTTATTAGTTATTGGAAACTCTGCTCGGATCGGAAGGTTTATAAATAAAAATAAGTAGCTGGCACGATCTATTAAAAGTCAGTGCTTGTTTTGCCCTGATTTCATCGCTCAACGAAAGGCAATAGTTTGGAGTATGTGATGGAAGTCATTTATGGGTTGCTTCCAGGTATGTTATTACTTGGCATTATTGGTGTAGCCGTTTTTTTCTGGGCCGTTCGTAATGGTCAATACGATGATATGGATGGTGCAGCTAATCGGGTACTTATGGATGATGATGAAGTAACACCTGAATCTGATGAGTCAGGCAAACAGAGCAAATCAGAAGATAAAAGTAAGAACCAACATTAAAGCAATGGATGGCTAAAATGTTACTTCAAAACGGTGAACAATCAGATGTTTAAAAACTGGAGTATCAAACATTTGCTCCAGCTATGGGCTGCAATCACATTGATTGCTGTCCTTGTGATGGGCGTGATGGCAAATTACGCCAATAACCTGATGTCTGAGACACATTCAATTTTTGTCGACCATCTTTTGCCATTGGAGTCGAGCAGCCGCAAACTTAGTCAAGTTTCATTACTTCTCGCCCAACGCCAGCAACAATTCCTCAGTTCAGCTACGGTATCTGTCTTATCTCAATTTGCTGACAGAGCGCCGCTTGAAAATTTGTTTCAGGAAAATGCAGAATTACTCACTCAGACATTAGATGATAAGCAACAAGTTCAAGGCCTGTTAAAGTCGCTTTTGACGACCTACCATGATTATTTACAGATCGACGCCAAGCTTTATCAATTAAAAAAACATCATCTTGAATTAACCAACGATATAAAAGCCAAGCAAGAGGGGAATGAACGGGTTTCGGCTGCATTATTGTTGTTAGTGGATAATCTTGAAAAACGATTACGCAACGATAATCTGGTTTCTATACTGGGTCTGGTTAACCCGTTAAAAACTCATATTCATCAACTTCGTTTATTAAACTACAAGTTGTTTCTTCAGACTGAAGATCCATCAAGTTTTACTCAATCAGAAAAACAATTTGAAACCATTTTTACTCAGATAGAGCAGGATATTGATGCTTTTTCCAGCCAATCTTTTCAATTGTTGTATGTAACGGATACATTACAGGCGATAGAGAAACAGGTGGATTCACTCAGGGTTTTAATGGGAGGAGAGAACGGCTTAATAGCGATAGAAAAAGAAAATACTTTCACCCAAAGAACGTTGGCTAAAGAGCTGCAATCATCCCTTGCTATGATGTCGACATTAACAGTGGACTTGAATCAGTTAACGGAACAAATCAATCTGTTTAACAATGAAGAGATCGCAAGTGATGCCTCATCGGCCGATTATTCATGGTGGCAAATTATATTAGTCAGCATTCTTATTATGAGTGCAGTCATGGTGTTTGCTTATATTCTTATAAAAAGAATCAATGAACCATTAGTGTTGATCAAGGACTCTATTCGAGCACTCTCTGAAGGTCGGTTTGAGACAAGAATGTCGGTGACATCAACGCAAAATGAAGTCTCTATGCTGGCTCGTGACTTGAATCATTTCGCCGAGGTGACACAAAATCTGATTGCTGATTACAGCAAAGCAAAAGTCACCATGCAACATAAACAACAACAGTTAAGAGCAATTCTTAATGGTGTACCTGAAGCGATTCTGTCACTGAGTGAAGAGGGTTATATCATTGATATTAATCCTGCTGGTGCCACCATGTTTGGCGGCACCATTAAAGAGATTGTCGGGAAACATTTATTTCATTTTTTTGCTGAAAAACATAAACCCGAGTCAATTGATGATTTAGAGCACGATGATGAGTCGAATGGTGAATATGAAGGCATTCGTATAGATGGATCCGCATTCTCATTATGGATTTCTGTCAGTCGTATATTAAGTGGTAATGATGAGTTTGTTTGGGTGTGTGTTATTGCTGACATTACTAAATGGAAACAAACTAACCAGCAATTGCATCAAATGACGTCAGAATTAAACACAATTCTGGAAAATGCGATGGTGGGTATTGCTTTCATTCGTGATCGTAAGGTGGTGCGTGTTAACCAAAAGTTTGAAGAGTTATTTCAATACAGTCGTGAAGAGATTGAAGGACAAAAAACACAGTTTATTTATCCAAGTCAGGTAGCTTATGAGCAGTTTGGAGAACATGCTGCTCATTATCTTTCTGTAGGGGAGAGCTATGAAGCTCAGCTTGAATTAGTCCGTAAAAATGGTGAGAAATTCTGGTGCGCTATGGCGGGAAAATCAATTGAAGCTGAAGCACCACAAAATGGATCTATCTGGTTATTTGAAGATATTACAACTCAACGACAGAATGAGG
The DNA here is from genome assembly GCF_056859315.1 of Methylophaga sp. F-2. Taxonomy (NCBI): domain Bacteria; kingdom Pseudomonadati; phylum Pseudomonadota; class Gammaproteobacteria; order Thiotrichales; family Piscirickettsiaceae; genus Methylophaga; species Methylophaga sp. F-2. The sequence continues at coordinate 338,659 of NZ_JBSXOF010000016.1, forward strand.
AAAGGCTGACTAACCTGGCAAGCGTTGATAGTCTGACAGGCTTACCAAACCGGAACGTGTTTAATGATCGTCTTGAGCATGCTATCCATAAAGCGCATCGTGACTCAGGTCGACTTGCGGTTTGTTTTTTAGATTTGGATCATTTCAAACATATTAACGATTCATTAGGACATAAAGCGGGTGATAGTCTGCTGCGTGAAGTGGCAATACGCATTAAGAAGACCATCAGAGAGGGTGATACGGTTGCCAGACTTGGAGGAGATGAATTCACCGTTATTTTGGAAGATATTCGTTCCGCACAATACGTGGGTAAAGTCGCTGAAAAAATTATCGATGCGATGAGTCAGCCGTATATTATTGATAACGTTGAAATCAGCATCAGTCCCAGTATTGGTATCAGCCTCTATCCTGCCGATGGTCGGGATGTCGATATGCTAATTAGAAATGCGGATGCAGCCATGTATCACGCTAAAAAAACAGGACGGAATAATTTTCAGTTTTACTCCGTCGATATGAATGCTCAGGCATCATTGCGTCTTGCCATGGAGACAGCTTTAAGACGTGCCGTTGAGCAAGAAGAATTCTTTATTCATCTGCAACCACAGGTTGAGATTGAAACTGGAAAAATGAACGGTGCCGAAGTGTTATTACGTTGGAATAGTACCCAATGGGGGCTCGTCTCACCCGCAGAATTTATTCCTATTCTTGAAGATACTGGCTTGATTGAATCTGTCGGTGAGTGGGTGCTGACACAAGCATGTAATAGCTTCTTAAAGGTGAAAGACAAATTGGCGGATGATTTTAAGCTTGCCGTCAATTTATCAGGCAGACAATTTAAAGGTGGTAATTTAGCTAGTCGCATCCGTTATATTCTGGCAGAAACGGGTATGCCCACAAAGAACCTGGAGTTAGAAATTACAGAAACTATGCTGATGGAAGATCCTGAGTTGGCAACGCTCACTTTATCGGAGCTTAGCCAGATGGGCATTAGTCTGGCAATTGATGATTTTGGTACAGGTTATTCTTCATTGTCCTACCTGAAGCAGTTCCCTTTGAATGTTCTGAAAATTGATAGCAGTTTCATTCGGGATGTCACCACAGATAAGGACGATGCCGCCATCGTCAACGCGATCATGGCAATGAGCGAAAGCCTGGGCTTGATGGTTGTCGCCGAGGGTGTGGAGACAATGGAACAATTAGATTATCTCAAACAGCATACTTGTCAGGGCGCTCAGGGGTATTTATTTAGTAAACCTGTGAGTGAAGACCAGTTTTACGAGCTGGCGCAAAAAGACACACTCATTTAGTTTGATAAATTAGTATCGTCTTACCAGTGCTACCAAAGATAACGGTTAAATTTAGTGCCTGATAAGACCAGCTTTCACTCGTATTACCTTTATCATCAGGTAAGCCCACATCAATGCTATCAGGTTCACCAAAGCGTTCCTGAATCATCTCCCTGCTCAAGCGGACACCAGGAATGTAGGTAATGGCAGCGACAGGTGAGGATAGTAAAAACTGTTTGTCTTCTTCCACCAATTCATGCTGATGCGCACCACTGGGTTGAAGTTTGCCTACAGAGGCCCTTTGCAGCATAGCGGCGACTTTATCCTCTGGTACATCAAGATTAAGCACCATCTTGGCGGATAGTCCTCCTAAGTTAACACTATCAAAATAGGCTTCGACCGTGGCCTTATTATCGGGGTCGGTGAAGATAGCCGTTTTACCAAATATTCGCAGTTCTTCTTGTGCTGTTTTGTAGTCGGTATTACCCAAGTGAATACCAAAGACGCTGATATTGTTGTCAGGCATCACGGTCACTTCCCATGGTTTACTGGCTGGCGGTTGTGGTGAGGGGATTAGCATGATCGCGGCAATTCCGACAAACACCAATAAAAGACCAACAATAAAGTTTCTGATAATGCGCATTCAAAAAATCCTGTAACAGTGATTAGCTATGAAGCCAGAAAGTGACTGGCCCATCGTTGATGAGTTTAACCTGCATATCGGCACCAAACTGACCGCTACAGACCTTGGGATGCTGCTGTTTAGCGGCATCAACAAACTCATTAAACAGTTGATATCCTATGTCAGGGGGGGCTGCAGAAGCAAAGCTCGGACGTAATCCTTTTTGTGTGTTAGCGGCCAAGGTAAATTGTGGGACAAGAAGTAAACCGCCATTAATATCTTTGACGGATAGATTCATCTTTTCCTCAGCATCCGCAAACAGTCGATAATTGATGACCCTTTCTACCAGACGAGCTACCAATTCAGAGGAGTCACCTTTCTCAATACCCACAAAAACCAGCACACCCTGATCAATCTCTGCGATGCATTGTTCATTTACTTCAACCGATGCCTGCTTAACGCGTTGTAATAAGGTGATCACTGCAGTTCACCCGCTAAGGTATCGGTGGCTCTCACTAAGGCATCAATCACAGCGGGTTCGCCAGCAGCATGACCAGCCAGCGGCAATACGGTTAAGCTTGTTTCTGGCCATGCCTGATGTAGTTCCCAGGATTGCTGAAGTGGGCAAACAATATCGTATCGACCATGAATAATCTGAGTAGGAATGTGACGTATGGTTTCTATTTCACTCAAAATGGGACGGTTTTCGATAAAGCATTGATTTAACGCAAAATGTAATTGAATGCGGGAGTGCGCCAATGGGCCGGGAGCTTCCGTTAAATCCGGTTCGTATTCATGATCCCGTAATGTGACGATGGTGGCTTCCCAGCTATTCAAAATAGTGGCAGCTGAGATTTGCAGTGACTCATCAGGATCGGTGAGGCGAGTATAGTAAGCTTTGAGCGGTGTTTGTTGTTCTGACTGATCAAGCATATGTGTTAGGCGATGCCATGCTTCGGGAAATAATTTTGAGGCACCGCCTGCGGCATAAACCCAGTCAATATCCTGCTGACGCCCAAGAAAAGTGCCGCGTAATATCATGCTTATCACTTTTTCGGCATGATCTCTGGCATAACACAGTGCCAGGGTAGCTCCCCAGGAACCACCAAAAATGACCCATTTATCTATACCCAGACGGGTACGGATATATTCCATATCGCTGACCAGATGCGCAGTGGTATTGTTTTCAAGCTCGCCACTGGGAACTGAGCGTCCGCAACCTCGTTGGTCAAATAATACAATGCGGTATTTTTCAGGATTGAAATATTGTCGATGTTGAGGACGACAACCAGAACCCGGGCCACCATGTAGGAAAACCACCGGAATCCCTGAAGGATTGCCACATTCCTCTACATAAATTTCGTGTTTTTTACCAGAAGATAAGGTTTCTCTTGCAAGTAAATGGCTTTGATAGGGTTCTATTTCTGGGTATAGCGTTAACATGTAAAAACTCGTTTATGACATTCGGCATGAACTATATCATGTGTAGTGATGGTAATTATTGAGCTATTGCGAGAAAATATAACGTTTTCGACGTTGAATTAAGATCTTGTTTTTATCAACAAATCACACATTCTTTCAAGGATAGTTGTGCTTATGATTGAAAAGACAACTAAGCAAGGCAAGAACATACAATGAATCTGCATGAATTTCAGGCCAAACAATTATTTAATCGATATGGTGTGCCTACACCACAAGGGCAAGCTGTCGCTGAAGCTGCTCAGGCGCGGCAAGCGGCTGAGATATTAGCGGGCGAGCGCTGGGTGGTTAAAGCACAGGTTCATGCCGGTGGCCGCGGCAAAGCGGGTGGCGTTAAAGTGGTGAGTTCGCTGGATGACGTTGAGTCAGCCGCTGCTGGTATGCTGGGAAAAAATATTGTCACGCATCAGACCACTGCTGAAGGTTTACCCGTACAGCAGGTATTGGTGGAAAAACCGACCAATATCAGCCGTGAAATCTATCTGGCCGTACTGGTTGATCGCAGCTCTCAACGTATTGTGTTTATGGTGTCAGCAGAAGGCGGCATGGATATCGAAGCCGTCGCTGAGCAGCAGCCTGAAGCCATACTGAATTTATATGTCGATCCTGTCGTTGGTTTACAGGGCTATCAGTGTCGTCGCGCCGCATTTTTCCTGGGCTTGACTGGAAATAGCTTTAAGCAGCTACAGTCCGTCATGCAAAATTTGTATCAGCTCTTTACAGAAAATGATGCCAGTCTAGTGGAGGTGAATCCACTTGTGGTGACTGATGACGGTGACTTGCTTGCCGTTGACGCAAAAATCAATTTGGATGATAACGGCTTATTCCGTCATGCCGATTTGGCAGAGATGTTTGATCCGAGTCAGGAAGATGATGCAGAAGTTATCGCCCGTGAATTTGGCCTTAACTATATTTCTTTAGATGGGAATGTGGCTTGTATGGTCAATGGAGCTGGTCTCGCTATGGCGACGATGGACTTAATTCAGAAAGAAGGTGGACAGCCGGCTAACTTCCTGGATGTAGGCGGTGGCACTACGGCTGCTCGCGTGGCTGAAGCATTTAAGCTGATTCTGTCTGATAAAAAAGTGAAGTCGATCCTGGTCAATATTTTTGGTGGTATTGTCCGCTGTGATCTGATTGCCGAAGGCATTATTCAGGCAGCAAAAGAGGTCGGCTTATCGTTACCTGTTGTCGTCAGACTCGAGGGTACCAATGCGCAACGAGGTCGTGAATTATTGAAAAACAGTGAAATGAGTATATATGCTGCCGATGATTTAACCGATGCTGCGCGTCAAGCTGTAGCGGCAGCTCAGGAGTCGCAGGCATGAGTATTTTAATCAATCGTGAAACCAAAGTGATTTGTCAGGGCTTTACTGGTAAACAAGGTACATTTCACTCAGAGCAAGCCATTGCATATGGCACCCAATTTGTCGGTGGAGTTACTCCAGGAAAAGGTGGGCAAACGCATCTGGACAAACCGGTATTCAACACGGTTCATGAAGCGGTTGAACAGACCGGTGCTGATGCCACCATGATTTATGTGCCTGCCGCCTTTGCTGCAGATGCGATTCTGGAAGCGGCTGATGCGGGTATCAAAATAATTGCCTGTATTACAGAAGGCATCCCTGTACTGGATATGTTACGCGTCAAACATGCTTTAAATAGCTACGATGCACACTTGATAGGGCCTAACTGTCCGGGCCTGATTACTCCAGGTGAATGTAAGATTGGCATCATGCCCGGTAACATTCATCAACCGGGGAAAATCGGCATAGTATCGCGTTCAGGCACTCTGACTTATGAAGCTGTTCATCAGACAACGCAAAACGGACTTGGACAAAGTACCTGTGTTGGTATTGGCGGTGATCCAATTCATGGTATGAACTTTATTGAATGCCTCGAGTTGTTTGAGAATGATCCGCAGACCGAAGGTATTGTGATGGTTGGTGAGATTGGCGGTCATGCTGAAGAGGATGCGGCCGAGTTTATCAAAGCGCATGTCACCAAACCGGTGGTGACCTATATCGCCGGTCTAACGGCACCGGCTGGCAAACGCATGGGACATGCAGGAGCGATTATCAGTGGTGGCAGTGGCACCGCTGAAGCGAAATTAAAAGCGCTTGAAGCGGCTGGCTGTGGCATTGCGCGATCGCCCGCCGAAATTGGCGACATTATGCTGGCAATGATGGATAAAAAATAAATGCAGACAGTCACGCTGGTGATGGGGCAAATTAATCCTGTAGTTGGGGATGTTGCGGGTAATGTTAATAAAATTATCGAAACGGCACAGCAGGCAAAAAAACAATTCAATGCAGATTTAATTGTTTTTCCTGAACTGACCCTAACCGGATATCCGCCAGAAGATTTATTGCTTCGTCCTGGTTTGTTGAAACGCGTTCGTAAAGCATTAACGACACTGGCAAGCAAGCTGGATAATGTAGCCGTGTTAATCGGCCATCCCGATGGCGATATTGTCTCGGGTTTATACAACTCCGCATCGTTAATTGATGGGGGTAAGCTTGTTTGTACCTATCACAAACAGCAGTTGCCCAATTACGGTGTATTCGACGAAAAACGCTATTTTATCGAAGGCGAAAATGCCACTGTGTTTGATTTTCGAGGTCTGAAAATCGGCATTACTATCTGTGAAGATATCTGGTTTACACAGCCGAGCACTAAAGCAAAGGCTGCCGGAGCTGACCTTATCGTCAACTTGAATGCTTCTCCTTACCATATGGGCAAATGGCCACTGCGTGAGGCTGAAGTAAAAAAACGTATCAGTGAAACGGGCTTACCTATTGTCTATGTCAATCAATACGGTGGTCAGGATGAACTGGTTTTTGATGGTCATTCTTTTGTGATGAATGCCAATGGCGAAAAAGTGGTCCAAGCACCTGCATTCGAGTTTGGTTTATTTCCGGTGACGATTGAACGACAGTCGTCTGGTGGCCTAGCTTTATCGGGTGCCAGTTGTGAGTCGCAGGACGACTTATCTATCATATACAAAGCGTTAACCCTTGGACTGAAAGATTATATTGAGAAAAATCACTTTCCAGGTGTTGTACTTGGACTGTCAGGCGGCATTGATTCCGCATTAACAATGGCACTCGCTGTTGATGCTATCGGCGCAGACAAAGTGCATGCGGTGATGATGCCGTCGCGCTACACATCTCAAATGAGTCTGGATGATGCAAAGTTAATGGCTGAAGGCTTGGGTGTTAAGTACAGTATTATTTCGATAGAACCGACATTTAATGCCTTTATTGACTCATTAGCTGATGAGTTTAAAGGTTTGCCGGCCGATACCACGGAAGAAAATATTCAAGCCCGTTGCCGCGGCATTATTTTGATGGCCTTATCCAATAAAACGGGTTCAATGGTGTTATCAACCGGTAATAAAAGCGAAATGGCTGTCGGCTACTCAACTTTATATGGCGATATGGCTGGTGGTTACTCACCATTAAAAGATGTTTATAAAACGTTGGTCTATCAGTTGAGCCATTATCGCAATCAGCAATCTAATGTGATTCCAGAGCGTATCATCACACGACCTCCATCCGCTGAACTGGCAGAAGGACAGTTGGATCAGGATAGTCTCCCTGACTATGCTGTCCTAGATAAAATTCTACAACGTTATATAGCTGATCAGTGTTGCTTTGAAGAGCTAGTCGACGAGGGCTACGACGCCGAAATGGTTGCAAGAGTTATTAAAATGGTAGATCGTAATGAATACAAAAGGCGGCAGGCGCCTCCAGGTATCCGTATCAGTAGCCGGGCGTTTGGCCGAGACCGCCGGTATCCTATTACGTCAGGCTACACCGTCACTTCAACTATAGAGTAAGGAACTACGATGAAAAAAATTGAAGCGATAATTAAACCTTTTAAGCTGGATGATGTTCGCCAGTCACTTTCTGATATTGGTGTGACCGGGATGACTGTCACTGAAGTCAAAGGATTTGGTCGTCAGAAAGGACATACCGAGTTCTATCGTGGTGCTGAATATGTGGTCGACTTTTTACCGAAAGTGAAATTAGAAATTGCCGTAACAGATGATAAAGTCGATAGTGTTATCGAAGCAGTGATTAAAGCGGCCAATACAGGCCGTATCGGCGATGGTAAGATTTTTGTTACACCGCTGGAGCAAGCGATTAGAATTCGTACTGGTGAGCAGAACCAAGACGCTATTTAAGCTGTTCTAGGCATAAAAAAAGCCCGCCTCTGAATATTCAGAGGCGGGCTTTTTTTATTGCTTAATTATTGCACTTCAGTCTGAGCAACTTCAGCAATACCCGGGTGACCAGGGTAATTGATTTTCAATACTCGTAAAGCATCATCTGAAAGATCGGTCATGCCAAGAATTTTGTATGCTTTTGCCATAACGACTAATGCATCAGGCATAGCCGGTGTACGGTCGTAGTTTTCTATCACATACTTACCACGGTTTAATGCAGCCAGGAATGATCCTCTACGCATATAGTAATTAGCGACATTCACCTCATGCTGTGCCAGTCGGTTACGAAGATAAACAATACGCTGCGCAGCATCTTCGGCATAACGACTGGTCGGGAAGCGATTAATTAATGTGTTGAAATCACGCAAGGCATCCTCAGCAGCGCCCGGGTCACGTTGAGATTCATCACGGGGGATATATTTTTCTAATAAACCAATATCACGATGAAAATTGACCAGGCCACGTAAATAAATAGCGTAATCAATATTTGGATTAAGTGGATAAACACGCATAAAGCGGTCAATGGTAGCGATAGCTGTTTCAGGATCATCTGATTTGTAGTGAGCATATGCGGACTCAAGCAGCGCTTGTTGAGCATATTCACCAAAAGGAAAACGAGCTTCGAGTTGTTCGTAGTAGGTAATCGCTTTGCTGTAGTCTGCGATGTCGAGTGCGGCTTTTGCCTCGCTGTATATACGATCTACACTCCAGCTTTCATCCGCTTTAACTTCTTCTTTTTTAAAAAAAGAGCAACCAGACAGTGACAAACAGGTCAAACCGATAAGTAATGGCAAATAATATTTTTTCATTGAAGTAGAGTACGCTAGCTTGCTGTTTAAGGTAAAGGCTGATCTTAGCCCTTTTTCTGATTCAAAGCACGTTTTACCGAATGTGAAGATTATATTTAATCAAGTACAATATGCAGCTTTATTCTTTGATAAACAGGAATCATCAATGTTGAAACGGTTGTTGGCTCTTGCTGTAGGGCTTGCGGTATCAGCACCTTCTATGGCAACTACTTTTGCGCTTAATTCTGCTGACTCAACCGTTGTGGGTCACAACATGGTGGTCTATAGCAGAGCAAAAGACACATTACTGGATATTGGCCGTCAATTTGACTTAGGTTATAACGATATCGTTGAAGCCAATCCAAATGTTGATCCATGGCTTCCCGGCGAAAATACCCGGGTGATTATCCCAAGCCGTTTTATTCTGCCCAAGGCCGGTCAGAAAGGCATTGTCATCAATATTGCCGAGTTACGTCTTTATTATTATCCGGAAACCAAAGCGGGACAAACGAAAACAGTCATTACCCATCCTATCGGGATTGGGCGTGAAGGCTGGGGCACACCACTGGGCAAAGCTAAAATTACTCAGAAGCGAAAAGATCCAACCTGGACACCACCAGAATCCATCAGAAAAGAACATCTGGAAAAAGGCGATCCTCTGCCAAAAGTGGTGGCAGCTGGTCCCAATAATCCACTAGGTGCTTATGCAATGCGTTTGTCTATGCCGGGCTATTTGCTGCATGGCACAAATAAACCCTACGGTGTAGGAATGCGAGTGAGTCATGGTTGTATCCGACTGTTCCCGGAGGATATCCAACATTTGTTTAATATTGCCGCTGTTAATACACCGGTAGAAATTATTTATCAGCCTGATAAAGCGGGCGTGCGTGACGGTAAGTTATATCTTGAAGTGAATAAACCGCATAGTGACATTGATAAACGTCAGGGTTTAAATATGACACCGATGGTAGCAGCCATTTTAGATGCGCAAGATAAATTACCTGCGGACAATGACTGGGCATTCACTGAAAAATTAGTTGAAGCGCAAGACAGTATTGTAAAGCGAGTGGGTGAGGAGCCTCTCGATATTGTTGACGATGTCTGGTTTGTTCATGCAGGTCTGAGCCAGAAAGCGATACAAAAAACGCGTCAGGCTATTAACTCATTACAGTTGAATGATCTGTTCTGGCCAGCCAAATCTGGCGCGGTTGGTGAAATGATGATTGGTCCCTTCAATTCTCAACAAGAAGCGGCAGATATGGCGAATAAAATTAGTGAAGCTGCGGGAATATCTGTGTGGGTTGCGCAAGTTTCCAGTGACGCGCTTTAGGATAAATATTGAAGATAAAAAAAAGCCGGAACATTTGTTCCGGCTTTTTTGTATGAGGTAATCTAAATTTTAGATTATTTGCTCATCGCTTTTTCAAACATACGATCGATTTTTGCACAGCATTCTTCGACAGTTGATTGAGCTTCATCAGCAGCTTTCTGGGCGTTCATAGCAGCCAGTTCTGCGTCAGTTGCAGTACGTTGCGCTGTGTCGGCAGTGCTTTGAGCATTGCGGGCTGCGACCAGAGCTGAATCAGCTGTTGATTGAGCTGATTCTACAGAGGCTTTCAGCGCTTCCATTTCGGCAGTGTTGGCACATGCAGTCAACATAGCTAAAGGCAGGATTACAGCACTCAGTTTTGCTAATGATTTCATTTTTATCTCCTTAAAGTACCAGTTAAATTGGCGTGGATATTATATTGCTAATTCGCAACATAAAACATACGCTAGCAAGAAATATTTTTGCTGTCCATTCACATTAATAAAAAACCGTTTTTAATATTACAACAGATTCATAAAGAAATAGTTGGTATAATAGCGTCCTTTATATGAGTCATTGATCTTCAATGTACTCTTGAAGTACCTATCGTTCTGGAAAAATTTGTTTATGCATCCAATGCTCAATATAGCAATCAGGGCTGCGCGTAATGCTGGCTCTCTGATCATGCGCTCACTACAGCATGTTCAGCATCTTGAAGTGACTACAAAAGGTCGAAATGATTACGTGTCAGATGTCGACCGCCTGGCAGAGCAAGAAGTCATCAATGTAATAAAAAAAGCGTATCCTGACCACGCTATTATGGCTGAAGAGTCTGGTCGCTCAGGTGATAATGAAACAGTGTGGATTATTGACCCACTGGATGGTACAACAAATTTTCTGCATGGTTTCCCGCATTACTGCGTATCCATTGCCGTTAGAGTCAAAGGTCGTGTTGAGCACGCTGTTGTTTATGATCCGCAACGCGATGAATTATTCACAGCTAGCCGGGGCGAAGGCGCCAAATTAAATGACCGTCGACTGCGTGTTACCAAACGCAGAGAACTTAATGGTGCATTGATTGCGACGGGTTTCCCTTTCAAATATCCATCATTTCATGATGCCTATTTCAATAGTTTTAAAGCTCTATTTCCTCAGGTAGCTGATATTCGCCGTACGGGCTCAGCAGCACTTGATCTTGCTTATGTTGCAGCAGGTCGTGTTGACGGCTACTGGGAAATGGGATTAGAAAACTGGGATATGGCGGCTGGATTACTTCTGGTCGAAGAGGCTGGGGGAATTGTCACCGACTTTGATGGTACCGATAATTTGTTCAACAAAGGTAATGTCATTGCAGCCGGGCTTGGTATGCACAAGCTAATGTTAACAACACTGCAACCACATCTATCGAAAAACCAAATAAGCGCCTAAGGGCATATTTTTTCCGCATGCCTAGCATGCTTTTACAGAATTCAAACAATGACAAACAAACGAGATATTTCTAAGCTCCGCAATATAGCCATTATTGCCCACGTTGACCACGGTAAAACAACCTTGGTGGATCAACTTCTTCGTCAGTCTGGCACTTTCGGTGAACACGAAGAATTAACCGAGCGCGTAATGGACTCTAATGATCTGGAACGTGAGCGCGGTATTACTATCCTGTCGAAAAACACGGCGATTCGTTGGAACGACTATCATATCAACATCGTCGATACCCCAGGCCATGCTGACTTCGGTGGTGAAGTGGAACGTGTTCTGTCGATGGTTGACTCAGTATTGCTGCTGGTTGACTCTTCAGAAGGTCCGATGCCACAAACGCGTTTCGTTACACAAAAAGCATTAGCACTAGGTTTAAAACCGATTGTGGTTATCAACAAAATTGATAAACCTTCTGCTCGTCCGGATTGGGTCTTGGATCAAACCTTTGATTTGTTCGTTAATCTGGATGCCACAGATGCACAGCTCGATTTTGATGTCATTTATGCGTCAGGCTTAAATGGTTTTGCTGGTATGGAAGATACCGTTCGTGGTGGTGATATGACACCACTTTTCGAATTGATCGTGGATAGAGTGAGTCATCCGGATGTGGACGCGGATGGTCCTTTCCGTATGCAGGTGTCGTCACTGGACTATAACAGCTACGTCGGTGTTATCGGTGTTGGCCGTATCGAGCGTGGTCGCGTTAAAACCAATACACCTGTCACAGTTGTTGATCGTGAAGGTAAAAAACGTAACGGTCGTGTACAGCAGGTCATGGGCTTTTTAGGCCTACAACGTGAAGAAGTTGCTGAAGCGCAAGCGGGCGATATTATTGCATTTACTGGTTTAGACCCATTAAATATTTCTGACACATTATGTGATCCAAGTGCTGTAGAAGCCTTGCCACCGCTTTCTGTTGATGAACCAACAGTCACGATGACATTCCAGGTCAATAACTCTCCGTTTGCGGGTAAAGACGGTAAGTTTATTACCACTCGTCAAATCAAAGAACGTCTTGATCGTGAATTGATTCATAACGTGGCATTACGTGTAGAACAAGTACCTACCGATCCTGATAAGTTCAAAGTTTCTGGCCGTGGTGAGTTACATCTGTCAGTTCTGATTGAAAACATGCGTCGTGAAGGGTTTGAGCTGGGTGTATCACGTCCGGAAGTGATTATCCGCGAAGTCGATGGTGTGAAAGAAGAACCGTTCGAATCTGTAACCATTGATATCGAAGAAGAGCATCAGGGTACAGTGATGGAAAAAATGGGTGAGCGTGGTGCTGACCTGAAAAACATGGTGCCAGATGGTAAAGGCCGTGTTCGACTTGATTTTATTATTCCTTCACGTGGCTTGATTGGCTTCCGTACCGAGTTCCTGACAGCTACACAGGGTACTGGCTTGATTTACAGTGTCTTTGATCATTATGCTCCAATGAAAGCCGGTAGCTTTGGTAAGCGTATTAATGGTGTGTTGATAGCAAACGGTGTGGGTAAAGCAGTGGCATTTGCTATCTTCAACTTACAAGACCGTGGACGTATGTTTATCGGCCATGGTGACGAAGTCTACGAAGGCATGGTCATCGGTATTCATTCACGTGATAATGACTTGGTTGTTAACCCGCTTAAAGGTAAACAATTAACCAATATGCGTGCATCAGGCTCTGATGAAGCGGTCACTTTAGTACCACCTATCCGAATGAGTCTGGAACAGGCGCTGGAGTTTATTGGCGATGATGAGTTACTTGAAGTCACACCAAAAGCTATCCGTGTTCGTAAGAAATTCTTGCTGGAGCATGAGCGTAAACGTGCTTCTCGTGGCTAGACGTCACTAAAAATAAAAGAAAAAGGGTATCCTATGTCGATACCCTTTTTTTTGAGGTGAAAAATGCGAATTCTTATTTTAATTGCCATTGGTTTATTGCTTTATATCATCATCACTCATTTGCTGCGCAAGGCAAAAATAGAAGATGAACAAGCCAGAATGGAAAAAATGGTACGTTGTGAACAGTGTGGTTTACATGTCTCTGAGCATGAAGCAATACAACAAAACCACCATTATTTTTGCTCTACGCAACATCTAGAGGCTTTTAACGAGTCGAAATGAGTTCACTGCCCGATTCTTATAAGTCGTATTATCAGGATCCTGCTACCTGGCGTGCGTTAACCGTTTTTGCCAGCTACCGTTTATTTCTCGCTACCGTTCTCTTCCTGGTTTTTTATTTGAGGCTTCCACCCGAGTTTTTGGGGGAAGCGGATCCTCGCTTATATAGCTTTGTTAGCCTTGCTTATTTTCTGTCTGCATTTGTATTGCTCATTTTAACGTTAAGGCACTGGAGAGAGGTTCAGACGCAGATAAGGCTGCAGGCAGTGATAGATATCATTGCCCTCATCGTTATTATTCATGCCAGTGGCGGTTTGCATACGGGATTAGGCTCACTGATGTTAGTTGTGGTAGTGGCTGGTGGTGCGCTGATGCCAGGACGTCTGGCTGCCTTTATTGCTGCTCTGGCAACTTTAGCGGTGCTGCTGGAAGTCAGTTATTCACAAATAGCTGGCGATGGGGTGACAAAATACAGTCAGGCTGGGATCTTGGGGGCGACCTTTTTTGTGACAGCCTGGCTGGCACAGTGGTTATCCAAAAAATTACAAACATCACAGGTGCTTGCGGAAGAGCGAGCCAGAGATGTAGAAAACCTGGCGGTCTTAAATCAGCACATTATTAGCCAAATGCATACTGGTGTATTGGCTTTAGATAGTCAGGGTAATGTGACGATGCTTAATGCTTCTGCCAGGCAATTATTGGGTATTCCAGATAATAATTCAGGGTTTAATTTACGTGAAAACGTCCCTGAGTTGGGAGAACAGGTGTGGTTATGGCAACAGCATAGTCCAAATGCTTTCCTACCTTTTCAGGCACGCGCTGACCTGCCTGAAGTGCAAGCATCCGCGACTCAGCTTGATAGTGGTGAAATCCTTATTTACATTGAAAACACATCTGCTTTGGCACAACAGGCGCAACAACTTAAATTAGCTTCACTGGGGCGTTTAACCGCAAGCATTGCACACGAAATCCGCAATCCTCTGGGCGCGATCAGTCATGCAGGTGAGCTGCTTGCAGAGCAATATGCCGCGGACCATATGATGACTAAGCTGACTTCAATTATTTTGAAGCACACACAACGAGTGAATAATATTATCGAGACCATCTTGCAAATGAGTCGTAGAAAAACAGCGGAACCATCGATGCTGGTTTTAAATGTGTGGTTGTCGAAGTTTATTCGTGAGTTTTCTGATATAAAACAAGCGGATGAGGAAGATATTTCATTGGAGATAAGTACTTCTGATATCCATATCGCAATGGATCCTGAGCAATTACATCAAGTTATCTGGAATCTGATGGATAATGCCTGGTTTCATGCAAACCAGAAGATAAAACCGTGTATCAAGGTCATCGTTGAGCAGCAAAATAAGCAAGTCTGCCTGGATATTGTAGATAATGGTCCAGGTGTGCCTGAGGATGTGCAGACACATTTATTTGAGCCATTCCATTCAGCCAGACAGGGAGGCACTGGACTGGGCTTGTATCTGGCTCGAGAATTGTGTCAGGCAAACGGAGCGCGTTTGAATTATATTCACGATGAGTTGAATAAGGGGTTTTTCCGTATAAGCTTTCCAAGCGAATGGCAGGAAATAGTTAAGCAATGAACAGACAAGCGTTAGTCATAGATGATGAACCCGATATCCTTGAACTGTTAACAATGACATTGTCAGGTATGTCGATTGATTGTGTGACGGCGGAGAGTGTTGCCCAAGCCAATCAGGCATTAAAACAACAATCTTTTGATCTTTGTTTTACTGATATGCGATTACCTGATGGTAACGGTTTGGATATTGTCCGCACTATTCAAAAAACTTATCCAAATTGTCCCGTGGCGGTTATCACTGCGCACGGTAATATTGATTTGGCTGTTGAAGCGCTTAAATCAGGCGCCTTCGATTTTGTATCAAAACCACTTAAGCTTAAAGTCTTACGTGATTTAGTGAACTCAGCATTAAATTTATCTCCGTCAAAGTCAGATCTAAAAGAGCGACGTTCGAGGGATAAATTACTCGGCGATACCGATGTTATTCGCTCTTTGAGAAATAAAATCAGTAAATTAGCTCGCAGTCAGGCACCTGTTTATATCACGGGGGAGTCTGGTACAGGCAAAGAGCTTGTCGCACGTTTAATTCATGAGTTAGGCAGTCGTTCTGATGAGGCTTTTGTGCCGATTAATTGCGGTGCTATACCGGCAGAATTAGTGGAAAGTGAGTTTTTTGGACATAAAAAAGGCGCTTTTACGGGCGCTGTTGCTGATAAACAGGGTTTATTTCAGGCGGCTAACGGCGGTACGTTGTTTCTGGATGAAGTCGCGGATTTGCCATTAATGATGCAGGTGAAGTTACTAAGAGCGATTCAGGAAAAAGCCATTAGACCTGTTGGTGGCAATGAAGAAATTAGCGTTGACGTTCGAATATTGTCGGCAACCCATAAAAATCTGGCGGAATGTGTAAAGCAAGGTAGTTTCCGTGAAGACTTGTTTTACCGTTTGAACGTTATTGAACTTTCAGTGCCACCGCTCAGACAACGTAAAGCGGATATTCCTCTGTTAGTCGAGCATATTCTTGTGCAGCTTGCGGCTAAAAGTGGTGAACTAAAACCAGTGATTGGTGAGGATGCCATTAGTGCCTTACGTGAATATGCCTTCCCTGGCAATGTACGCGAACTTGAAAATATCCTGGAAAGGGCGATGACATGGTCTGATGGCTCGGTTATTCACGAAGCAGATTTAATGTTGCCTGAAGCACCTCTAAATAGTCTATCAGCCGATGAGCCCGGCTTTAGTCTAACAGCAGATAAAGTTGACCTAGAATCACAACTGGAAGATCAGGAGCGGCAGCTTATTGTTGATGCGCTGGAGTCAACGCGTTGGAATAAGACGGCCGCTGCAAAAAAGCTTGGCATTAGTTTCCGTTCTTTACGCTATAAACTAAAAAAACTGGCATTGGATTAGATTTATTCCTCGTCTTCAACTAAAGCGGTTAGTCCAGATAGTTCGTTATTATTAATAAATAATTTTTTATCCTTGGCAGCTAATTTTAAACTTAATTGGCAAATAAGCGTGCCTGAGTCGAGCATGGCTGCCCGTACGACATGGCCGGCCACTTCACCTGATTCATCAGCTACTTCAAAGTTCTGCTCAGGTATGTCTACCGTTTTCAACTGAGCAAGGAATAAACGACGACTCGGTTTGCCAAGATAATGCAGCCTGGCGACCACTTCCTGTCCTGGATAGCAGCCTTTTTTGAAACTAACGCCACCCACGATATCGAGATTTAACTGCTGTGGTGTGAACTGCTCTTTGCTTTGCAAATAAACCATGGGCAATCCGGCCTCTATATCCGCACTGGCCCAGAGATTTTCTGCACCAACCTGGCTTTCTTCCTTGATAGTTGTTTCGCCAGCGCTAATAACTAAATAACGATGTAGATGACCTGGCAGATAAATCGTTAATTCGCGATTCAGTGAAACACCTGACCAGAAATCTGTCGCCTGATTGGTCAACGGCGCTTGGCTAAGATAGCCCATGACCTTGAGTTCAGGGCTAACAGTAATATCGACTTTGCTTCGTAGTTTGAACATATTTAAACGTTGAGCAATGCTTTCAGCTAAATCTGCAGCAAGCACTAATAAAAAGTCCTGTTCTCGTTTGATGACATAAAACAGACTTAATAAACGTCCTTTAGGGTTACAAAAACCACTTAGCTGAGCAGTATTAGCCGTCAAGGTGCGGATATCATTAGTGAGTAAGTTTTGTAAAAAACTTTCTGCTTCCTCGCCTGCAACCTCAATCACGCTGAAACTGGGCAGAGCGATAGCCACAGGGGAGGTCGTGTCATTTATCTCATTAAGATAGTTTACTGTAGGGGGGCTTTGTAAAAGCGTTTGAACATTCATAGTTGTATTGCGATTTATTATTAACAGGTTTTATTCTAACTGTATAAGCGGTGCTAAAACAGGGATGAAAACAAAGGACATTCAAGAATGAAAGTCACGATCACTAAGTCACGTGGTTTATTTGTGTATATGGTTTCGCTGCATATCTTAGCTATCATTTTGTTGTTATGGAGCATGGACAACAATAGGCTGCTGGTACTGTTCTTGACTGTTTTGGTTTGTGCAGGATTTATACAGTGGTATCGCCGATATACTGCCAGTGATGCCAAGAATTCATTAATAGAAGTCAGTATGAATCGGGAAAAAAATTGGTTCTTAAGAGACGAAACAGGGGCTGTATCCGGCCCTTTTAAATTGAAATCAAGCATCCAATTCCCGTATGTCATGTTCATCTATTTCAGAACACGACATTGGTGGCAAAGTCACAGTTTAATGATCCCGATAGATGCCGTTGATAAACAAGACTGGCGAAGGCTCAGGGCACAGCTTCGTGATCCTGATGTTTGGGCAGAATGATCGTTTCAGTGGCTGGCTGACTATTATCTGTTTCAGGATAATCCAGAATATAGTGCAGTCCGCGACTTTCTTTCCGTCTTAATGCAGATTCAATAATCAGTTCGGCCACATCCGCCAGATTTCGTAACTCAAGCAAGTCAGCACTAATATGATGTTTGCTGTAATAGTCACGAATTTCAGCCTGGAGTACTTGCAACCGTTGTCGGGCTCGGAGCAGACGATCTGTTTTCCGAACGATACCGACATAGTTCCACATAACACGCCGTAACTCATCCCAGTTGTGACTGATTGCTACGGCTTCTTTGGCAGGATAAACCTGGCTGGCATCCCACTGCGGGACTATTGCCGAAGTCGTTAGTGGTAATTGTTTTTTGATATCGGCCGCTGCTGATTTGGCAAACACCAGACATTCCAATAATGAATTACTGGCCATGCGGTTGGCGCCGTGCAGTCCAGTATGGGCTGTCTCACCAATGGCATACAAACCTGGTACATCGGTTTTACCATTTAAATCAGTCATGATGCCACCACAGGTATAGTGCGCTGCAGGAACAACAGGGATAGCTTGTTTGGTGATATCAATGCCAAACTGTAAACAGCGTCGATAAATGGTGGGGAAATGTTCTTTTATAAACGCCGCGGGTTTGTGTGAAATATCAAGATAGACACAGTCATGTCCGGTACGTTTCATTTCATGGTCAATCGCGCGCGCGACGACATCTCTTGGGGCTAATTCAGCCTGGGGATGAAAACGCTCCATAAAACGTTCACCATTGGCTAACACCAGTTTGGCCCCTTCTCCGCGCAGTGCTTCACTGATTAGAAACGATTTCGCCTGTGGATGAAACAGGCAAGTGGGATGGAATTGAATAAATTCCATATTCGCAATGCGACAACCTGCGCGCCATCCCATGGCAATACCATCACCTGTCGATACGTCTGGATTACTGGTGTAAAGATAGACTTTTCCTGCACCGCCAGTGGCCAAAACTGTTATGGGGGCTAACAGTGTTTTGGCTTCATCTTTTTTGATATCGAGTACATAACAACCCAGGATACGGTTTTCTTTTTCACCTAACTGCTTGCTACTGCTGATGAGGTCAATACCAATATGATAAGGAAGTAGTTCTATATTTGGATGCGCTTTGGCTTTATCGAGTAACGTAGTTTCTACTTCTCTACCTGTGGCATCTGCAGAGTGAATAATTCGTCGGTGACTGTGACCGCCTTCTTGCGTTAAATGATAGGTTTCTGATGTTATTCCGTCCCGCGTAAATGTCACACCCTGTTTGATTAACCATTCAATATTTTCCCGGGCGTGTTCGACGGTAAATCGAACAGCTTTTTCGCTACATAATCCCGCACCGGCTCTCAGAGTATCGTCGATATGGGATTGAATGGAGTCTGTTTTATCAAGGACTACGGAGATGCCTCCCTGAGCGTATAAAGATGCGCCTTCTTCAAGTTGACCCTTGGAAATTACAGCGACTTTGACATCATCGGCCATGTGTAAAGCGAGAGTGAGTCCGGCGGTGCCACTGCCAATAATTAAAATATCGTAATGATGCGTTGTGGTCATAAGGCTCTATACAGGTACAATAGGAATGTTTATTTTGCACTTAATGTGGAACAAAGTTAAATCGACATGGTCAATCAAGCTAAATTTAAAGAAGTGATAGACGTGTCGACTCAAGCCGGATGATAGGATGAATGTGGATCAAGAGCTAGTACGGCGCGTACAAGCAGGTGATAAAAAGGCGTTTGATTTGCTGATTATGAAATATCAGCAAAGAATCATTCACGTCATTACAGGGTTTGTTCATGATCCTGTTGAAGCGATGGATGTAGCGCAAGAAGCGTTTATTAAAGCCTACCGCGCTTTGCCAGGCTTTAGGGGTGATAGTGCTTTCTATACATGGCTGTATCGTATTGCGATTAATACATCAAAAAACTATCTGACAGCGGCGTCCAGAAGACCACCTGTCAGTGATGTTGATGCTATGGATGCAACAATTTATTACGATGCGCCGGAATTGAAGGAATTTGAGACACCTGAAAGTAGTCTAATGAGCGACGACTTACAGCAGGCAATTCATGACGCTATTCAGGAATTGCCAGAAGATACGGCAACGGCAATCAAACTGCGGGAGTTTGAAGGTCTGAGCTATGAGGAAATTGCACAGGCAATGGATTGTCCAATTGGGACCGTCAGGTCGCGTATATTTCGCGCCAGAGAGGCAATAGATAAACAGGTCAAAGCAGTTATGGGTGGAGAGGAACTATGACAATCAAGCAACAAGAATTATTGTCAGCGTTTGTTGATGGCGAACTTAATGAGCAAGAGCTTGATGAGTTACTGGCATTGATGAAATCAGACGACAGTGCCAAACAAGATTATATGAGATATCAATTCTCAAGCGATTTATTACATGGTTATGTGACCGAACATAAACAAATTGATTTAACAGAAAGAATACAGCAGGCCTTATCTAACGAGCCGGGTTTAGATGTTAAACCAACAGAAGACAGACACACAGCAAAAGTGTTTGCATTACCTGACTGGTTCTGGAAGCAAACGGCTGGTTTAACTGCCGCTGCTTCTATTGGCGCACTGGCTGTAGTCGGCTTGATGTCACAACCACAGACGGTTATGCCAACGACGAATATGGCGCAATCTGAACCTATGCAGCAGCAAACTACGGTTGCTGATTCAAACCGCTGGACAGTGGGTGAGTCAGAAGTTGAAGATCGTCTGAATGATTACTTAGTTGATCATAACGAATATGCCGGTGCTTCAGGTTTATTCTCTTACGCCAGAGTTGTTTCATACGGTGAGGAGTAGTCGCTAATGCGTTTTTTGCTCCACCTGTTAGTCGTCACATTTGTATCATTCTCAGCAACTGCACATGCTGATGATCCTGAAGCAATGCAAATTCTTGAGAAAATGACTTCAGCGGCAAAAACATTAACCTATGAAGGCGTGTTTAATTATCAGTCTGGTAGAAATTTACAGTCGATACGCATTTTTCATCGCGCAGATGAGAATGGTGAACTGGAAAGAATGATTTCTCTAAATGGTGCTGCCAGGGAAGTCATTCGCAATAATGATATGGTGACCTGTATTAACCCCGATGGTAAGCAGGTCAATATTAGCCGACGTCCCTTGGGAAGAGGGTTCCCAAGTGACTTGCCTCGTCGATTCAGCTCAGCTGCACCTTATTATGAAGTTGAAATGGGTGGTAAAAGTCGTATCGCCGGCAAAGAAGCTTATCAATTACTGATTACGCCTATCGATAATTATCGCTATGGCTATCACTTGTGGGTCGATGCTGAGACATACCTTCTTTTAAAGTCTGAACTTATCGGTCAGGATGGCGATGTATTGGAAACATTTTCATTTTCATCGGTGAGTACAGGCGAGCCGATTCCTGACTACAAGTTTAAATCGTTGCTGGCTGACGATGATATGGTCTGGCACAAAACAGAACCAGAGAATCCCATTGATATAGATAAACATAGTCATGAATTCGAATGGCAAGTTAATTGGTTGCCAGATGGCTTTGCATTAGTTGCATTACAAACACGCTTGAGAGCCAATAACGGTGCCGATGTCGAACAGAGAGTGTATAGCGATGGTCTAAGCTCTGTATCTGTGTTTATTGAAAAAATCCGGGCCAAACATAACCATTTGCATGGTGCATCTCATGTGGGTGGAATCAATGCTTTCGGTACGATTATGAATGCTCACTTTGTGACAGTGGTTGGCGAAGTACCAGCAGTCACCGTTGAGAAAATTGGCAGTGCAATCGCTTTCACGCCGGTTGATCAGGAATGATTGAGCAGAAAGCGACAGTTATCAGTCGTCACGACCATTTAGTCTGGGTCGAAGCTGAAAGACAGTCCACTTGTGGTCAATGTGCGGCTCGTAAAGGCTGTGGCACTGGCTTGCTTGCTAAACATGTAGGAAAAAAATTCTCACGCATTGCTGTAAAAGATGAAGGTAATCTGGAAGTTGGGCAGGAAGTCACCGTGTCTATTCCTGAAGAAGCATTACTTTCAGGTGCTTTTCTTATGTACATGCTGCCGCTTATTTTACTTTTTTTTACATCAATTATCGTGCGTTTAGCTGGTGGTGGGGAACTGCTACAAATTGTGTCTGGTCTATTAGGTCTGATTACCGGTTTTGTGTGGGTCAAACATCGTATGAGTCATCATGATGCTGGTATCAATGTCAAACCAAATGAGGACTTCAAATGAGAGTAAACAAAAATTGGGCGGCTTTAACAATGCTGTTTGCTTGGCTAATGCTGAGTTTTAGTGTCCAAGCCCGTTCATTACCTGATTTTACTGAACTCGTCGCCGATAATGGTGATGCTGTTGTCAATATCCGAACTCACAATAAAACGGAAGAAACACCAACATCGATGTTGCCTCGTGGCCTGGATTTGCCGGAAGGTTCGGGAATTGATGATTTCTTTAAAAAGTTTTTTGAGGGTCAAGGTGGTGGCGCTCCTATTCCCCGTGAAAGTGAGTCTTTAGGCTCAGGTTTTGTTATCTCATCCGATGGTTACATTCTGACTAATCACCATGTGATTAAAGATGCTGATGAAATTATCGTTCGTTTCAGTGATCGTACTGAGTTAGAAGCTAAAGTATTGGGTAGTGACGAACGCAGTGATGTCGCGTTATTGAAAGTGGATGCGAAGAACCTTAAAACAGTCAAACTTGGGGATTCAGACAATCTCAAAGTAGGTGAATGGGTATTAGCCATTGGTTCACCTTTTGGCTTTGATTACTCTGCTACTGCTGGCATTATCAGTGCGCTGGGCAGAAGTTTGCCAAGCGACAGTTATGTGCCGTTCATTCAAACAGATGTCGCGATCAACCCGGGTAACTCAGGTGGCCCATTGTTTAATCTTGATGGTGAAGTTATTGGCATAAACTCACAGATTTACAGCCGTACAGGTGGATTTATGGGCGTATCGTTTGCAATCCCAATTGATACTGTCATGAACGTCGTAGAACAAATTAAATCACAGGGTTATGTCAGTCGTGGCTGGTTAGGTGTAGTTATTCAAGATGTGACGCGTGAACTAGCCGAGTCATTTGGTTTATCAAAACCAAGTGGTGCGCTGATTTCTCGTGTTGTTGATGACAGCCCGGCAGCTCGTGCAGGATTTAAAACGGGTGATGTTATTTTGAAATTTGATGGTAAAGAAGTGGAAACATCTTCTGATTTACCTCCTATCGTAGGTAGAACAAAAGTAGGCAAAGAAGTTGATGTTGAAGTCATGCGGAATAACAAGCATACAACGCTTAAAGTGACGATTGAAGAGTTACCAAAAGATGAAGCATTGACAAGCAACAGCACTAAACCTGGCCGATTTGTTGATGACCGTTTATCAATGGAAGTGGCGGATATCACTCCAGAACAGCGTAAGCAGTTCGAAGTTGAAAAAGGTGGTGTTATGGTCATGAAAGTTGAGCAAGGTCCAGCCATTAAGGCGGGTATCAGACCTGGAGATATTATTCTGAGCCTTAACAATACTGAGATTGAAGATCCTCATCAGTTTATTGAGGTGGCGAAAAAGCTTCCTGCCAATAAACCTATCCCTGTATTGGTACAGCGTGGAGGTTCTGCTCAATTTCTGGCGATAGAAATTAAAGAGTAACCTTCTCACATAACTGAAGTTAAAAAGAGCCGTTGATGAAAATCAACGGCTCTTTTTTTATCAGGATATTTGATTTTTATATATTGTTATCTGGTAATATTATAAATGCGAATCATTAGTATTTATAATATGTGCAAGGATGAACAAACTCACCATGTCAGCAAAAGTCCTTATTGTTGAAGATGACCCCACCTTAAACAAACAACTAAATCAATTACTTGAAAATGCAGGCTTTTCTACTATTACTGCATACGATGGTAATGAGGGGCTGACAAAGGCAATTAGCCTTCCATTGGATTTGATCTTATTGGATGTCTCACTGCCTGAAAAAGACGGCTACAGCGTTTTAAGAACATTGAGGCAAACCCGTGTTACGCCTGTCATTATGCTAACCGCACATGGTGCAGAAGAAGAACGTATTCTGGGATTAAAAAGTGGCGCAGATGATTATTTATCTAAGCCTTTTAATTTCACCGAATTATTATTAAGAATAGAAGCGATTCTGAGACGATCATTGCCGCAGACCAGTCCTGATGATGAGCAGAAACAGCTAACACGGCATGGTATTAAGCTAGATAAATCTAAACAGACGGTGTTTTTTGCTGACCAGCCTATTCCGTTTACGCCCATCCAGTTCAAGCTGCTTTGGACCTTGATGCAGAACCCAAACCAGACACTCAGTAAGTCACAGCTTTATCGCTTAGTGTTAGAAAAAGAATTCAGTCGTTATGACAGAAGTCTGGATATGCATATGAGTCGTGTCAGACGTAAATTAGTCATGGCGGGGCTGCCTGCAGATCACCTGCAAACTGTTCACGGGACAGGATATATTTTATTATGAAGCATCGTTTGCTATGGAAGTTAGTGGCGACCATAGTTATCGGAACCGTATTACTGTTTTGGCTGATACACCTATTGATGTGACACACAGAACAGCATATGAGTTTTATTGCTGAACGTGATCAGGGCTTATTAAAAGAGTATGCAAAAAAAGCTGAGAAGTATTACTTGGCGGATGATATCCAGTCATTAGACCAGTGGATAAAACAGATCGAAGAAAAAGAACATACCTGGGCTGCGGTGGTGACTTCCCAGGTTACTCCAATAGGTAATAGTTATTTATCAGAAGCGTTTCAGGAAAGCTTTGGTCTCGGGCGAGATATTAGCTGGAAAATACATTTGTACTTCAAAGAAAATCCCATTATGGATTTGCCTATTGCAAATGGAAGAGCACATTTTTTAATTACCCTACCGGATCGAATGCGTCCCGGTGCCTATTGGTTTCAGACCAGTTTATTATTACAAATCGCACTGCCTTTATTGCTGATGACATTAATTAGCGTGATTATCTATCGCCATGTTATGTCACCATTGAGTCAGTTAGAAAAAGCCACCAGACAATTTAGTGATGGCAATTTTAGTGTTCGTGTTGGAAAAAGCCTGGCAAAACGTCAAGATGAAATCACGGCCTTAGGCGAAACATTTGATGGTATGGCTGAGCGTATTGGTCAACTGATTCAGACACAGCGCCATCTTATTTCTGATTTATCACATGAGTTGAGAACGCCATTAGCACGGGTTGAGTTAGCCTTGAGTTGGGCTGAAAACCAAAATCTCGATCCACAACTGATAGAACGAATTCGTTATGAATGTCTGCAAATGCGTGCCATGGTTGAAGATACTCTCACTCTGGCATGGCTTGATAATGAACGACCGGATTTACGTCAGGAAACGCTCGACTTAATCGATTTGATAGACAGCATTCTCGATGATGCACGATTTGAGTTTCCTGATCGGCAACTCATTATCACCATGCCTGAACAGGCAATTATTGAAAATAGCAGTGCCCGGGCAGTAGGGCATGCCTTTGAAAACATCCTCAGAAATGCTCTAAGCCATACTCCGAAACAAGAGCCCGTTAAGATTAACGTGAAAACAGTTATGCAGAGCTACCTGGTCGAAGTTGATGATGTTGGACCGGGTGTAGCAGAGCAATACTTAAGTGATATTTTCAAACCGTTTTTTAGGTTAGCTCAGGCGAGTCGAGAGAATCATCGAGGATTTGGGGTGGGATTAAGCCTGGCCAAACGTCATATTGAAGTGTGTGGTGGTCAGCTAGTGGCAGAAAATTTAGTCAAAGGTGGTTTAAGAATGACTATCACCCTACCAACAAGATAGTAGCGGAATGTAACAATTGTAAATTTCATATTCATTACCTTCATCAATCATTAGAATGCGATTACGTGTTATTTGATAATGATTATTATTTAGGGGTGGATGTGAGAATTTATTTAAATAAAATAAGTCAACCAACGATGCTAACACTCGCTGTTTTAGCAGGTTTATCAACACAACCTGTATCAGCAGAAACACTTGAGTTAGACACATTAAATGTTGTTGGAAATACCGTTACACCAGAAACAAACAGCGTTGACGCTGAACAGATAGAAAAGATGCAAGCTAACGATTTGCAAGACTTGTTCAGTCAGTCGCCAGAAGTGACGGTAGGTGGAGGGCCTGATGCAGCACAGAAACTCTATATTAGAGGTATAGAAGATCAGTTATTAAATATTACAATTGATGGTGCTCAGCAGTCGACTCGTCAATATCATCACGCAGGACGTATCAGCATTGAGCCAGAATTACTCAAGCGTGTTGAAGTTAATGCTGGTGCAGGTAATGCCCTTTCGGGACCAGGAGCATTAGGTGGCTCGATGAAATTTATAACAAAAGACCCAGAAGATATGTTGAAACCTGGGCAAAAATTTGGTGGACTTGTCAAAGGCAGCTTTTCCAGTAATACCGATAGTTTTAAAACTAACACCAGTCTCTTCGGGCGTATGACGGATGATTGGAGTGCTATGGTTTCATATACACGTAATGACACTGATAATTACGAAGATGGTGATGGTAATGAAGTCTTAGGAACGGGGTTTGACCAAGATTATGTCTTCGCGAAGATTGTTGGCCATATGACTGAAAGTCAGACTCTTCGCCTTAGCTACGAAAAGCGCCAAGATGAAGGTGAGCGTGCAAGACGTCCACAGTGGCTAGTTAGTGAAGGAAATCCATTATTTCCAATTGATATTGAACGGAAAACACTTACATTAAATTATGAATTAAATCCTATAGATAACGCATATGTTGATATGACATTAACGCTATACCATACAGAAACAGAGTTATTTCAGGATGGCGCATTTGGTCCTTACTATGGTGATGGTAAGAGTAAAGGTTTCGATTTGCGTAACACCTCTATCTTAGGGATGCATAAGCTTACGTATGGTTTGGATTATCGTGAAGATACTA
The DNA here is from genome assembly GCF_056859315.1 of Methylophaga sp. F-2. Taxonomy (NCBI): domain Bacteria; kingdom Pseudomonadati; phylum Pseudomonadota; class Gammaproteobacteria; order Thiotrichales; family Piscirickettsiaceae; genus Methylophaga; species Methylophaga sp. F-2. The sequence continues at coordinate 365,353 of NZ_JBSXOF010000016.1, forward strand.
CTACTGCGGGTGGTGAAGCATATTCAGATAACTCTGCTTTTGAGGATAAATCAGAAGTTAGGGGCGTTTATATTCAGGATGATATGCAGATTACGGATGCCTTGTTACTTAGTGCGGGTCTGCGATATGACGACTATGAACTAGATGATCAAATAGGTAACAATAACTTTGATGAAGATGATATCAGTCGCAATATCGGAGTTAATTATCACTTCACTGATAGTTTTAGTGCATTTGCATCTTATGCCGAAGCATTCAAGGGACCACAAGCACAAGATGCATTTAAAATTGATTTTGTTGCAAACAGTCCAGATTTAAAACCTGAAAAAGCAAAAAATGTTGAGTTCGGCGTAGCTTATGATTCTCAATCGTGGTTTGGTTCAGCAAAAGTTTATCGAAGCAGAATAGAAGACGTTGTCGCTGATCCGGCTGGAGGCCCAAGGTTATTTGAAAATATTGGTGATTTAAAATCGGATGGTGTCATAGTTGAGCTGGGTTATCGTTGGGATAATATTCTAGGAAAAGTAAGTTATCACCATAATGAAGCTGATGTTGATGGCATTGAGGCTAATGCCTACGACCATAACGGAATTGCTAATACCGTTCGAGATACATTACTTACCCAACTTGACTACCAGTTAGATGCACAATGGAGTTTCGGGTGGAATGCCCAGTTTGTGAAAGGGCGTGACAATGTCAAGTTTTCTGATGGTGAAGTAGATAAGCCTGGTTATGGTGTTCATGACTTATATGCCCAATGGATACCTTCAGAGCTTCATGACGTTCGAATTACAATGACCGTTAGAAATGTTTTTGATAAAAACTATATCGATCAGGCCAGCGTAGCAGACTACACAAGTATCTCAGGTTATGAAATTGTTCGAGGATATAACGAACCGGGCCGTGATGTCCGCCTGAGCGTCGCATGGCAATTTTAATTTCCCCAAGTGTCTGAATACTCTCTCAGACTTTTTATTGAGCCAGATAATTATATCTGGCTTATTTTTTGTGCTGGATAATACCTCTATTCAAAGACTGTATATTTGCTTCATGGTTGTCAGAGTATGTAACAAGAATGTTATCGATAAATGCCAATATAAAAACCATTGATAACAAAAGGGCTATACGACTGTTCTATTAATAGGCTGTTATGAGGTGCCAGTAAGAATCTGCTTTACAGACAACTCCGATAATTTTAAAGATCATGTGTTTTATCGAACATCATCCTAAGTCTGTTTGCTGGGTCGATACCAGCTGAACAGGACAATGGCAATAATAAAGGTCAGCCACTCTGAAAGCGGTAAAGCGATCAGAAATTCGGGCTCGGGTAATAACCATGAGAAAAGCAGCAAAAGCAGAACCGGCAAAAATAAACCTCTTGATAATGCAATAACCATGGATGGAATGGGTTTTTGAATGGCTGTCAGGTAGATAGACATAATGACGTTAACGCCATTAATCAAAAATAATGGCCATAACAAAGCAATAAATTGTTGGGATAACAGCAAGGTCTGTTCTGCCGTTTCATCTAAAAACAGTCTGCTGATTTGTTCAGGGAAAAAGACTAAACAAAGCGTCAGGCTGATACTAATCAGTAAAATACAGCTCAACGCAGTTAATAGAAACTGGCGGATACGCTGCACATTCTGAGCACCATGATTTTGGCTGACAACCAGATGCAATGCATCTGAAATGCCGTAATACAGCATCAAACTGATAAAAATCAGATAATTGATAACCGCAAATGCGGCAATGCCTTCGACACCGAGCCGACTCACTAAAAGCCAGTTCAGCACTAAAATAACCAGACCCCCAGAGATTTCGTTAATAAACTCGGATCCACCATTAAACATGGCCGGTTTAATTTCAGACCAATGCTGTTGCGTTAATGAAAAAGAAAGTGTTTTTTTAGCACGTAAAAAATAACGACTTAACATTATTAACTGGATAACTTGGGCAATAGCCGTGGCTGCCGCTGCACCTTTAAGACCCCAATCAAATACGATGATAAATAGTGCATCCAGAACAATATTGATCAGCGCGCCGCTTATTAATGCTGAAGAAGCCAGGGTTTGAGCATTATCCTGGCGAATAAAGTAATACATCACCATGGTGGATATTTGAACGACTAGCACCGCATTGATGATGTAAAAGTAAGGCAGTATTAAAGTCAGTATGGATTCTGGAGTGCCGAGAAATCCTAAAATACTATCTGCAAAGAACCAGGAAAGCAGCATAAAGCTCAAGCCAATCACAACAATGGCGATAAGACATTGGCTAAATACATCTGACGCAGCAGCAAATCGTTTTTGTCCAAGGTAATAACCGGCGCGAACGGCTCCACCTATCGATAACATCAGGGCCAGACCAAATATCAATGACAGATAAGGGATCAGTAAATTAATGGCTGCCAAACCTTCAGCGCTAACAAATTGACCCACAAAAATACCATCGACAATGCTCGCGGTGGTAATGGCTAAAAGGCCTAAAATGGAGGGAATGGCAAACCGTAAAAAGGTGGGAATGATAGGGCCAGACAGGACGGCTTTATCCATGATATTTGTTATCCAGAAAAACGCTTTTTTCTATTCAGAAAGTTTTGGTCAAATTAATGCTTATATAAAACCGGTGACAGAGTGTCAGACAGTTTGTCGTATGTCACGTTTTTATCTACAGACTCGCTAGATTATCGTTTTGTGATAGTGAAATGCGTATAATATCCAGTCATTTGCTGAGCGCGTGACTCAAAGGCCAACATCATCTGCCAGCGGGAACAATGCATGTCATGCAAAATCTATGTTAACTGTTCGGGATGGCCACCGACGTCACTAATGAAAATGTAACTAAATGAAGAATATACGTAACTTTTCTATCATCGCCCATATTGACCACGGTAAATCCACTATTGCTGATCGCTTTATTCAAATTTGTGGAGGTCTGACTGCGCGGGAAATGTCACAACAAGTACTCGACTCTATGGATATCGAGCGCGAGCGTGGGATTACCATTAAAGCACAAAGCGTCTCACTGGAATATAAAGCCCGTGATGGTGAAACCTACCAACTGAATTTTATCGACACCCCTGGACACGTTGACTTTTCTTATGAAGTATCGCGTTCTCTGGCGGCCTGTGAAGGGGCCTTATTGGTTGTTGATGCCGCTCAAGGGGTTGAAGCACAAAGTGTGGCTAACTGTTACACGGCGATTGAACTGGGCTTAGAAGTCTTACCCGTACTGAATAAAATCGATTTACCTTCGGCTGAACCAGAGCGTGTTGCTCAGGAAATTGAAGATATCATCGGTGTTGATGCCATGGATGCGGTTCGTTGCAGTGCCAAAACCGGTATTGGTATCGAAGATGTGTTGGAAGAACTGGTAGCTAAAGTTCCTGCACCTAAAGGTAATCCTGATGGCCCATTAAAAGCGCTGATTATTGATTCCTGGTTTGATAGTTATGTAGGTGTTATTTCCTTAGTCCGTATCGTTGATGGCTCGCTCAAAACCAAAGATAAAATCAAAGTCATGTCGACCGGACATGAATATCAGGTGGATCAGGTTGGTACCTTTACACCTAAACGCACACCCTGTGATGTGCTGGACTGTGGTGACGTAGGCTATGTTATTTCAGGTGTGAAAGAAATTGATGGCGCGCCGGTAGGTGACACATTGACCCATGCACATCATGGTGCCGATAAGATGTTGCCAGGCTTCAAAGAGGTAACGCCACAGGTTTATGCCGGTATTTTCCCTGTCAGCAGTGATGACTATGAGAATTTCCGCGAAGCTTTATCTAAACTGCGTTTAAATGATGCCTCATTATTTTTCGAACCAGAAAGTTCACAAGCCTTAGGCTTCGGCTTCCGTTGTGGTTTCCTCGGCCTTTTGCATATGGAAATCATTCAGGAGCGTCTGGAGCGGGAATACGATCTTGACTTGATTACTACAGCGCCAACCGTTGTGTTTGAAGTGCTGAAGAAAAATGGTGAAGTCGTTCGCGTTGAAAACCCATCATCACTACCGGATATAGGCACGATCGAAGAAATTCGTGAGCCAATCGTCAGAGCTGACATTCTGGTACCACAAGATCATCTAGGTGCGGTCATTACCTTGTGTGTCGAAAAGCGTGGTGTACAGAAGAATATGCAATACATGGGTAAACAAGTGGCCTTGACCTATGAACTTCCAATGAATGAAGTGGTCATTGATTTCTTCGACCGTGTGAAGTCTGTCAGCCGTGGTTATGCTTCGCTTGATTACCACTTCGTCAGATTTGAACCCGCCAATCTGGTTAAGCTGGATATCATGATTAATGGTGAACGTGTTGATGCGTTGTCACTGATTGTGCATAAAGACACCAGTGTCAGTCGCGGTAGGCTATTAGTAGAAAAAATGAAAGAGCTTATTCCTCGTCAAATGTTTGATATTGCGATTCAGGCGGCGATTGGAGGTCATATTATCGCGCGTTCGACAGTCAAAGCGATGCGTAAGAATGTATTAGCAAAATGTTACGGTGGTGACGTTTCTCGTAAACGTAAATTGCTGGAAAAACAAAAAGCAGGTAAAAAACGGATGAAATCAGTCGGCAAGGTGGACGTTCCACAAGAAGCTTTCCTCGCCGTTTTACAACTGTCAAAGAATTCATAAAAAGGTAGGAGCGTTAAACAGTGAGTTTTCCCGCAATCATGGTTTTACTGGTAGCCATTACTGGCTTGATTTGGTTAATCGACAAGCTGTTCTGGGCCCCACGTCGTGATAATGATGCAAAAGAACCTGTGGTGGTGGAATACGCACGTTCATTTTTTCCGATTATTCTCCTGGTGCTGGTGATTCGTTCATTTATTGCTGAACCTTTCCGAATTCCCTCATCATCGATGGTGCCAACCTTGCACATTGGTGATTTCATTCTGGTGAATAAATTCTCATATGGCATTCGTTTACCCGTTCTTAATACAAAAATTTTCGATACAGGTGAGCCACAACGTGGAGATGTCGTGGTGTTTCGTTATCCGGTGAAAAAACATAAAGACGATCCGGATATTGATTACATCAAACGTGTTGTAGGGCTGCCTGGCGACAAAGTCGGTTATTTCAATAAAACGATTTATATTAATGGTAAACCTGTTGCACAAGATCCGCGCGAAAAGCCGGAAAGCATGATCAATATTGCTGCGCCTGGTTCAGAATTACGCGCTGAGCAATTAGGTGAACATAACCATTTAATACTGGTTGAACCTGGCATTAAACGGGTGGAAGGCGAAACGGTAGTACCTGAAGGACACTATTTCGTAATGGGTGATAACCGTGATAACAGCAACGACAGTCGTTACTGGGGCACTGTCCCTGAAGAAAACCTTGTGGGTAAAGCGTTCCTTGTCTGGATGAGTTGGGACTGGAATGAAGGCGGAATTGTCTGGAATCGTTTAGGTAAGTCCATTGAATAAGGAGATTGTGATGAAACACCAGCGTGGTATGACATTAATTGGCTGGGTCATTGTCATGGCCTTGATCGCTTTCTTTGTCACATTAGCGATTCGTTTGGTGCCGATGTATCAGGAATATTATGGTGTGGTTCAGATTATGGAAGATATGAAAACCGAACTGCGTAATAACAACTTATCCAAAAATGAAGTGCAAACCTTGCTTTCCAAGCGTTTTAATATTGGCTATATCAGCAGTGTAAAGCGTGATGATGTTGAAGTATTTCGTGGTAAGAATACGGCATATGTGACCAAGATTGTCATTGATTATGAAGTCAGAAAACCGTTTTTTGCCCAGATTGATCTTGTGGGGCATTTCCACAAAGAAATTGATGTAGAGCCACAGCTATAATGATAACCCAGCGGCAAAAAGCCCTGTGCAAACAGTTAAAAGTAGAATTTAAAGATATCGCCTTCTTACAACAGGCATTAACGCACCGTAGCGCAGATCCAAAAAATAACGAACGTCTGGAATACTTGGGTGATGCTATCCTGAGCTTTGTGATAGCTGAAGAGTTATTTAACCGGTTTCCTCAGGTTAAGGAAGGAAAGTTAAGCCGGTTAAGAGCGTCTTTAGTGAAAGGTGAAACACTCGCTGAACTTGGCCGAGAGCTAAAGTTAGGTGATGTGTTGATACTGGGGCCCGGCGAGTTAAAGAGCGGTGGCTTTCGGCGTGAGTCTATTCTGGCTGATGCTGTCGAAGCTATCCTGGGCGCACTTTATCTGGATAGTGGCCTGACCCCGGTTAAAGATCTTATTTTAAGATTATTTGCTGAAAGATTAGATGCGATCGATGTCACAGAAACGGTCAAAGATCCCAAAACACGCTTACAAGAATTATTACAGAGCCGTAAGCAGCCCCTACCTTTGTATAGCGTGAAAGAATTAAAAACCGATAAAAAACAACCGGTATTTGAAGCTTCCTGTCAGATTACCTTGCTGGATAAGGTGGTGGTTGCTCAAGGTAGCAGTCACCGAAAAGCTGAAAAGAAAGCCGCTGAACGTGCCTTAACTTTAATTGAAGGTAAACAATGAACTCAACACCATTTCGTTCCGGTTATATCGCTATTATCGGTCGTCCTAATGTCGGCAAATCGACATTAATTAATCGTATTCTTGGCCAAAAACTGTGTATTACTTCACGTCGGCCACAAACTACTCGCCATCGTATTCTGGGCATTAAAACCACCGATGAGGGGCAGTTCATCTATGTGGATACACCCGGTATGCACAGTGATGGCAAAAAAGCGATGAACCGTTATATGAATCGTGCTGCGGCTGCCTCGATTGATGATGTGGATGTGGTGTTGTTTGTGGTGGAAGGTCTGAAGTGGACAGAAGATGATCAGCGAGTTTTAAAACGCATTCAACAAGATGCACGTTCGCCGGTTATTTTAGTGTTAAACAAAGCAGATAAATTATCAGATAAATCTGATTTATTACCACAAATACAAGAGCTTGCACCACAGTATGATTTTGCTGCGGTTGTGCCTATTTCTGCACGAAAAGGCATGAATACCGACGTACTGGAACAGGAAATAGCCAAGTTAATGCCGGAAGGCGAGATGATCTTTGATGAAGATCAGTTAACCGATCGCAGTTCTCGATTTCTGGCCGGTGAAATCGTTCGTGAAAAATTATTCCGTTATCTTGGGCAGGAACTGCCTTACTCACTCACTGTAGAAATTGAGCAGTTTGAGGAAGAAGAAGGCATGTACCGGATCGGCGCTGTTGTTTATGTTGAGCGTAGCGGTCAGAAATCCATCGTGATTGGTAAAAAGGGTGAACAGCTCAAACTTATAGGCCAGGATGCACGACTGGAAATGGAACAGTTATTCGGCTGTAAAGTCTTTTTACAAATCTGGGTTAAGGTGCGTGAAGGCTGGTCTGACAACGAACGTATGTTAAGAAATCTGGGTTATAACGACGATTTGTAGTGGTCGCTTGTGGAGCTGACATCAGCCTTTATCCTACATCACAGACCGTATCGGGAAACCAGTTCACTGGTCGATGTGTTAACCCGTGATCATGGTCGTGTAAGTCTGGTGGCCCGGGGGCTCAGGCAGACAAAAAAACGGTCATCACCGATACAGATATTCCAGCCAGTATGGTTAAGCTGGTATGGCCGTGGTGACTTAGTGACCTTAAGTCAGATAGAAAAAGATGAGCCCGGTTATCGTTTGCTCGGAAATGCCAGTTTGTGCGGGCTTTATATGAATGAGTTATTGGTGAAATTACTCCCTGTTCATGAAGCTGAACCAGACATTTTTGATGCCTATCGCCAGGCTCTCTCTTCGCTCCAGCAAAAGAATAATGAGCAGATTACACTGCGTTTATTTGAAAAAGCCTTACTGAGTCATCTGGGTTATGGCTTGGCCTTAACGGTGGATGCCGAGTCGGGAGAAGCGATTGAAGAGGATGGTATTTATATCTACCACCCTGACAGCGGTCCTCGACGTGTATTCGGTCAGCGTCTGCAAAATACGGTATCAGGACGAAGTCTGCGTCACCTCGAACAAGAAGCCGGGTTTGACGAGCTTAGCCTGAAAGAAATCAAACATATGATGCGGTCAGTGATAAATTATTATCTGGGCGGCCGGCCTTTACATAGCCGTCAGTTATTTGCTGGTCTTAATCAATTTAATACAAAAACAAACTGAGTTTGGAGATTCATGTCTATTTATCTAGGTGTCAATATCGATCATATCGCCACATTACGTCAGGCCCGTGGTACGCGCTATCCAGATCCTATTCAGGCAGCGATTGAAGCGGAACAAGCAGGGGCTGACAGTATTACTCTGCATTTACGTGAAGATCGTCGACATATTCAGGAACGCGATGTGGCGATGTTAAGCGATATCCTGCAGACAAAAATGAATCTGGAAATGGCGGTAACGGAAGATATGCTGGCGATGGCCGAAAAATATCGTCCGGCAGATTGCTGTCTGGTACCCGAAAAACGTGAAGAACTGACTACCGAGGGTGGGTTGGATGTAGCGGGGCAATTATCCCGCATGCAGCAGGCTTGTCAGCGTCTGGCAGAGGCAAATGTGCGTGTTTCGTTATTTATTGATCCTGATCTGGCTCAAATCGACGCCGCTGTTGCCTGTGGTGTGCCTGTGGTGGAATTACATACAGGCCGTTATGCTGATGCAGAAACGGATGCAGAAGCCGAGCATGAGCTGGCGATTATTGCACAAGCGGCAAAGCAAGCCCATGAAAGAGGATTACAGGTGAATGCCGGACATGGTCTGCATTACCACAATACACAGAAAATCGCGGCAATACCTGAACTGGTGGAATTAAACATCGGTCATGCTATCGTAGCTCGCTCAGTTTTTACTGGGTTTCAGGCAGCCGTGCGTGAGATGAAACAATTGATGCAGGATGCACGCCGCAGATGATTATCGGCATTGGTACGGATCTGGTTCATATTCCCCGAATGCAGGCCTTACTCGATAAACATGGTGATAAATTTGCTGAGAGAATACTCAGTGATGCTGAGTTCAGTGAGTTCAAATTACAGCTCAAACCAGCTAATTTTTTAGCGAAACGTTTTGCAGCAAAAGAAGCGGCAGCTAAAGCTATGGGAACAGGTTTTCGGGATGGTTTGAGTCTACGTCATATCAGTGTCAGAAATGACCCCCTTGGCAAACCAGAATTACAGTTTGAGAGAGTAGGACTTGAGCTGAAACAGAAAATGCATATTGATAAGGCCATGTTAAGCCTGAGTGATGATCATGAATACGCGATTGCTTATGTCGTTTTAATGGAATCCAATTGATGAAATCTTACCCGACCATTGAAGCCTTTATCGGCCACACACCTTTAGTCAGATTACAACGTATTCCTGGTCATACCAGCAATACCATTCTGGTCAAGCTGGAAGGCAATAATCCCGCCGGTTCAGTCAAAGACCGACCTGTGGTCAGTATGATTCAGCAAGCTCAGCTCCGTGGTGATATCACGCCGGGTGATACTTTAATTGAAGCAACCAGCGGTAATACCGGTATTGCATTAGCGATGGTCACGGCCATTTTGGGTTACCGGATGATTCTGATTATGCCGGAAAACAGTAGCGCTGAGCGTCGTGCTTCCATGAAAGCCTATGGTGCTGAACTGATTCTGACCGATGGGATGGAATCCGCCAGAGATTTAGCGCTACAGATGCAAAAAGAAGGCAAAGGCAAGGTGCTAAATCAGTTTGGTAACTTTGATAATCCGCTGGCCCATTATGAAACAACGGGTCCAGAAATCTGGGCTGATACACATGGTGAAATTACCCACTTTGTTAGTTCAATGGGAACCACGGGTACCATCATGGGCACATCGCGATATTTAAAAGAGCAAAATCCAGCGATTCAGGTGGTTGGCGTGCAGCCCGCTGAGGGCGCTAATATTCCCGGTATTCGTCGTTGGCCTCAGGCTTATTTACCTGAGATTTTTGAACCAGAACGTGTTGATATGACATTAGATGTCACTCAAGATGAAGCTGAAACCATGATGCGTCGTCTGGCCGCTGAAGAAGGGATTTTTGCTGGCGTATCATCAGGTGGAGCATTAGCTGCTGCCATGAAAGTCTCTGAGCAGGTAGAAAATGCGGTGATTGTCAGCATTGTCTGTGATCGCGGCGACCGTTATATCTCAACAGGCGTTTTCCCTGCCTGATAATGAAATATCTGACGCTAAAGTCAGTATTCCTCTGGCTATGTATATGGTCGTTGCCCGTATTGGCCATTAATACGATTCAAATTTATATTGGTCATAGCTGGGCAGAAAAATTTGATGCAAAAGATCTGAAAACTGCTGTCCGGTTCACCTCTGAAGGCCTGAAACTTTCAGGGCAGGCTGCCCAAATCACTTTTCCGGCCCCGCTGAATCAATTACACAATGTCACATTTGAGTGTGTTAAAGCGGCCTGGCTAACAGAGGGCTTTAGCTGTCAGTCAGGCAACTTACAGTTTTCACAAGCTGAGTTAGGTCAGCAACGCGTTCAATTTAGTATTGATGCTAATACAGAAGACGAACACTATGATCTGCAGCTACAAAATCTGAAATTAGATGGTGGTACGATAAATCTTGCTGTTAACCTTGCTGAGCAGCATTGGGATGCGGATATTGATGCTCAGAATATCTCGTTATCAGCATTACAGAAATGGCTACCCCAATTCCTGGATAAACATTACCTTGATGCTGTCAATGACTGGCAGCCACAAGGGCAAGTATCTGTTCAAGCACGCCTTGATGGAAACACACTGGGAATTGTGTCTGGCATCGCAAAATGGCAATTCACTGACTTGGGTTTTAGTAATGCGACAGCAAGCCAGGTGGCTGAAAATATCGCGATGCAGGGAGAAGTGTCCTTAGATAATTCGGATGATACTTGGGACTTTGTTGTTTCATCTTCGTTGACTGCAGGTCAGGCATACAGCGATCCCGTGTTTGTTGATTTATCTGTTTCTCCTATCACACTGAGTGTACAAGGCAAATTTGAAACCCAGAAAAATCACTGGACTTTGGCGGATATTAAGTTAAGTCAGTCAGAAGAGTTCAGCTTAGAGGCTCTCGCTGAGGTCACAGATAACGTGCCGACGAAAGTGGAAGCGGATGTCACCATAAGCACGCTATCGTCATTTTATCCAACATGGGTAAAACCATTTATGGTGGGTACAGCGGCTGCTAATTTACAGGTATCAGGTCAGGTCTCATCATCGCTCAGTTGGTCTGATAAGCAGTATCAGCTCACAGCTACACTGGATAAGGTAAATGTTACGGATAGCCAGCAACGCTACAATGCTGAGAATTTAAATGGCGAGCTGGTCTGGACCAATAAAGAAACACCTTTGGATGGTCATTTATCCTGGCAGCAAGCCAAGCTTTATGCCATTGACATTGGTGCGGGTCAGTTGCATGCACAAACCGTTAAAAATGGCTTTAAATTAGTTGAGGAAACCAGCATTCCTGTTTTGGATGGTGAACTGCAAATTAATCAATTGAGTTTGCAGCAGCAAGAAGATAAGCAGATAACCTGGTCATTTGATGGTTTATTGTTACCGATATCCATGGAAAGTTTAACTGAGGCACTGGAGTGGCCAACAATGCACGGTAAGTTATCCGGCGTGATTCCTCATGTGCGTTATCAATCACATAAACTCACCATTGATGGTGCGTTACAGGTCAAAGTCTTTGATGGCACAACAGTTATTCGTGATTTACGTTTAACCGATCCTTTAGGTGTATTGCCACAACTGTATGCCAATATTGATATGAACGATTTGGATTTAGCCCTGTTAACCAAGACCTTTGATGTCGGCAAGATTACCGGACGTGTTACTGGAGAAATCTATAACTTGCGTTTGTCTAACTGGCAACCTGTGCAGTTTGATGCCAAGTTGGCGACCTCTAAAGATAATCCGGGAAAACGCATTATCAGTCAGCGTGCCGTGGATAATTTAACGCAGGTCGGTGGTGGCGCGACAGGGATGATTTCGAGAAGTTTTTTACGTTTTTTTGATGACTTTTCTTATAAACGTTTAGGACTGTCATGTCATTTACGGAATGATGTTTGTGAAATGGCTGGCATCGAAGATGCTGATCAGGGGTACTATATTGTCAAAGGTGGGGGCGGTTTACCACCGTGGATTGATGTGATTGGCTATACGCGTAGAGTGGACTGGGCTGATTTATTAGAACGTATCAAAGCGGTACAAAATAGTTCTGGACCCATTATTGAGTAAGGAGAGGTTTATGCATTTAATGAAGTGGTTAACGGGCACGGTGTCGGGATTAATGTTGGTTTCATGTGTCACCATTAATATCTATTTCCCAGCGGCAGCGGCTGAAAAAGCAGCAGACAGAATTATTGAAGATGTGTGGGGCCCAGAAACACAACCTGCAGATACGGCTGAACCTGACAAGCAGGATAAACAATCGTCAACATCAGACTCCAGGCTGCCACTGGCTATGTCTGTGTTGAACTGGATGGTACCGCAGGCTGAAGCGGCAGGTGCGGATATTAATATCAATTCACCCGCTATCAATGCATTACAGTCGAATATGAAAACACGCCATGAAAGTTTGAAGCCTTTCTATAATAGTGGTGCGATAGGGTTAACTGATGATGGTTTTATTACTCTACGTGATGCCAAGTCTGTACCGTTAAAAGACCGTAACCAGTTAAATAGTCTGATTGCCGCCGAAAATAATGATCGTAAAGCGCTCTATGCTGAAATCGCCAGAGCAAACGGGCATCCGGAATGGCAAGATGATATCCAACAAACCTTCGCACAGCGCTGGATTAGTAATGCAGCAAAAGGCTGGTGGTATCAGCAAGGTGGTAGCTGGAAACAAAAATAAATACAGCAGATTGATTATAATAATGACGTCCAGTGGCGTGAAAGCGTCACTGGACTTTTTATTTTTCAGAGATAAGAGATAAAAGATGGCAAGACGTAGCCGCAGACAAAGAATACCGCAAGAACCCGTTACAGCAGAGATTGAGTCGTTATCACACGATGGTAGAGGCATCGCTCGAATTGAAGGTAAAACCGTTTTTGTGGATGGCGCCTTAGCCGGAGAAAAAGTGAACTTTCAATATAGCCGGGTTCACAAAAAATATGATGAGGCACGCACGGTAGAAGTATTGTCTGGCGCGGATGATCGCGTAGCAGCAAAATGTCAGCATTTTAGTATTTGTGGTGGCTGCAGTTTGATGCATATGTCACCTGAAGCACAGTTGGCTCATAAACAAGCCACATTGGCTGAACACTTCACTCACTTTGGTAACTTAAATCCTGAACAATGGTTAGCGCCTTTAACCGGTCCATTATGGGGATATCGTCGTAAAGCACGTTTAGGCGTGAAGTATGTCGCGAAAAAAGAACAGGTTCTGGTCGGTTTCAGAGAAAAGTCTTCACCTTATATTGCCATGCTAGAGCAATGTGAGGTCTTAGATCCTCGCGTGGGTCATCGTTTAACGGATTTAGCGTCATTAATTGCTGGGCTTGAAGCCTATAATCGTATCGCTCAGATTGAAGTGGCGATGGATGATGAGCATGTGGCGTTAGTTTTTCGCAATCTTGATGCATTATCTGAGACGGATAAAAATGCATTGATTCGCTTTGGTCAAAGCAATAATTTATGGATCTATCAGCAACCGGGTGGTCCGGATACGGTCTCCTTATTATGGCCTGAGTCAGCTCAGCTCAGTTATGCGCCGGAAGCAGGGTTGAACTTACAGTTTGATCCGAGCGATTTTACTCAGGTGAATGCCGGTATTAATGAAAAAATGATCCAGCGAGCCATGAACTTACTGGACGTACAAGCTGATGATCGTATTCTGGATCTATTCTGTGGCTTAGGTAACTTCACTTTACCTTTAGCTAGACGCGTTAATGAAGTGGTTGGTGTCGAAGGTGATGCGGCTCTGGTGCAACACGCTAAAAATAATGCACAACTTAATGGCTTAAAGAATGCTGAGTTTGAACTGGCCGATCTGACACAAACCGAGCTCAAAGATTATCCTTGGGCGGAAAAAGGCTTTAATAAAATTCTGCTCGATCCGCCCAGAAGTGGGGCGTTTGAAGTTTTACATCAACTCGCTGCATTAGGTGCTGAGCGCCTGGTGTATGTGTCTTGTAATCCGGCGACATTGGCACGTGATGCGGGTGAGCTGGTGAATCAGCATGGCTATATTATGGAAGCAGCAGGCATTATGGATATGTTTCCTCACACAACACACGTTGAGTCGATAGCCGTTTTTACAAAAAAACGTTAAAAATTTTATAACTAGTACCAAGGTACAATTGTCCTGATCAAAACTAAGGTAATACAATGCATCGCACTGGGAGTTATTCCCATGTTTTTATCAAATATTAAGGGTGGTATTTGATAAAAAAGTCTGTAGATGGCTGATTAATTTTACGTTTTAGTACCAAAGTACAATTGTTCAGCTAATGACGAATCACTAATATGTATTCTGCAGGTAGTGATTGCATATTGAACAGTTAAGCCAACCTTGGTGTGAGCCATGTGACGGAAAGCCACGGATCTTTTTTAAAGATGGCCGGGTTGCATAGTAAATAAGGATAATTCTATGAAATTTTACAAATCGGCTATGTTAGTAGCTGCTATGTTGCTAGGTTTTTCAAGTGTTGCTTCAGCAACGTTTTATCATGGTGGGCATCATCATGGAGGTTGTGGTAATGATGGTTCAACATGTGATAACCCTCAAGCTTATTCAACGACATTAAACGCTAAAGTAACTAACGAAGATCATGATTACTGGGGAACTTTCTGGGACTCTTCAGAGGCGTATATGAGCTTTGAAGCCATCAATGAGCCTACTTTAGAAATTACTTCGGCTACTTTATCAGTTAAATCAAATGCCAACGGTTCATGGTTCTCTGATGGTTTATGGACATTAGATAATTATTTCCCATACCTGACATACGTTGGTAAATTAGATGGTGGCGTTGATGTATTTCAACTAAGTTCAAACTTATTTGACGAAGTGCTTGCTGGTATCACCTTCAAAGCTATTTTTGATAAAATAAAAGAAGATGTTTTCTGGGCTGAATTAACAGTGGATGGTACATACTGCCCACCTGTAAGTGAAGTACCTGTTCCAGCAGCATTATGGTTATTTGGTTCTGGTTTGATGGGCTTTACAGCGATGCGCAGACGTAAAAAAACTGCCTAAGCTAAGACAGAATACCGTATGATAAAAGCCGCGATTCCATCGCGGCTTTTTTTATGGCTGAACAACTCAAAAATAAACTCAATACTGCAGCAGTTCATGAGCTAGGTTCACTGATTCATTCAGTGTGGCCAGACTTTGCTGTGACAGATTTTATTCAGACGGCCTCACTCAAACTGGATGAGCTGGAACTCAAAGCACGTGCAGACTATCTTGCTAAGAGTTTGCATGTCTACCTGCCTGATGATTATGTCGATGCGATAGCTATTCTGTTACAGGCTGCTGAATACCTTAGAGAAGAACAGTTTTCTGGTTGGGCACATTATTTAGCCTGGCCATTAATTGACTATGTCGCTATATATGGCATCAACCACCTCCATGTTTCTTTTGCTGCATTAGAAAAATTAACCCCATTATTTACCAGCGAGTTTGCCATTCGGTTTTTTCTGTTGGCGCATTTTGAAGAAACCTATTTGCAAATGCTGCAGTGGGCTGAACATGAGAATGAACATATCAGGCGATTAGCCTCTGAAGGCATTCGACCACGTTTACCTTGGGCACCACAATTAACTGATTTACGTGATGACCCAACACCAATATGGCCGATTCTTGAGAAGTTAAAAGGTGATCACAGCCTCTATGTCAGGCGTTCTGTTGCTAATAACATCAATGATATTAGTAAGGATCATCCTCAAATGGTGATTGATATTTGTTCAGAGTGGAAACAAGCAGCTTCACAAAACATAAACTGGGTGATTCGCCATGGTTTACGGAGTTTGGTGAAACAGGGAAATGCTGATGTTTATCCGCTGTTAGGTTTTAGTCAGTCGGTGGATATTGAACAGCCATTACTTCGTCTTTCCCATAGCCGATTATTATTAGGGCAGACGCTGGTGCTGGATTTTCGTTTACGAAGCAAGCAGGCGCAGTATGTAGTACTAGACTACCGGATACGTTTTGTTGGGGCTGCTGGAAAAATGACGAGAGAAAAAGTCTTTAAATGGAAAAATATACGTTTAGCAGAAGGCGAATATCTCCACATGCAAAAACGACATACTTTACAGAAGATATCGACCAGAAAATATTACCCGGGCATACACGAGGTTGAGTGCCTATTGAATGGCCAGTGTATTGCCCGGGCGAGTTTTGAGTTGCTTATGCCCTAAAGGCATTAAGACATGATAAGGCCATAGGCAACCAAGGCAAGCCAAGCAACTGACATCACACAAATTAATGCGGCAAAGTTATCATGAATATAGTGTTCAATTTTTTCCATCATCGTCTCCTCACTGAGAATATTGTGCTGTTTTAAAACAGCGTGAGGTTATTATTCGCCTGGCACAGATATTAGGCATTGACCTAGATCAAAAATGAATAACTTGTCGAATGAAAATAAATTTGGACATAAAAAAAGCCAGTCGATGACTGGCTTTTTAACGATACCGCTGATCGGCTTAGTTGTTATATAGGCCGAAAGCAATCAGTGACAACCAAAAAACAGTAAAGCCAAGAATAATATGTGGAAATTTTTCTATCAGCAGTTTATCAATTTTTTTTAACATGTTTTTTTCTCGTAGTTCAATAGGTTATACAATTTTTAGCTTATTATTATGGGCTTAAGATAGCAGTTATTTCACTTTTATGCCAGCTTATCATCAGCAATATGATAGTGCGGATCTTCCATCACATTCACTTCAATCAGATCAGCTGCATTGTTGAGTAATTGTTTACACTCTTCACTTAAATGCCTTAAATGCAGCGTTTTTCCAGCTTTGATGTAACGTTCTGCCAGTGAGTCAATCGCTTCAATGGCTGAATGGTCGTAAACGCGCGAGTTTTTGAAATCAAGAATGATGTCGTCAGCATCATCATTTTTCGGATCAAATAAGTCATTGAAGTTACGGACTGAGCTAAAGAATAATGGCCCGTTCAATTCATGAACGATAGAACCTTGTTCATTTTTATAACTTTTCAGATAAATGTGTTTGGCGTGTTGCCATGCAAATACCAGCGCCGACATGATAATGCCAGTAATTACCGCGATAGCCAGATCAGTAAAGACGGTAATAACGGCGACGGAAATACCGATAATGGCATCAGGTAATGGGATACGTCCAAGCAAACGGAAACTGGCCCATTCAAACGTACCTAATACCACCATAAACATGACGCCTGTCAAAGCCGCAATCGGAATGATTTCGATAAGTGGCGATGCAAACAGAATAAAGCACAACAAAAACAGCGCGGCAGAGATACCGGATAATCGACCACGGCCGCCGGAGTTAATATTGATCATACTTTGACCAATCATCGCACAACCGCCCATACCACCAAAAAATCCTGTGACTGTATTCGCCACACCTTGGCCAATACATTCTTTATTGGGGCGGCCAGTGGTTTCTGTGATTTCATCAATGAGAGTGAGGGTTAGTAAGGACTCTGTTAAACCAATAAACGCTAAGATAAAGGAGTAGGGGGCAATAATCAGTAATGTTTCCAAGTTGAAGGGGACCATCGGAATACTGAACTCTGGAAGGCCGCCGGCAATAGAAGCTATATCACCTACATTACGAATATCAAGATGCAGACCAATTGCCACTAACGTGACAACAATAATAGCGGCTAAAGATGAGGGGAAGGCTTTGGTCAGTTTGGGTAAGAAATAGCTGATAGCCATCGTTAAAGCGACCAGACCTAACATCCACCATAGCGGCTCACCAGACAACCATTGTTCTTCACCATTTTCGCCTGTGACTTTGAATGATTTGAGCTGGGCAAGGAAAATCACCATGGCCAGTCCGTTTACAAATCCGAGCATGACCGGTAATGGTACGATACGAATAAATTTCCCCAGCCGGAATATGCCTGCCAGGATTTGTAAAACGCCCATTAAAATCACGGTAGCAAACAAATATTCAACACCGTGCTGTGCAACCAACGCCACCATGACAACAGCTAAAGCCCCTGTCGCGCCTGAAATCATACCTGGACGGCCACCGATAGCGGCTGTAATTAAACCCACAAGAAACGCGGCATATAATCCGACTAACGGTTCAACACCTGCGACAAAAGCAAAAGCAACGGCTTCTGGCACCAGGGCTAAAGCAACAGTGAGCCCGGACAGCACATCATTTTTTATGTTCTGTGGACGTTTTAGTAACAGATTAAACATAGAATCCCTTTATAAACCAAACTGAGCTATGACTCATACACACCATGCATGGCAGGTGTTAGACGTTATTTATTTTGATTTTGACTGAGTCATGAGAGGTAAGCCTTCGATGAGGAAAGGCTTGAAAAGGCAGTAATTATCGCTGAAACACCCGGTTAAGTCTAGTTTTTGACTAAATTTACTCCTTTAATAACAAAGAGCTAAGCGCATATTTTTGTTGGGGAAATTATTAAAAATAATACTTGCTCAAACGGAATAAATTCTCTATATTTTCTCTTCTCAATATTTTCTCTAAAAGGAAGAGATGATGCTGACTGAACGTGAACAAGATACTTTGGATTTTATTCGTCATTATATTGATGAACAGGGACGTTCACCGTTAGTTTCTGAGATTGCCAAAGGCTTAGGGATTAAGTCTCAAGGTACCACTCACCGCTATATTCAGGCATTAGTGGATGCCGGGCTGCTGGAAAGGCATGTTGGAAGAACACGTGGCCTGCATTTAACGGATCAGCCTGATACCGCTCCCCAGATAGCGGTCACTTTGCCAGTCAAAGGCAAAATTGCAGCCGGTCGTTTAATTGAAGCTGTCGCAGATGAGTCCGAAATTGATTTGAGCGATATGTTTACTGGCAAAGGTCGCTTTGTTCTGAAGGTCAACGGTGACTCGATGATAGATAAGGCCATTATGTCGGGCGACTATGTGGTGGTGCAATCACAGCCGACTGCACGTCATGGCGATATTGTTGTGGCATTGGTGGATGGGTTTGATGCGACTTTGAAAACCTTATTGATCAATAACGATGGTACCGTGACATTAATGCCTGCCAATGTGAACTATGAACCTGTTACTTTGCCAGCCAGTCGAGTCAGGGTACAAGGTGTCGTGGTTGGACAGCTACGGACCTACCCTTAATTAATGGCCTTTGATTCATCTGCACCGTGGTCAAGGATGATCGTCTTAATTGATATGGATTGTTTCTTTGCTCAAATTGAGCAAATGGATAACCGTAACTGGTTTAAGAAACCTGTTGCTGTCACTAATGGTACACAGGGAACCACCATCATCACTTGTTCATACGAAGCCAGAGCGTTTGGTGTGCATACCGGTATGCGTCTGAAACAGGCCAGGCAGTTATGTCCTGGCCTCATTCATGCTCCTTCACGTCCTTATCGCTATGCTGAGTTATCAACCCGAATTATGGAAGGGCTCATCGACATTACCCCTGATGTGGAAGTGTTTAGTGTGGATGAAGCGTTTCTCGATTTAAGTCGTTGCCAAAGCTTATATAAGGGGGCGACAGATATTGGATATTTGATAAAAAAAAGAGTCTGGCAAGTGTCTGGTTTACGTTGTTCGATAGGGATCAGTGGGGATAAAACCACAGCGAAATTCGCTGCTAAAAAAGCTAAACCTGACGGACTAAAGGTGATTCACCCAGACTTAGCTGCTGAAGTGTTGGCATCAGAAATGGTGACAGCTCTGAGTGGTATTAATAAAGGCATTGGCCGCTTTCTGAGACATTACGGTGTAGAGCGCTGTGGTGATATGAAAAAAATACCAATGAGTTTACTGGCGAAACGCTTTGGGCATTTAGGCCGGCGAATATGGCTAATGGCGCAAGGGCTGGATCCAGAACCTTTACATTTTAATGTTAAAGCACCTAAGAGCATCGGTCATGGAAAGGTTTTGCCACCTAAAACGGCTCAAAAAAATATCATATTGACCTATTTACAACATATGGCTGAAAAAGTCGCGGCTAGGATGCGTTGTTTTTGTTATCAGGCGGAGTGCTTTTTTATTGGTTTAAAAACGGAGAGAGGCTGGCTTAAAACAAAAGCACATGCCGGTGTCTACACTGATGATGGACAAGTGATTTACCAGCTATGTAAAGCCTTTGTTGATTTTTACTGGGCGGGGCAAGGTGTGTGGCAAGTACAGGTGACAGCATTATCGCCTCGGCAAGGTAAGCAACTGGACTTATTTGCACAGCCCGATCTGCAAAGAGAACATCTTAATCAGACGGTAGATAAAGTGAATTATCGTTATGGCGAGCTGACTCTGGCACCGGCCAGATTATTACAAAAATCCACCATGCCCAACGTGATTGCCCCGGCATGGAAACCCAAAGGTCACCGAAAGACCATATAAAAAAGCCGGCAACAGGGCCGGCTTTTTTTCAAACTTAATAATACGACTTATTTTTTCACATGATCACGCTGATAGTAATAATTGGTGGCCTCAACAAAGCCGTCAATACTACCGCAGTCGAAACGATGACCTTTAAATTTCAGTGCCAAGACACGCTTTTCTTTGGCTAGTGTGCGTATAGCATCGGTGATTTGGACTTCACCGTTAGCACCCGGCGGCGTTTTTTCAATGTATTCGAAAATATCTGGTGTTAACACATAACGACCAATAATACCCAGCTGACTTGGCGCATCTTCTGGTTTTGGTTTTTCCACCATGTCATCGACTTCATAAACACCGTCTTCGATTTCACGACCAGATATCACACCATAACTACTAATATTGTCGCCGGGGACTTCTTCAATGGCGATAACACTGCAGTTATATTTTTCATAGAGTTCAACCAGCTGACCTAGGGCGCGTTTGGATACGTTTTCATCAGTTCGTGCGCAAAGGTCATCCGCTAAAATAACAGCAAATGGTTCATCACCAATAATAGGTTGTCCTGTCAGGATGGCGTGACCAAGACCTAACATTTCGCGTTGTCTCATGAAGATAAAGTCACAGGTATCCATGACCGCACGGATATCTTCGAGATGCTTTTCTTTACTAGTACCGCGAATCTGATGCTCTAATTCATAACTGGTATCGAAGTGATCAGCAATGGCGCGTTTGCCCCGGCCTGTAATAAACCCAACTTGATTGATACCTGCTTCAATGGCTTCTTCAACACCATATTGAATTAAGGGTTTGTTAACAACAGGAAGCATTTCTTTGGGCATGGCTTTAGTCGCCGGCAGGAATCGTGTGCCATAACCTGCTACAGGGAATAGACATTTACGAATTTTTTTAACTGGTTGCATTCATTGTTCCTTATTTTTTTATATAGCTTAGCTGATAGGTATGAAAGTCTGATGACAATACCTTAGCCGTTGGTAATCCATAATACTTGGTATGGCGCAACTGTAATAACGTCAGATGAACCATCTAGAATAACACCGCTAATCAGGTCCCACCATCGATCCGTGACAACTAAGTTTAAGTTTGCGATACGCAGTGGTTGTTCGGTATCTGTAATGTTATATATGCAGAAGATGCTTTGTCTTCTGTCCATACTTTGTCGCCAGAAACCGAACAGTTTTTCACCAAGGTGCAGTGTAAACTGAGTGGCATTAGGATGAAAAGCCCGTTGTTGTTTTCTTAAATGAATGAGCTTTTTGAGTAAACCCGATACCTGAGCATGTTGCGATGTTGGTGTACTCAGTTCTGCCGTCAAGGCCTCTTCATCCCATTCATGGCGATTGATAGAACGGTTTTGTTCGGTTTGTTCTAACTTGTGAACATCATTGCTGGTGGCAAGTAAACTATGAATATAAATGCCGGGAATTCCTTCTAAGGCCAACATGATGGCATGTGCGCAAATAAAACGGTCTATATTCCACTCATCTTTGCCTGAAGTCGTTCCTTGCAGCGCGTCAAATAATGAAATATTGATTTCATAAGGTTTTTTAACGCCATTCTCACCCTCACGCCAGGATATGCGACCACCGAATTGCTGCATAGTACTGATTAATGAGGCAATTTCTGCTTCGCTGAGTAATCCTTCAGCTGGTCTGAGGCCAATACCATCATGTGAAGCAATAAAATTAAAGTAGGCCGTGCCATGTTGTGCTGGCGGCATGCTCATCAACCATTGTTTTAAATAAAAACAATCGCCCGTGACGAGAGTGTTTACCAGTAACGGCGGTAATGAAAAATTATAGATACAGTGTGCTTCGTTGGCATTACCAAAATAACTCAGGTTTTCCCGATTAGGAATATTGGTTTCAGTAATGATCACAGCATCGGGATCGGCATGCTGGATCAAGCTTCGCATTAGACGGACAACTTCATGGGTTTCCGGCAGATTAAGACAGTTGGTGCCAATTTTTTTCCATAAAAAAGCGACAGCATCCAGCCGGAAAATATGAACGCCTTTATCCAGATAAAAACGAACGATATTAATAAATTCCTTCAGAACTTCAGGATTACGGAAATCAAAATCGACTTGAGTATGGCTGAAGGTACACCAGACATATTGAGTCCCGTCATGTGTTTCAGTTTCGCGTAATAACGGGCTGGTGCGTGGCCGCACAACCTGACTGATGGGGGTTGAAGGTGATGTGGTAAAGAAATAGTCATGGCCAGGTCCATCGCCTTTAATGAAATTCTTAAACCACGTACCACTGCTGGAACCATGATTGATAACAAGATCTGCCATGAGACGATAATCATTGGCGATAGCTTCGATGTCCTCCCAGTCTCCCAGCGCTTTATTGACTTCGTAATAATCCATTACCGCAAAGCCATCATCAGAACAGTAGGGGAAAAATGGCAAAATATGCACACCATTGATATAGCCACTGATTTCTCTATTCAAGAAACGGTGTAACGTTTTTAAAGGGGCTTCACCTTCCTTTTTGACACTATTGCCGTAGGTAATCAGGATAACGTCATTTTGATCCCAATTATTTCTGTGTGAAACGCTTTCTTTGTAGTCCTGATTCAACCGCATAATGTTGATGATGTCTTCACATAAAGCTGGGAGTGAAAGCTCAGGTGAGGTATCAGCATAAATTGCGGTGAGATGATGGAGAACTGTCTGTTTTAATTGCTGTAGTTGCTCATCATTAGGTGTCATGTTCGGTGTCCCTTATGCAGAAAATTCCTGATAATCAGCTTCAACAGCCTCATACAGTCTTTCAAAAATATCTGGAAGAGCGCTCTGAACGCGGCTCCAACTCGGAGTAAAAGGGACTTCCATCGGATTTTCCAGGAACATCTGTCCTGCATCCATAATATTTTTAGCGAACATTTCCACTGATTCTTCTTCCTGATGAATATCAAAATGCAGCCCATTCATCACAGCATCATTGTGGTAGGTTTCAACAAAGTCGAGTGCGATTCGATAATAGGTAGCTTTTAGGGTACGGAATGATTCAGGCGTAAAAACAGTGCCTTTCGTTGCTAATTTTCTGAACAGGGATTTAGCAATATCAATCGACATTTTTGATAAGCCGGCTTGTTGATCATCCGGCGATAATTCCTGATGTTTGTGATCATAAACTTGGGCAACGTCGACCTG
Organism: Methylophaga sp. F-2; assembly: GCF_056859315.1. Classification (NCBI taxonomy): domain Bacteria; kingdom Pseudomonadati; phylum Pseudomonadota; class Gammaproteobacteria; order Thiotrichales; family Piscirickettsiaceae; genus Methylophaga; species Methylophaga sp. F-2. Next base: position 389,014 of record NZ_JBSXOF010000016.1, read on the forward strand.
ACACAGTCTGTTATTGGCATAGTTACGATGCATTTCTGATAACACACCAATTTCCAGACCCCAGTCACTGGGAATACGAATATCGGATAATACATCGCGTCTGAAAGAGAACTCGCCAGCTAACGGGTAGCGGAAGCTATCCATGTACTCAAGATAGGGTTGGTTGCCTACCACCATTTTTAATGCACGGATAAGTGGCGTCACTAATAAACGATTCACACGACCATTGAGTTTGCCACTGGCAACGCGGGCGTAATAGCCTTTACAAAATTCATAGTTAAACATTGGGTTAGCAACCGGATAGATCAATCGTGCCAGTAAATCACTGGTGTAAGTCACGATGTCACAATCATGGAGAGCAATAGATTCTGTCTTGCCTGAAGCAATGATGTAACCCATGCAATACCACACGTTACGACCTTTGCCTTTTTCTTTTGGTGCCAGTCCTAATGATTGTAACTCTTCATCTATTGCGGTGAGCCTGGGGCCATCATTCCATAAAATACGATGGTGTTGTGGCAAGGCAGAAAAGAAGGTCAGTGCATGGCGATATTGATCGGCATCAGCGCGATCCAGGCCAATCACAATTTCAGATAAATAGGGTACCGTTTTTAGCTGTTGAATTATTTGCGGTAAGGCCTCGCCTTCAAGCTCTGAGAAAAGAGAGGGTAGAAGTAATCCCATTGGTCTTTGTTTGCTGAACTGTACAAGATCACTTTCTAAATCAGCTAGGTGACGATTGGTTAGATTATGAAGTGTGGTAATAATCCCATTCTGGTGAAAATCAGCCATGATTGCCTCGGGGTAAGTTAAATGAATCGGAATGCAGCTTTGCATCGATGATTTGAGTGACGCCTTCAGCCCAACCTTTAGGGCCAAAAAATGTGGACACCGTTAAATTATGTGTTCTGTCGATATCAGGTAGACCATGTACCGGTGAGCGGATGACTAAGGCATGATCAGCCTGTTCAAGCATGGCTTTGTCATTTTGGCTATCGCCTATCGCTAAGGTTTGTATAACTTGTTCGGGCATCGTGTTCTGATACATATCTGTCAACCATTTTAAGGCCCGTCCCTTGTCACATTGCCCAGATACATGAAGAAAACGGCCGCCTTCAAGAATATTGGCTCCCAGCGCATTGAGTTCAGCAATAAATTGTTGTTTCAGATTACCATTGCCATGCCAGGACACGGGTTCGCCAAACTCTCTTCTTGCTGCACAAGCGGCCGCATGAACATTCAGACCTGTCATGGCAATAATGCCGTCGATGCCTGCATCAGCAAAGGTAACAAAGTCATTCTGATATTTGGGACGAAGCTGATTAATGAGTGATTGCCAATAGCTACGCGGCTGGACAAAACTTTTCACCCAGTATTTGCCTCGTTTTTCAGTGCCTTCTGGTTGCTTTTCAAAATAGTCTTGAGGGATATAGACTGCAGCACCATTTTCAATAATAAAAGGGTGGTGATTAGCTAAGCTGTCTCTGATTAATTCCACTTCAGCAGCAGTTTTGCTGGTGACGGGGATGACAGGAATATGGTTCTGTTCAAGTGCTGTTAAGGTCGGAATGGCTTCATCAAAATGGTAGTTATGATGATCCAGTAGGCTCCCATCCATGTCGGTGAAGACTAACCACTGGCAAGGCAAGTCTGTATTCAAAGTGGATTGAGTCGGTCTGGTTAATTTTGTTATCTGACGGTTTTCATCGAGTTCAAATAGATAGTTCACTTTCTTAGGCAGCGTGTTGAGGGTATTTTCGGTAATACGTTGATAAAATTTAATAAAGCGTCCGACCGCTTTTTCATCCATGATCTGTGTTTGTTTATCAGACTCTGACAAACTTCGTTTTAATTTGTTTTCCTGTTCCAACCGCCATTGAAAAACACAATCAAATGATGGGGCTTTGAGCATGATCCAGATATCAATCAGCTCAAACAGTTTGGGATAAAACCGTGCTAGCTGCTCATTAACATAACGGCGCCATGCCAGATCTTTATCTTCAGTTTCTTCCAAATCATTAACTGGCTGGATGAGTGATGATTCATGTTGGGCTTCTGCACCTAAACACCAACCCTCAAGCACGATGACATCGACAGGATGAGTAATAATTTCTGCAGATTCAACAGGGAAGCGATCATCTTCTGCTTTATTGAAACGCGGAATACTCACTGGAAATTGCTGATGAATAAGCTGAGTAATGGTTCTTCTGGCAAGTGTTATATCGTGTGTTCCTGGCACACCGCGTGTGGCTAAAAGAGGATGGATACCCTGACCCAGTTGTGTTCTTTCCTGACGTGTAAAATAGAAATCATCTAATGAAAGAGAGACAACACTCAGCGAATAATGCTGAGTGAGGACATAAACAGCCAACTGCGCTAGCGTACTTTTTCCTGAACCTTGTGCACCATTAATACCAATCGTGATCGTCCTTTTTGCACTGTTCTGGTGCGTAGCGATTTCTTCTATTATGGGTAGATACCAGTCTCGCGCAAGCGTTTGATAACTATCAGGTAATTGATGCTTTTGAAGAAAGTCGCTGATGTCGATATTCAGCATATCCATATCTCTCAGGTGGCTTTAATTGATTATGGGTAGCTTAATGCAGTATTCGTACCGCCTATTTAAGATATTGAACGAAGGTCGAGTTTTCTTTGAAAAACTCGTTATAAATCAATTTTTAATGGCGACATGACTTATCGTGACATTGATTGACTTCAATCGTGATGTGAGAAAGACGATCAAATTCAGTGAGTAGTGACTTGTAATGATGCGTGGCTTTAGGCTCAGATGTCACAATGGAAATGATGGCAGCAAAATGATTAGCACTCACATGCCAAATATGAAAATCAACGATACGATTATCAGCATCACTTTCAATACAGTTCTGGATGGCTTGGCTATAGCTTTTATCAATACTGCCGTCGAGTAAGACTGGACTTGTTTCCCGAATTAGGCCAATGGCCCAGATACTAATAATGGCTGCGCCGATAATACCCATTGTGGCATCTAACCATAACCAGCCAAGATACATCGCACCAATAAGGGCAATGATGGCGAGAATTGAGGTTAAGGCATCTGCCAATACATGCATATAGGCGGCTTTCAGATTGTGATCGTGATGCGAATGAGCATGTCCATGATCATGACTGTGTGCGTGGTTATCTTTTAATAATAGAGCACTGATCAGATTAACAACGAGACCAATCACAGCAACAAGAATTGCGGCACTGAATTCAATTTGATGTGGATTAACCAGTCGCTCAACAGATTCAAGCAGCATCATTAAAGCCACCACTCCCAGAGCAATTGCACTGGCAAAGCCGCCCAGAACACTCACTTTTCCTGTACCAAAAGCAAAGGCTGCATTTGCTTTATTTTTCGCCGCGTAAGAATAAGCAAATAGAGTAATCAGAAAAGCGACGACATGGGTAGCCATATGCCAGCCATCAGCAAGCAATGCCATTGAGCCGAATAGCGTACCGGCGATAATTTCTGCAACCATGGTAATCACAGTAAGGAAAAGCACATATCGGGTACGCTTCTCAGCATGGGGATTTACCGTGACAAAATCATGATCTTGTTGAAGGTTTTCAATAGTGCGCTGATGCATAGAATTCAGAGAGTAATTGCCGATGAATGATACTGCTATGCTAACAGAACTGATGGGACAATTTGACACAAAAAAAAGGGGTGAACTTATGTTCACCCCAAGGCTCAGCACGTAGACAAGAGAGAAATACAAACAAAATGCAGCTGAAAAGTTGTTTGTAATTTATATTTAGCAGTAACTATGCCAGTTTTTATTTATCATTTAAAACAAAGCTTTATGTTGGGTGTGAAAGTTGTTAATAAATTTTATGCACAGCGATGGTGCGAATATAAATGGCTTTGCACTTAATTCGGCCTGGGAACCAGAGTAGGAAATTTTATGAGCTTGTTAAGGTCATACTTTTATAAAAAATGGATAGTGATTCACAGTTTTTAAATATGATTAAAAATGCATATTTTTATCGTGCAATCTCTATGCTAATGTCTTGTCAATAATAAAAATAAGATAAATTAAATATGTCTAATTGTGCATATTTCAGATAACGGAGAGAGATATAATGACAGTTGGTAAAGAATGGACTGAGCAGTCTATTCAATTAATTATAGATGGGCTAAAACACAAGCCTGGCGCGATGTTACCCATCTTACATGCAATTCAGAACGAAATTGGTTACATCCCTGAAAAAGCGGTTGCACAGATTGCTGAGTCTTTGTTGCAAACGCGAGCAGAAGTTCACGGAGTAATCAGTTTCTATCATCATTTTAGAACCACACCGCCAGGAAAACACACGATTGAAATATGTCGTGCAGAAGCCTGTCAGGCTGTCGGTTGCCGATCGTTAGAAGCACACGCAAAACAAGCACTCGGTATTGATTACCACCAAACCACCGCGAACAGACAGTTTTCTTTAGAACCCGTTTATTGTCTGGGTAACTGTGCTACAGGCCCTTCTATTAGAATCGATGATGATATTCATGGACGGGTCAGTCTTGAGCGTTTTGATGAGTTAGTGGCTTCCCATCAGCAAGATATGAAGGAGGTCGGCTAATGAGTCAACGTATTTACATTCCCTGCGATACCACGGCACTTTCTTTGGGAGCAGATCAGCTAGCAGAAGCCGTTCAGCAAGAAATTGAACAACGCGGCCTGGATGCGACTATTGTTCGTAACGGTAGTCGTGGCATGCTCTGGCTTGAACCCCTTGTTGAAGTCGAGACGGCACAAGGTCGCGTTGGTTATGGTGCTATCAGTGCTCAGCAAGTACCGGCGCTATTTGATGCTGGCATGCTGGATGGTAATCAACAACACGAGAGTTGCATTGGTCTGGTTGAAGAACATCCCTTCCTCAAAAAACAACAAAGACTGACATTTGCCCGTTCTGGTATTACTGATCCTGTTTCAATTGAAGATTATATTGCTTTGGATGGTTTTAACGGCCTGAAAAATGCCATCGCAATGCAAGCCCAGAATATTGTTGATGAAGTCAAAACATCTGGCCTGCGTGGTCGTGGTGGTGCCGCCTTCCCAACAGGGATTAAGTGGCAAACCGTTTTAGATACCCCAGCAGAACAAAAATATATTGTCTGTAATGCTGATGAAGGTGACTCCGGTACCTTTGCCGATCGCCTGGTGATGGAATGCGATCCATTTATGCTGATAGAAGGCATGACTATCGCTGGATTGGCCGTTCATGCAACACAAGGTTATATCTATCTCCGTTCTGAATATCCTGTCGCCCATAAACTTCTGAATGAAGCGATTGAACGTGCCTATAAAGCCGGGTATCTGGGGGAAAATATTCTGGGGTCGGGTAAACACTTTGATTTAGAAGTGCGTCTCGGTGCAGGTGCTTATATCTGTGGTGAAGAGACATCTTTATTAGATAGTCTGGAAGGTAAACGTGGTTTAGTCAGAGCCAAGCCACCGTTACCAGCGATTGTCGGATTATTTGGGCAACCGACCGTTGTTAATAACGTGCTTTCGTTTGCTGCTGTGCCTTATATCCTGGATAAAGGCGGTCAGTCGTATGCTGACTATGGCATGGGGCGTTCGCGCGGCACATTACCTTTGCAATTGGCGGGTAATGTAAAACAAGGCGGCTTAGTCGAATTAGCTTTTGGTATTAGTTTACGAGAGTTAATGGAAGACTTTGGTGGCGGCACGTTGACGGGTAAACCTCTGAAAGCTGTACAAGTAGGTGGTCCGCTGGGTGCTTATCTACCCGCAAGCCAATGGGATACCCTCATTGACTATGAAGAGTTCGCTGCTGTTGGCGCCGTATTAGGCCATGGCGGGGTCGTTATGTTTGACGAAACCGTGGATATGGGACAGCAGGCCCGTTTCTCAATGGAATTTTGTAAAGTCGAGTCTTGTGGCAAATGTACGCCATGCCGAATTGGCTCCACACGGGGTGTTGAGGTCATTGATCGTATTCGCAACGGTGAAAATGCCAATGCGAACTGGGTCTTACTCGAAGACTTATGCGAAACCATGATAGACGGCTCGCTTTGTGCGATGGGTGGCATGACGCCATTCCCTGTGCAGAGCGTAATGAAATATTTCCCAGAAGAACTCAGCGCAACGCGCTAGGAGTGACGACATGAGAATTGAAACATTTAATCCAAATAAAGACTACGGTACACCAGCTCGTGTATCTGAGAAGTTAGTGACTGTAGAAATTGACGGTGTGGAAATCACAGTGCCTGAAGGCACGTCAGTAATGCGTGCTGCATCGTTAGCGAATATCAATATTCCAAAATTATGTGCAACCGACAATCTGGAATCCTTTGGTTCTTGTCGTTTATGTGCTGTACAGATTGAAGGACGACGTGGCTATCCGGCTTCATGTACAACAACTGTTGATGAAGGCATGAAAGTCACCACGCAAAACAGCAAGTTAGCCAAATTACGCAGAAATGTGATGGAACTGTACATTTCAGATCACCCTCTGGATTGTCTGACCTGTCCTGCCAATGGTAACTGTGAGTTACAGGATATGGCTGGTGATGTGGGCCTGCGTGAAGTACGTTATGGCTATCAAGGTGAAAACCATCTGGATAGTGAAAAAGATAATTCCAACCCATATTTCAGTTTTGATCCAAGCAAATGTATTGTCTGCTCTCGTTGTGTACGTGCCTGTGAAGAAGTGCAGGGTACCTTCGCTCTGACGATAGATGGACGTGGTTTTGATTCCAAAGTCGCTGCTGGTCAAAATGAAGACTTTATGGATTCAGAGTGTGTGTCTTGTGGTGCGTGTGTGCAAGCGTGCCCAACTTCCACCCTAATGGAAAAAAGCATCATTGAAATGGGCCAACCTGAGCACAGTGTTGTTACCACATGTGCCTATTGTGGTGTTGGTTGTTCATTTAAAGCTGAAATGAAAGGCGACAAAGTGGTGCGTATGGTGCCTTATAAAGGCGGCGACGCAAACCACGGTCATTCTTGTGTGAAAGGTCGTTTTGCCTTTGGTTATGCCACGCATAAAGATCGTATCAAAGCACCGATGATTCGTGAGTCGATTACCGATCCTTGGCAAGAAGTTAGCTGGGAAGAGGCGATTAATTTTGCAGCAACACGTCTGAAAGGTATTCAAGCTAAATACGGTCGTGAAAGTGTCGGTGGTATCACCTCATCACGCTGTACTAACGAAGAAAGTTATTTGGTTCAAAAATTAGTCCGTGCGGCATTTGGTAATAACAACACAGATACCTGTGCACGCGTTTGTCACTCACCAACGGGTTATGGTCTGAAAGTGACCATGGGTGAATCAGCGGGTACGCAGAACTTCGATTCTGTAATGAAATCTGATGTCATCATGGTTATCGGTGCTAACCCAACGGATGCGCATCCGGTATTTGGTTCAATGATGCGTCGTCGTCTGCGTGAAGGAGCCGACTTGATTGTGGCGGATCCACGTCATATTGATCTGTTGAAAACTCCGCATTTGAAAAAAGCACAACATTTAGCTTTACGCCCAGGTTCTAATGTGGCGCTGGTTAATGCTATTGCACACGTCGTAGTGACAGAAGGCCTGGAAGACAGAGCCTTTGTGGAAAAACGCTGTGATATGGAAAGTTATGAAAAATGGCGTGAGTTCATTCGTGATGAACGTCATTCACCAGAAGCCGTTGAAGCCACAACCGGTGTCGCCGCCGACAAAGTACGTCAAGCGGCCAGAACTTATGCGACAGCGAAGAACGGCGCGATTTACTACGGTCTGGGTGTGACCGAACATAGTCAAGGTTCAACCATGGTCATGGGTATTGCTAACCTGGCGATGGCAACCGGTAATATCGGTCGCGAAGGTGTGGGCGTGAACCCACTTCGTGGTCAGAATAATGTGCAGGGTTCATGCGATATGGGCTCATTCCCACATGAATTGCCAGGCTATCAACACGTTTCAGATGATACTGCGCGTGCACACTTTGAATCAGTCTGGGGTGTGAAACTGGATAATGAACCAGGTCTGCGTATCCCTAATATGTTTGATTCAGCGATTGCTGGTGAATTTAAAGCCTTATATGTTCAGGGTGAGGATATTGCTCAGTCTGATCCAGGCACACAGCATGTGGAAAAAGCACTGCGTTCTTTAGAGTGTTTGATTGTTCAGGATCTGTTCCTGAATGAAACAGCCAAATTTGCACACGTGTTATTACCGGGGTCTTCATTCCTTGAGAAGAACGGTACATTCACTAACGCGGAACGCCGTATCAACCGCGTACGTAAAGTGATGCCACCAATAGCAGGTAAGGAAGACTGGGAAATCACAGTGGACTTGTCGAATGCCCTTGGTTATCCCATGCATTACAACCATCCATCAGAAATTATGGATGAAATTGCCTCGCTGACACCTACCTTTACCGGTGTTAACTATGATCGTCTTGACGAGCTGGGCAGTATTCAATGGCCATGTAATGATGAAAATCCAGTGGGTATGCCTACCATGCATGTGGATGATTTCCCGATTGGTAAGGGTCGTTTCAGTGTCACTGAATACGTGGCGACGGATGAACGTACTAATAGTCGTTTCCCATTATTACTCACAACCGGACGTATCCTGTCTCAATACAACGTCGGTGCTCAAACACGTCGTACTGAGAATCAGGCCTGGCATAATGAGGACGTATTGGATATTCATCCATCTGATGCTGAAGTACGGGGTATTAAAGAGAATGACTGGTTAGGTATTACCAGTCGAGCCGGACAAACGGTATTGCGTGCTCGCATTACCGATAAAGTCCTGCCGGGCGTGGTTTACACCACATTCCATCATCCTGGTAGCGGTGCCAACGTTATTACGACTGATAACTCTGACTGGGCGACCAACTGTCCTGAGTATAAAGTCACAGCCGTTCAGGTTGAACGAGTCAGCCAACCTTCAGAGTGGCAGCAAAACTTCAAATCATTTGAAGCGTTGCAGATGAAACTACTGAAAGGGGCAGCAGACACGGCTCACTCAGAGGTAGAAGCTGAGTAATGACAAGCGTTGATAAAACGACAGTTGATGTTGAGGTAGCCGTTCATCACAATGAATCGGCTACCCAATATCAGCATGACGACATTGCTGTTGAAATACCTGTTGCACTGGTTTACAACACGATTTCTCATGCGGTGATGATGGCGACACCGGCAGATTTAGCTGACTTTGCTCTGGGGTTTAGTTTGACTGAAGATATTGTGGATAATGCCGAACAGGTTAGCCATATTCATGTGCAGTCGAATAGTAATGGCATCAGTGTCCGATTGATGATTGCTGATGAAAAGTTTGATGCATTACGTGAGCGTCGACGCAGTTTAGTTGGCCGAACTGGCTGTGGTTTATGTGGTGTTGAATCACTTAAACAGGCTATTCGCCCGATTAAACCCGTTCAGTCGGTGCAAGTTGCGGATGATGTTATCCAGACAGCCTTGAATAATATCAAGCAATACCAACAGCTTCAGCAACTGACAGGGGCGACCCATGCCGCAGCTTGGTGTGATCTTGAGGGTAATATTGTGCTAACGAGGGAAGATGTCGGCAGACATAATGCACTGGATAAACTCATCGGTGCTCACGTTAAAGCCGGATTATCGCCACACGACGGTTTTGTTTTAGTCACCAGTCGTGCCAGCTATGAAATGGTACAGAAAACAGCCAGCGCTGGTTTTGGCTGTCTTGTGGCAGTATCTGCCCCCACATCTTTAGCGATTGAACAAGCACAGCATGTGGGTCTGAAGCTGGTTGGCTTTGCCCGTTCTGGTCGTCACGTCATTTATCACGATCCGTTTACTCAATATGATCACGAAAAAGCCCACAGGGCAATGTAAGGAAAGTAACAAAATGAGTCATAGTCCGGTTGAAACTTTGATCAAAATGATTAACCAAATCGCGGCCAATAATCGCGCTTACGAAGATAAAGAGGCAGCTGAACGTGTTGCCAGTCATATCAAGCGCTTCTGGGCCAGAAAGATGAAAGAAGATTTAGTGGAATATCTTGATGCTGGTGGTGCTGAGCTTGATCCGATTGCGAAAGAAGCAGCAGAGCAAGTTAAAAGTGGCATGGAAGAAGCCGCTGCGACGAAGCAAGCTGTTTAACGCACTTCTTCTCAACATAAGCAACAAATATAAGGCCGTTAAGGCCTTATATTTTATGTGTCGATATTATTCTTGTGTAATAGCGGCTGGTTGGCGGTTTTCATCAATATGAACATAGACAATGTCAGCTTCTGCTACCTTCATTGTCGTTTCATTTTTTCCATCACGGCGTTCAATTAATACCGTTACTTTCACGGTGATAGAGGTTGTGCCAATCCGTATTGTATCCACATAAATACTGACAATATCAGCCACCAACACGGGCGCAATAAACTGAAAATTATTGACGGCGACAGTGACAACCCGGCCGCCGGCAAGACGACTGGCATAAATACCACCGGCAATATCACATTGCGACATTAACCAACCACCAAAAATATCACCAGCGATATTCACATCACTCGGTCTGGCCATAATCCGTAAAACGGCATGTTTATCTTGTGGTAACTCCATTACGAATCCTTAACTGAAAATAGATTTATCGTGTCTTTGTTATAACAAAAAATACAGAGACTTCTCATGTATAGTGATTTTATCAAGCAGAATAAATGGTGCGGATGATGAAATTAAGACAGCTTTGTATCGTCGTTGTTTTCAGTATATTAAATGTGCAGGCCAATGCTGATGAAAATCAATGGCCTTTATTTGGTGGTAACCAATGGCATCAAAGACATTCACCGCTGACACAAATTAATCAAGATACCATCCAGAATTTACAGCCTGCGTGGCAATATCAAAGCGGTATTAAAGCCACTTTTCAAGCAACGCCCATTGTCAAAGATAAGGTGATGTACTTGTCTTTACCCTTTAATGACGTGGTGGCATTAGATGCCAAAACGGGGCAACAAATATGGCGTTATCATCATGAGCGAATCACATCCCGTGAGATGTGTTGTGGTCCGGCGAATCGGGGTGTCGCTGTTGATGATTATCATGTGTATATGGGCACAGTAGACGGTCGGTTGATTGCTTTGGATCGACAAACAGGCAAGCTAGCCTGGGATAGAGATGTCACTCTGGGTGAGAGTGGTATTCAGGAGGATATCGCTACGCTGGGGGATGAGGCTAAAGGAAAAGTATCGGGTAAATCAGGCGCCGGTATCAACATGGCACCCATGGTGTACAAAGGCCAGGTCATTATTGGCATTACAGGTGTTGGTTATGGCTTACATATCGACTCTCCTGACGTTAATGCACCTTTGGGTGCTGTGGTGGGTATCGCTGGTGAGTATGGACGGAGAGGCTTTCTTGCTGCCTATGATGCTGAAACCGGAAAACCCTTATGGCAGTTCGATACCATTCCAGAACACAATTGGGAAGGTCAGTTCGTCACAACTACACCGGGTGGTGAAGCCTTACCCAGAGATATCGAAAAAGAAAAAGCGGTGTTAGCAGAATATCCTGATGCTTGGCGTTATGGCGGTGGCTCAGCCTGGAGTACGCCTGCAATAGATGAGGATACCGATACACTATTTTTTGGCACCGGGAATCCATCGCCACAGATGGAAGACTCGTCACGACCTGGTGATAATCTCTACACATCTTCTATCGTCGCATTAGATGCCATGAGTGGCAAAGTAAAGTGGTATTTCCAGCAAGTCCCCCATGATCTATGGGGATATGATGTGGCCAGCCCTCCGGCATTATTCACTGTGGATATTGATGGCAAAAAGATCAATGCGCTGGGTCAGGCGGGAAAAACGGGCTGGTTTTATGTGTTAAACCGTAACACGGGCAAACTGTTATTTAGAAGCGAAGCCTATGTGCCGCAACAGAATATGTTCAAACTGCCTAGTGAAGAGGGTACCGTTATCTACCCGGGGGTACTTGGCGGCTCGAACTGGTCACCTATTTCTGTTGATCAACAACGTGGACTCGCTTTCATCGCGGGTATTCACTGGCCAATTAATTATCGCCTGCATCAAATGGGGACCGGCGATGGCGAGTCAGGGGTGAAATATTCTTCTATGTCACCCATGAATGATGTTGAGCACTATGGTCTATTAACGGCGATCGATATCAATACTGGCCAAATTGTTTGGCAATATAAAACCCCAAATCCATTATTAGGCGGCGTGCTTAGCACGGCTGGCGGTCTTGTCTTTACAGGTGAAGGGGATGGTCGATTATTAGCCTTTGATGAGGCCTCAGGTGAGCTGTTATGGCAAGGTCACTCAGAAGCCGGTGTGAATGCGCCACCAATCAGTTATGAGATTGAAGGAAAGCAGTATATTGCTGTTGCCAGTGGTGGCAATAAATTATTCGGCTATAAAACAGGTGATTATATGAAAGTATGGGCATTAAAGGATTAATGTCTCACTTAAGTTAACGCCACGTTGCAATATTAAAAACCGGTTAAGTCTTTTTTAATATTTGTTAACCATACTCAGCCTCAGTTTAAAAAAGCAGGTGATGAGATGACCACAGATATTAAAACAACGCTTGAGTTTTCAGGTAAATATGATGATACACATGCGAAAGCTTATTTTGAAAAACATCAGGATGGATTATGGCGTCAATTATCTAACTGGCGTGATCATCAAGTGGCCAGACAAGCACTTAAGCTCGCAGGTGACCCAAAAACGGTATTAGATGTGCCATGTGGTACAGGCCGATTCTGGTCTTTATTATGTGAAGATGCACAGCGCCAGATCTTTGCCAGTGATTATAGCCAGGACATGATAAACACTGGCATGCGGTATCGTGACAAGGCAATAACACAACGGGTAGAAGCATTTCAGGCGTCGGCGTTCAGCCTGGATGTGCCAGATAATTTTGTAGAAAATATTTTCTGTATCCGTCTTATTCACCATATTGGTGATGCACAAGATCGCTTAACACTGCTGAAAGAGTTTCACCGGGTAACGCAAAAAACCGTGATTATTTCGTTATGGGTGGATGGTAACTTTAAAGCCTGGCGTCGTAAAAAGCTGGAGAAAAAACGCCACGCAAGAGAGTACCAAAACCGCTTTGTGATTAATCAGCACACCATTGAAAATGAGTTTCGCCAAAGTGGTTTTGAAGTAAAAGCCGCCATCGACTTTTTACCCAAATATGCGATGTGGCGTACTTACGTGCTCGAAAAGCGATAAGAAGCAATCAGTTAACGAATTTGTCTGGCCCGAACAGATCGGCCTTTCACTTTGCCTTTGGCTAAGTAATTCATTGCTTGCCTAAGGGCATTGTGTTCAACGGCCACGTAGCTGGACATATCACGAATATCAATCTTGCCTATTTGCTGACCGTTTAAACCCGCATCGCCAGTTAAGGCACCTAAAATATCACCAGGGCGTATTTTATTTTTACGACCACTATCCAGCTGGATGGTGGTCATCTTGCCTTGCAGCGTGAAACCTGAATCGGTCTTTAGCTTGGATAAATTGCCATAATGAACTGGCTCGGAGACATAGTTTTCAATGGCAACAACCCGAGGCGCGTCGGCTGGTGTGACGATACTGATCGCCATGCCTTTTTCACCGGCACGACCGGTACGGCCGATACGATGCACATACACTTCCGGATCGCGTGGTAATTCATAGTTAATGACCATTTCCAGAGCGGCGATATCCAGCCCTCTGGCAGCAACATCGGTTGCTACCAATACTGGGCAACTGTTATTGGCAAAACGAATCAGTGCCTGATCACGATCCCGTTGTTCAAGATCGCCATGAATAGCGGCCGCTTGTATTTGTTGACTGGACAACCACTGAGCCACTTCATCACACTGCTTTTTGGTATGACAGAAGATGACAGCATTAGCCGGTTTATAGTGCTGAATCAGCTTGATTAACGCCTGATCACGTTCATTTTTATTGATATCAAAAAACAGTTGCTCGATAACATCTTGCTTATGTTCAGAGATAACCTTAACTGATACGGGTGACTTTTGGATGGATTCACTCATCTGCTGAATCGTATCAGGATAGGTGGCAGAGAACAGGGCGGTCTGACGCGATTCTGGTGTTTGATCAATGATGTGGTGAATCACTTCAGCAAAGCCCATATCCAACATACGATCCGCTTCATCGAGAACCAGCACTTTCAGTTGATCTAACTTTAAACAGTTTTTGCTATGTAAGTCATTTACCCGGCCCGGCGTGCCGACGACGATATGTGTGCCATGTTCTAGTGACGCAATTTGTGGGCCGATGGGTTTGCCACCGCATAAGGTGGTGACTTTAATATTCGGCATTAAACGCGCGAGCTTGCGTAATTCACTGGTGATTTGTTCTGCCAGCTCGCGGGTCGGACTTAAGATTAACGCTTGCACCCCAAAGAAACGCGGGTTGATGCTATTTAATACGCTGATTCCAAACGCCGCCGTTTTACCACTGCCGGTTTTCGCCTGGGCGACCACATCGCGGCCTTTTAATAACCAGGGTAATGTTTCTGCCTGAATGGCTGTCATGCTGTCATAACCTAATGAGGTTAAGGCATCCAGTTGCGGCTGAGATAAGGGAAGGGACGAAAAAGCAGTATCTGACATAGGAACTCAATTAATAATCACGTGCATGCGTGATGGCTGTTCAGCGGATATGAAAATAAGACTTAGCGTTGTTCCGCAATCAAGACTGAACTTCTTAATGGGAGAGAGATAAACTCAGGGAGCTAGTAGTCCTTTGAATATAGGAAAGAATTATACCTTGCTCACCTTAGCAAAGCGACATAACACTTCGCCGTCAGAGCAGAAAGATCTTATTGATCTTGTTCGGCGAGTTTTTCTGCTAATGAAAGTAAGGTGGTTGTTTGACTTTTTATCTGTTGATAAACATCCGGATCAAGTTGTTTCAGCCACCGCTCGGGAATAGCATCCACGCCATATTTTGCGCCAGCCAACATACCGGCGATAGCACCCACCGTATTGGCATCACCGCCCATATTGACCGTCTTAATCACACAGGATTCCAGGCCATCGGTAGTATGAAAAAAATGCAGCACGGTTTGCATGGTATCCACGATATAGCCAGAGCTATGACCAGGGTAGGGTGAGAAAGCAAACAGAGGCTCTTTTTCAATGAACTCAGAAATGGTGTGTTCAGCCAAATCGGTTTCTTGCCGAATTAAATGCTTTATCAGATATCCCAGCATCTGACTGGCTCGGTCAGATAAGCTGTTGTGGTGAGTAAAATGATTTTGTTCACAAAGACAGTGTTCAAACTCATCATCCCGATATAGACAGATCAAAGCCAAAGGTAATATTCGGCTACAGGCGCCGTTACCAGCGTCATGTTCGTCATAAGGAGCAATGATCTCACCGGTATTTTTATAGCGACGAATCCCCCGCAGTACTGCCTCGCTGATATCGGTCGGATGTTTGCTTAACCAGACAACAAAGTAGTCGGCAGTCGTTTTGATATCCCAGCCTTGCGCGTCGATAATCGCTTGGCCCAGCGTCAAGGTCATCTCGGTCGCATCAGTCACGTGACCTTTTGGCAATCCTAACCAGCCACCGCCGGTAATATCTTTGTGAAGGCCATAAGTCTCGTGAATTTGTTCTGGTGTCATAAATTCCAAGGTGGTGCCGAGTGCATCACCACAAGCAAAACCAAGATAAGCGCCTAAAGCACGATCATAGAGAGAAGATGCTGTTATCGTTGCATCTGAATTCATCTTTATTGAGCCTTATTATCCATTGTCGGGTATTCCAAAAAACTGCCGCCAATAATAAAGCTGAGAATGTATCGCGACATTGATCCTGATCATGAAGATGATGAAATGCCTGTTGTTCTGTTCAAATGACAGGCATGGAAGATGATGTATTGGAAAAGGCTGGAACGAGCTAGAAGAAATGCAGTTATTCGATGATGGCAGCGGATTTAATTTGCGCCCAGACTTTATCACCAACAGAAACGCCGAGATGATGAAATGAGCGTGAGGTAAGACGGCAAAGGAGAAAATTAGCGCCGATCTTAAGTCTCACTAATAAGATGGCTGGATGATCACCAGCGCCGACTTCTTCGATGATGGCCTCGATTGTATTGGCAATACTGGAGTCTTTATCAGGAGAAAGGGTCAGACTGACATCGCGAGCCAGTACTTGCAGACGTAGCTGACTGCCGATAACAAAATTCATATCTCTAACCCACATGCTGCCACCCTCAAACGCAGCCTCAGCAAGGTGCCATTCAGATTGAAGTTGTTCAATCCTGGCTTCAATGATGACGCTAGCTTGCTCATCCATTTGTGACGATAAATCCAGCCGAGACAGTGTGTGATTCAGCGGGCCAGTAGCTTCAACCCGACCTTCTTTCAGTAACACGATATGATCGGCTAATCGCGCTACCTCAGTGGGGGAGTGACTCACATATATCACCGGCATTTTCAGTGTGTCATGCAGCTTTTCTAAAAAAGGTAAAAACTCACGTTTTCTGGCTACATCCAGTGCCGCTAATGGTTCATCCATCAATAAGAGTTTTGGGTTCACTGCCAGACTGCGAGCTATGGCAACGCGTTGTTTTTCTCCACCGGATAATTTAGCCGGTTTGCGGTCAAGTAAGTGTGCAATGCCTAATAACTCAATGGCTTTATCCAGTGAAAATTCATGGTTGTTTTGTTTTCTGCGTTTAAAGGCATAGTTCAAATTGGCCATCACACTGAGATGAGGGAATAAAGCCGACTCCTGAAATACATAGGCAATCGGACGCTGGTGGGGAGGAATAAAGGTGTTGTCATCCTGCCAGACGTTGCCATCAAAGACGAATTTTCCCTTAGCTTTTTCCAGACCCGCAATACAACGTAGGATGGTGGATTTTCCCGAACCGGACGGGCCAAACAAAGCTGTGACACCTTGATCAGGAATGGTCAGATCAATATCCAGCGTAAAGCCCGGATGTTGAAGATAAAAGCGGGTTTCCATTACAGACGTGCTCATGCGAGTTTTCTTTTATTGGGGTTAAATAGATACAGCAATAACAAGGTAATAAAGGAAAACGCAATCATAATGGCCGATAGCTCCCAAGCCTGCTCATATTCTAAGGCTTCGACATAATCATAAATTTGCACAGACACAACACGGGTGACATCAGGAATATTGCCACCAATCATTAACACCACGCCAAACTCACCGACCGTATGAGCAAACCCTAGTATCCCACCCGTCAGAAAGCCGGGTAGAGCAAGTGGCAGAGCAATCGTTAAAAAGCGATCAAGTGGACTCGCACCCAGCGTCGCAGCGGCTTCCAGATAGTGTTCACTAATATTTTCAAAGGCCAGTTGTATCGGTTGAACCACAAAAGGCAGGGAATAAAAGATGGATGCAATCACCAGTCCGCTAAAGGTAAAAGGTAAGGTGCCCAAGCCAAGTGCCTGCGTCAGCTGACCCACCGGACCTTCAGGACCCATGGCGACTAATAAATAAAAGCCAATAACCGATGGTGGTAAGACAATCGGCATCGCCACCAATGCCTCGATAGCGACTTTGGCACGACAACGGGTGCGAGCCAGCCACCAGGCGATAGGTGTGCTGATCAGCAACAGCAAAATAGTCACGATACTAGCCAGTTTCGCCGTCAGTAAAATAGCAGTGAGATTCGCGTCGCTGAACATGATGTCTTAGGTTAATTTGGGCTTAGTGTGAGTAACCATAGGATTCGATAATCGCCAGGGCTTTGTCTGATTTAAGGTAGTCGAGCAGGGCCTTTGCCGCATCATTATCTTCTGCTTTTTTGAGTAATACCGCATCCTGACGAATAGGCGAATATAGGTCTTTAGGCACAATCCAGCCGGAGCCTGAACTTAGCTTGCCTTGCTTCATGACCTGTGACAAAGCCACAAAACCCAGTTGAGCGTTATGCGTAGCAACAAACTGATACGCCTGAGCAATATTTTCTCCCATCACAATTTTTTTAGCGACATCCTCATAAACACCCAGATTATTTAATGTTTCGATGGCAGCCGTGCCATAAGGAGCGAGTTTAGGATTGGCTAAAGATAGATGTTTGAACTGATCGGTTTTCAACACCTCCGGACCTTGACTATCGACAAAATCCGCTTTGGGTGACCATAAAATCAATGCGCCCTTAGCATAAGTAAAACGAGTGTCTTTGACACTGAGACCAGCTTCTTCAAGGGCTAATGGTTTGGCGGCATCGGCAGAGAGGAAGACATCAAAAGGCGCACCATTTTTTATCTGGGCAAAAAACTTACCGGATGAGGCAAAAGACAGCACCGTGTTATTTCCCGTCTCTTTATCAAAGGCAGCAGCAATTTCCTGCATAGGTTCGGTGAAATTGGCTGCTACCGCCACCATCACGGTTTGCGCCTGAACATTACCAAGAGCAAATAAAAAGAAAAGGGCGGTAAGGACTTTTTGTAATGTCTTCATTGTGATATCTCAGTATTAACTCGCAACAGCAAGGATAACGTTGGACGCTTTTATTAATGCCGTGACCTGTGTCTCCGGTTTGAGATTCAGTTCATGGGCGCTTTCATTGGTGATGGTGGCAGCCAGTGTTTTGCCTCCGTTTAATTCAATAATAACTTCTGTATTGATCGCGCCCTCATGACAGCGTGCAACTTTGCCTGTGAGCTTATTTCGGGCACTGGTTTTTAGCTGATGATCTAAGGTCAGAATCACCCACGAAGCCTTAATCATCGCGTAGGCTTCTGTGCCTTGTTTAAGCTCAAGATGCTCGAGACTATCTGACGTGATATTGGCGACAATTTCATCATCACCGCCGATATCCAAAATCACTTCGTTTGAAATCTCGCCTTGTTTGATCGTTTTCACTTTGCCAAGAAACTGATTACGAGCACTGGTTTTCAAATCAAATCTCCTGATGAGCTGATAATAAGCATCGAAGTCATCTACCACATCATTTAACTGATGCAGAACACGCTCACGTTCTTCATCAAGCCGACGAAATGTGCCGATAAGCCGACGGCCATGATCTGTCAATTTAGCTCCACCCCCATCACGACCACCTTTGCGTCTTTCCACCAAAGGGCTCTCAGTCATATTGTTAATGGCTTCAACAGCATCCCATGCGGTTTTATAAGTCATACCTAACGCTGTGGCAGCGGCGCGAATTGAGCCTGTGACATCAATCTGCACCAACAACGCCATATGATCGTATTTACGACCACGGCTGAATAAAGCGGTTGTAGTGTCTGCATGTAACTCGGTCATGTGGTTTTTATTGTCTCTAAATACCGATAGTAGGTGTAACTATATATCGGTATGAGAAACACTACAATCTCAGCTTTAATGCTTTGTGTGATTTGAAATAGGTCCAGGAGAGAGAGCTAAAAATAATGTGGTTATCTACAATAGTGCAGAGATTAATGACTGAATTATTATCAGCACGCTGGAGCAGAAAGCCTTCCGTCAATGGAGGAAATTTGAAGTGTATGAAAATAGGGGGTATTGCTTAGCTTAAGCTAATTAACATCAGATTTTTATCATCCAAGGCTGTTTAATGTTGATTAAAAGTTAAATTTATGAAATATTTTTTAAATATCAATAGATTGCAATGTTGTTAAACCATTTGCTCGTAAAGGATTTAAGGGGACACAGAAATGGATGCTTCAATATGAAAATCACTTTATCTCCGCAATACTCTGACTTCCAAGAGAGTCAAAAGATGGCTCTACTTTTCGAGCCCATTTCAACTTTTTGGCTCTATTTTCCCCAAAAAAATAATCGCCGTTTCTTTTTTTATCAACTGTTTAGAGTTTTGAAATGGAATTATGAAGCGACTTCTTTAATATTTATTATGAAGCCACAGGCTTCATAAAAGACACTCTTAAAACTCAATAAGGATATCTCATGGCTCAAGTGGAAGTAACGATACACTCTGATGGAAAACCGGTACCTATTCTGCAGTTTTCAGAATATTTTATGCTGTTGCGTGTTTGTTATATTTTGGCGCTAGAGGAAGTCCGGTTTGAACTGGAAGAAGATGGTGATATTGCTGTAGATACAAGTGTAGAACACTTGTCAGGTGCAATTCTTCATCATGCTAGTTCTTTATCTTCAGCCGAATTTAATCGCCTTAGCAAGCAGAAACTACCTGTGCAAGAAGAGCTATATCTTCAAGACATTATGCGTAGAAATCCATTTGAAATAGTCTTTCTAGGTATTGGGGTCGCTTTAACTGCAGCACTAATCGTTTCCGGCGGAAAATTCGAATTTGGTCTAACAAAGCTAAAAATTGAGATTCCGCCACTAGGTGAAGGTATAGCAAAGCTTAAAAAGGCATTTAAACAAGAATAGTGACAAACAAGATTTTAACAAGGCCAAGCACATCGACCGCAAAAAGCGGGGGCTGGACCTCGCTACCGCTCGGCCCGTGTTGGAGAAGTTAGCTTTTTATGAATACACCCTATAAACAGGAGCATGTTGATCAGCTCTACCGCCTAATTGGAGAAGCTGTTTGGCACCTTCAGCATCTGGAAAATGTTGTAGCATCCTTTACTACATTCAAAGTGCTGCAAGCGAAACGAGAAAAAGGAAAGCGCCTTAAGCAAGCCGACGTGGAAAGGGCTCTTGGAAAACAGAAAGGACAGACGCTTGTGCCTCTTATCGGTAATGCTAAGTCACATAAAACAATTCCTCCACACTTGGTAAAGCGATTTGATGTATTTCTGTCTGACAGAAATTGGTTGATTCATAATTGCGTGACAGATGAGTTCCTTTCATTGCGTAATAAAGAAGAAAGGCAACGGCTCTTCCAGCGAGTAGCTGAGGTTTCACAACAAGCCATAGCACTTCAGGGCGAGATTCATGGCCTATTTGAAGATTGGTTTACGGAGCTCGGATATGACTTGGGGGAAAGCTATGAACTTGCTGAAGAACTGCTAAAGAATGCCGAACAAAGTTAACCAGGCGCTGCGGCTGCCCACTAAAGTGGCGGCTGAGCTTTGGCGTTATACGTAAAAAGGAATCTCACATTGAGCATGAAAAATTTGAAGGAAAAGCTTAGATCATTGACTTCTGATCAGCTGTTCTCATCACTTGCATTGATGTTTACGGTCGCAACTGGAATTGTTGTCATTGTATTTGTATTCTACTTCATGAACTTCTCTGGCCCATTAAGCAGCGAGCATGACCGCTGGGGAACTTTCGGTGATTTCGTGGGTGGAACTTTAAACCCAATTCTTAGCTTTTTCGCTCTTATTGCGATATTACTTACAATAATTCTTCAAAGCAAAGAATTAGAAGCAACAAGAGAAGAACTTAAACGCTCGGCTACTGCACAAGAGAAATCTGAGGCTAGTCTAAAAAAACAATCCGAAATATTAAGTAGGCAACAATTTGAACAGACTTTCTTCTCTCTACTGGAACAGCATAATTCTGCATTAGAAAAAATATCCACCCCTTCGGGGCGCTGGACAAATAATCGATCAGATCTTGATATGGCTCGCCAGTCAATATTTAAAGTATCCACATTAACCGAAGCAAAGGATAAGCTAGAGCAAAAAAATAGGTTTTGTGGTCACTATTTTCGTGTTTTGTACCAGCTTCTGAAGTTTATTGCTACAAATATACCAGGAAGTGAAATCGGCGCTAAATTTGATAAAAATGATATAGTTAAAGCAGCGATGGCTGAAAATGAAAAAATGTATAGCAATATGGTGCGCTCATTCTTGAATTATGATGTATCGCAGGTGTTAGCAATCAACTGTTATTGTTCCGGAGAGCGTAGTACTTATTGGCGCTACAGGCAGCTTCTAGAGCGCTACGAATTTTTAGAGCATATGCCATTTGAAGTTGATAATGAAAAGAATAACCTCCTGATAAATACGCAGGAATACTACATTAAGGCATTCGGAAATTCTGGTTTTGTTGAGTCCCTTAAGGGTAGCGGATAAATAAATCAAGGGGGCAGCATAAATCAATAGGGTCAGAGTCTGACGGATCCCCACAAATAATCTAGTCATAAACTGGCACCTGCATCAACAACTGTATTTTTTTATTCGCTGCTTCCCACTCTCGTTTTTTTAATCGTAATCGTCGGTCTCGAAATGCCCTCAATCCAATATATTGATAGG